>DATHDG010000049.1:0-10510 GCA_035319125.1 Dissulfurispiraceae bacterium | reverse complement strand
AGCTCCACAGCAAGGTTTAATGCAGTCTGTCCACCCATCGTCGGCAGGATGGCATCAGGCCTTTCCTTCCTGATGATAAGTTCAATAATCTCAGCGGACAATGGCTCTATATAGGTGGCATCAGCCATGTCAGGATCAGTCATGATGGTGGCCGGGTTTGAATTTATGAGCACAACGCTGAAGCCTTCCTCTCTCAGCGCCTTGCATGCTTGCGCCCCGGAATAATCGAATTCACAGGCCTGACCGATTACTATCGGTCCAGACCCAATCAAAAGTATCTTATGTATGTCTGCTCTTTTCGGCATATTATTCCCGTTGAAAAATTGCAATCAATGCATAGCTTAATGCTAGCTTTCTATCATCTCTCTGAATCTTTTAAATAAATGTGCTGAATCGTTCGGCCCGGGTCCTGCTTCCGGATGGTGCTGCACCGAAAAAAGTGGCAGCTCGATATGCTGCATGCCTTCCTCAGTGCCATCATATAAGTTCTTATGAGTAAGCCTGACCTGTCCCTGAAGGCTTCTGATATCCACACAGTAATTATGGTTCTGCGATGTGATCTCAACACGACCGGTCAGCATATCTTTAACAGGATGATTCCCCCCGTGATGACCAAATTTCAATTTGTACGTCCTGCCTCCCATTGCCAGTCCCAATATTTGGTGTCCCAGGCAAATGCCAAAGATCGGTTTCTTGCCAATGAGCTTCTTCGCATTCTCGATCGCATATGTGACGGTTTCAGGATCACCCGGACCATTGCTAAAAATTATGCCATCAGGGTCTTCGTCGAGCACAGCTTCCGCTGTAGTCATAGCCGGCACTACTGATACATTGAAGCCTGCCTCAACAAGGTTTCTCAAGATATTGAATTTAACTCCAAAGTCATAAACCACTACCTTAAGTGGGCTAACATCTTTTTCACCTGCGCACCATTTCCAACATCCTTCCTTCCATGAATAGGCATCCGCAGATGTCACTTCTTTCACCAGATCGAATGCAGAGATGCCCGGATGCGCCCGCACTTTTTGCAATAAGGATAATGGATCGGAATCGACTGTCGAGATTATCCCCATCTGCGCACCATGGTCTCGGAGGTGCTTCGTTAATGCCCTGGTATCAAGTCCCTCAATACCTACTATATTATTGTTTTCGAGGTAATCACCCAGAGAGGACGTTGATCTCCAGTTGCTGGGGAAATCGATATATTCCTTTACCACAAAACCGTTTACCTTTGGACCACCGATCGATTCAATATCTTCTGTGCATATACCATAGTTACCCATTTGTGTATATGTCATAGTTACTATCTGTCCCCGGTACGAAGGGTCAGTGAGTATTTCCTGGTAACCTGCCATGGATGTATTGAAGACGACCTCGCCTATAGCTTCGCCGGATGAGCCAAATTTATTACCTTCAAATACGACACCATCGGACAGCACCAGCAGTGCCTTATTCATTACTGTTTCCACCCCGCAATATCAAATATTCTTCCCTTTGATATGACGACACGCGGAACCCCCTTCAATTTCCATCCGCGAAAGGGTGTATTCCTACCTTTTGACAGGAACTTCTCGGGTTCTACTATGAATTCACTCCCGGCATCCAATATTGCCACATCAGCAACAGCACCCACTTTCAAAGTCCCCCTGTCAAGTCCGAGAATATTAGACGGATTGATGGTCATTTTCCGTATAAGATCGCTTATAGAAAGAACTCCCTGCTCTACAAGGGTCAGGCTTAAAGCTAAAGCTGTTTCCAAGCCTGATATGCCTGAAGGTGCACGGTCAAACTCCAGAGACTTCTCATCGGCGTGGTGTGGAGCATGATCCGTAGCTATTACATCGATTGTCCCATCTCCAAGTCCATTCTTGATAGCATATACATCGTCATCAGTGCGTAAAGGAGGATTCACTTTTGCGCTTGTGTCAAACCCCATAACAGCTTTCTCAGTGATCGAAAAATAGTGTGGACATGTTTCAGCAGTCACGGATATTCCTTCATTTTTTGCGCGCCTGACAAGTTCGACAGCCCCTATCGTGGAAACATGTGCTACATGAAGTTTGCCACCGGTCAGTTTAGCCAGCATTATGTCCCGCGAGATCATGACCTCTTCGGCTGCTGCCGGTATACCTCTCAGTCCAAGATATGTTGACAGAGGCCCTTCGTTCATTACGCCATCATCGCTCAGCGATAAATCTTCACAGTGCGCGATTATAGGGAATCCGAACGCCTTCGAGTACTCGAGAGCACGCCTCATAACAAGACCGTTCATGACCGGTCTGCCGTCGTCAGAATAGGCAACACAACCGATCTCCTGCATCAATCCCATTTCAGCCAACTCCTGGCCCTGCTGCCCTTTGGTTATTGCTCCGATAGGAAAAACCGAAGAGCAACCTTCTGCCATCGCTTTCTTTATCACAAATGCTGCAACAGTGGGATTATCATTTGCCGGGTTCGTATTTGGCATTGGACATAGGGAAGTAAACCCTCCCTTTATGCCGGCCATGGTGCCTGTCCTGATGGTTTCCTTATACTCGAAGCCAGGTTCTCTGAGATGAGTGTGCATGTCCACTAAGCCGGGCATCACGATCATGCCTTGCGCATCGATCACCCTAACATCTCTAATATTCGGCTTTAGAGCTGCCTGCCTCTTATTAGCTGCTTCAGGAAATTTAACCAAAACTTCCTCGATCCTGCCGCCTTCAATAATAATATCGCCTGCTCCGTCAATGCCCTGCGCAGGATCAATTATGCGCCCGTTTTTTATAATAATTCTCTTGTCCATATCTCTCTATCCATGAAGCATGTATATGACGGCCATTCTCACCGCAATACCGTTCGTTACTTGCTCAAGTATGACTGACTGCGGAGAGTCCGCAACATCCGAAGCTATTTCAATGCCACGATTCATCGGTCCGGGATGCATTACAAGTGCATTCTTTTCAGCCAGCTGAAGCCTTTCGGCATTAAGACCCCAATACCTGAAAAACTCTTTAGTCGACGGAAAGAAGCATTTACCCTGCCTTTCAAGCTGTATCCGCAGCATCATGATAACATCGGCACCCCTGATGCCCTCATTCATATCATAAAAAACTCTAACACCAGCCGGCGGATGCAACGGCATCAGAGTCGGCGGCCCAACAAGTCGCACATTGGCTCCCAGTTTAATCAGGCAATCTACGTTAGAACGGGCTACCCTGCTATGCAGGATATCACCCACGATAGCCACCTCCAGGCCTTGGATACCACCCTTCTTCTCTTTTATTGTCACAGCATCTAGAAACGCCTGAGTCGGATGCTCGTTTATACCGTCACCGGCATTCACAACTGATGCGCGAGTTCGTCCGGCTATAAAATGCGGCACACCAGATGAAGAATGGCGTATGACAATATAATCTACCCCGTATGACTCAATAGTCCGAACAGTGTCGAGCAGGCTCTCTCCTTTTACCACGCTGCTGCTGCTTACCGAGAAATTGATAACATCCAGGCTTAGCCGCTTCTCAGCAAGCTCAAATGATGTTTTTGTCCTCGTTGATGGCTCGAAAAAAAGGTTGACGACAGTCTTGCCACGCAGTGCAGGCACCTTCTTGATATCTCTTTTTAAAACATCCTTGAACGAGAGCGCCGTATCTATTATGGACTCAGTCTCTTCCAGGGAAAGGTCTTTTATGCTGACAAGATCTTTAGGCATTTATTCTTCACTCACCAGCACGACTTTTTCTTCGGCAGACTCTTCCTCCAATAAAACATCAATTCTCTCATTTCGGGCTGTAGGTATATTCTTGCCCACGTAGTCAGACCTTATCGGCAATTCACGATGCCCTCTGTCTATAAGTACTGCAAGCTGTATCTGCGCCGGACGCCCGAAATCCATTAGCGCGTCAAGCGCTGCTCTTATCGACCTGCCCGTAAAGAGAACATCGTCTACCAGAACTATGCTTCGGTCAGATATGTCGAAGGGGATATCTGTCTTTCTGACTATAGGACGTTTCTTTCTAAGAGTAAGATCATCTCTGTACAATGAGATATCTAGAGAGCCGACAGGCACTGTAACACGTTCAATTGACTCAATCCGAGCCGCAATACGATGAGCCAAATAGACTCCGCCACGCTGGATACCGACAAGACACAACTTCTCCGGTCCCTTATTTTTCTCAATAATCTCATGCGAAATCCTGGATAGGATCCTGTCAATATCCTGCTTACTGAGAAGTTCCTTTGTCATCATCTCAAAAAAAAAGCCTTCTCCTTGCTGAAGGGGAAGGCATCTTATTCATATTAAATGTCACGAGTTCTCCTAACCTTTTCGGCCTCACGGGGCCATCATTAAAGGCATTTTTTTATACCACATCATTCCGGAAATTGTCAAAAGCGTGTACAAAATGCATCATGCACTAATGCAGCTATGTCCTAATTCAGAGAGTCATCCTCATTCTTCTTGCATCTATTTTCTCATTTCAAGTGTGACATGCTTGGAAACCATGTCAACAACAGGGAGTGCCGGGATTTTGTCAATGTTATAGATGTCTTTAAGATTAATGCTTTCTGGAACGGCATGCAGTAACTTTTCCGCCACGGCTTGATCGGCTTGGCGATACCTTAGCTTGGCATCGACTATAATCTTTGCAGATGCTTGCGGAGCATTGATGCCGTAATATACATCTTTATATCCCCTCGGAGGAATGGTATCATGCTTGGAGAAAGCTGTTATTACCCATGGATCAACTGCAAAGTGGAAGTCGTTGCCCATGCCCTCTGAATCAAATATTCTTACATTCCTAGGCAGATGCCCCTGTGAGTCAATTATGCCGCTACTCATAAGTACATTCCCTTTTTCATCCCGCGCTACAACCTCAAGCCACATTTGACGAATATTTGTTAAGGAAGTCGGGAGATTATGTCCTGCGCGGATATTTCTTACACGTAACTTTATTTCTACTAACTTTCCGTTCTGTTCAGGCTGATAGATAGGCGATATCTCAATATCAGCAGCCGATTGCAGACGTTTTACAGCCATTTCGTACTTATCCTTTATAATTAAGGCCTTCTGATTATCCCCGGTCTTCCTTGCTGCAGCCTCTGCCATAGAGTAGATTAGATAGTTCGCACCGTTAAAGAAATGTCGATACTCCTTGCGTTCAGGTTTTTGAAACTCATCGGCTACCCTCATAAATGTAGACAGATCAACCATATGACAATCCTGACACAGGATATTTTTTTGCGCATAAGGACCATGCTTCCATTCTAAATAGGTGGCTTCCAGAGGAAAATGCGAATCGTAATGGTAAACCTGATGACACCCGGCGCAAAGCTCGGCTCTCAGGTGCAATGGAGATTCCACACACTGATGAAATCCCATACCACAACCGTCTATAGCATTAAATGGTGCACGCTTGATTAATTGTTCGCCGTCTTTAGTGTCGATTCCAGGGGTCAGAATGAAAGACCCGTTCTCAGGTTCATGCGATGGTGTTTGCCAATGAGTAGTGCCGCTAATAGAGTGACAAATATCGCATGACACGCCTGCCAGAGCCATCGGACTAAGCTCAGCGATGCCAGGTTTCTTGATCTCCCCCGTTACCATCCCAGCTGAAGAGTGACAGCCTTCGCATTGTCGTGTAATCTCATGTCCGACCGCCCTAACTGCTTTGTTCAATTCTCCTTGATATATCGGATCCTGAAAGGCTAGTGAATGTACGGACCCTGTCCATTCATCATACTTGTCGGAATGACATCCATTACAAACCCCGGGAGGTGTGAATTTCGCATTGGACTTATTCCACTTTATGAGGGATGGATAGTAGGGATATAATTCGTGATCAACATCAAAAACTTTCTGGTCTGCCACAGAAGAAGTATCGCTCAAACCTGAGCCGATGAATAGTGAGAGGATCAAAAAAGATATCAAAAAGACATGTTTCATGACCAGTGCCTCCTTTGCATGCCAACATTTGCAGATTTCTTGATTCGATCAATTCTAAATTTATTTACCAATGACCCTCTGCATTTGGCGCTTCGCTGTACTTAACGCCTCCTGTTTTCAATATCTCTATTGCCCCAGCTACGGTTCCAGTTGTATCACTACCGACTTTTATACCCGCGGCTTCGAGCGTTCTGAATGCATTCGGACCACAGTAACCAGTTAGCAGCACTTCAACTCCCCTTTCGGAAATCGTCGTAGCCGCCTGGATTCCCGCCCCTTTGAATGCATGGACATTAGCATTATTGTCTATGACTTCGTAGCCCATTGTCTCTGTATCAACAATAATTATAAAGGCCGCTCGGCCAAAGCGGGGATCAACTTCTGAATTGAGGTCTCCACCCTTCGCAGTCACCGCAATCTTCATTGTTTCCTCCCAATTATAATATTTTCAGTGGTGTCCGCCTCCGCAGACCTGATTGTCCTCAATAGCAGGAATATTCCCAGCAATCAAATCTTCAACGACCGGCCTGATCTGCGCCGTGCGGTCTTCATGGTAGACTTGTATACCGACCTGTCGAAAGCCCATCAACGGTCTCATGCCGATACCTCCGACAATTAGGGCATTTACGTTATGATTGGCAAGTAATGTAACCGGAACCATGCAGCCTCCCTGCGTATGCCCGACATTGGGTATGGTGGAAACATTCTTAATCATGCCGTCCTCTACATCAACGAAGGTAAAGACTTCGCAATGGCCAAAATGTCCTGATCGTATGCCGTCAAGTCCTCCTTCACCTTCTGATGGAATTGCGATGCGAATCCGCGCCATGTACTCATTCTCCTTTAATAGTATTTATTTGCTTACAGCATCCGTAAGCCTTTACTGCTCATAACTGGCGTACTGGTAATGTTTTCCCAGATACTCCGCACTGCACCTGCAACCGCAGAGTCTTTTCCGTATTCGATAACAGTCTGGCCTGATATCATTGCTGCAGTGAAAACAGGATCAAATGGAATACGTCCTATGATCTGCATCTGACGCCGCTGGGCCTCTTCCTCCAGCCTTTCGGCCATGTCCAGGTTCAGGTCGAACTTGTTCACGCATAAAAAGCAGGGCACCCTGAAATGCTGCGCAAGATCGGCCAGGCGATTCATATCGTGAAGCCCTGAAACGGTTGGCTCCACGACCATTGCCAGGGCGGTCGCCCCTCCGATCGAGGCTATGACAGGGCAGCCGATGCCGGGAGGGCCATCGGTGATGATCATATCGGCTTGCTGTTCCTCTGCGAGTTTTCTCGCTTCCTGACGAATGCAGCTGACCAGCTTGCCTGAATTCTCTTCTGCGATACCCAGACGCGCATGGACCATCGGCCCCACGCGGGTATCAGATACAAACCATTCACCACACTTTTGCGTTAAAAAATCAATGGCAGTATCCGGACAGAAATCGACGCAGACCCCGCAGCCCTCGCAAACAATCGAATCAACGACAAAATCCTCGTCAATGGCTCCAAATCGGCAGAGCTTAAGGCATTTTCCGCATCGACTGCAGCGTTTGGGATCGATAACTGCCTTGCTGCCACCGTAGAAATCAGTCCGCTTCTTGATCTCCGGGCTGAGAATCAGATGCAGGTCGGCTGCATCTACATCGGCATCGCATAAGATGTGCCGGTTAGAAAGGCTCGAAAAAGCTGCGGTAAGGCTAGTTTTGCCTGTTCCGCCTTTGCCACTCACGACAACGAGTTCTTTCATAGTGCCGATCTCACTTCTTTTTTTCCTCAACTGCCATTGTGATCTGCCGGAACATATCCCTGAAGCGGTCCGCCCAATCCGGCATTTCCTCAACTATTGTCATTCCCCGGGAATAGGCTTCGGCTATTTTCCGGTCAAATGGGATCTCCATCAGCACCGGCAGTTGTTCCGTTCGTGCATATTCCATGACACGATCATCGCCCATGTCAGCTCGGTTAATCACAAGCCCGCAGGGTATGCCAAGAATTCGTACTGCTCCGACTGCAAGCTGTAAGTCATGAAGCCCGAAAGGCGTAGGTTCTGTCACAAGCAACACGAAGTCGGCACCGCGCATCGCAGCAATAACCGGGCATGAAGTGCCAGGTGGAGCATCTATGATGACAGTTTTATCCTTATTCACCGAAGATCGCACCTTTCTGATTAGAGGAGGAGTCATGGGATCACCGATGCGGATTCGTCCCTGGATTATTGGGACGCCTGCCCCATTTCCCCATTCCACTACACCAAGTTCCCGGCTGCCTTCAGTGATTGCCCTATCAATGCAAACTGCCTGGCACCCCCCGCAGCTATGGCAAAGCTTCGGGAAGACAAGGACTTTCTTGCCTACGACTGTAATCGCCCTAAAGCGGCAAATATCTGCACACTTCCTGCATAACGTACACCGGCTCTCGTCCACATTTGGGACAAAAGTGGTAATAGTCTCACTCCTGTCAATGCGCGGATGCAGAAATAAATGCGCATTGGGCTCTTCAACATCACAATCCATTAGCGTGCAGTCACCGCCAAGACTTATGGCGAGATTAGTAGAAACCGTTGTTTTGCCGGTGCCGCCTTTGCCGCTAGCGACGCTGATAATCATTGTTGCATTCCCTTTCCAGCCTGATCGTTGAGCATCGTTGAGAGGCACTCGACTTTATCCAACAGGATTGCCGCGTCGTCGCCGGATGGATTTGGGGAAAGCTGCATCAGGATGCCAAGTCCTTCAGTAGCTTCGTGAAAAACATCCTGTTCCATATCACTGATCATGGCGCAGTTGATCATAGCGTTCTGGCGAACCAGCCGGCTAACACAATCAACAGGAGTTGTATCGGCCAAAAATTGTCCGACCACAATGAGATCTATCCCCCCCGTTTTCACGGCACTCAGAGCCGCTTCCGCAGAATCGACATACGTAAGCCTGACATTGCCGCGTCGCTGAAGTTCAGCGCCGAATAGTGCCAAAGCCTCATATTCCCGGCTGGCTAAAAGAATATGCAACATCCTCTTCCTCCCATGTCTTGACTCTTCAATTTCCAAGTGCCGGCATTGTTATTCTTGCAAGTACATCTGGGATTACGTCAGACCAACCGAGCGGCATAAAATGAATGCCCTGAACCATCGGCGCGATTTCGTTAACAATCCTGGCCGTGATTTCAATGGCTTTTTCCCTGCGATTCTCTTTTGATGAAGCTTCCATCTCACTGATATATGCTTGAGGCACATTCACTCCCGAGACATTCTCATTCATGTAGCGCGCCATCTGAGCCGATTTAATGACAACAATTCCATACTGGACTGGGACACCCCAGTCTGCTACTCTCTTCATAAAAGCTTCAAATACCTTGGGATCATAGACCGTCTGGGTCTGGAAGAATTGCGCTCCTGCCTCGATCTTCTTTTCCATCTTTATTAGCTGCAAGTCTAGGGGCTCGAAGTTTGGATTCACTACAGCGCCAAGCGCCATATTCATCGGCTCTGTCAATTTATTACCCACCATGTCATAGCCTCTGTTCAGTCCCCGGGCAATGGAAAGAAGCTGCACGGAATCAATATCGAAAACAGCCTTGGCATTTTTATGATCGCCCAATTTGATATGATCGCCAGTCAGGCAAAGTACGTTTTCAATGCCAAGTGTACAGGCGCTGAGCAGATCGGATTGCAATGCAATCCTGTTTCTGTCCCGGCACGTCAGCTGCAATATCGGTTCGATTCCTGCTTGTTTAAGACGGACAGAGGCTGCGAGCGAACCAAGCTTCATTACAGCGCTTTGGTTATCCGTCACATTTATGGCTCGGACATATTTCCTTATGCTCTCGGCTTCTTGCAGAAAATCCGGACGAGAACCATTGCCTGCACAGCCTTTCATAGGTCCGACTTCACCTGTGATAACAAATTCTCTATTTTTGAAGCAATCTGTAAGTTTCATGCCACCACCCCTTTTTTGATATACAGCGTCCTCGGTCTAGCAGCTTTGCTGTAGTCTTTGGGCTCTACGTATTTGCTAAGGCGGTCAAGCTCGCCAAGCGCCTTCAACCTGCTATAAATGGCAGCCCATGCGCAATCACGATTTCTGTCAACTTCGCATTTGCCGTTTTCAGCGCCCCCGCAAGGCCCGTTCAGGAGTGACTTTGCACATTTGGTTACAGGACATATGCCTCCAGTGTCGTTCAGAACGCATTGACCGCACTCGCCGCACTGTTCCACTGCCAAATCTCCAAATATAATGGTATCCATGTGACCGACTGAATCCAGTCCAGATTTAACCGGGATTGTAATGCCGTCTTCCTCGGTCAGCTGCCTGATGATTTGGACTGCACCGCCGCATCCCAGAACTAACAAAGCTTCACTGGACTTCAGTTTTTCCGTGTGGGGTGAAATAGCATCACGGCTCTTGTTTAGATAACAGGTACGCTCAGGAGTAACATCGAAAACGATATCCTTACCATGGCTTTTCAAGATTTCTGTCATTTCTCCAACCTGCGCTGAGCCACCTGTAGCGCACGCCTTAGCACAGCCATCACAGCCTATCACTCCGACCCTTTCATATGGACGGAGTACATCAAGGATTTCATC
>DATHDG010000048.1:0-18456 GCA_035319125.1 Dissulfurispiraceae bacterium | reverse complement strand
GAAATAGAAGCGCGCATTTGGGAAAATCGAAATGGTGAAACCGGCAGGACGCCGGGCTGATCAGACTGCCTTTTTTGCTATATCAGAGACTTCCTGCGCCGTCTGAGCGCATTGCTTAAGCATTATATCGACCACGCCCTTAAATTCAAACACGCTCTTACCCCTGAGGGCGTCTGCTATAACGCCCAGCTTTGCGAAAGGTTTTGCGTAAGGCGTGTCGGCAAATTCACCGCACATCTTTGCAATCGTGTCGCACATTATTGCTACGTCCCTGTAAGGCGGATTTTTCAGTATCTCGGCTATATCACGTATCGTCTTCAGAGGCGGTTTCTTCATACGATCATCCCTCTCGCTTTCGATCAGTTTCATTGAGGATAGCAGAACCGAATCGATTTTTTGAAGAAGTTATGCTTAAGGGAATCGCCACGTTCATGAATTTCCAGTCTTCGGTTATAATAGAAGCCATGGAATTTTCGCCAAAATGGATAGCGTGGGAAATTACGAGGCGATGCAATCTGCGGTGCGTTCATTGCCGTTCTTCGTCTGAAATGGTTGTAAAGGAGCATCCTGATTTTTCCATTGAGGAGGCCTTTCGCGTTCTCGATGATATTTCCGGTTACGCAAAGCCTGTGGTCGTCCTGTCAGGCGGTGAGCCTCTGATGAGAAAGGACGTTTTCGAGATCGCGGAATACGGCACCGGAAAAGGCCTCAGAATGTGCATGGCCACGAACGGCAGCCTCGTTACGGATGAAATTTGCGAGAAGATCAAGGCTTCCGGAATAAAGATCGTATCGATGAGCCTTGACGGCGCATCGGCTGAAATTCATGACGATTTCAGGAACGAGAAAGGCGCGTTTGATGGAGTCATGAAGGCTGCCGCCCTTTTCAGGAAACATGGCATCGAGTTCATAATCAATTCATCTTTCACAAAAAGGAACGAGAAAGAGATCCCCAAGGTCTACAAGCTCGCAAAAGACATCGGCGCAACGGCATGGTATCTGTTCATGATCGTGCCTACGGGTAGAGGCGAGGAGATTATGAACGAGCTCATCTCCAAGGAAAAGTATGAAGACATACTCGATTGGCATTACGAGATGGAGAAGGACGAGCTGGACATGCTCGTGAGACCGACGTGCGCCCCGCATTATTACCGTCTGGTGTTCCAAAAGGCAAAGGAGGAAGGGACCAAGTTCGAGAGACGGACCCTGAAATTTTCAACCGGCGGGTCAAAGGGATGTCTTGCGGGCCAGCTGATATGCCTGATCGATGTGGACGGAAACGTGCTTCCGTGCAGCTACTTCCCTAAGCCTGCCGGAAATATCAGGTCGCAGTCGTTCAAAGAAATATGGGAAAATTCCGAGCTCTTCAAGGATCTCCGGGACTTTAAGAGCTACAAGGGTAAGTGCGGCATGTGCGAATACCTGAATGTCTGCGGCGGCTGCAGGGCCAGGGCTTTCGCTGTTCATGGCGACTATCTGGCGGAAGAACCGTTTTGTAATTATATACCGCGCAAGGCAAAGGGGGGAGCGAAATGAAGGATGCATTTCTCAGGGCCTGTCGCGGCGAGAAGGCCGACTACGCGCCTGTCTGGATCATGCGGCAGGCAGGCAGGTATCTTCCGGAGTATCGTAAGATCAGAGAAAAGGTCGATTTCCTGACACTTTGCAAGACACCGGAACTTGCCGCCGAAGTAACGATGCAGCCGGTTAACATTCTGAAGGTCGATGCCGCCATTCTTTTTTCTGATATCCTCATCCCGATCGAGGCTATGGGAATGAAGCTGGAATTCTCGGAGTCAAAGGGCCCGATTCTCTACAATCCGATTTGTGATGAGATATCGCTTCTGCGGCTCAAAAGCTTAAACCCGGAAGAGGATGTCCCATTTGTTACAGATACTATAAAGATGTTACAACGGGAACTGAAGGTACCGCTTATAGGGTTCTCAGGCGCTCCGTTCACGCTTGCAACATACATGATAGAGGGCGGCAGCACAAAGAATTTCATCAAATCGAAAACAATGATGTACCAAAATCCGGCGCTATTCTGCAGGCTCATGGAAAAGCTCACCGAAGCTGTCATAAGCTATCTGTTGGCGCAAATAGACGCAGGAGTCGATGCCGTACAAGTATTCGATTCGTGGGTAGGTTCCCTTTCTCCGCTTGACTTCGACATCTTTGCTCTGCCTTATGTGCAGAAGATTATTGCAGCCGTGAAAAACCGTGTACCGGTCATTTACTTTGCGTTCAACGGCAGCGCCATGCTTTCAAGAGTTAAATTGAGCGGGGCCGATGTCGTCGGTCTGGACTGGCGCATCGAGGCCGAAGATGCAGTGAAAGTTCTCGGACACGACTGCTCCATACAAGGCAACCTGGACCCTTGCATCCTTTTCGGCAGCAGGGAGCTGATCAAGGAGCGAGCAGCCAAGATTCTTAAGAGCGGGCAAAAAGCGCGGGGTCACATCTTCAACCTCGGACACGGCATTCTGCCTGAAACACCGGTAGACAATGCCAAGGCTGTTGTGGAAGCTGTACACGAAATTAGCTTGAAAGAGGGATAAGATACTATGTTGAAGCTCGGTATTTTGGCATCAGGCCGCGGTTCGAATTTCCAATCTATAATAGATGAAATCAATGCGGGGAAGTTAAGTGCAGCAGTAAGTCTTCTTATCACGGACACCACGGACGCCTATGCCATCGAGCGCGCAAAGAAGCATTCAATCGATTTTTTGTATCTAAATCCCCGTGACTTCAAATCAATAAACGACTTCTACGCCAGAATCGCAGCTGAATTAACTAAACGCTCTGTCGAACTTGTCATCCTCGCAGGATTCATGAGAATCGTCAGAAAACCGCTGATTGACGCCTTTCCCAACAGGATAATGAACATTCACCCTGCCCTCCTGCCCGCATTCCCCGGGCTTCATAGTCAGAAGCAAGCCGTTGAATACGGTGCCAGGATAAGTGGATGCACAGTTCACTTCGTTGACGAAGGCATGGACACAGGGCCGATTATCATTCAGGCGGCAGTTCCGGTTTCACCTGATGACACGGAAGACAGTCTTTCAGAACGAATACTACGCCTTGAACACAAGGTCTATCCGTTTGCCATAAAGCTTTATTCTGAAGGACGTCTGTCCGTGGAAGGCAGAATAGTCAATATAAATAATTACAATATGAACAACGATTATTTCATTAACCCACCACTAAGCTGATAATGAGAATATCGGGCGGCTCTGCCAAAGGCAGAAAGGTCGGCTCCAGAAAAGCCTTCGTATGCAGAGGTGACAGCGATGAATTGAGACCCACTGCAGCAAAGGTCAGACAGGCAATTTTTAATATTATTGCCGGCAAGGTTGATGGCTGCCGATTTCTTGATCTCTATGCCGGAACTGGTGCTGTCGGGATCGAGGCCATAAGCCGGGGAGCCAGCCACGTGGCATTCGTTGAAAGCAATATTGCGCGCACCAAAATCATAAAGCAATTACTCGATAAATTCGGATTTACGGAAAAAGCTTCCGTAATGCATACAGATGCCGATTCATTTCTCTATAAAATATCTCACGGGGCTTTCGACGTAATATTTATCGACCCGCCTTATGCATCAAGCTTTCTGTCCGGCTCGTTGCGTATAATAGACAAATCTCGGATACTGAAGGAAGGAGGAATCGTAATAGCAGAGCATTCCTCTAAAACTGCTTTGCCATCTTTTCAGAACCTTGTGCTGCAAAAAAAATATCGTTATGGCGATACCGCGCTTACACTTTATAACTATTGTCTGAATGACAACATTCTATCGCGTACGGAGGGAAAAGAATGAAGAAAAAGCTTGCTATTTACCCAGGCACATTCGACCCTGTTACAAACGGACATCTTGATCTTGTGGAGCGTGGACTTCGTATCTTCGATGAGCTGATCATTGCTGTAGCCCCGAGTTCAAAAAAACAGCCACTATTTGACCTGAATGAAAGAATCGATCTAATAAAGGCCTCCATCAGCCGGTACAGAAATGTCAGAGTTGAATCATTTAAAGGACTTCTTGTCAATTATGCCGGTGCCAAAAAGGGGATTGCCCTAATAAGAGGACTGAGGGCTATTTCAGACTTTGAGAATGAATTCCAGATGGCGCTTATGAATCGGAGGCTGGACACTGATATTGAAACCGTTTTTCTCATGCCTCACGAAGAATACTCATTTCTAAGCTCGACCATTGTAAAAGAGGTTGCATCTTTTGGAGGGTCGGTCAAGGGGCTTGTTCCGGAGATTGTGGAGATTGCCTTGCAAAAAAAATTTAATATAATATGAAACAGATATAGCATACAAACTGGTATTATGCCATGATCACTGAAGCCCTGCTTATAATAGATATGCTTAACGATTTTGTCCTTTCAGGAGCACCTCTTGAGGTGCCTGAGACACGTATAATTATACCTGCAATAAAAAGAGAGATTGCGGCATCGCGCAAAGCGGGCAAGCCGGTTGTCTATGTCTGTGACAGCCACGATTCGGACGACCAGGAGTTCTCGAAGTTTGGCTGGCCGGCCCATGCAGTGACGGGTAGCAGCGGAGCGAATATCATTAAAGATCTGGCCCCAGACGAAAATGATAAAATTATCAGAAAGAAGACATACCTTTCCTTTTATAATACCGACCTGGAGACCACTCTAAAGAATCTCGATGTTAATTCACTTATCCTGACCGGATGCGTGACTCACATATGTATATTATTCGCAGCGGTTGAAGCCGTGCCGCGCGGGTTTACGATCACCGTACCTGCAGATGCCGTAGCCGGCCTTGCAAAAGAGGATCACGATGCGGCTCTCAGAATCATGCAGAACGTGCTGGGAGCAAAAGTTATCTGATCTTCTTCAGCTTTCTTGCGAGAACAATAGTATCTTCAAGAAGATTCTCTATCTCTTTGATTCCGCTTTGCCAGAATCTCGCATCGCTGATGTCAATGCCGAGTCTCTTGAAAATATTCCGCGGAGAATCCGACAGGCCGGCCGACAAAAATACTTTTACTTTTTCTATGAATTTTGCGTCGTTCTTCACATAATTCTGCATGGCCTTGGAAATTAGCAGACCACTTGCGTATGAGTAGACATAAAAGAATGTTCTTATATGGCCCCAGTAAATCCACCAGTTTTCTGAACCGACAGATTGCTCGACAAAATTACCCATATATGAAGACATATGTTTGCTGAAAATAGTGCCAATCTCCTCTTTTGACAGATATCCCTTATTCCTGAATTCAGCATGCAGTTCCTGCTCGAAGCGATAGCAAGCCACCTGCCTGAATACAGTAGAGACGTCGTCGTTCAACTTCATCAACATTAGAGCAAGCCGCATCTCATCATCAGCCTTGCGCATGATCTCCTGCAAAACGAAGTCCTCCATAAAAGTACTGGCAACCTCTGCTGTGGCAAGAGGAGTTCCAAAATAAAGTGCATGCTGGTTCCTGCGTATCAGCTCGTTGTTTATTCCATGCCCCAGTTCATGCGCAAGAGTCAGCACGTCGTTCAGCGTATCAGTATGATTCAGAAGAATATAGGTAGGCTGCGAAATCAGATGATGAGCGCAAAAGGCTCCGCTCGCCCTACCCTTGGCAGGGTACACATCAAACTGTCCGTTGTCCAAAAATGATTTAAGAATATGTGTAAATTCCTCATCCAGTTGTGAGAAGACTCTTGCCGCAAGGCCAACCGCATCATTGAATGAGAACTTTCTGTGTGCAATTCCGTACTCGACATTCCGCTCGTGATACTTAAGTTTCTTAGCCTTGAGAAGCCCCGCTTTTAGTTCATAAAAACGAGCGGGAATGTCGAACCTGCCTGCTACCGTGGCGATCAGCGAATCTACGACTTCACTTTCCATATCATCACTGACATGACGTGCAAGATCGGGTCTCGACATGCCTCTGAGCTCGTCATCAATCTTCTTGTTTGCAAGAATAGCGTTGATCTCGGCTTCGGCGGAGTCCGAATGCTTTCTTAGAATATCGTTGAATGCCTTAGCAGATCCATCCCGTACTTTCTTCCTTCTGCTGTTCATAAGGCTCAGGATCTCTGAAAATGTCTTGACCTCCCTCTTCCTGTCTTCCAGTAGAATCTTCTTCTCTTCCCGAGCTATAAACCCGGATGTCATCTTCACCCAATTGCCATAAGATGTCGAAGACTTCAGGTTGACGATACGTTCTTCATTTTCAGAAAGCAGGTATTTTGCCTCCTCAAATGATCGTTCCAGAAAATGACGGTACTTTTGAAGACCAGCATAGTTAAGCAGTTTTTTCTGCGTACCTATGGGTATTTTGGATATGCGCATCGGAAAGAATTGCAGATCGTTTTCGATTCGTCTTCCAAATTCTTCGATCTTGTTATATTTTGCTTTTAATGCCGGTGAATTCTGATCCTGTTGAGTACGCAACCAAAAATAGTAGCCCTCATTTCCGTCTGTGCCATAGTTGCGCATCAAACGTTCGTATTCGTCGAGAGCTTTTTTCAGGACAGCAGGATTTTCCAGGTAGTCTTTTCTGCCTTGCCACGCCTTTATAAAACGGTAGCAAGCCTTTTTCAACCTCTTTCTTTCGATGTCGATCGACAACGCATCATCGCCACCAAACAAAGGGTTCAGGTTCCAGACGGTTTTATGTCTTGCTTTAATATTTTTTCCTTTGCGCTGCACAGGTCAACTCTTCAGGGCCGATGCCATAAGCTTAGACAAGGCCTTAGAAAATGCTGCCGGATCCTTGGGCCGAGATCCTTCCATCACCAGCGCCTGATCATAAAGAAGGCCGGAATATTCGCCCACAAGCTCACTGCCTCCTTCTTTCTCAAACAACTTATTCATCGCTTCAAAAAGAGGATGCTCCGGATTTATTTCCAGGATCCTTTTGCCAACGGGCACCTCTTGTCCCATTGACTTCAGCAATTTCTCCATTCTGGGGTCAAGGTCACCCTCATCAGAGACCAGGCAGCAGGCAGATTCTTTAAGACGGCCCGACAGCCTGACATCTTTAACATCATCCTTAAGATAATCTTTTATAAAGTCGACAAGCTTGCTGAATTTCTTTTGCTCCTCGTCTCTCGACGCTTTATCCAGATGAATATCCCCCCTCAGGACGGACTTCATCTTTTTACCCTTGTACTCAAAGCCACCGAAGATCAAGTCATCTACCTCGTCCAGCAGGAAAAGGACTTCGTAACCCTTATGTTTGAAAGCTTCAAGGTGCGGGGACTTCATAACCTCTTCGCGAGATGGTCCGCTTATGTAATAAATATCTTCCTGGCCATCTTTCATATTCATCGTATACATGTCGAAGGTTGTGTATTTATCTTTCTCGGTCATTGTGGAATGGAACAACTGAAGATCGGCGATAGCCTCTCTCCTGGAGAAGTCGGTATGTACGCCTTCCTTGAGAACCCGTCCGAATTCCTTATGGAATTTGACATAGCTGTCATATTCATTATTCTTCATCTCTCCCAGCAGGTCGAGAACTTTTTTTGTAATATTCTTTTTTATGATTTCGACCTGGTTGTTGTTTTGAAGTATCTCTCGTGATACGTTAAGCGGAAGATCTGAAGAATCAACAACGCCCTTTACAAACCGCAGGTACGGCGGGATCAGGTTTTCGCAATGCTCCATTATCTGAACGCGTTTAACATAAAGAATAGGCCCGATTTTATAATCCTGATAGAGGATATTGAATGGAGCCTGAGAGGGAATGTAAAGAAGAGCAGCAAATTCAGAAGTGCCCTCTGCCCTGTAATGGATCACTTTGAGCGGGTCACCGAAATCATGGGATAAATGATGATAGAATTCGTTGTACTCTTCTGTGGTTATCTCTGCTTTGTCACGCAACCAGAGTGCCTTGCATGAATTCAGGATTTCCTCTTCCCTTAGCTTCACCTTTTTGCCTTTTTCAAGCGCGCTGTCCTGCTCCTTT
Organism: Dissulfurispiraceae bacterium; assembly: GCA_035319125.1. Classification (GTDB taxonomy): domain Bacteria; phylum Nitrospirota; class Thermodesulfovibrionia; order Thermodesulfovibrionales; family Dissulfurispiraceae; genus Fen-1308. Next base: position 10,518 of record DATHDG010000048.1, on the reverse strand, counting down.
TCAACGTCCATTATTATTGGGTGTTCTATGAAGTCCGAATATTTCTTAACAACACTGCGAATCTCCCACTGGTCGAGATATTTCTTGTCTTCTTCCTTCAGATGCAGAATCACATCAGTACCTTTGCCGACCTTGTCCGCCTCCTCAATAGTAAACGTCCCGTCAGCGGCAGATTCCCATTTGACACCTTTTGAATCCGGCATACCGGCTTTTCGCGTCAGCACAGTAATCTTGTCAGCCACCATGAAAGACGCGTAGAATCCGACTCCAAATTGTCCTATTAACTCCGGATTGTCTTTAAAATTCTTCTCCTTAAGAAGTCGCAGGAATTCGCGCGTTCCGGAATGGGCTATTGTGCCCAGAGCCTCCACTATCTCATCCCTGGTCATGCCGATACCGTTATCGCTGACAGTCAAGATCGCTGCATCTTTATCTGACGTTATCTTTATCTTCCAATCTTTCTCGCCTTCCTGGATTTCGGCGTTGGTAAGGGCCTCATATCGGGCTTTGTCAATCGCATCGGACGCATTCGAGATGAGTTCCCTGAGGAATACTTCCTTGTGGGAATAGAGAGAGTGAATCATCAAGTCAAGTAGCTGTTTGACTTCGGTCTTGAACTCCATTTTTTGTGCGGTCATAATAATAATATCCTCACAATGATAATGATTTTCAGCGGCAATCTGCCGTTATTTGTTACGTCTGCAAAGCGGATGTTACTTCAGAAATTCAGGAATAAAGGGCGATGCACCTTGTCTTTGACCTTCTTTTTCTTAGCCTTATTGCCCGAAGATGATGGCCTGCACATATTACACCGGCTCTCGCTGCAACATTGGCAAAAAGTGCAATCAGGACAAGGATGCTTTTTTTCCCTCTTAGTATTCATTATCTTTTATTATAACGCACCAGGCAGAAGAGGTAAATGCCGTGTTAATACTTATCTAAATTTTGCATGATTTAAGTGAAGAATACTTTGATAAGATGCCCGTCTGCGCTCTTTCTTTTTCTTACGATTGCTGAGCGGTATAAAAATGTTTATATACATTCCCGATTTGATACACTTCCAGCACAACTATTATCAACATACAGTTGCAATTCAAATTGCAGTATCACATGCTATTTGCTAGACTTGTTAAATGGCAACAGATTATTACGCAATAGCTATTGGGTCGGGAATAGGCGGCTTGTCAGCTGCCGCAGCTCTTGCAAAATATGGCCGGCCGGTTCTTGTCCTCGAGCAGCATTACATTGCAGGCGGTCTGACGCAAACGTTTACCCGCAATGGATTTACATGGGACGTCGGTCTCCATTATATGGGGGACATGGCACCAGGCAACCAGACACGCAGAATACTGGATTGGCTCGGCGATGGTGCTGTAAATATGCAGCTGATCAAGGGGCCCTACGACATAGTCCATTTCCCTGATGAAGACTTTGCTTTTGCGCCACCTGCTTCAACCCTCGAACAGGACTTAAAAAGACGTTTCCCTGCATCCCTTAGGCAGATCGATGCGCTCTTCCAGATGATGATCGGCAAACGAACAGCTATGCAGGCTCCGTTTTTAATTCGCGCCCTGCCCGAGCCTATAAAATCGCTATGTCGTCTATTCGCAGGACGGACCTTACAGCGGTTTTGGAGCAAAACCACTCAGGAAGCCCTCGTTTCTTCTTTCAACGATGAGAAGCTGCGCTGCATACTCGCAACACAGTGGGGCGATCACGGCGGTTCTCCGGCTACGGGTAGCTTTGGCATGCAGCTGGCGATTATGAATCATTTCCTGAACGGTGCGTATTATCCGGCAAACGGGTCCGGGGTTTTTGCCAAAGCTCTGATCCCGGTAATTAAGCGTGCCGGTGGTGAGATTAAAACTTCAGCATTAGTTAAAGAAATTATGATAAGGGATAATCGTGCTTTTGGGGTCAGACTGTCCGATGACACTGAAATTCATAATAGCCGCATCATATCCACAACGGGAGCATCTAACACAGTAAGACATCTTATGCCACCAGATTTGCAATCGTCGGCATGGGCAAAGGAAATACTCTCTTTCGATCCCAATGTTGGCCATCTTTGTCTGTACCTCGGCTTCCATGGCGATATAGCAGCAGCTGGTGCTACAGCAGCTAATCATTGGTTTTACGAAAAATGTTCACTCAATAACAATCTATGGTCTGACCCCGAAAACCCTCATCTGTCGCCGGTTTTTATCTCATTTTCTTCGCTCAAGGATGCCAGCCATGAAGAAGGTCCAATGAAAAAACATACGGGCCAGATGCTGGTCTTTGTAAATAAAACGCTATTTGCTAAATGGGACTCTTCCGACTACCGTGATCGTCCCGATAGTTATAAATCCTTCAAGAAAAGCGTTGAGAACCGCCTCATCGATGCCTTTGCCAGATTATTCCCGTCTGTTGCACCAATGATTGTATACCATGAATTGTCCACTCCACTTACTACAGCTCATTTTGTCGCCAGGGACCACGGGGCTTCCTACGGTCTCGAGACGACCCCTAAACGCTTCCTGTCTGATAGTCTTTCAACTAAAACCCCGATTAATGGACTCTATCTGGGCGGTCAGGATGCTGCTTGCCCCGGCATAGCCGGAGCTATGCTTGGAGGAGTTCTTGCGGCAGCCGCCATTGATCCCAGGATATTCTTGAAGTTGCTATGATGAAAGCCTCTTTGAAAATTTCACATTGTCTGCCGAAATAATACAGCAGCGGCCGCATCAAAGCAAAACACATCCGGCAGAACTATCTAATTTGACTCTATAAGTTGAAATCCTTTACACTGGTAAATTCACCTTTTTAAGGCAGGTTCTTCAAATAGGAGACACTAGGACTATAGTGTCGGACATAAAGTGAGAGGTTAGGCGATGGACAGCAATGATGGAATTGGGGCCGGGGCAAAGGCTATCCAGGATGATGATACAGCAGGACAGGAGAGCTTCGCCGAATTATTGGAAAAGAGCTCTTCACGCAAATCAAGGCTGGCGCCTGGCGAGAAGGTGAAAACAAGGATAGTGGGCATATCAGGTGAAGCGGTTTACGTTGATCTTGGTGGTAAAAGCGACGGCATTATTGATATATCCGAGTTTAAGAGTGAAGATGGGTCAGTCACGATCAAGGAAGGTGATACAGTAGAGGCGCATTTTGTGGCGGTCGTGAATGGTGCAATAAAGATGACGACATTGGTTCGAGGTCATTCGACAGTAAAGCTTGCGCAGATACGAAACGCCTTCGAATCCGGGGCTGCCGTGACAGGAGACGTCAAAAGAGAGATAAAAGGTGGTTTTGAAGTGGCGGTGGATGGTGTCAAGTGCTTTTGCCCATTCTCGCAGATAGACTTGAAAGGAGGCCGTGAAGGCGGTCTTTACGCAGGTCGTGCTTTTTCTTTCAAGGTTATAGAATTCAAGGAAGGCGGCCGCACAATCGTTCTGTCTCGGCGTGTTTTACTGCAGGAAGAAAAGGCTGCCTCCATAGCACGCCTTAAACAGTCTCTTCAATTGGGTCAGGATATAGCCGGCAGAATTAGCTCTCTCCAGAATTTCGGCGCATTTGTCGATATTGGCGGCATAGAAGGACTTATTCCTACCAGTGAAATATCGTGGGCAAAGATAAATAAGCCATCCGATACTTTGTCGGCGGGCCAAGAAGTAACAGTGCGCCTGATAGCCATTGACTGGGAAAGGAACCGGCTTACATTGAGTCTTAGGGCCTTATTACCGGACCCCTGGGTAGGAATACAAGAGCGCTATGCTGTGGGGTCTAAAGTCACGGGAACTATAGTTCGTCTGACGCCTTTCGGCGCTTTCGTCAATCTCGAACCTGGGATAGATGCCCTGATACACCTTTCAAATCTCGGCAGCGGCAAGCGCATCAACCATCCAAAAGAAGTTGTTACAACAGGACAGGAAATAGAAGCTTACGTTATCACCGTAGACAGTCAATCTAAAAAGATTTCTTTATCCGTACAGCTGAAGGCTGAGCGCAAACAAGTAACATATCCAATTGCCGGAGAAGTTTTAGATGGTGTTATAGAGAAAGTAATGCCATTCGGCGTCTTTGTGAAAATCAGCGACGGATTGACAGGTCTGATCCCAAATTCGGAAATGGGTACTCCTCGCGGGACCGATCACGCCAAGACTTTTCTGCCCGGCAGCGTTTTACAGGTGCTGGTTCTTGATGTTGACCCTGAAAATGCAAAAATGACTTTGAGCAGAAAAGGAGTTATCCAGAAGGAAGAAGAGGATGATCTCAAGCGTTACCGTGAAACGGCAGCTCGCGGGTCAAAATCCGAGAGCGGACTCAGTTCCTTCGGAGAGCTGTTAAAAGCCCGCCTTGAAGAGAAGGAATTAAAGATATAAAGATTTTATCTATCAAATTGATTGCAAGCATAGATAAAATCTAATGGCTATTAAATGGAGGTTGCGGTAAATTAGTTGAATGAAAACCGCAACTCTGATTGATGCTCGTGGATTTGGATGTCCAAAGCCGGTTATAATGGCCGAGGAAGCTCTTTCAAAGCTGGATGAAGGAACGATAGAATTACTCATCGACAATGAAGCGTCAGTAAGCAACCTTAAGAGGTTCGCCTCAAAAAACGGATTTTATTCCGAATCCCACCACAAAGATAAATATTGGCTTGTAAGGATAGTCAAAGGCTACGCATGCCCTGTGCAAGATGCTGCTGATGCGCAGATAAAAGGGCTCGAGAAAGATATTTTTATGGTTGTAGCATCAGACACCATGGGAAAAGATGACGTTCTCGGCAGGATATTGATGAAGGGTTTTTTTGAAACGTTAAAGGTCACAAAAGAATTACCGCATACTATATTCTTCCTTAATGCGGGAGTCAAGCTGACTACTACCGATGACGAATTTGTCTTGCTGATCAAAGAAATCGAATCGATGGGGGTAGAAATATTTTCATGCGGCACCTGCCTGAAATATTTTAATCTCGAATCAAGCCTGAAAATAGGTTATCGCGGAACTACCAATCATATAGTAGAAGGCATGAAAGACTTTAAGAAAACAATCTGGATCAACTGAATCTAAAGGTCGAAGAATCTCGTTATCGCCTGTTCCTCTTTTTCCACTATTGCTTTCAGATCAGCAATATCCTTGTCTGACAGTCCATATTCTTCAAACATCTTCTGGTGTTCATCGGACCACTGCCCATCATGCACAACCTGCGGATAGATAAGGTCAGACAACCCTTCTGAAAGGAATATTACATCAGCTGATTTCTTATGAACGCCTTCTTTCAATATTGAGTGATGCGTGGTAATCGGCACCAGAATTTCCTCAGGAAAGCACAGATTGTCAAGAAACCATTCAGCTGCCTGAGTATGGTTGCATTGGAATAACTCATTTTCAGCCTGGACAAGTGATTGCCCTTTCTTGGTCAATAGGTCATGCACTTCAGTGTCCATAATGGTGTCCGAAATAACCTTGAACAGCACAAGTCTGCCGATATCATGCAGCAATCCGGCCAGAAAACATGTACTCCTGTCCTTGCCGGAAACTTTATTGCACAGGCTTGACGCAACATTTGCAACTACGTACGAATGAGCCCACATCTGCTTGAAACCGCCGTACTGACCTGCAAAAACATTAAAGATCGAGGCCGCAAGGGATATGCTCCTGACAAGATCAAAACCCAGCAGCATTATAGCCTGCTCTATGGCGTTTATTCTTCCGGGATATCCGAGAAAAGCAGAATTCGCCACCGCGATAACGCGGGAAGCAAGCGCCTGATCGTGACGTATGATCTCAGATATATCCTCTATCGAGGCATTTTCCTTATTCAGCGCCCTTATTAGCTGATATTTTACAACCGCAAGACTCGGCAAATTGGACAGCTGAAGGATCTTTTCCTTTATCGTCGGTGCATTCTTACTGCTCTGATTCATGTTGACCTGCCTTACCTTTGTATGAGCCAAGCTTATAAAACCGGCTGTATATATATAACATAATTATGCATAAAACTCTACGTTTTTCGGTAAAGAACTAACATCCCCGGCTAAAACTGCCTTTGCCAACTTATCTCTATTCACCCTGCCTTCAACAATAAGGATTTAACCCGGTATCAGCGACTGCATCTGCCCAGATGAAACGATCTGCCCTCGGCAACGCCATAAAAAAACCTGCTAATCCCCAAGCAACCGGAGACATCAGTTGTAACATAGCCGTCACTGCCTGATAAAAGAAGGTACCGGCCAGGTTGCGATTTCAATGTTTTTCCCCGTCCCGGCATGACAATGTAATCATCCTTGCCGTCACCGTTCACATCAAGTGCATAACTGTCGCTCAGATATTCAATATTACAATCATTAGTTGCGCCCTGTTTCAGGTTATCGCATCTATCTTCTGCTTTCTTCCTGACAATCTCGAAAGCCTGTTTTGTAGTTTCATCCATTGGCGCATTCATAAAAGGCTTTCTAGCTTCGATGACAAACGCCTTCTTTGCATCCGGATATGCTATGCAGACCGTCTTGGAGAAACCAGAGAAGGACCTGTTTGGAAAATCATTTTCATGCTGAGCACGAGCCTCAAACGGCAGCGGTTCCTGTGGGAAGCGCTCAAATTTATTGCCCTTCCTCGCCGTCATGAAAACCATCTCATGATTAAATGAGTAACGGGCGCCACTAAGGAATTTCGCAAAATCCGGACTTGAATACTGCTTTTCATCTATATCATAAAAAACTCCGTTTCCTCTTAAAGCGAATGCCTTGGATCCGGGCTTTTCCAGATAGACAATAAGATATCTCGTTTCCCTGGTTGAGTTTTTATATACGTTAGCCTTTAGTATACCTATACATGGAGATTTGCTCATCCATTTTACATCGAGGAATTCCTCGCAAACGCCGTACTTCTCCTTCATCAAAGAAGACTCTTTACTGAATGCAATATTTTCTATGCCCGCTGCCTGCATGGCTATTGGCAGCACAAGCGCAATGATCAATACGCTTATGGACAGCCATATCTTGCCGGAGCACTTCTTCATCCCATACCTCCTCCAGGATATTCTCAATCCATATTATATTACATTCCCATGCTTTGCCGAGCAACTTCGTACAGACCGCTATAGTCGAATTGAACAATAAGTTAATTTTTTTGTATTCTGCGAGTTAAAATAATAAATGCTCAACAAAAAACTAAACATATTTTTTTCCGGCATCGGAGGTAGCGGGGTATCGGCTATCGCAGTGTTTATGGCTGACAAGGGACATATGATATCTGGCTCTGACCGTGCGTTCGATAACAATCCGAATCATCCGACATGTATAGCGCTGAAGAACAAAGGCATTGCGATCATACCGCAGGATGGCAGCGGGATCACAAAAAGTCTTGATCTTGTTGTCTTTAGCACAGCAGTTGAACCTGACAAGCCTGAGTATTCGAAGGCACGGCTTATGAACATCCCCATCATGACAAGACCAGAATTCCTGGCACAAATAGTCGCTGAATACAAGACTATAGCAATTGCAGGGACCAGCGGGAAATCAACAGTTTCCGGGATGCTTGCATATTTAATGACTCGGCTCGGGTTGGAGCCGAATTTTATCGGTGGCGGCAGAGTTAAGCAGTTCAAAAATGCTTCAAATCCAGGCAACTCCATAGCTGGGCGATCAGACTTACTTGTTATAGAAGCCTGTGAGTCAGACGGCACTATTGTGAACTATAGGCCGGAGCACTCAGTCATACTCAACCTTGACCTTGACCATCATGCAGTTGACAAGACAGCAGCAATGTTTGATGCACTTTTGGAGAACACCCGGGGCAAGATTGTTATCAATGCCGATGATTCCCATTTGGCCGCTCTTTCCTCTCTGCGAGCAAAAGATGCTGCAAAGTTTGGAATATCACAACCGGCAAAGTATAAGGCTACAAACGTTATGTACGACAACTTTTCAACTAAATTTTCACTCTCAGGACAGGTATTCAGGCTTTCGCTTCCGGGCGAATACAACCTCAGTAACGCACTGGCATGCATAGCATTGTTATCGGAAATCGGTATGCAGTATAAAGATATCGCCGGAGTTCTTCCTGATTTCTCTGGCATCGAGCGGCGCTTTGATGTCCACCTGGATGACGGGACACGGCTGGTCATCGATGATTACGCTCACAATCCTCATAAGATAACAGCCTTGATGTCTGCTGTGAGGCCGTTGCGAGGAAAAATTTGCTATATTTTTCAGCCTCACGGCTTCGGTCCTACAAGGTTAATGAAGGACGGATATATAGATGCGTTTTCTCGGGGCCTGCGCAACAGCGATCATCTAATTTTGCTTCCGATATACTATGCGGGAGGAACGGCTGACAAAGACATATCTAGCAATGATCTAGCTCTCGGTATAGTAAAAAACGGCAAGTCAGCGGAATCTGTCAAAGACAGAAACGAGGTCATCAGAGGCCTTGATAAGTGGGACAATTACGTTGTCATGGGCGCACGCGATGATACACTTTCAGCATTTACTCGATCTATAGCACTGCTGCTTGGGCTCGATTAACCGCTGTTCCGGGCATTTATCAAGGGAGGCTAGATGGAATATACAGGCATCAATCATCTCGCGCTTGCGACAGGAGATATTGACACCACAGTCAATTTCTGGCGGGATTTACTCGGCATGCGACTTGTAGCTGCATTAGGAAAACCTGGCTACCGTCAATATTTTTTTGAGGTATCGGCAACTGATCTCATAGCTTTTTTCGAGTGGCCCGATGTAAAGCCTATTGAGGAAAAAGACGCCGGAAGAGTTTCTTCCGGGCCTTTTGCTTTCGATCACCTGGCTGTAGGCGTAAAGGATGACGAGTCGCTGTGGTGGCTCAAGGATACGCTGGAGGCTAACGGAATATGGGTGTCGGAGGTTATCGACAACGGATTTATTCACTCCATTTTTACTTTTGACCCCAATGGAATATCCCTGGAATTCTGCTGCAATGTCAGTGCAATAGATATCAGGAAGAGTCCAGTTATGGCTGACTCTAAGCCGTCGGATATCGTTAGGCTGGGTTCTGAGCCGCAGCCGTATGCGTTCGCGCAACCCGAGCATGTGACACCCAATGACCAGCGCAATCTATATCCAGGGGAGATGAAAAAATATTTTAAATAGGGTATGCTCTCATGGCTGATCTGTCCGAATATTTCCACAGGATGTCTGCATTACTGCTGTAGAAATAATTCTTCAGACTTTGCCCGTCATTAACAATTCACTCTGCGAATGTCCTGAGCCATATATCTCATGCAAAAAAAGGACAAAATAGAGGCAACGAGAATTGCGCACGGTGTGATCATCAGGGCATTCCTAATCCCGGCCAAGTCTGATAGCCATCCAATAATTACCGGCGATACCGCATCACCAAGCGCATGAATAATGAATATATTTAGTGCAAAAGCCATAGCTCTCATTTCCGGCTTTGTGACATTGAGGATAACTGTATTCAGCGGGCCGGTGCTGAAGAACAGAAAGAATTCAGCAATAAATATCGCTATGAAACAGGTCAACACTGTAGAAGCAGTCAGTGACAGCACAAGCATCGGCGCGCCTATGAGAAATCCGAATGCAGATACAGCAAGATATCCGCTCTCGCTGCTTTTCTGGAAAAAATCTCCAAGCCAGCCTCCTGCAAGGGTGCCTAATATACCGGCTGCGACAGTTACTGCACCGAATGCAGTGTTCACGTCGGCGATGTTCATATGGTGTTCCCTGTATAGAAATGTCGGTGCCCATTGTGCCAGACCGCCCATTGCAAAGGTCATTGCGGCCATGGCGAGAGTGTTGATCATGAATGATCTGTTATCGGCAAGATTGCGATATCTTGCATTGCAAATGGTGTTATTATTCGTGCTGCCTTCGCTTTCACCACGCTTAGGTTCTCTTAAAATCCATAGCGGGATGGTCAGCAATATGCCCGGAACGCCTACCAGCATGAACGCAGCATGCCATCCGGCAAATTGACCTATAGTGCCGCCGAGCAAATAACCTAACGCGCTGCCCAGAGGAATAGCAAGATAGTAGAGAGCTACTATCCTTCCACGTTGCGACTTTGAGTAATAGTCTGATATAACGCCCGGAGACACCGTTCCGAAGCTTGCCTCGCCAATACCAACCATTGATCTGGCGGTAAGCAGCGTAGTGTAATTGTTCGCCAAACCGGCCCAGGCAGTAGCAATGCTCCATGCCAGAAGACCGTACGAAGCCATTCTGACACGCATCATCCTGTCTCCAAGCCACCCGAACAAAGGGGCAGAAATCATGTAAAATATCATAAATGCGCTCCCTATGGATCCCAGTGCGGCATCGGATAGGTTCAAGTCGGTTTTAATCAGCGGGAAAACAGCATAGATCACCTGACGGTCGACATAGTTCAGAAGATTTGCGGAAAATAACAATGCAAGCGCGTAATAGCGATACCGACATAGGAACGTATAAGCAGTCACAGGCCCGTCTTGCTGTCAGGCATTTTTCGCAGGGCCTCTTTCGCAGCAAGCATCTGAGCCTCTTTTTTGCTCTT
>DATHDG010000047.1:0-16013 GCA_035319125.1 Dissulfurispiraceae bacterium | reverse complement strand
CATGATCTTCGCAGGCACTTTGCCACCTATGTCAGCAGAAACGGAGTCCCTTTGGAGATTATCTCCAAGGTTATCCTGAGACATCAGGACTTAAAGACGACTCAGGTGCATTTGGGGAAGATCAGTGACACTGAAGCCATCCGCTGGATGAATGTCCTGCATAGCAGATAGAAATATGAATTAACAATCAATCTGACGGGTCTGCATACACCTTTCTTTAGTATCACGGTGAAAATAAAAAAAGGTGTGCTCTTCTGTCCTGATGAAGATCCTATACGATCTTATGTTTATGGTATACTCTTTCTCATCACTTCCCCCGGAGGCTCTCATGACAAAAGCAGAACTTATAGACAAAATGGCAAAAGACGCTGAGATTACCAAATCTCAGGCTGACGCTGCTATCAAATCTCTTATCGATGCCGTTGCCAAAACGACAAAGAAGGGCGGCAAGCTTACCCTGGTCGGCTTTGGCACCTTTTCCCTCTCCAAGAGGAAAGCCAGAAAGGGCAGGAATCCCAAGACTGGCGAGGCAATTAAGATCGCGGCCAGCAAGTCGGTCAAGTTCACAGCCGGCAAGAGCCTGAAGGACTCTCTGTAATTCTGGAGCGTTCGGATTATCGTGTTAATCGCATAATGCGCGAATATCCTCTCCCAATGGTGGTGTTTGCATCCTGAGAAACGCCCGGATAATAATTGACATGGTACTATTATTGATACTATAAGAAGAAGTCCAATGAAGTGGTTCTTCTAAAGATGTAAACAACTGTAAACATCAGGCTTTATATTCCACTCTATCTGCCCCATTCTCCATTGCCTCCACAATAAACCGGAGGCGCAGGCTTGGGTTAGTTAGCGATTTAACGAGCCAATGCATACAACCCAGGCGCTTAAATTACTGGTTGATACTTATTATTTCCCGTGCAAAACGTCCATCCACCGGATGGCTTCAGTATCGCTGATCTTGCCCAGATAAACCTGGGTTGTCTTCAGATCCTGATGCCTCAGAATGACTTTGGAAATAATCTCCAGAGGAACTCCATTTCTGCTGGCATATGTGGCTGAGTGTCGGCGCAGATCGTGGGGCGCAATTTTTATGTTTAGCTTCTTCCCTAAGTCGGAAACAAGGTTCCTTACAGAAGTGTAACAGACTGGGAATACTCTGTCGGTCGGTGACAATTGCCTCGTCTGTATATACTCTGTCAGTCGCGTGGCAATATGTTCGGGCATGAAGGCGACCTCTGCATCTCGACCTGATTTGGGTTCCTGGATTGTGAGCTTCCTGCCTGAAACATCAGCGACGCGTAGATTGAGAACTTCGCCGATTCTCATCCCGCACCTGGCCTGCAATTCCAGTATGAGTCGATCTCTGATATTTCTAGAATAGAAGATCAACTCGTCTACCGTTTCCTTGTCCCGAATTTTTCTGGGCCGGTGAGCAGTGGTCTTAAATGTTTTAAACATAGGGCCGGAATTGCAAGGGTTCTTGATATTCAGGTTGGACGCTTCAATAATATAATTAAATAGCGCCTTTACCTGAGAGTAGCGGAGATGACGAGTGGCCTTAATCAGACCTTCGGTAGATTCCTCAAGGAACTTGCCGATAGACTCTGACGAAACAGCCTCGACTTCATATGCGGAAAACCTCATTCCAATTTGTTGGAGGAACTTTCCATAGCTTTTAAGCGTGCTTTTCTTAACGGTGCTCTTCTGATGTTGCAGGAAGAGGTCTATGCCATTTTGAATATTCACGATGACGCCTCCTTAGATGCAGTTTGCCGGGGTTTTTATAATTAAATTGTATGAGGTAAACGACGGGTCCGCTCAAATGTTTTTTCGCTCGGCATCAGACATTCCGCTGCTGATAGTTATTTTTTGAAAACATCATTCTTGATACCATAGTTGATATGAGGACTTGAAGATGACATCTCCACCTTATGGTTCGTTCCGCCGATAAAAGATTCTCTGAGCAACCATATCATGCACCTTCCAACATAAGTATTGCTTCACCGTCCATCTGCAGGACGTGATGCCTGACGATCTCAGAGATCTTCGTGCTTACAACCTCATTACGGCTATACAATTTTCGGGCTATACTGATAAAATATCAATCATCACATTTGTGATTATCTCCTCAAGGGAACTCAATACGATTTTCCATGATGAGAGCTTTTCTTTTTTACCCGGAGGCGAATTGTGACAATTCTAGATACTGTTATTCTCGGCATAATCGAGGGTCTCACTGAATTTCTGCCGGTCTCATCAACAGGACATATGATACTTGCATCAGCTGTTATGGGGATTGGGAGTGATGCATTTGTGAAGACTTTTGAAATTGCCATTCAGCTCGGCGCTATTCTTTCAGTTGTAATCCTATATTATCGGCGATTCCTTGTAAGCACAGAGATCTATCTTAAACTTGCCGTCGGGTTCATTCCGACCGGGGTGATAGGCCTTCTTGCATACAAAACCATCAAGCAGTATTTGTTTAATCCATATGTTGTGAGCACAACTTTAGTAGTGGGCGGTATTTTACTGATTGTCCTAAACCAGTGGACTAAAACGAGAAAATCCCGCTATGCATCATCCGAAAAAATCTCATTTGCCGGAGCGGCTCTGGTAGGATTTGTGCAGTGTCTGGCTATGATTCCAGGAGTTTCACGTGCTGCGGCATCCATCTTCGGCGGACTGCTTGCAGGCCTCGACCGCAAACAGGCCACTGAGTTTTCTTTTCTGCTGGCTATACCAACCATGTTCGCTGCCACAGGCTACGATCTTCTTAAAAGCTCTGCCGGCTTCAACAGCAATGCCTGGATGCTTTTGCTGATAGGCGGCATTATCGCTTTTTTCTCTGCGTTGATCGCAGTAAAAGTGTTCATTTCATTAGTGCCAAAATACGGATTCAAACATTTCGGCTATTACCGTATCGTTCTGGGCGCTTTCTTCCTCGCATATTCTATGATGTCGGGGTTGACATTATAACTGCTGCCGCATACCCGGTGTTATAATACTGCTATGGCTCAAAGGGTAGTGTCGGAAGCAAAAGACGATTATTCATACCAGCCGTCGCGCGGCCGGAGGTCGGCTTTGCCGAGCGGCAGAAGCGATGTTCATGAACATCGCAAGCTAAGGATCATAGTCGGTATCCTTGCCGTTCTGGCAGGCATTTACCTGACGATATCTCTTATTTCCTTCAATAAATGGGATCCATCCTTCTTCACTTTTTCAGACAGGCCTGTGCGGAATTATGGCGGCCCTGTGGGCGCTTATGTTGCAGACCTGATCATGGCCCTTGCAGGCCTGCCCGGGTATTTGCTGCCTTTGTTCTTATTCATATATGGCCTAAGAAAGATTATGGGCAGCCAGCGCAGCATGCTCCATGTTTTGGGATCACTACTGTTCATTCCTGCGCTTGCAATGCTTATGGATCTGATCTCCAAAACATCATCGCATTCCTTTGACCCAGCCGGCGGCCTTATCGGAGTTCTGCTTGCCGAGATCTTCCGTGGAATGTTTTCTATTGTCGGAGCATACATTTTTTGCGCAGCTCTTATCGCTGTATCGATTGTCTTATTAAGCCCGGTGTCTCTCTATTCTTTCATTGACCAGCTAAAGAAAAAACGAGTGGTTAAAGAGCCGCCGCCGGAGCCGGCTGAAGAGGTAGAGCCGGATTTTTACGAGGACGATCCCCAAGAATTCACAATACGGGAAATGCGTCCCAAGCCGGTCATGCAAACGCGTCCTGTCGTCAGGAAGTCAGATGAATCCGGCTATCAGCTGCCATCTGTTGATTTTTTGAAAGATGCAGATGATGTTGAAGGGCCGACCAAAGATGAACTGATATCAGCTGCATCGGGCCTTGAGCGAAAGATGGCTGATTTTGGCGTAAGTGGAAAGATTAAGCAGGCACACCCGGGTCCGGTGGTTACCATGTTTGAATTCGAGCCTGCGCCGGGCGTCAAGATAAACAGGATAGTATCGCTTGCTGATGACCTTGCGCTGGCTCTCCGCGCACCAAGCATTCGTGTATATCCAATTCCGGGCAAAGCGACTATCGGACTGGAAGTACCAAACCGGCAGAGAGCGACCGTAGTCCTGAAAGAAATAATCTCGTCCGAGACTTTCCAGAAAAGCTCATCCCAGCTGACGCTTGCCTTGGGCAAAGATATTTTCGGCAATCCGGTTGTTTCGGATCTGGCCAGAATGCCACATCTGTTAGTTGCAGGTGCAACCGGATCAGGCAAAAGCGTATCAATTAATACGATGATTACCAGCCTGCTCTACAAGGCTACGCCGAACGAAGTCAAGATGCTCATGATAGATCCAAAGCTGCTTGAGCTTTCAGCGTATTCCGACATCCCCCACCTTATCTCACCTGTCATCACAAGCCCTAAGGAGGCGTCAGAGGCGCTCAAGAAAATGGTCCTCGAAATGGAGCGCAGGTACAGGTTGCTGGCCGAGCAGGGAACAAGAAACATTGAGGCATTCAATAGGCAGGTCGAGCCGTCGGAACGGCTTCCCTACATAGTGGTATTCATCGATGAGCTCGCGGATCTGATGTTCACAGCGCCCGCAGATGTTGAAAACGCAATAGCAAGGCTTGCACAGATGGCCCGCGCCTCAGGCATCCATCTTATTCTGGCGACGCAGCGGCCGTCTGTTGATGTAATTACCGGTCTGATCAAAGCCAATTTCCCGGCGAGAATATCTTTCCAGGTAACTTCTAAAATAGATTCGCGCACCATACTTGACTCTATGGGTGCTGAGAAACTGTTAGGCATGGGAGATATGTTATATATGATTCCGGGTGTAAAGATAGTTCGTATTCACGGAGCCTTTATAAGTGACACCGAAGTCAAGGATATCACCAAGTTCGTGAAGAACCAGGGCGTGCCGGACTACGCGGCATTTGAAAGCATAGTAGTTGCCGATAACCAGAAGGGCGGGCCTGGCGGCGATGAGAGAGATGAAATGTATCAAAACGTGGTTGACTTCGCAGAATCAGTTGGTGAGGTATCGATATCATCCATACAGCGCCGTTTCAAAATAGGATACAACAAGGCTGCTACCATTATGGAACTTCTTGAAGAAGACGGTTTCGTCGGTCCTCCCAAGGGTGCCGGCAAACCACGTGATTTTATCCGGAGGAGACAGTAATGAAAATATTTCGGATTATTTTTCTTGCCTTAGCTTTTTTTATCGCCGCAGTTTTGCCGTCTCAGGCGGAACAAGATGAAGTCGCGAAAATACAGAAGGCATACGAAACCATCAAGGATCTCACGGGCAGCTTTGTCCAGAAAAGCTTCGTTAAAGACCTCAAACGAACAGATGTATATAATGGACGCTTTTTTATAAAGCCTCCGAAGATGAGATGGGAATATTCCGGAGACAAACCACAGGTGATATACGTGACCGGCAGTGAAATAATCGTATTCCAGAAAAAAGAGAATCAGGTAATACGGTCAAAATTCGACCGTGCCACATACGGGCAGGCGCCGATAACCCTCCTTGCAGGATTAGGACATATCAGGGAAGAGTTTGACATCATTTCCAGCAAGCCGGATTTGATAGTATTGAAGCCCAGGAAGCCTATGGGCAATGTCGAGCACCTGGAGATAGTACCATCCGGCGCAGCATTTCCCATTAAGACTTTAATAATTGTCGATAATCTCTCCAATAAAATAGAGATACAGCTCAATAATGTGAAAATCAATACAGGCATTAAGAACTCTGTCTTCAGCTTCAGTCCGCCCAAGAATGCAGCAGTGCTCGACAGATAGCGCGCGGCATGACTGATATCATCTATAGGCGAGCGATCAAGGCTGACTATCCTGCCTTATTAGCGCTGCAAAAGATTAACCTCATTGGCAACCTCAGCAGCGCCGAAGCTGAAGACGGCTTCCTGTCAGTAGAAATGGACGAATGGCAATTTGAAAAAATAAATACGGGCTTGGGCATTGCTGTTGCTATTTTGGATGACGTACTGAGCGGTTACCTCTGCGCAACCTCATATTCCTATAGCTTGCACTTTCCCATTCTGAGAAGCATGCTCAGCAAGTTGCACGAACTGACCATAGAAAGAAAACATCCGGCAGCCGGTAATACTTTTGTCTATGGTCCAGTGTGTATAGCAAAATCGATGAGAGGGACAGGTCTGCTCACGGGCCTCTATGGTGAACTCAAGCGCATAGTCGCACCTCATTACAGATTTTGCGTTTTGTTTATTTCTGAAAAAAACAGACGTTCTTTCAACGCCCATATCAAACTTGGCATGAAACCGCTCGGCATGTTCGAGTACAACAATGATCAATTCTATATTCTGGGCGCAGCCATTTAAAAAATAGTCAGCCTTGTCTGGGCAGCGTAAAGCTGAATATGCTTCCTGTCCCCGGCTCGCTGGTCACCCATATCTTTCCGCCGTGGGCTTCCACGATTCTCTTGGCAATGGCCAGACCAAGACCGGACCCCCTGTGTTCATTGTCGGCACGATAGAAAGCGTCGAACAAGAATGGAATATATTCAGGTGACATGCCGGCGCCCGTATCCTTGACCTCAACCAGAAGATCATCACCATAGTTTGCAAATTTTACTATTACCGACCCGTTTTCTCCCGTATACTTCACAGCGTTGTCAAGAAGATTGGCAACCATTCTATGGATCATATCCTTATCAGCAGTCACGTTTTTGCGCACCCCTTGATCTGATTCAAGGGATATACTTATGTTCTTGACCTCAGCCTTCACTTTGGATATCTCAACCTGTCTGTTGATCACAGACGTTATGTCAAACTCACTTAGAGCCGGCACATATTCCTTCATATCCACTCTCGAAAAATCCATAAAATTTGTCGCGAGGCTATTTACGGTCTTGAGCTCATCAAGAACCATTTGGAGACTGGATTTAAAATCTTCTGTATCTCCGTCAACAACCCCCTGCAAAAGCCGGATCGAAGGCACAATTGAGTTCTTCATATCATGGGCAAGCATAGACAGAATGTTTTTACGTTCACGCTCAAGCTTGCCGATTTCCATTAGCCTGCTTTCAAGCTCATCCAGCAGCTTATGTCTCTCGATCGCATAACGTATGGCTTTCGACAATGACAGGGAATCGAACCGCCCCTTCACCAAATAATCCTGTGCACCCTCTTGAACAGTACTCATGGCAAACTCGTCATCAGCAAAGCCCGTCAATAAGATAATCGGGGTATTCAAAGCTGTGTCGCGAACCTTGTAAAAAGTAGCAAGACCTTGGCTATCCGGCAGTCCAAGATCCGTCAGGATGACATCAAATCTTGTCTCCGACATAAGTTGCAGAGCGACCGAAAGCCTGCCGGCATGACTAACATTGACGCGGATTGGAGCCTCTGATAATAACTCCTTGATCAGATAGGCGTCAGACTCTTCGTCTTCTATAAGCAGGACGCTTAAATCGGCAGGGCTGTTCTTTCCAAACCGTCGATCATTAATCATTTCATTACAAAGTCGCTGGTCCTTATCAGTCTTTATCAGATCTTTGCGAACTCCTCTCCCCATATCAATGTCAATCCAGTAATCCCATATAATAACTACGGAAACTAATCAAATGTGTGTCATTCCAGTATTTCCAAGCTATTATTATGTTGCAATCTGTCTTTGTGCCATGCATTGCTTCATTTTAACATGAGTCTGCTGGTTTACTATCCTTTCAGTGCCGCCCAAGAGACAAAACCAGTGTTCAATGATTATAATCATGTCGTAAAATGAATCTATGGCAAACCGTGTAAGAATAGCTATTACTATGGGTGATCCGGCCGGCATTGGCCCTGAGATTGTCCTCAAGTCTCTAATTGATTATGAGATGGTGAGGATATGTAATCCGCTGATTATAGGCTCTCGGTCCGTGATCGCAGAAGCATCTGAGAAACTCGGCATTGCATTCGATCACCGCCAATACGACATCCTGGACACGGGGGAAATCAAAGCCAGTAATTTTGCCAGAGGGCAGGCAACGGCAAAAGGGGGCAGAGACTGTGTCTCTTATATCAGGAAGGCGGCAGAACTCGCCTTGCTGAAGATCGTCGATGCAGTTGTCACCGCCCCGATATCCAAAGAATCTCTGAAACTGGCTGGCGTTACATGGCCGGGCCATACTGAGATGCTGGCTGATCTTACAAATACGAAAGATTACGCAATGGTTCTTTGCGGCGGACCTCTCAGGGTAATATTGGCTACCATCCATACTGCACTTAGAAATGTGCCTGATATGCTGACCCATGAAAGAATCATGAAAACGATCATACTGGCATACAAGGCTTGCAAACTGATGGGAATTGAAAGCCCAAAAATAGCGGTTACAGGCCTGAACCCTCATGCAGGGGAAGCCGGTATCTTCGGTCATGAGGAAACAACTATGATTGCGCCTGCCATTAAGGAAGCACAGGCCATGGATATACCAGTTTCCGGCCCCTATCCTGCTGATGCTCTTTTTCACAAAGCATATAAAGGAGAATTTGACATGGTAGTATGTATGTATCATGATCAGGGACTTGTTCCGCTTAAGATGATTGCATTCGATAAAGGGGTAAACGTGACCGTTGGGCTGCCTTTTATCAGGACATCACCAGACCACGGAACAGCCTACGATATTGCATGGAAGGGCATTGCCGATCCGTCCAGCATGATTGAGGCAATCAAGCTTGCCGTGATACTGGGAGGCAAGAAAATTTGAAACTATTCGAGCAATTCTCCTTGGCTGGCATGAAGCTCAGGAATCGTATAGTACGCTCGGCCACATACGAAAAACGTGCTGACGTTGATGGTTTTGTGACAGATTCGCTTGTTGATATGTACAGGGAACTTGCCGATGGTGGCGCAGGCCTGATCATTACCGGCAATGCTCTGGTTCATCCATCCGGCAGGTCTGTCCCGCAGGCAATATGTATACATAATGACCACTATGTCGACGGACTCAAGAGGTTGACTGATATCGTGCATTCTCATGATTGCAAAATAGTCATGCAGCTTTCGCACGGCGGCAGGCAATGTTTTCCATCCCTGCTCGGCGGTGGTCAGCCCATTGCTCCGTCGGCTGTATACGATCCTTCCACAAAGATTGCTCCTCGGGCAATGGACGATGCTGAAATATGGACGCTGATATACGCCTTTGCAGATGCCGCGCGCAGAGCAATGTACGCTGGATTTGACGGCATACAAATACATGCAGCGCATGGCTATCTTGTGAGCGAGTTCCTATCGCCGCACACTAACAGACGCGATGACTATTGGGGCGGCGACGAAGAAAGGCGATTCCACTTCATCGAAGAAATATACGAGGCCATAAGGAAAGAGGTCGTGAGTACATTTCCGATTATGATCAAGATGAATGGCGACGACTTCATAGAGGGCGGACTTAAATTGCCGGAGGCACTCAGGATAGCTGGGAGATTCCAGTCGCTTGGCATAGGCGCGGTAGAGATCAGCGGTGGAATGTTCGAAGCTGGAAAGATGACCGTCAGGCCAAATATAGAGACGATTGAGCAGGAGGCTTACTTCAGGGCGGCTACAGGTATGTTTACTGGCAAACTATCTATACCCGTCATGATCGTTGGAGGCATCAGATCCAGAAGTGTCGCCGAAGATATCCTGCAAAAAAATGAGGCCGACCTAATTTCAATTTCGCGTCCGCTGATACGCGAGCCGGATCTGCCTCTGAAATTCATGCAGGGTAAAGAACGCGCGGACTGCATCTCATGCAATAACTGCATGAGATTCATCAAGCTTGACATGGTACGATGTACTCAGATAAAGAGTACTTAGCAGCACAGATATTTGTGGCCATGCCGACAGCCATCGCTCTTGCGGCAAATCATTTTCCCCAAAACAGTCTATGTTTGCAGACATTCTATTCTTCAGATTTGACCGGGCGTCTGTTTCCGTTTTAATATATCTGCCATGCTTGCACCGGATAAACAGCTGGAAATAATCAAAAGAGGCACCATCGAGATCATACAGGAGAGGGAACTTCTCCAGAAACTCGAAAAATCAGCCAGAAAAGATGCGCCACTGAAAATCAAGGCCGGCTTTGATCCCACTGCGCCGGACATTCATGTCGGCCACACAGTGCTCATTGAAAAACTACGCCAGTTCCAGGAGCTGGGTCATGAGGTTATATTCCTGATCGGCGATTTTACCGGAATGATCGGCGACCCTACAGGCAAGTCCGAGACAAGAAAACCATTGTCCAAAGAGGATGTGCTGAGAAATGCTGAAACATATAAAGAACAAGTCTTTAAAATATTAGATTCCAACAAGACAAAAATAATGTTCAACAGTGCATGGCTGGAGCGCCTCACGGCTATAGAGCTAATCAGGCTGCAGGCAAAACAGACAGTAGCGCGGATGCTCGAACGAGAAGACTTTAAGCAGCGCTTCCACAGCCAGACTCCCATTGGAATACACGAATTCATATATCCGCTCCTGCAGGGCTATGATTCTGTGGCGCTGAGTGCAGATGTGGAACTTGGCGGCACAGATCAGCGTTTCAATCTGCTGATGGGCAGGGAGCTTCAGAAGGAATTCGGACAGGAACCGCAGGCTATCGTCATATTGCCTTTGTTGGAAGGACTCGATGGCGTGAAGAAGATGTCTAAGAGCCTCGGCAATTACATAGGCATTTCAGAACAGCCGAAAGATATTTATGGTAAATCCCTTTCTATAAGCGACGAATTGATGATCAAATATTATGAGCTGCTCAGTCACATCAGCGTTGCCGAACTCAAGACGCTCAAAGACGGCTTAATAAACGGAAGCGTACATCCGAAGAAGGCTAAAGAAGATCTTGCGATGGAGCTTGTCGAGCGCTATTGGGGCAAGGAGGCAGCTTGTCATGCGAAAGAAGAGTTTGACAAGGTATTTAAAGACAAGGGATTGCCGGACGATATTCCTGTGTTTGAACTTCAGTGGACCGAGGAAGAAATGTGGCTGCCCAAGATCATGAAGCTTGCCGGGCTGGTAGCCAGCACAGCAGAGGCCATGCGTTTGATAAAACAGGGCGCAGTGAGCGTCGATAATGTAAAAATCAATACGCCTGATCAGAAATTCATAAAAGGCCAATATCTTATTAAAGCCGGCAAAAGAAAATTTGTAAGAGTGCAGTAGATTTAATAAATACTCAGGATTTAATATAAGAGTATATCTTGTCCAGATAATTCCAAAGCACTTCTGTCGAATATGGCTGCACTAGCATACCTTCGACAAGCCTCTCTCTTATGATTTGAACCACCTGCTCCTTCTTTATCGTAGGTGGAATAATCATAATTATCTTCAAATTCTCATGTTCCTGACGCATCTTTGTTAAATATGAAATTGCAGGTTCGGCCATGGCTGTGGACTCGACAATGAGGACTTTCGTGCCTTTGGATTCGCAGGATTTTCCTGCACCGCCAATTCTAGCACAGCCGGTTATTTTCAACGGCAGCCTGTATTGTTGGAGAGACCATTTAATGTAGGACGCTGAATCTTCGTTCACACAGAGAATCACGCTATTAACGACAGAATTGCTCACTTCACGAAATCCCTCCGGCCCTCAGATCGGCACTATACTGTTTGTCAGTTACCAAGATATGATTTTTCAGCCAGGCCCACAAAAATGCAAGAAGATTCCTGCTAATATCCTCCTTGCCGCTATGCATATCCTCAAGAAATTGAAATATTTTTTCAGTAAATATGAGATGCTCTTTTTTGTGCTCAGCGTACATTTTATAGTTGAATCTTGTCATGGCGTCTTCTTCCGCAAAAAAGTGGTACAGACAATAATTCGAAAGTTCAGCCAATATAGTTTCGATCTGATCCCTGTTATCACGGGTTTCCAGCAATACATCAAGGTGGTTGATTATAGAGACTATCCGCTTATGATGAGTATCGAACTCCTCAATGCCTACGGACATTTCCTCTGTCCATTCAATAAGGCCCATCTATACCTCCAAAGCTAGATTAATCACCAATTAATACATCCAAATCTTATTTTATTAATACTTAGCAAACTGCGTATATATTATTGTTTGAGCGTTTCAATGTCGATAAACACATCTAGATTCCAAACTGCCTCCGGAGAGACATCGCTAATGTGAGGGATAGTGCCGATTATCGGAACCGGACAGAGGTCCTTAAGGGCCTGAGGATTCGTTCTTTCCGCCACAGATCCGTCCGGTGGGGAACCATAACTTATAATCACTCCTGCTACGCGGATTCCCCTTGCAAGCAAGCAGGACACTGTTACAAGTATATGGTTTATAGTGCCAAGCACAGGCCTGCCTACTACGACTGCCTGCAGTCCCAGGTCAGCAATCAAGTCAGCAACAAAATATGCACTGCCGAAGCTTCCATTTCTTCTTGTCAGAGGCACCATCACACCTCCAACGCCTTCAACGACCATGAACTCATATTTCGACGAGAGGGCTTTATATGCGTCAAATACGTTGTGCAGATCCAGGGTCATTCCCTCTTCAGATTCTGCGACAAATGGCGCCAGCGGTAATTCATAACGCACCGGAGTGATCAGTTCTAAAGGATCACTCATACTCGATACAGTCCTCAAAAATAAACCATCAGCAGGCAAAAGAACATTGCCCCGCCTTTCACATCCCGTCTCTACGGGCTTCATAGCGCCGACTTTGATGCCCTGCCGCTTCAGTGCCGCAATGATCAGCGCTGAAACAACGGTTTTACCGACACCGGTATCAGTGCCGGTTACGAATATTCCTTTTGTCATTGTTACTCCGCTAAAATCTTTTATAAGGCATCAAATTATCCTGCTGTCAAAAACAAAAGTCTGTCCGGTAATTGTATTGGTCGTTACTAAATATGAGATAAAACGTGCCACCTCATGCGGATCAGAAAGCGTCTGCAGCAGGCTTTCCTTACTAGCCGCACGTAAAGCGTCAGAGGCCGCAGTACCCATACCGGTAGGCATATATCCCGGAAGGACAGCGTTAACCCTGATGCCCTGAGATGCCAGCTCCACTGCGGCAGTCTTCGTCAAACCAAGCAATGCAGCCTTTGATGCACTGTATGCTGCCTGACCCTTCTTACCTTTCAGACCAGCATAAGATGATATGTTTACAATGTGACTTCCGTTCTTCATATAGGGCGCGCACACCTGCGTCATATTGAAAACACCCTTCACATTCGTTCCAAGCACGGCATCCCAATCTGCTTCACTCTGTCTTAATAATAGTGCATCTCTGGCGATGCCAGCGTTATTTACTACTACGTCCAACCTTCGCCACTTCTCCAGTACAGACTTCACCATTTCCGACACCTCATCACGACTGCACACATCAGCGCGCACCGCCATAGCATTATCTCCTATCTCGTCTATAAGCTTATCTGCAGACTTGCGTGACGAATGATAATTCGCACATACAAAAAATCCAGCTTCCACTAATGCCGCAACGATCTGCCGTCCTAATCCGGCTGCGCCTCCGCTGACTATGGCAACCTTTCTCTTCATGGCCTCCGATAGATTCGCAATGGTATAATTATTGATATTTTGGAACATTCGGAGGCGCTATGACAAGATTTGAAGAAGTACAGATGAAGATGGCCGAGGCTGCAAAGGGTCATCTTGAAGTATTTAACATACAGGTTTTCATCGAGCAATTTTCTCTGACAAGAGAGAGTAGATTTTCCCTAGCGCTGCCGGGAATGGAGGATCCTCATCCCGTATCAGCTACAGTATCCCTGACTTATGATGTCTTCCAGACAAGCATGTCAATGTACGATGACGTAAAGACCGAGGAAGACGGCGTACCGGCAGAAAACACACTCGAACTGGACATTGTAATCAGGCTGCCAATTATGGAGGGCTATCCGGACATTGAGGGTCTGATGCGTGATATAGAAAAACAGTATCCCGAGTCGGAACCTGTTCTTCTCATAAAAGAATACTTCGGTGCAGGCGAACCGACTAAGGAATACGAGCTCTCATACGCATACGACCTGAATCCAGAAGATCTGATTGATAACGATACCCTTGACAGCGTGTTCGAAGAACTACGTGGAATCATGGATCTTGTCTATGAAAAGACAAAGTACAACATCGATCAATCCTGGTACAGAGGAGAAGATGATCCCACTAAAGGATATTAAGTATGTCCTCCTGGACATGGACGGCACGCTGCTGGACAAGTATTTCGATGACTACTTTTGGGAACATCTCGTGCCCGAAAGATATGCTGAAAGACATGACTTGAGTTTCGGGAGAGCCAAAGAAGAGCTGCTTTCCAAATACAAGGCGCATGAAGGAACGCTGAACTGGACCGACATAGATTTCTGGTCTCGGGAGCTTAAGCTTGATATCCCGGCGCTAAAGGAGCAGATCAGACACCTGATAGACGTTCATCCTCACGTGATCGAATTCCTAAGCGCCCTTAAAAAGCATCGCAAGAAGGTCTATATGGTGACCAATGCCCACTATAAAGTCCTTGACCTTAAGCTGAAGAAAACCGATATAGGTAAATATTTCGACAAGTGCATAACGTCCAACGAGCTGGGACATCCGAAAGAGAACATCGAATTCTGGAAAAATCTTGAAAAAGTCATTCACTTTGAAAAAGAAAAAACCCTGTTCATAGACGACTTGCCTGAAATACTGGAGACGGCTCGTTATTATGGCATCAGGTATCTGCTCCATAAGACAAGAGCTAGCTCCAGAAAAGGAGATAGTCCGCATAGCGGCTTCACCGTCATCAGGGACTTCGGCGAGCTTATCAACTCTTTTTAATCAAACTGGCTGTCTGCCGCAGCGCAATGCTTGCCATTTGGAATAACTCTTAATAAGCTTCTATCTATGCCGAAGAAATCCCAGAATGTACGCGTTGGTAAAAGGACCATCGAGCTTTCGAACCTCGACAAGGCCCTTTACCCTGACGATCTGATAACGAAGGCCGAACTGATCGAGTATTATCTGCAGCTCGCGCCTGCAATCCTGTCGCACCTGAGAGGCCGTCCACTTTCGCTCGTGCGCTTTCCCGACGGCATCGTTGGCGAGCGCTTCTTCCAGAAGAACAGGCCTGAATGGGCCCCGGAATGGCTCGAACATGCGAGACTGGGGGGAGAAAAGGATGAGGCTGTGGATTACATTATCGCAACCGAGGATGCCTCCCTGGTCTGGCTCGCAAACCTTGCGAGCATCGAGCTGCACCAGATGCATTGCCGATCTCCGCACTTCGACAGGCCTGATTATTTCGTTTTCGACCTCGACCCGCCCGAGACATACAAATTCGTGGACATAGTTGAAATCGCCCATAAGCTCAGAGAGCACATCGAGGCCTTCGGCTATCAGACCTTCGTAAAAACAACCGGACGCAAAGGCCTGCATATTGTCGTTCCTGTGGAGCCCCGCTGGTCATTCGAGCAGGTCTTTGAGGCCGCGAAAGGACTGGCCTCCCAGTTCGTGCAGGCTCACAGCCAGACAACTACAATGTTCATCAAGAATGAGTACCGCAAGGGGCGCGTGCTCATCGATATCTATCGCAACAGGACTTATCAGAGCATCGTCTCCGCATACAGCGTGCGCGGGCTTCCCGGAGCGCCTGTATCCATGCCTGTAAGATGGGACGAACTGGAAAAGGTTACGGCCGGTTCCGGTTTCAATCTCCGCAATGTCCCGGAGCTGGTGCGGCAAAACGGCGACGCGTGGGAAGGGATCGCCGCATATTCGGTCGCTCTTCACACAATGCGCGGCACAAGGACCGCTGAACATTCCGGCAAGCGCAACCCTGATGGTAAACTTGTCCCGTACTCACTTAAACGCCATTTCGACGAGACGCCCGAACCCCGACCTGCAATCGCCGATGGGACTGATACCGCTTTCGTTCTGCACAGGCACCACGCGATGCGCCTTCACTATGATCTCCGCCTGGAGCAGGACGGCGTGCTGAAGTCATGGGCAGTTCCCAAGGGGTTACCGCCACGCCCCGGCATCAGGCGTCTGGCGGTTGCGGTTGAGGACCATCCGCTCGAATACCTGAATTTTGA
>DATHDG010000046.1:0-5494 GCA_035319125.1 Dissulfurispiraceae bacterium | reverse complement strand
ATCTGAGCCAATGGCCCGAATATTAAGGGGGGACATTAGATGGGCTGATCTGAACCCTGTGCGGGGACATGAGCAATCAGGGTTACGACCTGTTTTGATTTTAAGCCAAGATATTTTTAATGAACGGTCGGAGACAGTTATTGCCGTAGCTCTAACCAGTCAGCCTCAGAAAGCAGGATTTCCTCTTACCCTTAAATTACAAACCTCGAATTTACCCGAAGAGTCATGGGTAAAAATAAGCCAGATTCGGACGCTTTCCGTTGAGAGAATAGGGAAAATAATCGGAAGAACTTCTCCTGAGGAAATAGAACAGGTTGTTGACGGACTGAATGAGATAATAGGTGCATAACAAATCACTCGTGCGGACTTCGTTTCACTACGCCGTACAGTTCAATCGTTATCCCAATATAATTAAGAAATGAAATATTGATCTGTACAGACATATGATGTACAATATAAAAAATGAAATATGATTGGGATGCAGAGAAAAATGAGTGGCTTAAAAGAGAGAGAAATATATCTTTTGAAAAGATAATTTACCATCTTGCACGCGGGGATGTGTGGAAACTTTCCGATCATCCAGACCAGGAAAGCTACCCAGGGCAGAAAATTTACTTCGTTATTATGGAAGACTATATATATCTAGTGCCTCATATCGTTGAAAAGGACTATATATTTCTTAAAACAATTATTCCAGGCAGAAAAGCAACTAAGGTATACAAGAATGAGAAGGAGGTTTAAACGATGAAATATGATAAAGAAGAAAAAACTATTGTCGATGCATTTGAAAAGGGCAAAATGACTCTTGTGACGCCTTCAAAAAAGGAAGTTGAGACAATTAAGGCGACGGCAAGGAAGACCATAATTAAAGACAAGAGAATTACGATACGGCTCTACGATCACGACTATAAAGGCATCCAGAAGAAAGCGCTGGAAATGGGGATTCCGTATCAGACTTTGATCTCGGGAATAATCCATCGCTACATTGAAGGCGATTTAATTTCAAAGACAGGATAACACGGCCTTCAACCCAGATGCGGATTAGTGCTGGTTGGTTTTGGCATAGGTAATTGCCCGCGCCAGTTAAGGCAATCGTTAGGTCAAAGAAAATGACCGATAAAAGTGCTATGATATAAAAAAAGGTTGTGAAGTTTTAATATGAAAACTCAATTAAATATGATTTACTGGAAAGGCACGAAATTTTGGGTAGGCAAATTACTAGAACGTCCGGATATTATGACACAGGGCGAAACATTATCCGAGCTTGAAGAAAATATGAAAGAGGCCTACATATTAATGACAATGGAAGATGTACCGGAGAAACATAAAATAAAAAAACTTGAACTCGCCGTATGAAGAGAAAAGACCTTATCAAGAAATTGACAGCGTTAGGCTGCAAACTTTAAAGGCATGGAAGCAACCACGATTTATATATCAATCCTTCCGCTGGAAAAAAACAGCCGGTTCCACGGCATAATGAAATAGATGAACCCCTCGCCAGGCATATTATTAAAGAACTGACATAACATAGCGCTTCGATCTTTGGCCGGGCATAATATCTAACCGGACTCTTTAGTGGACGTTGTTTACCAGAATGAATTAAATACTTCAGCTCAATATATCCTTCACTGATAGCGCAATTCTAAAACTTAAACGATAGCGGATTAATTTTACCGGTCGCTCTTTTGCACGCTGTTATACAGTCGCCACAGTTATGGCACAGCGGATATATCTTTGCGCCCATTGGGTTAAGCCCAAGCTGGCATGCCTTGATGCACGCGCCGCATTTTATGCATTGATCTGAATGTTTTTCATAGACAACCTTCAACGTCTTCGGCATTCTGAATAGTCCCAGTAATCCGCCGACAGGACAGATAAAATTGCACCACGCACGTCTTATAATTAGAAATTCTACAACCAGTATCGCCCCGACAATCGAGACTTCGGCACCAACCATTCCTGTCATTAAATACTCTGATATTTCAACTGAAATGATGCCGGGCGATGAGATAAGATTTGCGACAGGAAAGCCCATAAGCAAGGTAAGACACAGCATTACGGCTATCACCACATATCGCGGTACCGCAGAAGGAGGCAATTTAAGCGGTCTGTCTATTGGAAATACAGACCGAAGATAATCGGCTGCTTCACTCAACAGATTCTGTGGACACATCCATCCGCAAAAGGCCCTTCCGAATATAAACGAAAATATAACTGGTAACAACATCGAAAGCAGCAGGGTACCGTCCACTGTAAGCGTAGCCAATATGACCTGAAGCCCACTCATTGGATCTGTAATCCAAAGAGGACCGATAGCAAGCGAGTATAAACTGCCAATTAGAACCGTGATTCCTTTCAGGTTCAGAATTGGCATAGCTACGAGAATCGCCAAAACTGTAATTTGGGTAATCCTGCGCAGCAACTTTAATTTCATCTATTGCCTCTTGGCTTCACGGTAATAGCAGCCCGTTCGACAGGACACACATTTTCACAAATACCGCATCCTATGCACTTGTTTTTATCTACAACAGGCCTCAATTCCCCATCCAGCACTATAGCCTCATCAAATATAGGGCAGTTTTCATAACAGCTCCTGCACAGCGTTCCCTGCCACGGCAAACAGGCATTCTTATCTATTATGGCGGATCCCATTCTCACGTCCTGCTTCTGCCTGAGCTTGCGGTCGAGCGCGCCCGAGGGGCAGACAGGTGGACACTTCATGCACAGGTAGCACGGAACTTCGCGGGCCCTTATGAAAGGCGTGCCCATCATAGTCAGGCCGTCCAGAATGCTTGCAATCTTTATGGATCTGTAAGGGCATACCTGGGCACATTTGCCGCAGCGGATGCACGAAGCGATAAACTGGCTTTCCGCTTGTGCACCGGGCGGCCTGAGCTTCATCTTATTCATCAACCGAAGAATAGACAGGAAAGACGCCGATTACGCCTTCGATAGACATTATCTTCTTCATGCTTTCATCTAGTGCGTTTAGAGATTCGGCATCTATCACTATTACTATCTTATTGTCCTTTATTCCGTATGCATTCACGGAAGACATAGCGGAGAGGCTGCTGAGCACAACCTCTCCTGTGTTCTCTCCTATCTCAACTATTGCGCTGGAAATAGGCATCAGGCCTTTTCGATTTTAACTGCACATATTTTGAATTCCGGCTGTTTTGAAAGCGCATCGAATGCATCAATAGTCAGCAAATTTATCAATTTATTCGGGTCATGAAACGATGCGTAAACCAGACCTTCTCTCGGAACATCGATTACCTTAGCCTCCATAACCAGCGAACCTCTTCTGGAAGTGATCCTGACCTTGTCACGCGTCTTAACCCCGAGCTTCTGGGCGTCTTTCGGATTGATCTCCAGGAAGCCATACGGTGCAGCTCGTTTCAGCTCAGGTACATTGTACGTCATCGTCCCTGTGTGCCACTGCTCGAGCTGCCTGCCTGTGGTAAGCACGAATGGATATTGGCCGTCAGCAGGCTCAGCCGGACCGACGTGAGGCCTGAGCCATATCGCAGCCCTGTTTCCGTCCGCCTTTGCGCCATAAAACGAGATGTCGTCCGCCTGCGGATCGAATTTCTTTACGAGCACATCTCCGTATTTTGCAGTATACCTCCTGACTGTGCCGGGATGATCCTCAGTTGGCACCGGCCATTGCATTCCGTGGGCCTTCCTCAACCTCTCCCTCGTCATGCCTGAAAAATCATAAGCGGTGCCCTTGGATGCCGCCCTGATCTCGTTCCAGACATCTTCTGTGCCCTTGTAGGCGAAAAGCTTTTTCGCCTCTTGCTCTCTTCCCAGCGACTTGAACAGCCTGTGCGCGAAATCTATCATTACCTGCAGATCGGGTTTTGCTTCGGCTACAGGCTCGACAGCCTTTTCGAGATATTGATACCGCCTTTCGGACTGGCCGTACGTACCGTCCTTCTCGACCCACAACGCCGCCGGCAGAACAAGATCAGCCAGCTCAGAGGTCCTTGACGGATGGTATGCCTCGGACACAACCAGAAATGTATCCTTCGACTCCATCCCCTTACGGTAGATGCTCAGGTTCGGCAAGCTCTGACCGGGATTCGTACAGGCTATCCAGAGGCATTTGATATCTCCCTTATTGAAGCCTCTGAATATCTCCATCGCCGTCGGACCGGGCTTGGGATTTATCCTCCCCTTGGGCACACCCCAGAAATTCTCCATTTCCTCTCTATCCTTATCGTTTGCAATGAGTCTTCCGTAAGGAAGCAAATGACTCAGCAATCCTCCATCCCTAACCCCACCGCAGGCATTGGGCTGGCCGGTAAGCGAAAACGTAGTAGCGCCTGGTCTGCATATCTGACCTGTAAGAAGATGCAGATTGTGAACAAGGTTATTTGCCCACACGCCGCGGGTTCTCTGGTTAAGTCCCATGCACCAGTAACTTGATGTCGCCTTCGACTGCGCAAACCATCTGGCTGCCTTGATGATATCTCCCTTAGGACAGCCTGATGTCTTTTCCGCCATCTCAGGTGTATATTCATCAATGAATTTGACATAGTCATCCCATGTCACTTTTTCTATTTTGGGCGGCGGCCCAGGGTTCACCATCTTCTTGAAAACTGTATGCTTTCCGACGAAGTCCTTGTTATACAGATTCTCCTTGACTATCACATGAGCCATCGCATTAAGTATTGCCAGGTCAGTACCCGGCACAAAGCTCAAATGCAGATCAGACTTCTTTGCCACAAGTGTTTTTCTTGGATCGGCCACTATTAGTTTTACATCCTTGCCCTTTGTTTTGCGCTCGTTTACGATCTGGAAAATGACCGGATGTGCCTCTGACATATTGGATCCAATAAGAAAGAAGCAATCGGCATGATACATATCATCGTAGGCTCCCATCGGCTCGTCCTTGCCGAAGGTGGTGACATATCCAACTGCAGCTGACGCCATGCACAATCTTGGATTGCCGTCTATGTTGTTGGTCCCTAACCCGCCCTTGAAGACTTTGGATATGAAATAGGACTCCTCCGTGTAAGACTGGCCGGAACCGTAAAATGCTACCGAATCGACGCCGTTTTTATTTATGGATTCGGCATACTTTGATACCATCAGATCCATCGCCTCTTTCCACGAAATACGCTCAAACTTGTCGCCCTTCCTCAATAACGGATATTTCGCTCTGTCGGCAGCATAAAGAATAGGAGCAAGAAAGTTGCCCTTGATGCACAGCAAGCCCCGGTTCCAGTTGTCTTTATCACCCTTGACAGCAACAGCCTTGCCGCCATTCAAACCGACGTAGACCCCGCAGCCGGCGCCGCAATAACGACAGACGCCCTTGACCCATTTGTCGGCCTGCTCCGCAGCTTCTATCCCCTTCGGCAGGGGGAGATCAAGTCCGATAGCGGAAGCGGCTGCAAGGGCAGCCGAGAACTTGAGCAGTTGCCTTCTAGTAAATTCCATGTCTATCTCCTCCTCATTTATACTGCTTTGCGGATTCCGGCTTGAG
>DATHDG010000045.1:0-53648 GCA_035319125.1 Dissulfurispiraceae bacterium | reverse complement strand
TTGTGAAGAGAAGCCGACAGCCAAGAACAAGAACTCTGAGTGCATGAAGTCCAACAGACGTGTTCACTTTGAGGTTGTTGTAAAATAAGTTGTAATATGATGATGTGGAAGGGGCGGGATTCCTCCCGCCCCTTATTTTTTCCCAAGGCAGGTTTATCTATGAAGACATCACTTCTCCGGATTATGTTTTTATCAGCTATCATTCCATTGATCTTCCTTTTCTCATGCGCTACTGAAAAGGAAACTGTATCCAATAAGCAACAGACAGTGAAGCCTGAAGTGAAGCAGCCTGAAATCGTTCGTCTTCCTGAGAAACCTGCACCACCCAAAGAAGAGGTCTGTACCGAATATACATCAAAGAGCATAAACCGTAGCGGCATAGAGACAATGCCGTTCATGCGTATCGGTTTTTATGATACACAAGCTGCTGGACTGCAGGACATGATAATAGGCAATAAGACTGGTTATGTCTACCTTTACCGGAATGCTGGCAACCCACTTGGCAACCCATGGCAGCAGGATATGCTTTATTTTAACGGTGTGAAAGCTGGTGCCTTTTCATCGCCTGCCTTGGGAGACTTGGACGGAGACGGTAAAGCGGAACTGATTATTGGTACCGGCGGATTTTCATCAGATTCCGGTAAGATTTTCTTTTTTGTAAATGGCGGTACTTCAACTGCGCCATCATGGAATAAGATGAGTGATCCAGTTTTATCAGTAGGCAATGACGCCGCCGTAACAATAGTCGACTATGATTTCGACGGCAAGCCTGATATTATCGCATGCAATTCAGAAGGGAAGATATTTTTTTTCAGAAATATATCGACGCGTGGCAATCTAAGGTTTGAAAAAAGTAATTTCCCTCCAATAAAGACCAATTTTGGAATGTATGCTGTTCCATCTGCAAAAAAGGTAGGCGACAAGGTATATCTTGTGATTGGCAACAGCATGGGCAAACTTTTCTTGTTTGAAATCAGCAAGAGCGGTTCAGGTCTTTCAGCCAGACAGTTGAAACTGGGCATAACTTCAAAGTCTTTTGTCTCACCTGCTTTTACAAATCTTCTGGATAGAGGAAGGTCGGACCTTGTAATTGCCGATGGAGATGGAGTTATCTCTTATTATGAAAACTTGAGCGGTGATTTTAGCTCACTCAGAAAGAGAGAAGACCTTTTTGGTAATAGAATTCTCGCGGGGCCGGTCTGTTCCCCGACAATCACTTGCATCGGCAGCAAGACCTATATGGTTGTCGGCAATATGGATGGCACTCTGAGATTGTTTGAAAAAAGCCCGACCACGCATGGCATTCCATGGACGGAGAAACGCGGATATCTGAGCGGAGTTAAGGTGCAGGGGTTTTCGCGCGGCATCCTAACAGTTTGGGAAGGCAGGGAAATGCTGATCACAGGACAGGGTAATGGTAAGCTGCGTGCGTTTGTAAATACAGGAAAGGGCAGTTCAGCATGGAAGGAAAAGATCGGATTTTTCCAGGGCGTCAGAATCAAGGGGCACAGCTCCCCAGCCATATTCGATCTTGATGGGAGCGGAAAATGGCAGCTTATATCTGGAGATGCCGACGGCAGGCTGTTTGCGTTTTACAACAAAGGTATTAAGAAAGGCCTCCCTGTGTGGGAGCCGATTGAAGGTGCTTTCCGAGATGTGCGGGTCAGTGGCTTTTCAGTGCCGACAATTGTCAGGGATGATAATATTGTTTACTTATTTGTTGGCCAGCAGGACGGCCGAATCAGAACATTCAAAGCTAAAATAGCAGACAAACCTGCAAATTACAGGTCTCTTAAGTTTGAGGAAACAGGTCTGCTGGCAAATGTTAAGATGAATGAACATAGTTCTCCCTTTGTTCAGGTGGACCATGGTATGTTCGATATAATATCGGGTGACTATAACGGGAATCTGAGACACTTCCTTTGCAAGAAAAGTCTGATGTAATTGTTGATCTTTGTGCCGGATAATCAGATTAACATTTGCTGAGGCGATTAGGTATACTATACATTCATTGAAAATCATTGATTGCAAGGAGAGGTTTTATGAAGGTTATTCTCAAGTCGGACGTCAAAGACCTTGGCAACATGGGCGAGGTCGTTAATGTTAAGGATGGGTTTGCCCGCAATTTCCTTATGCCTCAAGGACTGGCAGCAGAAGCCAGCAGCAAAAACCTTAAGGCTTTTGAGCATGAGAAGAGGAAGATTCAGGAGATGGCGAAGAAAGTAAAAGCGGGTGCGGCAGATTTGGCGGAACGTATTGCCGCTGCTAAAGTGACTATTAATGCCAAGGCTGGTGAAGAGGACAAGCTTTTTGGATCTGTAACATCTATGGATATAGCGGACGCTCTTAAGACTGCAGGAATAGAAGTGGACAAGAAGAAAATTATACTTGATGAACCTATAAAGCGGCTTGGGGATTATGCGGTTACGATTAAACTCCACGCTGAAGTCTTAGCTAAGCTTAACGTGCAGGTTGTGCCTGAGTAGAGGCACTGTCGCATTTGCTTGACAGCAATTTCGGTGGCCTGATTTGAAGGAAGCAGATCTTACGATCACCAAGCTGCCCCCTCAGAACATAGAGGCAGAGCAAGCTGTCCTCGGAGCTATAATCCTGGACAATGAGGCTTTGCCCAAATCACTCGAGATACTCAGCCAGGACGATTTCTACCGTGAGTCCCACAGGCGCCTGTACCGTGCTATTCTGGATCTTTTCGAAAAAAATGATCCCATAGACATAGTCACAGTGTCTGATTTTCTGCGCAAAAGCGGTGATCTTGACATGGTAGGCGGTGTGGCGTATCTTTCTACGCTGGTTGACAGCGTTCCTACCTCGGCCAATATCAGGTATCATGCACGTATCGTACGCGAGAAGGCCCTTTTGCGGCACCTTATAAGAACGGCAACTAATATTACTACCAAGGTCTATGAAGACAGCTCTGACCCAGATGAACTTGTAGACAATGCCGAAAGGATGATCTTCGAGATAGCTGAACAGAGAACGAAAACATCGTTCGCCACAATGAAGGATGTCATCAAAGACACCTTCAAGATGATAGAGCATCTTTATGATAAGAAGGAGGCAATTACCGGGGTCGCATCCGGCTTCAAGGATCTCGACGAACTTACTTCAGGGTTTCAGGCCGGAGACCTCATAGTTATCGGAGGCAGGCCTGGTATGGGAAAGACGGCCTTTGCACTCAATATCGCACAGTATACGGCAATAAATATGAGAGAGCCTGTAGCTGTCTTTAGCCTTGAGATGTCAAAGGAACAGCTGGTTATGAGGATGCTCTGCTCTGAGAGCATGGTAGATTCTGCTCGCGTTAGAAAGGGTTTTATCGGTAAGGAGGACTGGCCCAGGTTGACTCACGCAGCCGGAAGGCTTGCCGAAGCCCCGATTTTTATAGATGACTCTTCAGCTATTACTGTTCTCGAAATCCGCGCAAAAGCTCGCAGGCTGAAAATGGAGCATGGTGGTCTAAGTCTAGTAGTAGTCGACTATCTGCAGTTAATGAGAAGCCGTGGGAACTTTGAAAGGCGAGAACAGGAGATCTCGGAGATATCCAGATCGCTGAAAGCTCTTGCAAAGGAGCTTAAGGTGCCGGTTGTTGCTTTGAGCCAGCTGAATCGAAGTGTAGAATCCAGACATGAAAAGATACCTACTCTTGCGGATCTGAGGGAATCAGGTGCTATTGAGCAGGATGCTGATGTCATTATATTTCTATACCGCGATGAAGTTTACAACAAGAGCAGCCCGAATAACCGCGGTACTGCAGATATTATTATTGCAAAGCAGAGAAGCGGGCCGACAGGCATTGTAAAGCTTTCATTCGAAGCATCGTGCACAAGGTTTCATGACTATTCAAATCTATCTTATGAGCAGGAAGCCGAGGTCTATTGATGAAACGCAAGCCGGCGGTTGCGGGACAGTTTTATAACGGTAATCCAGCTCGACTCGCAAGGCAGGTTGAGCAATATGTGACACGTAATGCGATCAGGGAACATGCTATTGCCATCGTTTCACCTCATGCCGGCCTCATGTATTCCGGTAGTGTAGCCGGCGCTGTTTACTCTGCCATTAAAGTTCCGAAGACTTATCTATTACTTGGTCCGAACCATTCAGGGTTAGGACCAAACATTTCCATGATGAGCAAGGGCGAATGGGAAATCCCTACCGCTAATTTCAGCTTGGATTCGGAGCTTGCCGAGAAGGTCAAAGCTAATGTGCCTGCTGTTATTGAAGATACACAGGCACATCTCTACGAACACTCGCTTGAAGTGCAGTTGCCTTTTATAGCTGGTTCTTCCGGGGACCCCCGCATACTACCGATCACATTCATGAGGGCTACTATAGACGATTGTGCTGCCGTCGGCATTGGCATTGCTGATGCCATTAAGTCTGCCGGCTATGAGGTAGTTATTGTGGCTAGTTCTGACATGAGCCACTACGAGCAGGATTCTGTAGCGCGAAAACTTGATAGCCTTGCTATCAGGGAAATCGTTGACCTAAACCCTGAAGGCCTATACTCGGTTGTAATGAGAGAAAGCATATCCATGTGCGGGATTATCCCGGCTACGGTTATGCTTTATGCGGCACTTGAGCTAGGTGCGACTGAGGCAAGGCTAGTGAAGTATGCAACGTCGGCAGAAGCCAGCGGCGATTTCGAACGCGTTGTAGGATATGCCGGTATCATAATAAAGTGATGTGTAATAAGGGAATCAACGAGCGGGATGATATTGCCGGAGTAGTGCTTGCCGGAGGCTGTAATACACGCTTTCCGATTCAGAAGGGCTTTATCAAGGTGGACGGAGCTTCGATCATAGATCGGGATATTGCCATTCTTAGATCAATTTTCCGTAAAGTTATGATAAGTACCAATATGCCGGAAGCTTTTTTTTGTCTTGGTATTCCGCTGATTGGGGACGTTCTTCCTTCAAGAGGTCCGATGTCCGGCATCTATACTGCCCTGATCAACTCAGGCGGATCCTCTGTCTTCGTCGCAGCCTGCGATATGCCTTTTATTAATTCCAGCATTATATCGCTTCTTTGCGACAAACATATAGGACATGACAAGGATTGCTACGAGGCAACAGTGCCGGTTTTCAACGGCAAGCCGCAGCCTCTGTTAGCTATCTATGACTATACTGTACTACCTGCATTAGAAAGAGAAATACTGACCGGCAGGACCGCATTAAGGCCATTCTTGAATGAAATAAGAACCTGTTATATTGACGACAATGACGTTCGCGCAGTGGATCCGGAGGGCCGGTCCTTTATTAATATAAACACAGTTGACGATTTTGAAACTGTACGGGACAGTCAGGGCAGTGCATTAGATTACGGCATGCAAAGCCGGCAATTCGACATACGGGAGGGAGCATGTTAAGTACTCAGGACATTCTGGTAGTAGCTGGAATAGTAGTGGTTCTTTTTGGAGCAAAGAAAATACCCGAATTGGCCAAGGGCGTTGGCGAAGGAATCAGGAATTTCAAGAAAGCAGTAAATGAGCCGGATGAAGTTGATGTAACACCAAAGAAACCGGTCGAATCTGATAAGCCGGAAGAAAAGAAATAGATTAGTCCCAATCATGCATAGAGGCATTCTTGCAGAGATAAATCTGGC
The DNA here is from genome assembly GCA_035319125.1 of Dissulfurispiraceae bacterium. GTDB lineage: Bacteria > Nitrospirota > Thermodesulfovibrionia > Thermodesulfovibrionales > Dissulfurispiraceae > Fen-1308. The sequence goes on along the minus strand of DATHDG010000045.1, from coordinate 48,026 downwards.
TGCAGCAGCAGATAATTTACAAGCCGTTAAAAAGCTTTCCGGAAAGAGTTCGATAATTGCTGTCGTCAAGGCAGATGCATACGGTCATGGAGCGATCGAGCTGTCTAAAGTTCTGTCTGCCAAGGGTGCTAATTACCTTGCGGTGGCTTTTACGGACGAGGCTAAGATATTACGTGATGCTGACATATCGTCAAAAATAATGGTGCTTTTTGACTCTGATCCTGAAGATGTCATTAAGTACAATCTGATACCGGTCATAGCTGAAATACATAAAGCCGAGGCTCTGGCAGTTGAAGCTGAGAAGCACGGAGTGCAAATTCCGGTGCATATAAAGATTGATACTGGAATGGGCAGACTTGGGCTGACCGACAATGTAATACAGAAAATCCTTGCTATAGCGGACATGAGAGGTCTGTTTGTTGAGGGAATAATGAGTCATCTTTCGGTAGCCGACATGCCGGATTCCGCGTATACAAAGAAACAGCTCTCTGTATTTAATGCATTGAGAACGGAATTAACGCATAGCAGACTGCACATTAAAATGTTTCATATTGCAAACAGCGCTGCGATTATGGGCCTTCCAGAAGCCACATTGGATGCTGTTCGTCCAGGTCTTATGCTTTATGGGTATTCGTCAGCAGTAGGCTGTGAGTCTTGCACTGACCTTCAGCCGGTGATGACTGCTAAGACTCGGCTGCTTGCAGTCCGAAAGCTGAAGTCGGGCACTCCAGTTAGTTACGCTGGAACTTTTATTACCAAGAGGGAAAGTCTTATTGGAGTAATTGCTGCCGGCTACGCCGATGGTTTCTGTTCCAAGCTTTCGAATAATGCCGAAGTGCTGATTAGAGGAAGGCGCGTTCCTGTAGTTGGGCGGGTTTGTATGGATCTGACTATGATTGACGTTACCGGGATTGAAGATGTGAGTGAAAATGATGAGGTGGTAATAATCGGTCGACAGGGATCAGAATTTATCGGGGCTGATGAGATTGCCAAAAGAATAGAAACCATACCATATGAAGTTCTTACTTCTATAGGAAGCAGGGCAAGAAGAACCTATTCGCAGTAGTAAAGTTTTTGCTTGTTGAGATAATCTTATCTTGAGTTTATACTAGTTAATAGGAAAGACGGAAAGAAGGAAAATCGTGGGCAAGCTCGAAAACCATCTTCAGAAATTCCTGGTGAAAGATGAACGCTCGTGGCAACGATTCAAATGCGGCTATTATGCAGAGTGCTACGATTCCAGCGGAAATGTCTACTCCTGCAAAATTATCGACTTAAGCTATCGTGGACTGGGTATCATTTCGAGTGCACCGCTGCGAACTGGAGAAACCTACAGCATTTCGGACCCTAAGGTTAGAGCTGAGGTGGTCTGGACAGCTGAAGGCAGAGCAGGCCTTCGAATTCACAATTAATGATTATTTTTCAAAAGCCTCAGCCCAGTCTTGAAAAAGTCATTTTTATAAGGCACACAATACTGAACAGTCCCGCACATGGGTGGGATCTTCAGGTCTATTGTAGAACCGCGCACAAATCGGTATTTGGATACTATGCACATTCCCTCAATCGATATGTCACCTATCAGGCCGGTGTAGGACTTGGTGCCGACCGTAAATCTGATCTTCTTCCAAATTGCAGCTCGCTGACAGGATCTTTTTTCGGTCAACATGCAACTCCTGATATTTATGGTCAAGCAGTTTAATAAGCGATGCTGATATTCTACCAGCAAAAGACCTCAATCACCAATTATAATAGCAGGCAGCTGACGGAGCTTGATTTCACTCTTCCAATCCATATTTTTTTAGCTTACGCCAAAGAGAGACACGGTCGATTCCCAGCGTCTGAGCAGCTAATGTTTTGTTGCCGCCGACTTCCGTAAGCACCCATTTTATATAATCCCTTTCCTGGTCTTCCAAGGAAGGTATCTTGCCTTCTTTCTTCCTGAAGATTTTAATGTTAAGCTCCTTTAAGTCGTCCGGAAGATTGGCGATCTCTATCGTGCCGCCGTTGGTCAATGCGACCCCTCTTTCAATAATATTTTCGAGTTCTCTCACATTGCCCGGGAATTCGTAATTCATCAGCAATTCCATGACATCCCCGGATATCTCCGCAACGTTTTTCTTCATAATCGCAGCATATTTATTCAGAAAATAGTAGCTAAGCAGTGGTATATCATCTTTGCGTTCGGAAAGCGGCGAAATGTGGAGAGAAACTACATTTAATCTGAAATAGAGATCCTGTCTGAAATTACCGGATTTGATGGAATGCTGAATGTCGCGGTTTGTGGCTGCTATAAAGCGGACATTTACTTTTACTGCCTGTGTTCCTCCAACGCGCAATAATTCTTTCTCTTGTATAACGCGCAACAGTTTCACCTGCATGGAAGTGGACATCTCAGTGACTTCGTCGAGGAAAAGAGTGCCTTGAGAGGCTATCTCGATCAGACCGTTCTTCATGGTCAATGCCCCTGTGAATGCACCTTTTTCATGCCCGAAGAGCTCGTTGGCAAGCAGCTCCTCATTGAAGGCGCCGCAGTTGATTGCAAAAAATGGCCCCTCCGAGCGATTGCTGTGCAAGTGGATGAACCGTGCGAATAGTTCCTTGCCTGTGCCGCTTTCACCGCTCAGCAGCACATTACAATCCGTAGGTGCTATCTGTTTGGCTGTATCCAGAAGACGTGTCATCCCCGGATCCTGGGTGATTATCTTTATCTTGCCCTGATAGCCCTCTATCTGCTCCCGCAACTGCCTGTTCTCTCGCTTGAGCATAACTTTTTCGACTGCCTCTCGAACAACCTTGCGCGCTTCATCCAGTTTATATGGCTTCGCTATATAATAAAATGCTCCGCCTTTCATCGCCTCAACAGCCGATTCGAGTGTTGCATAGCCTGTGATCATGATAACTTCAGTCTCCGGATACAGGTCACGGCATTTCTTCAGAATCTGCATGCCGTCCACTTTTTCCATTCTTAGATCAGTAAGGACAACATCAAACTGGTGTTCGTCAAGAAGAGCGAGAGCATTAGAGCCGCTCTGAGTGCTTGTAACATCATAACCTTCTTTCTTCATGACATGATCCAGATTTCTCAATGCGACTCTTTCATCATCGACTATCAATAATTTCGCTGCGCCTTGCATTAGGCTTTTCCTCCATCCTGTGTGACCTTCTTCTTGGCTGTCCGGTCAAGCTCGCTTTGCTGGGGCACCGGCAGTCTGATTAGAAAAGTCGTGCCCTTGTTGACTTCGCTGTGAGCTCCAATGCACCCGCCATGCTCTTCAATGATCTCATATACTATTGACAGGCCCAGCCCCGAGCCTTTGCCGACGTCCTTAGTGGTAAAGAAAGGATCGAATATCTTTCCAAGAATATCGGCCGGAATTCCCTTGCCCGTGTCTGTTATTTTGATATAGACAGCATCCCCATTTTCTGAACGAGGCAGCATGCCAGCGCATTCTTCGGAAAGCGAAAAATTAAATTCTTCGGGTTTTTCACCCGATGTCCTTCTTGCAGTTATCTCGATTTTACCTTCATTTTCCAGGGCTTCGACGGCATTTTTAATGAGGTTGAGCAGCACCTGCTGCAAGCGCTGTTTATCTGCAAAGATTCTTATGCTTGAAGGAATATCTGTTCTGATCTCAACTAACGGCGGAACCTGGCCTTTAATAAAGCGTATAGTTTCAAGAACCAGATCGACAAGACTAAGGTCTTCGCGCTTGAAATCCTTTGCCCTTGAAAACTCAAGCAGAGACCTGACTATGTTCTTAGCCCTGTCTGACTGGTCCTCTATCTGGGATAGCAGTTCTCTTCTGTAATCAGGATCAAGCTCGTCCATTTCTTCAGATAATATCTGGCATGATGTGGAAATGTTCGACAAAGGATTATTCAGTTCATGCGCTACGCCTGAAAGCAGCGTGCCCAGAGATGCCAGTTTTTCAGACTGAAGAAGACTTTTCCGGCGTGTCTCAAGCTCCTTTAGCATTTTCCCGAAGGCATCTGCCAGCGACACAATCTCCTGATCGTTCGAATTTATAGATACAGTCTGGAATTTTCCATCAGCTATGGACTTCATAGCTTCCTCCAGCGATTTGAGTGGTTTTACGACGATCTTCGATAATATTTGTCCTATAGCTATACCAGCCAGAGATAGGAAGGCTATCACATAAATTAGATATCGGCCTGCCTCTCTGAGCAGACCCAGAAGCCGCTCGCGCTCGATCGCTGATATGTCCTCTGCAATTGTGATAATTTCCTTGCCTTTTTCCCTGATGGCGTTTTCGGAAGCCCTTTTTTCAGTCGCAGACTTCTTGTCCGGATCTGAGAAATGCTCCATTAAAAGCTTATAGGATTTTAGACTGTCCCTTAAAGCATAGAGCTGATTGTAGACAGTGAGGCTTTCATACTTTTCTATATTCGAATCCAGTATCTGCTGTGCTTTAATTACATAGCGGATGTTTTCATCATAGTCTTCAGGTTTTTCATAAAGGAAGAAGTTTTTTTCGAAGCGTCTTATCTCAAGCGTTGTGTCGAAAAGTTCGGTGATAACAGTACTGAAGAGAATCTTCTTTTCAAGAAACATAAGCGTAAAAAATGTGAAGACCGTTATGGCAATTATGACGGCTACCGCCGCATAATAACCGACTACTATTTTCTGTCTGATGCTCGTTCGGTATTTGAACATGCAATAATTCTATCAACTACTATTGCAAATAGCAACATGGCATTATATCGTGCAACACATTTTTCTTCCGGCAATATTATGTTGATTAGAGCCGATTTCTTGCAGCTGATGTTCAGCGGCGTTTCAATTTGAAGCAATCGATATTATAAGCAATCTGCGGAAAGACCGATTTACAACAAGTTATATAAGAAAAAAGCAGGCACGATAAATGCAATTCGATATGTAAAGCAGCTGATTATAACATGATTAGCAGCTGACGAAATATACAAGGAGGCAATACCATGAATATGTTTAGCAAGAAGATTGAGAATCTGTTTGTAGCTATTACATTTGCGCAGGCAGGTGAATTTGATACGGCGCGCGATTACCTTAGGGATGAAGAAAGACCGAGACAGTTTGATCGGGTTGTTCAAACGGTGCGGCCTAGAAAGGAACTGAAGGCGCCCGGAATGAAGAGAAAATAGCGGTAGGGATTGGCAAGGATAGTCATTTATGTAATAATGTAAGCAAATGGGGCTCTTTCGAAAAGGCGAGGATAATTCACAACTTGTAATTATAGACGAACTGAAGCAGAAGATCGCAGCATCAGAAATGCCTGCCGAGGTACTGGAGATTGCAGAGAATGAACTAACTGCAATCTCCAGGATCAGCCCTGCAATGGCAGAATATTCGATAGGGCTTACGTATATCGAATATCTTACCAGCCTGCCCTGGAAAAAGAAAACCGAAGACCATCTTGACCTCAATCGAGCTGAGAAGATTCTTAGCGAGAGACATTTCGGGCTTGGAAATGTTAAGGAGAGAATTCTTGAACATCTTGCAGTAAAGAAACTCCTGCTTTCTCAAAGCAAACAGCCCCACCTGCTCATTGTCGACGATGAGGAAGTTGCTGTCAAAAACCTTTCTCATATCCTGTCGAAAGAAGACTATAAGATCGAAACAGCGCTCAGCGGAGCTGAAGCGCTTAAGAAGATGGAAGTGTCGCCATTTGATGTTGTATTGACCGATCTGAGAATGCAGAAAATGGGCGGCATTGAGCTGCTAGAGAATATAAAGGTGTCATACCCTGAGACTAAAGTTATAGTAATAACGGCGTATGCATCTATCGAGTCGGCAACTGAAGCGATAAAGAAGGGTGCATTCAACTACATCACCAAGCCTTTCAAGCTTGATGAGGTCCGGTCTGCTGTGAAGATAGCAGTCGAGAGATCAGCAAGTTTGTCGATTAAAGGGTCTATCCTGTGCTTTGCCGGGCCTCCCGGAACCGGTAAAACATCTTTGGGCCAGGGAATAGCAGAAGCATTAGGTCGTAAATTCTCAAGGATATCCTTGGGAGGAGTTAGGGATGAGGCTGAGATAAGGGGCCATCGCAGAACCTATGCCGGCGCCATGCCCGGCAGGATTATAGAAGAAATAAGGCGAGCTCAGACGGCAAATCCCGTGTTAATGCTTGACGAGATAGATAAAATGCATAATGAATCGCGTGTCGATACCGCTTCAGCTTTGCTGGAGGTTTTGGACCCAGAACAGAACCAAGGTTTCATCGATCATTACGTAGATGCGCCTTTTGATCTTTCAAGTGTAATGTTCATTGTGACTGCTAATGTGGCTGATAATATCTATGAGCCGCTGCTTGACCGACTGGAAGTCATTGAGTTTTCCGGCTATACAGAAGAAGAAAAAGAGATGATCGCTGAAAGATATCTGATCCCGCGCCAAATTCGCCAGCAGGGTTTATCCCAATGTCCGCCGGAGTTTACTGTAGAGGCAGTCGCAAAAATAATACAGTCCTATACAAAGGAGGCTGGACTCAGAAACCTGGAGCGACAGATAGCCACAATCTGCCGGAAGATAGCCAAGGAGATTGTGCTGAATAACTGCCCCTCGAAGAGCAAGAAGGTCACTGCTGAGCTGATTGAGGATATGCTTGGCCCACGAAAATACTACTTTGACGCTGCAACGGCTAAAAACAGGGCTGGCATAACAACAGGTCTGGTATGGACGGAGACTGGCGGCGATATTATTTTTGTAGAGGCGGCTAAAATGTGGGGCAGCAAGGAGCTTATTCTGACTGGATCTCTCGGTGCGGTCATGCGAGAGTCTGCTCAAGCCGCTCTGAGTTATATAAGAAGCAATGCGGCAGCATTCAATCTTGCAGAGGATTTTTTTGAGAATCATGATATTCATGTCCATGTTCCTGCCGGCGGCATTCCAAAAGATGGTCCTTCTGCAGGTGCTACAATTGCCATGGCACTATTATCTTTGCTGCTGGCAAGGCCTGCGAGAAGAGATGTGGCAGTGTCCGGTGAACTCTCACTCGGAGGCAGGATTTTACCTGTTGGTGGGATTAGAGAGAAGATTCTTGCTGCAAGCAGGGCTGGAGTTGTTGAGGTAATCCTGCCGGTAAAAAATAAAGTGGATATTGACAATTTGCCGGAAAATATGAAAAAGAATCTTAAGTTCTCCTTTGCAGAAAGCGTAGAGGATATGGTTGACCATGTGCTGATTTAAGAGTTGCTGCCGCACTTTTCCTATCCCGATTTCTTTCCTGTCTTTCCTGAATTCATCGTGCCCCCGTTAAACGTTGCAAATTGAAATAGTCCCTGTGTAGACCGCAACACTTTCTGAATCCCTTTAATTACTTGCTATAAGCGTATCTCAAGCCATTTTGAGGTTGCATTATGCAACAAGCAGGGCAGCTGCGCGCTCATTCAGATATCTAATTAATTCCGATAATTCAATGCGATATGTGGCCATAATGCAATGGCACAATTGTTGACTTATTGTCTGCCAGGAGGACGCAGATGGAAAAAAAGAAAATTGATGTGCGTCAGATCATGAGGCAGCTGGAAAACACACTTTCCGCCTCTGCCTTTGCCGAAGCCGGAGAACATGACGCAGCACTTCAGTTGATGAGAGCTGACGAACGAGTGCTCCTGGTGTTAGTAGGCAATGAAAGCGATACCAAGTCCATTAAGTACGCAGAAAATTTTTGTGACCGTATGAAGGCAAAACTTGAAGTACTTTGCCCGTCAGGAATTAAAGACAAAGCTGAGCTCTCGTTAGCGAGCGTGCGCAGCAAAGGGATCAATTACTCGATTGAAGAAACTGATGGCTGCCTGAAACAGGCAGTTTTGGATATTACATCCGCAGCATCGGACATTCGCTACGTTGTTGTCGGTTCATATCACGATCTGGAGGCTGGTTGCAGTAATGAAGCGAACGTTCTGTTGGATGTCAGGGATATAGTCAGGTGCCCGCTCGTTGTAGTCGGAGCCTGACAATCGAAATCAAAAACAGGAAAAAGAGGAGGATATGAACAGTATGGAAATGAAGAACAAGAAAAAGAAGCCGATAGTCAAGGCGGTCTTATTCGGTGCGCTCTCGATTACGCTGTATTTGCTTTTGTTTGTTTATGAGGATGTTGTTAATCTTAATTTTTCAAAGGGCGGACTGTTTGCATTACTGCCGATTGCGGCAGCATTCCTTGTTTCGTTTGTTCATGGCTCCTTCACTGGCAGTTTCTGGAGCGTACTTGGAATTGAGGCATCAAAGAAAGGGGGGACACACTAATGCATGATATAGCTCAACATGCAGCTAATTTTATCACTCTTGATACATTGAACATTGTCTATCTTTTCCTGGTCGGATTTGTTGGCGGCCTTGTAAGCGGATTCATCGGATCTGGTGGAGCCTTTGTCTTAACCCCGGCGATGATGTCTCTCGGCGTTCCTGGATTGGTGGCAGTAGCAAGCAATATGTGTCATAAATTCCCCAAATCTCTTGTAGGTGCGCTGAAGCGTGCCAAATATGGCCAGGTTGATGTAAAACTTGGCGTAGTCCTCGGTATATCGGCTGAAGCCGGAGTGCTCTACGGTGCCGGCATACAGGAAAAGATCAAGGCTGCATTCGGCGACGCCGGTTCAAACCTTTATGTCAGCGCATGTTTCGTGCTTGTGTTGGCAGTTGTAGGAGGCTTTGTCCTTATCGATGCAATGAAGAGCCGTGGTTCTGGCATGCAGAATGCTGCCGAGAAAAAGACCAGACTGTCGCTGTGGATTCAGTCGATCAATATTCCAGGAACGATGGTATATTTCAAATCGCTGAATGCACGCATATCCGTTCTTTTTACAATACCGCTTGGATTTGCAACCGGCATACTTGCTTCTACAATAGCGGTAGGCGGCTTTATCGGAGTGCCTTCCATGATGTATGTCCTCGGTGCTCCCAGTCTGATGGCTTCTGCTACAGAACTAGTCATAGCCTTCGTAATGGGATTGGGTGGTTCATTCAAGTTTGCGCTTCATGGTCTGGTTGATATCCGCTTGGCTATGATAATACTTGCCGGCTCCCTATTCGGCATCCAGCTTGGAGCTATCGGCACTACATATGTTAAGCCTTTTATGATTAAGATTGTCATGGGCGTTATAATGGTAATAGTGCTTTTCAGCCGCGCGCTGATGGTGCCGGTATATATGTCTCAGCTTGGACTGATCGGTAAACTGAGTGAAAGTACTTCTAAGATATTAAGCAGCACAAGCTTTGCCATAATGATATTTGCGCTTGCAGTCGGTGCTTTTATTGTGCTTAGGTCAATGTGGATGGGTCATAGAGAAGAGCAGCAGCTCGCAGTTGAAACTGTAAAGTCGATAGCGTAGCGTGGCTAGATACCGCAAGATACTGGTAGCCATTGATGGCTCTGATGCAGGCTTCCATGCACTGGAAGAAGCTTTTAAGCTGGCGATTGACGAAAAGTGCTGGATAACTGTAACGTCAGTTGCACCGCCATACCAGGGAGATCTCTCCACAACTGCTGTCGGCAATATTCAAAAAGCCCTGAAGGAGCCCGCTGAGCGGGCTCTTGCCATGGCTGAGCAGATGGCTAAAAAGGAGCGCATGCTTATCAAGACCGTCTGTGAGGATGGCGAGCCATTTGAACGCATAATTGACCTGGCTGATGCTGAGAACTGCGACATTATCGTAATGGGCAGGACCGGAAAGAGCAACCTGGAAAGAGCTTTAGTTGGTAGCGTGACGGCAAGAGTTATCGGCTATACGTACAAAGACGTTTTAGTAGTGCCAAAGGGCACTTCTGCCGGCTGGAAATCAATAGTGGTCGCTTCAGATGGCTCGAAGTATAGCACGGCAGCAGGGGCGCGCGCCATAGATTTTGCATCATCATACAATGGTGAGCTCAACGTGATTTCTGTTGTCGATGTGCCGCCGGAATTTTATGGTGAATCACCCGAGACCGTAGATAGAATGATCGAGAAGGCCAGGGGATATGCAGAAGGCATAAAGGCTCAGGCTCTTGCCTCGGGCGTAAAAGCTGATGCGGTAGTCATGGAGGGTGATGCTGCTCTATCCCTCATAAAGCTGGCGGCAGATAGAAAGGCTGATGTGATATGCATGGGATCTCATGGCAGGACAGGGCTGCGTAGACTGTTAATGGGTAGCGTTGCGGCAAAAGTCATAGGCCTTGCCTCTTGCCCTGTTCTGATAGTCAAATCCTGAAGCTGCGTTCGAATCAGATCCTGCCGGCAACCGGCTTATATTTCTATTTATTCATTCTGCTTATCAGCAGTTTCCCGTTCGATGTAAAATCTTCTATAATCTAACAATGAATCTGATGAACGAAAAGAGTTCAGACAACGAAACGCAGGCTGGAGTTCGCAACCGTCGGGTACACATGGCAAACGAAAGGACATTCCTTGCATGGATAAGGACAAGTATCGGCATTATGGCCTTTGGTTTTGTGGTTGAGAAATTTGCACTTTTTGTCAGGCAGTTTTCACATTTCATAAACACAGCAGGCTTAAACAGCGGATATGGCGTAATGCCGGCTGATCACGTCTCGCAGCAACAGGGCATCTCATCTTTTCTTGGTGTGGCGCTGGTAGGGCTGGGTGCTGTTATGGGCCTGCTCGCTTTTGTGCGATTCAAGAAAGTTGAAAAACAGATTGAAGAGGGTGCTTATAGACCTTCAAAGATACTTGATGCATTGCTTACACTTTCGGTCCTCGCAATAGGACTATTCCTGGTTGTTTACTTATATCATAATATGTAATGAAATCTCCGCAATTCCACATCTTTGGCTTTTTCAAATAGACAAAACTGATAAATCTTAATAGATATATAAAAATTTCACATGAGACTTTTATTTCAGGGAAGTGCAAAATAATAACCTAAAGCCTCTGTAATGATCTATTTGCTCGACTATTCATTCAGTATGAAAGGCCTTTGGCCACGGATATAGCAAAGATAATAAAGGAGGGTTTATTCATGGAAGTCCAACCGGCGACCATAATGGTTATCCTGAGCGGCATTCTCACCGGCTTAGTCTTTGGCTTCGTCTTGCAACGCGGTAGGTATTGAATGAACTCAGCGTTCAGAGACGTGATCTTTGTAAACGATATTACATTATTAAGAGCGTGGCTATTAGCTCTTGCTGTGGCCATAATCGGCTCAAACGGCATAGAGGCTCTAGGGCTTCTTGGGGACGACGGGTTGACAAGGCAAACATTTGCTCCGATCGCAGCCGTCGTCGGAGGATATATTTTCGGCCTGGGCATAGTAATGGCAGGCGGATGCGGAAGCGGCGTACTGTACAAACAGGGCGAGGGGACATTTGCGGCATTTGTTGCGATGCTCGGCTTTGGGCTATCGCTTATAGCCAGTTATCATGGGCCGCTACAGCCTCTGATGCAGTTTCTTAAAAGCTATAGAGTCTCGATAGGTTCTGGAGATGATGCGATTATGAATCCGGCGCTGTGGGATATTTTTGGAGGTCCCCAGTATAAATGGATAATAATTGCTGTCGTAGTTGGTGCCCTCCTGCCTGTAATTATCAAAGGGAAGCCCTTTGGCCCCCAACCGAAGAAGGGATGGTCGTGGTCGCTTGGTGGGCTGCTTGTTGGCCTTTGCATAATCGGCGCGTGGTGGACTTCGTATCAGTGGGGCGGACGCGCACGAGGGCTGTCATTTTCTGGTCCACTGGCTGAGTCAATGTTCTTCTTTTTGACTGGAGACAGTGGCGCCAAGAACGATCAGCTGTTCAGCATATTAGGATACGGTTCCATCTCATGGAGTTCTCTCTACATTCTCGGTGTGCCGTTGGGTGCATTCATAAGTGCCAAGGGGCTCAGTGAGTTTAAATTGACAACTCCAAGAGAGGCTGCAGAGTTATTGCGGGTATTCTTCGGCGGTGTTATTATGGGAATAGGCGGAGCGCTCGCCGGCGGCTGAACGGTCGGTCATGCCCTGACAGGTGTGTCAGGACTGGCGCTTCAAAGCATAGTGGCAACCGTCTTTATCATTTTAGGCAACTGGACAATGGTGTACTTCATGTTCATCAAGCCGATGCAGGATTAGCAGGAGCTGGATGCAAAAAGGGTTTATGTGATAACATATACTTAGATGTGAATGCCCGATGCGGGCTTTATCTTCAAACCTAAAGGAGGAGTAGTTAATGAAGAGATATTTGGTATTGATAGTAGCCATTGTGTTCACCTTAACGGTTGCCGGACTGGGCTTTGCAGCAGACATCAAGGGCTCAGTCACTAAGATCGATGGCAACAAGATTACTGTAAAAGGCGCTGACGGCAAAGAAACTGTAGCTGAAGGCGACGGCAAGACTTGTAAGGTAGGCGATAAGGTAACCGTTAAAGATGGCAAAGTGATGAAGAAAAAGGCAGTCGAAGGCTGCTAATTGTACTAAAACCAGAAGGCGGGACAATTGTCCCGCCTTTTTTTTTCCGGCCATGCCGTATGGTTAATGAAGAACTGGAAAGATAACGTCACATTCATCCTTGTAGGTGCGCGCGAGAATGGAAATATCGGCGCGTCGGCGCGTGCAATAAAAAATATGGGCTTCAGGCAGCTTGCCCTGGTAAGCCCTCCTCCCATTGTCGATGAAACAAAATGGTTTGCTCGCAACGCTCTCGACGTACTCGAATCTGCAAATATATATGAGAATCTTTCCGAGTCCTTGAACGGCAAGTCAATTGTTGCAGGTACAACACGGAGGAAGGGCAAGAAAAGGGGCATTATCTACAATGTGGATGAAGGGGCTCGAAGGTTATATGCGCTTGCGCAGGAGAATAAGGTAGCAATACTCTTTGGCAGAGAGGATAGAGGGCTCTTTAATGATGAGGTGGAGGAGTGCGGTTTCTTAATGTCGATACCTGTGAGCAGCGAACAGCCGTCACTCAATCTGGCGCAGGCAGTATTGATTGTGGCTTATGAACTTTCACGGGCCGAATTCAGGGAGTCAGACCCCGATGTGAAGCCTGTCCGGTTAGTCTCTCATGAGGAAATGGAATTGCTGTATCGAAAAATATCTGAAACTTTGAGGGCGCTGGATTATATCGCCAAGGGCGACCGTGACATTGAAAAGAAGATAATGCTGAACCTTAAACACTTTATAGGAAGAGCCGGGCTGACAGATTGGGAGCTTTCAATGTGCCACGGTATTGTGGCCCAGATTTGGAAGAAGTTAAAAGTTGACGACCAAGGCTTCAGCAGATGAATCCGTACCGTCAGCCAATAAGAATAAGGCCGCTCACTGTTCCAGTCGATGTCCGTTCGTGTGCGCCGCTCTTCTTGGCATCCTCGGCCCAGCCCGCTGTATTTATAAGCTCACCCACATTCACGCCAAAACCGGACATGGACGGACGTGCGAGATCGGGGTTGCGGCAATCTCCCCTCTCCGCCACTACACGGCAATCTGCATAAGCGGAACAAAATAATTGCTTGCAGGAGCCACCGGCAAACGCCTTCGAATTGGCATAGCCCAGTTGCTTTGCGGCAAGCTCTATAGATGCTACGATCTCATGTAGCAGTCTCATTATGTCTTCGCGCTCACTAAGCAGTATTTCCATCGGTACGTCTATTTTGACTACAATTGCTTGTTCGATAGTTTTAATCCACTCGCGGAAAATGGATGGTCCAGCGACATGCGGAGGACAGCTTTTCGAGCGGCCGTAGCCTTCACAAGCTGTTTGCTTGCAAATGTCCGGCAAACGGTCATCGATGACAATATCCTTGGTTAAGACCACCTTTGCATCGGTAGCCCCTAAAGAGGCTGCAAGCTCCAGCAGTGATTTTATCCTGGAATCACGAATTTCAGTATTCTCCAAACTCAAGTAAAATAGGGCACCATTCAGGATATGGCAAGAACAGCACCCTATCCGCGACAGGTTAACAAGTTCTTCCTAGAAATGGACACCCACTCCCAGAAGACTGCCGAAGAGATCAGTGTGACTTTTAGGTTCAATAGCGTAGGCTACGGGCTGTCCACCAGAGGTCAGAAGTATCTGCGGAGACTGTCCAATATTCCAGCGCTCGTAATAAGGGGTAACATATGCATACATTTTAAATCGCTTGATGGTATAAAAATCATAAGATAAGGGAAGTTGTGCCCTGAAGCCAATGCGGCTCTTCATGTGAAATGTCGCGTTGTCCAGCAGACCGGCTACATTGGTCTTCATCGTCGGGGAGATCGGGATAAGCAATGCGCCATCTAGCGCTGCAATAAACTTATCGGTTATTCTCCATGATACATTTGCACCGGCGGTGCCAAAAGCCCATCTGTACTTCTCCTTATAGTCCGGTAAAGCATCCTGCCCCCTATCCCACCAACGATAGCCAATACCCCCATAAAAGGACAGAGTACCATTTCTGTCGTTCCATACTTTCAGTCCCAAATCAAACTCAGTCTTGGATATTGCTTCCTTCGTGCTCATCGTAATGGGTGTTCCGTTCTGCAATGACCCTGAATACTTAGCACTGCCGGAACCTATAAAATCATAATAACCCCGCATGAAGAAGGGAATCCCGATTATAGAGCCATCATAGCGCGCCTCCGCATTTATACCATTCTGCCAACCAGTGTCCTTGTCCAGTACGCTGCTATTTATTGGATCAGTTTCTTTATAGCTGAGGCTGGCACCGTCATACCCAATCTGAACCGACATGCCGTTTTGCATAGCGCCCTGTCCTTCGGCAAGAGCATAGCTAGTGGCCGAGACCAAACATAAAAAACACAATCCTGTAAGTAGAATTTGTCCCATAAAAATTTCATCCTCCACCGAATCGTCGTTTGACAGGCTAATAACCTGATCGTCAATAAATACTACTATAACAAGTGTCTGATGTTATGCTCAATCATAAGAAATACCATGATGCCTCATGCATCTAAAACAAGTCGGGCCATCGGCTTTGATGATGAGGCGATGCATAATTGGCATAGACTCTTTGAGCACGAAAATCCAGAGGGAATCAGAGTTTTCTGGAATGGCTGGGACTGCCGGAGTAGGGGATACTCGAAATTCGGCATAAACACATCTTGTGCTGTAATTCAATTATGCGTTGATACGTGCGGAAATGATCGCTGAAAAATATGAATCCGACCCATCATTCTACCGGCTCTTATTTTGGTTATAAAGTTAGATGACTCGTTTGCCTTTACATCCTTGACGTCATATGATGAGAGTGTACGGAAGATGAATTCAACTGTGATATCAAATCACAATTCTTCGCAATTCCTTCACAGCCTGATCATAATCATTTGATATCCTGAAACCAGGAAGATAATAAAGGCATTGAGGAGGAAAGATATGAAAAAGGCGCTATTGATAATCGGAGCAGTTACGGTAATGCTGGCTGGTTTTGCAAGCCAGAGTTTTGCAGGCACACGCCTGGATATTGGATTCATCTCGCCTTTGCCTGGACTTCCAATCCCCGTGCCTGTACTTGTACATGAGCCGGCGCACGAAAGATTTCATAGAGATTTTGATGGGTGGGATCATAGACACTGGGGTCACGATGACTGGCGCAGAGACAGGGCTGAGAGGCATTGGGGAGACGCTCACTGGGACAGGGCCAGATATTAGTGCTAAGAATTAATTAACAATAATTGAGGGGGACGGTAGACGATTGCCGTCCCTTCAACACTAACCTTTCTATCTTGTACACCCTTGGTCGTGTCTAATTTGAGGTCCACCAGAAATGCATTCCCGGTCTCGCGTATCATCATGCACAGATGAAAGCAGGTATGTGAACATTTCTGTTCCTGCTCCACAACATAGCTGAAGCCGGAAAGTGCATTTAAGTCTGTTTCACATGATGAACGCTGGGATGCTTGTGATGCTCAGATTTGTAATAGTTCAGCAGGTTTTTGATCAGGGTGCGGGGATTAGCATCGTAAATTATCTTGGCGCCTGTCTTCTTCTTTATGATTTTAACAATGTTCTTGACTTCAGAGGTGATACCTCCGCTGCCCACGACAATTCCAATTAACTTGCCTTCATCATATGCTATAGAGAATTCTCCGAGTGTGCCTGAGCGGCCACCAATTATTACGACAATATCCGAGCTTCTGATATTAACGACCTCTCTTCCCATAAGTCCGCTGCCCGTAAATATAAGGACATCATGGGGCTCAATCGGCGAGTTGTATTTGTTTATATGCTCCCATTCGCTTAACGCCGGTGAAATGCCGATGACAATGCCGCCTGCATCGTGCGCTCCTTTGGCAGACTCAAGCGGCAGGCCGGGGCACGCTCCGGTTATAGTCACACAGCCGTTTTGCGCTATCTCCGCCCCAAGTGCATAGGCTATTTTTTTGTGATTGTCAGCTATCTTCCCTGTTGCCGATCCCATGACGCCAATCTTTAATTTCATAGTTCCCGCTCTGCCTTAATCCTTTTTTTATTGTCGTTATCAGTCACTGATATCGTCATTTAATCAGTTCACCTTCTTGAAGTCTATAAATCCCTTCTCAACGTCGGTATTTACCAACTGCACACGTATCCTGTGCCCGACGTCTGAGCCCTTGAACCCCTGTATCAGCCTGCCTTCAACAGGCATTGCTAAAAGTCTTGCCCAAGTTCCTTTCTCTGAGGCGCCTGTAATAATAGCGTCAAATTTCTCGCCTATCCTTGATTCAAGCAGCAGGGCTGCTGCTGATTTAGATACCTGCCTTTCAACCTTTTTCACGGCGTCTTCTTCTTCCGTGCAATGTTTGGCCAAGGTCTGAAGCTCGTCATTACTATAGGGCATCTTTTTATTCTCTAACGAGGCCTTCAGCAATCTCTGGGTAATCAGGTCGGGATATCTGCGGTTAGGAGCTGTAGAATGAGCATAATCATTGACTGCCAACGCGAAATGTCCAGGTACTGAATCCCCCGGCATATCGGCAACATATTCGCCGGCACCCATCAGTTTTATTATTACTAATGAGAGATCCGGGAACCTAAGAGGGTCGGACTCTTTTTGTGCTGTGAGGAATTTTTCGAGTGCCACGGCATCAGGAGTATCAGGCAACGTAAATCCATGATCAGCAGCAATCTCCGCTATGCGGTCCCATCTTTCGGGAATACGGACTATGCGTCTTATGGATGGTACATTTTTAGAAGACAGATACCGGGCGATAACGCCATTCGCAGCTATCATGAAATCTTCAATAAGGTCTCTTGCCCGATTCTTCCGTTCCGGCTGCATCTCTCTGATTTCATCGCCTTCAAAAATCATATTAGCCTTGATGGTTTCAAAGGTCAGTGCACCATGATCGCGCCTAACCTTCTTCATGCTTTGTGCAACACGGTCCTGTAACTTGAGATTTTCATCAAGGCCCTTTACAGAACTTATTTGAGCCGGGATCGGCACTTTTCCATCAAGCCAGTCAGAAACGCCATTATATGCAAGCTTCGCATAATTGTAGACAACGGCCTGGTATACGTCGGAAGTGGTTAACGAGCCATCAGGCGTTACAACATACTCTACAACAATAGCCGGACGATCCTCACCGTAATTTAATGATGTCAAATCGGTTGACAATCTCTCAGGCAGCATAGGGAAAATTTGAGCTGCGGTATATATCGAAGTCGTATTGTGGCGCGCGTGAGTATCAATTGCAGAATTGTTAAGCACAAGAGAGTCGACATCTGCAATGGCTACATATATTTTTACATTTCCATCCTGCATTGACTCGGCAACAGTCAGTTGGTCAAGGTCCCGTGAATCATCATTGTCTATGGATGCCCACAATAAATTCTTAAGATCACGAATGCCGTCATTTTCTATTATTGCCGGTGATTTCATAGCCGTCAATTCGGAAATGACGTCAGTCGAAAAATCGGGCAATAACCCGCGTTCCAGCATAGCCAGACGGGCTATCTGCTGAAGTATGTTGCGATGACTTTTGTCTTCCTGATTGATCATTTAGTTCACTCCTTTGAGATCATGCACTATTCTGTCGAATTTTGCCACCATTACAACATATTGGAAATCGGTATTAAAGTCAAGAAATGATAGGTTTAAAATAGTCGCAGCAATTCATGACGGTCTCAATGTATCATTTAGCGATATGCCATCATATGCGGCCACCATTTCCTGAAGTGTTGTGTAGAAGAAATCTTTCCCTATCAACTCCGTAAGTTCAAACCTGTCTAACTCTGTTTGGACAGTATCGATAACAACGTCAGCAAATACGAGCCTGATATCCTTCTTCGTTAATATGCCATGAATCGAACGAAGCACTTCAGCAGCCGTATAATCAACCCCTGCAATTGCAGATGCCTCTATGCAGAACCACCGTAAATGCGGATGTGCATTATTGACAAGGTCCATTACTTCCTGAAAAAGACGGTCAGTATTGGCGTAGTAAATGCTATGAGTAAAACGGTACACAAGAAGTCCCGGCCTCAGTTGCTTAGGCGTGCTTAACGGCAGTGAACGCCAGCCGCCCGTGCCGTTGGCAGCTACTATGACATTTGTCGGCCTATAACTTCGCCGCACATGATCTATAAGGGACAGCACCATCGACAGAATAATGCCCCACTCGACACCCGCAGTAATAACAGCTATGGCGGCAATAAATGCAACCCAGAATTCGGTAGGACTTTGTACACTGATCTTTCTCATCTCTTTAACGTTAATCAACTCAATTCCGATAATGAAGACTACAGCTGAAAGTGCAGGGTCAGGCAAATATGATAGAGGACCGGTAAGGAACAACAGAACCAAGAATACAACCAGTGCTGTTACAATCTGAGATAACTGACTTCTCCCGCCAAAGCTGTCAAGCATCTGGGTTTTTGTCGGGCTTCCGTTCACCACAAAAGTGCCTGACAGGCCAGCACCTATGTTGGCAAGGCTGAGAGCGAACAAGTCGACATTTTCATTGAAATGTTCATTATATCGGGCCGCATAAGCTCTAGATGTGGCAGCACTCTGCGTCAGGATCACGACCGACATTGCGAAGGCAGTGGGTAGCAGCTGCACAAGTAATGCTTTATCGATGCGCAGAGTGGGCAATCCGATACTCGGCAGGCCGGCAGGCATTCTGCCCGTGACGTTTACCCCGTGAGCTTGAAGATCAAACAATACGCTTGCCAGAATAGAGCAGATAACAGCTATTAACGCACCGGGAATTCTGGTCGACATCTTTTTTGAGGCGACCATTATCACAAGCACAATGACGGAAACAAATGCCGAATATGCATTTATCGGGAGCAAGTGATGCAGGCCGGCGACAAACTGCTGAATTGTGTTTTGTCCCTCCACTGGAATGCCAAGCATTTCTGGAATAGACCATATTGACACCTGAACTCCCACGCCCGCTAAGAATCCGGTAAGGACGGTACGAGACATAAAGTCAGCCAGAAAGCCAAGGCGAAGGATAAATGCCAGGATTAAGAACCCGGCTGACAAAAGAGCAAGTATGCTTGCCAGTTCGAGCCACTTGGCGGATCCCCATACAGCCGTCCCAAAGAGAGAGCCGGCAAGAATTGCAGCGGTTGCGGAATCAGCGCCAACTACAAGGTGCCTGGAAGAGCCAAAAATAGAGAAAAGTATTAGGGGAATGAGTATTGTATACAGGCCTGAAATCACAGGTGTACCGGCTATCTTTGTGTACCCCATTACCTCAGGTATGGCAAGGGCCGCCAATGTAATACCTGCAATGATGTCGGCCGACACCCTGGACATATCAATCGGCAGAATGCCTTGAAGAATTGGCAATCGCATATTATCCCTATATCTGTTTCCCATTTGGTTTTTGCCTGAAAAGTGTTAAAGACAAAAGTATATCATATCGAAACTGGGATTCTGACATATGAGTTTCGGATCAGGCTCAATGCAATGCTTAACTTTAGACTGACAGCAATAGATATAATTAGATTAAGGATTAAATCAACTATTAGTGCAAGCAGCATTAGTTGTGCCGGGCACCAAAGTATGTAATAATTTAATCAAGCAGTTCAAATACCGGTTGGAGCCGGATTTAAGACTGCGAATTATTGACCGTCTGTATACTGTGTGGGAGAAGCTACTGATGTTGCAATGAAATGCCGCAGGAGGTCGGGGAAGATCAAAGACCTGTCGATTTCCTTGCAAAGAATTGAAGTCAGAGGTGAAGATTGTTTTCTGTATCTGATGGTTAATGGGGTGCTTAAGGTGGAAAGCTTTAATGAAGAAACGATGGAACTTGTCCTTACCGTTGAGGAGGACCTTGACTGTTCCGGCTTGCCGGTTTTTGGTGAGACGGTTTGTAATTATGATGAAGGCTTCATATCGGGCATATTTGAACAATACGCAAATAAAGAATTCAAGGTTAGAGAAGTGGACTGCTGGACATCCGGTGAGAGAGTATGCAGGTTCAAGGCTGAACGGAAATGAGGCACTCGCTTGGACCCGGATGATAAAAAAGCACTCACAGCGCTTACTGAATCTTTAACGCTCTTACTTCAGGGGCGGTCACCAAATCGGATTTCCAGCCTGCATTATAATGGCAGCAATACTGAACTGGCTCAACTGAATGAAACAATTAATCTGCTTATTCAATCATTGGCGGACGGCAGCAATTTTATCTCTTCATTATCCCAAGGAAATCTGTCAGTAGAACCGCCGGGGAAATTATTTCTTGTCTCTCCGTTTAAGCAGCTGCATGCTAACCTGCGTCACCTTACGTGGCAGACTCAACAGATTGCCAAGGGCGATCTTAACCAGAAAGTTGATTTCTTGGGTGAGTTTTCAGCAGCCTTTAACTCGCTTATTGACAATCTTCGTCAAAAGAAAGCAATAGAAGACGCACTGGCGGCAAGTGAAGAACGGTTTGCATTAGCTATGCAGGGAGCCAACGAGGGCCTCTGGGATCATAATTTGCAGAATGAAAAAATATATTATTCGCCGCGCTGGAAATCAATGCTCGGATATGCTGAGGATGAACTGGAAAATAGTGTTGCAACTTGGAAGCGACTCATACATCCTGACGATCTTGAGTCCACTTTGTCTTTGATGAAACATTATTGCGACATGCGTGTGGACACCTATCAAACTGAATTCCGCATGCAACACAGGAATGGGCATTATCTAGATATTCTTTCCCGATCATTGGTGGTTAGAGATGATCGAGGTGAGATAATACGTATTATTGGCACGCATCAGGACATCACAGATCGTAAAAAGGCCGAATATGCATTGTCAAAAAGTGAAAAGCAGTTGAAAGACATAACGTCATCCCTGACTGAAGGCATTTATGTCTGGAGTGACGATGGCGATATTGTTTTTATGAATCCGGAAGCTGAACGTCTTTTGGGATGGACCAAGGCAGAGCTTCAAGGCAGAAACATTCACAATATAGTTCATAACAGAAGACCCGATGGTTCTTCGCTGCCTTTTGAAGCATGCGGCATGCATAATGTGTTCAAGACAGGTCAACCATTTATCTCAATGGACGAAGTATTCATGAGAAAAGACGGGTCTGTATTTCCGGTATCTGTTGTTGCCAGCCCCATCACAGAAAACGGCAGTGTTGTTGCAGGAGTTACCGCGTTCAGAGACATTACGGCGCTTAAAGATATTGAAGCCGAGAGGGACAAAGCGCAGGCAACCATACGCGCACATGCCAGATTCCTGCAAGGATTGATTGAGGCTATCCCCAATCCTGTTTTCTGCAAAAATGTGCAATTACGTTACGTGGCTTGTAATAAAGCCTTTGAAGCATTTATTGGGCGTGACAGGAAAGATATAATCGGGAAGTCCGTTTATGAGATGGCTCCTCCTGACTTGGCACGAATTTATAATCGAAAAGATGTGGAACTGTTGACAGATGTCAAGCAACGCACGCAGGTCTATGAATTCAGGGTCAATCATGCAGATGGCACCCAGCATGAAGTCATTTTCAGCAAGGCGGTATATTTTCAAAATGATGGTTCTGTTGGTGGTTTGATAGGAGTGATAAACGACATCACCGAACGCAAGCATTTGGAAAAAGAGAGAGAGCAATTGATTGTGAAACTGCAGGAAGCTCTATCTCAGGTTAAGCAACTTAGCGGATTGTTGCCTATTTGCTCCTCTTGCAAGAAGATCCGTGATGATAAGGGCTATTGGAATCAAATAGAAACTTATATCAGTGAGCATTCCGAGGCATTATTTTCACACGGCTTATGTCCTGACTGCGGCAAGAAATTGTATCCGCAATATTTCGATGAAATTTGGGGGAATGATAAGGACAAAACAGAGAAATAATAACAAATGCAAAGTTAACCCCTACTGCATAAAGTCTCGTCTGCCTGAGACAATCTCTACAAATACCTTTCACTTTTTAATTAAATGATTATACTTAAATAATCGAAAATAAGCTGTGCGCTAAGGGGGCATCTGGTGGAAGCAAGTGGTCATCTGACAAATGAACAGCTGATCGCTGATCTCATAGTTCTGCGGGAAAGAATTGCCGAGCTTGAGCGGTCTGAAGCGGATAAGACGAAGTATCTGGACGAACTGAACAGAACGAAGGGCATGTTTGAAGGCCTGTTCGAATTTGCTCCAGATGCCATCATGCTTGTCGGCTTGGCGGGTAATGTTTTGCGATCAAACAAACATGCGGAAAGATTGTTCGGATACACAAGGACTCAGTTGCTTGGAATGAATGTTGAGGTATTACTTCCGGAGCGTTTCAGGGCAAGGCATTTGGAGCACCGTAAGGCATACATGGAGTCACCAAGGCTTCGTCCGATGGGTTCAGAGCTTGAGCTTTATGCTCTGAAAGAGGACGGCACAGAATTCCCGGTAAACATAGCGCTTGGACCGTTTCAATTAGATAAGGATGCCGTGGTGATAGCTGTCATTCGAGATATTTCTTCTTATAAAGCGTCACAGGAGTTGATCAAGCGGCAGACGTCGGAATTAATAGAGGCAATGAAACAGCTTGAAGCCTTCAGTTATTCGGTATCTCATGATCTGCGGGCTCCCCTGCGTCACCTGTCGAGTTATGCTGATCAGTTGCGCAAGAGGCTAATTGATCAGCCGGATGAAAAAGTTCACCGTTATATGCTTGCAATAGCTAACGCTACCAAGAGGATGGAGCGGCTGATCGATGATCTGCTTGCCTTTTCGCGGCTTGGACTGTCAAAACCGGAAAAGAGAAAGGTCAATCTGAATATTCTGGTTACCGAAGTGCTTAAAGAAATGGCTGATGATATCAAAACTTGTGAGATTGAGTGGAGATTTGATGAACTTCCTGTTGTGATGGTGACCGGGCACTGCTTAAGCTTGTGTTAAATAATTTGATCTCCAATGCGGTGAAATATACACGTAGATGTTCTAATCCTGAGATCAGCGTAAGATGCAGAGACACAGGCAAGGAGATTATCTGCTCTGTCAGCGACAATGGTATAGGCTTCGACATGCAATTTAAAGAGAGAATCTTTGATGTATTTCAGCGCCTCCATACGGAGGAGGAGTTTGAAGGAACTGGGATTGGATTGGCAAATGTCCGTCGCATTATAGCTCGTCACGGAGGGAAAACGTGGGCGGAAGGCGCTGTCGATCATGGAGCCACCTTCTTTTTTAGTCTTCCAAAACGCGAGGAAACATAAAATGTCCGGGATCAGAAATATTTTGCTTGTCGAAGATGATCATTATGATCAAGAACTCATCCTGACTGCCCTTGAAGAAATCGCGGTGGTAAATAATATTGATGTTGTGACAAATGGCGAAGAGGCTCTGGCTTATCTGCGTTGCCAGGGGAAATTTTCAGTTAGAGATAGCTGCATTCCTGCAGTTGTTATGCTCGATCTTAAATTGCCGGGAAACAGTGGGTTCGAAGTGCTGAAACAGATAAGGGTTGATGAAACATTCAAAACCATACCTATAGTGATTCTTACGTCATCCGGCGAAGAAAGGGATATAGATGAAGCTTATCGGCTGGGTGCAAATGCATTCATTGTAAAGCCGATCGATTATATCAAGTTTATGGCGGCAATAAAAGCCGTGGGAGCTTTCTGGGCTGTGCTTAACGAGCCTCCGCGTTACCGACAATAAGATGATATTTTCCTTATGAATTTGATCTGTGCGCAGGCTAACATTCTATGTTTGCATCCATTATTGAGGAGGTGAATCTGATGCCGGATGGTGTACTTGAACTGAGTGCAGATAAATGGAATGCAGAAGTGGAAAAATCATGCGGAGTTATGCTCGTCTATTTTTGGGCGCCATGGTGCGGACACTGCAAAAAGTTTTCTCCGACTTATGATGCAGTTGCAGCAGAGATGGCCGGCAATGTGAAATTTGCAAAACTGAATTGTGATGATCAGACAGCAGTCGCAATTCAGTGCAATATTAATGGCACGCCTACGATCATAATTTATATTGACGGCGAGGAAGTGGACAGAATAGTCGGCGGACAATCGATGGAAGCGCTTAAGAATATGATAGAGAAGCGTCTTGTTAAATAGATTTTTTTGTTCGACAAGTCTGAGTGTGACTATAAATCAAATTGCAGTATTGCGTTTGGGGGATATGTAATGAAAATAGTTTGCTTATTTGGAAGTCCGCGCATAAACGGTAATAGCGCAGCGATAGCAAGGCGGTTTTTAGATATTGCTGAAGAGCTAGGCGCTGAAGTAGAGACTTTTTTGCTGAACAAACTATCATATCGGGGGTGCCAGGCGTGCTATGCTTGCAAGACAAAGCTGGATAAGTGCATTCTCGATGATGATCTTAGCAATGTTCTGGAAGCTGTCAGGAGCGCTGATATGGTTGTAATGTCCACTCCAACTTATTATGGCGACGTAAGCGGGCAGCTTAAGTGCTTTATAGACAGGACCTTCTCATATCTTAAGCCTAATTATCTTACTGAAAAGGAGCCAAGTCGGCTTGATCCCGGTAAAAAGCTGCTCTTTATAATTACGCAAGGTTCACCTGATGAAAATCTATTTGGCCATATATTCCCGCTCTATGATCGTTTCTTCAAATGGTACGGCTTTGCTGAAAGCAAGTTAATTCGAGTGTGTGGTGCGGGTGGAGGCGGAGTTGTTGATGTGCCTGAACATGCGATGGTGGAAGCTGAACAGGCTGCACGGGCATTTATGGCTTAGTACGATCTCCTGTAATGATGGCACATTTTGATATTGCTTGATATTATGTATTTGAAAATTGGCTTGTGCTTGTCAGGACAACCACTATTTGGCTATAGGAGGAAAGGTGGAAAAATATTCTATCGGCGAAGTAATTGAACAGGCAATCCAGACAGAGCAGCTGGGATATAATTTCTATTCAATGATGGCTGATCGTTTTAAGGCAAATCTCGATCTCAAGAAACTTTTTGATACGCTTTCGCAAAAGGAGATTCAGCATAAGGCTGTTTTTGAGGCATTGAAGAAGACAATTCCGACATCAATCAGCGACCCTGAGGGTTGGGAGGACGTTACTTTATACCTGCGGGCAATCGTTGAATCAGAATTCTTTCTTGGTAAACACAAATCCCTGCCATTAATGCAGCACATAAAGACGATATCTGATGCTGTCCGCTTCGCAATCGGATTTGAAAAAGAGACGCTGTTATATTTCCTGGCTGTTCGTCATATTGTCGATCAGAAGGAAATGGTTGATCAGATAATTGATGAAGAACGCAGTCATATAAGATGGCTTATCACATTTAAGATAAGGCTTGAAGCCCAGTCAGCGTAAGTTATCTAGTTTGCAAAATAGTTTATAGGATACTATCGAGTTCTTATGTAGTGACAACACTGGTGATATTGCTCTGTCATTTTCCACGGGTTTTATTACTGAATGGGATAGAAACTCGAAGATCGGCATGGGTATGATACATGCAAGGGCAGAGACCTTGGCTGAAAAGCCGGCATTCAGAAATTCATTCAAGCGACAGAGATGTCTCGTTGTTGCTGGCGGCTTTTATGAATGGCGCATGCATTATGCAAAATGAATTGTCGAAAAAGCGCACCTGCCCGGGGAAAAGAGCAATTTAGCTTTAAGTCATTTGAGAGTAAACGCCATGTCATTCTTTGAAGTTCATGAATATTTCGTCGAATTTGCCGGCAATTTTCTTGAAAATGTTAAGAACATCCGGATCGAAGTGGTCAGGTAATGTGCGACCATCTCCAACGGTTATGATATGAACTGCTTCTTCGTGCGACAATTGCTGCTTATAGGGTCTGCTGCTTCTCAGCGCATCATATTGGTCACAGAGCATTACAATTCTGCCTTCAATCGGGATGTCGTCCTGCTTCAGCCCGCGCGGATAGCCGGTTCCGTTCCATCTCTCATGGTGGTTGAGTGCAATGGAAGCGGCCATTTGAATAAAGGGATACGAAGAGCCGGCGAGGACTTTCTCTCCTATTGACGTATGGTTCTTCATTATTTCGAATTCGGCAGGTGTGAGGGATGCAGGCTTGAGCAAAATAGTGTCTGGTATAGCGACCTTGCCAATATCATGCAAAGGGCTCGAGAAGGTTAGAGCTTCTGTGAAATGAGGTGACATGGAAAGTGCCTGAGATAATTCTCTGGCGTAACGTCCCATTCGTGAATTGTGGAATCCGGTCCCAGTGTCTCTGAATTCAGCCACGACCGTAAGACGGTCTATAAGCTCTGCGCTCATGTTCTTAAGCATGGTAAGTGCGTCACGCAATTCACGGGTCCGCCGGTCAACAGTTTCTTCGAGGGTCTTCTTATATTCCCTTTCTTTTTGAGTAAGACGGCGGTATTTAACCGCTTTCTCTACGGAATGTATAAGTTGTTCAGAACGATATGGCTTGATAATAAAATCGAATGCACCTTTCTTTATTGCATCAACGGCTATATCTATCTCAGCGTGCGCAGTCATGAGGACTACCGGTATATCTGTCCTTATCAGACAGATCTTTTCAAGCAAGTCTATACCAGAAACTATCGGCATTTTTATATCTGTCAGAACTGCATCGATTGGAATGCTTATAAATTTCTGGTATGCATCTTCCGCATTGCTGCATGCTATGCAGGTATAGCCGTATTCATCCAGGAGAGTGGACACATATTCAAGTACATAGGGATCGTCATCTACCGCCAGGATGGTGGCGGTTTTCGAGTTGTTGTTATCGGGTTGGTTATCTTCCATCTATGGCCGACTGTCAGCGAAGCGACTTATAGTGCAGTGCCTGTGTAAGTATTATATTATCAAACTCTCTGAATAAAAATCAGTGCGGTTAATTGTTAATAATACCACCTTTTGTACAATTGTAGAAGGTTTTTTTGAAATTTGAAAGAATTCAGCACGTGCGACCTTATAATCGGCGTCATTGTTCGAATGTAAATATTGAAAAAATAAGGGTAATCCTGTATATTAGAACTCTATGCGAAAGAAGAATTCCACGCCGATTCTAACGACCTTAAGGGGCGAAATAGACAGGATAGATACGTCTTTGCTGGAGCTGCTTAACAAGCGTGCATCTGTAGCAGTAGAGATTGCCGGCGTAAAGAGGAAAGCGAATCAGAAATTCCATGTTCCTGAGAGGGAAGCAGCTATTATCAAGCGGCTGATTACTATGAATAAAGGCCTTTTTCCAAATGATGCGTTAAAGGCCATTTTCAGGGAGATTATTTCGGCTTCGCTTGCACTGGAGGAGCCGTTGAGGGTTGCCTATTTCGGCCCTGAAGGAACATTTACACACTTGGCCTCGATACGTCATTTTGGATCCTCAGCAAAATACATACCGGTAGAAAGCATAAAAGCAGTCTTCGATGCGGTCGAATACGGAGAAGCTGACTATGGTCTTGTCCCCATAGAGAACTCAAGCGAAGGCGTTGTAAGCCATACACTCGACATGTTTATGGATTACGACTTGAAGATAACTGCAGAGGTTCTGCTTGAGGTTTCTCATAATCTGCTTTCGAAAAGTGGAGAAAAAGGTAAAGTCAGAAAGATATATTCTCATCCGCAGGCGCTTGCTCAATGCAGAGGCTGGCTTGAGACCAACATGAGCGGCATCCCGGTACTTGCAGCTGTCAGCACAGCCAAGGCAGCCGAAATCGTGGTTAATGACGATGAGGCTGCAGCCATAGCGAGCGAATTGGCTGCTAAACTATATGATCTTAAGTTTATTCGGCGCCACATAGAGGATAAACGAAACAATTTTACGAGATTCCTTGTTATCGCTAAGGAATCACCAGGCAAGTCGGGTTCTGATAAGACGTCCATCATGTTTTCACTAAAGAACAGGCCTGGTGCCCTTTACGATGTTCTTTATCCTTTTAAAGAGGCCAGGATAAACCTCTCTAAAATAGAGTCACGGCCTTCCAAAAGAAGAGCTTGGGAATATATTTTCTTTGTCGATATGGAAGGGCATATAGATGATGAGAAAGTCAGGAAGACCATCGAAAGTGTCAAGGGGCACTGTCTTTACCTGACTCACCTTGGGTCTTACCCTGTAGACGAGAGCTAGCTTGCTCACGGAAGGTCTTGATTGACTGGTATCGAGTTCCACCGCTTGCGCTGGATGAGCTTAAGGAGTACTCCATGATCAAACCTCTTGAATGTGTATCACGAATCAAACCATATGTTCCTGGAAAGCCGGTTAAGGAGCTTGAGAGGGAGCTTGGCATTAAAGAATGTATTAAGCTGGCGTCAAATGAAAATCCTGCGGGACCATCTCCGAAGGCCATTGCCGCACTGAGGAAATGCCTGGACAAAGCGCATGAGCTGTGCCGCTATCCTGACGGGAGCGGTTATTATCTGAAAAATGCGCTTTCGCAAAAGTTGTCGGCAGGCGGCCATAAGGTGGCGACAGACGAAATCATGCTGGGCAATGGTTCCAACGAATTGCTTGACATTGCAATTCGCACGTTTGTTGATGCCGGGGATGAGGCGGTCATGGCCACGCCATCTTTTGTTGTATATTCCATGGGTGTTCAGTCAGCAGGCGGGATCGCTATTGAGATCCCTCTGAGAGACTATGTCCACAATTTGTCAGCCATGGCGGACGCGATTAATAAGAAAACCCGTATGGTATTCATTGCGAATCCCAATAATCCGACCGGCACTATAAACAGGAAGGCCGAATTTGAAGCTTTTATGCGTCGCGTGCCGGATGGGGTGCTTATAGTGATGGACGAAGCATATTTCGAGTATGTCCGCGACCCGGAGTATCCTGACTCGCTTTCGTTCTTTGCAGATGGGAGAGATATCTTGATACTTCGCACATTTTCTAAAGCATACGGCCTTGCATCCCTAAGAATAGGATATGGAATTGCAAAAAAAGAGATTTTAGAGGAGATGAACAAGATAAGAGAGCCGTTCAACACTAATGCCCTGGCGCAAGAAGCAGCGCTTGCGGCGCTTTCAGATGAAGATCATTTGAAGCGCTCGATAGCAATAAACGAAGAGGGCAAGAAATATCTTTCAAAAGAGCTTGATGATTTGGGTCTCAGGTATGTTCCTACCGAAGCTAATTTTATATATATAACACTTGGCTCAGATTCACGAGGGCTGTTTGAAACTTTGCTTCGGAAAGGCTTAATCATCAGACCTGTGGGACCGGAGCAGATAAGGGTAACCATCGGGTTGCCGGAGGAAAACAAACGCTTCATCGAGGCGCTTAAATCCAGTCTATGAGGCAAATGAAGGTAGGATAGAGTTCAAAAATGGGGTTGTATTTTGATAGGGCAGCTATCATTGGTGTTGGACTAATAGGAGCCTCAATAGCACTTGCTCTGCGGGAAAAAGGCTTGTGCGGTACAATAATAGGTTGTGGCCGAAAAGAAGAGAACCTCAAGAAGGCAAAACAGCAGGAAATTATAAACGACTACTTGCTGGATCCAGCTCAAGCTGCCGATGGAGCCGATTTGGTGATTCTGTGTACGCCGGTAGGCACACTGAAGAATATAGCAGCCGGCATAAGCCATGCTTTGAAAAAGGGCTCACTTGTCACTGATGTGGGTAGCGTGAAAGGCCGTATGGTATTTGAGATCGAGGAAATCATGCCTAAGGGTGTGCACTTTGTGGGATCGCATCCCATCGCCGGAAGCGAAAAAGCAGGCATTGAAGATGCGCGAGGCAGTCTGTTTGCAGGGGCACGCTGTATCGTTACTCCTACATCGAGTTCAAACAAGGAAGCGGTTCAAGAACTCATTTTGCTGTGGCAGACGGTAGGCGGAGCGGTTGAAATAATGGACCCTCTCAGGCATGATGAGATATTCTCGCTTATAAGTCATATGCCTCATGTCGTGGCGTATGCGCTCGTAAATGCAGTTGAAAGCATAGACCAGCAATACATTAAATATAGTGGTGGCGGATTCAGGGACACTACGCGGATAGCTGCCAGCTCTCCAGAATTATGGAGGGATATCTGCATGATGAACCGCGATAATATTTGTAAGGTTCTCGATCTCTTTAAAGAAAATTTGCAAAAGATTGAAAGATGCATGACTGACGGTGATTGGGAGGGCGTTGAAAGGGAGTTTGCGCGGGCACAGAAGCTCAGGATGAGGATATAACAAGCTGTAATATTATAATGTTACTAATGCAGGTTAAGGGAATAAGGTGTCATGTGGAGTATTGAGCTTGCAAAATCAAATGGGTTGCGTGGAGAGATTGTCCCTCCGCCCGACAAATCAATTTCTCATAGGGCGATTATGTTCTCATCGCTTGCCGAAGGGCAGAGCGTTATACGAAATTTTCTGAGGGCTGAAGACCCCCTCAGTACAATTAAGGCCTTCAGGATGCTTGGAGTCAAGATTGCTGAAGGCACTTCAGGGGAAATAGTTGTTAATGGCAAAGGGCTTTATGGCCTGGAAGAGCCGTTTGACGTTGTGGATTGCGGCAATTCCGGCACTACAATCAGGCTGTTGTCCGGCGTGCTTGCCGGCAACCCGCTATTTACAATCCTTACCGGCGATGACTCCTTGAAGAAACGGCCGATGGCTCGTGTCATTACGCCGCTCAAGCAGATGGGCGCAAAGATTTCTGCCAGGGGTGGCGATAAGTATCCTCCTCTGGCGATAAGAGGATCTAAGTTAACGCCAATAGATTATGTTATGCCGATTGCCTCGGCCCAAGTTAAGTCATGTGTAATGCTGGCCGGACTATATGCGGACGGTGTCACGACAATTGTCGAATCCCAAAAGTCGCGTGATCATACAGAAAGAATGCTTGCTGCAATGGGAGCTCAAATAGATGTGAATGGTCTTTCTATTTCGATAAAGGGAAATCCGAAACTCCGTGCGGTTGATGTGACAGTCCCGTCAGACTTCTCATCGGCAGCTTTTTTTATTGCCGGCGCGCTTCTTGTTCCTAATTCGGATGTTGTAATAAGAGGTGTATGCATGAATCCGACCAGAACGGGACTGCTTAACGTTTTGGCTGGTATGGGAGCTAAAATCAAAATAGAAAATATGAGTGATGTCTCAGGCGAACCCGTCGCAGATATTGTCTGTAACACGGCTTCAACGCTCAAAGCAGTAAAAATTGGTGGGGACATTGTCCCGTCTCTCATAGATGAATTCCCGATACTCTGCATACTTGCAAGCCGAGCGGACGGAATTACTGAGATCAGGGGTGCCCAGGAACTCCGGGTTAAAGAATCCGACAGGATTAGGGCGATGGCTACAGAGCTTACCAAGCTTGGCGTCGAGGTCAAGGAATATGATGACGGAATGGATATTAGGGGAAATGCTCAATTCAAAGGAGGTTCTGTCGATAGTTATGGCGACCACAGGATAGCAATGTCACTTTCAATTGCTGCTATGGTTTCAGACCGCCCCATTGTTGTAAATAATGCGGCGTGTGCCGATATATCATTCCCTGGTTTTTATGAAAGGCTAAAGGGATTAGGAGCGTAGAATTGTCGAGAGTCATAGCTATTGACGGGCCTTCTGGCGCAGGTAAGAGTTCAGTCTCACGGCTGGTTGCCATGAGGCTGGGATATCAATATCTTGACACCGGAGCCCTGTATCGTGCATTAGCTCTCTACCTGACTAGAAATGGAGTTATAGCAGAGGCTTCGGATGCAACCATAGTGAATGCAGTAAAGGATGCAACCATCAAACTGG
Organism: Dissulfurispiraceae bacterium; assembly: GCA_035319125.1. Classification (GTDB taxonomy): domain Bacteria; phylum Nitrospirota; class Thermodesulfovibrionia; order Thermodesulfovibrionales; family Dissulfurispiraceae; genus Fen-1308. Next base: position 16,030 of record DATHDG010000045.1, on the reverse strand, counting down.
AAGGCGAGAAGGTTTTATTAAACGGCGAGGATGTTACTGATATCATTAGGACGCCGGAGGCCGGACATTTTGCTTCGGTATTCTCTGCAAGAAAAAGCGTAAGGGAATATCTTCTTGAAATGCAGAAGACTGCTGGTCGCAGTTCAAATATTGTCGCAGAAGGAAGGGATATGACTACAGTAGTATTCCCGGACGCTATGGTCAAAATCTACCTTGATGCCTCAGAACATGGGCGTGCGCAGAGGCGCTATGTTCAGCTTAATGAAAAGGGCATGTCGATAACTATGGAAGATGCCTTGAAAGACGTTCAAGAAAGAGACTTCAGGGACAAGAACCGAGACATCGCGCCGCTGAAAAGGGCTGATGAGGCAGTCTACATAGATTCCACAAATATGTCGATTGAAGAGGTTGTTGATCATATTATACAGATGGCTAAATGATATATCCTTGAATTTATGTGCAAAATTCTGTATCTTAGAACTTAGCCCCTTTGAGTCGCAGGTTTCATTGCGAGGTGTCTGTTGGCGAGTAAAATAAAGGTGATCACGGCGAAACGAGCCGGCTTCTGCTTCGGCGTGAAGAGAGCTGTAGACATGGCTTTCGATGCCGCGAAAAAGAGCGAGAGGGTCTTCACGCTGGGACCTATCATACACAATCCTCAGGTGATCGAGAGACTGAAGTCTGAGGGCGTGCAGCCTGTTGAATCGATAAACAATCCTAAGATAAAGACTCTGATTGTCAGGACACATGGTGTCCCGAAAGAGATATCAGAAAACCTTGGCAAGAAGAAGTATCAAGTTATAGACACAACATGTCCTTTTGTAAAAAAGGCCCAAAACTATGCCAGACTGCTCAATGAAGAAGGTTACCAGGTGGTGATAATCGGGGACCGGGAACATCCTGAAGTCAAGGGACTTATGAGCTATGCTGGGCCGGATGTAGTGGTAGTCAACAAGGATGACGCGATGCCTAGGCTTAAGAGCAGGGTGGGCGTGGTTGTGCAGACAACGCAGCCTGTGGATACACTGAGGGATTTTGTTAATGAGGCAATCGACAAGGTCAAGGAGCTGAAAGTTTTCAACACTATCTGTAATTCTACTGCGTTAAGACTGAAGGAGACCAGGGAAATAGCGCGCGAAGTTGATGCAGTAATCGTTGTAGGAGGTAAGAACAGCGCCAACACGACGCAGCTCGCAAATTACTGCATTTCGATGTCGGTGCCCACATATCATATAGAGACAGCTTCAGAGATAAAAGGTGAATGGTTTGCTCGAGTCAAAAAGGTCGGTATTACCGCGGGCGCATCGACGCCCGACTGGATAATAGAAGCAGTTGCGGACAGAATCCGACACCTAGGAGGAGCATAACAGTATGAACATGCAGATGAACGAAGAGTCCAAAGATCTTGAGCAGATGTATGCTGAAACGCTGCAGCGAATCCAGAGCGGTGAAGTTGTTAAAGGGCGTGTCATTACTGTTAAATCTGATGGCATCGTCGTCGACATAGGATATAAATCGGAGGGTACTGTGCCGGCGTCGGAATTTAGCGCCGAGGAGCTGAAAGCACTGAAAGCTGATGATGAGATTTATGTTTATATCGAGAGGATCAACGACCAGGAGGGAGTCGTATATCTTTCCAGGGAAAGGGCATCAAAAATCAAAGCCTGGGAGACACTCACAGCTGCTCTCGAAAAAAACAATACTGTTGAAGGAAAGATAGTTGAAAAAACCAAAGGCGGATTGATAGCAAACGTAATGGGCATTAAGGCGTTTCTGCCTGGTTCACAGATCGATATAAAGCCGGTTAAGAATCTCGATGCCTATGTTGGACAGGTTGTGCCGCTCAGAATCCTTAAGATGATTCCCGTGCGGGGATATGGTGCCGGCTCCGGCACAGGCATGACGTTGATAGTCTCACGTCGCGCCATAGTTGAGGAGCAGATCAAGGTGCTGAGAGAAGAGACGCTGAAACATCTAAAAGAGGGCGCTCTCCTTAAGGGGATAATTAAGAATATAACTGATTATGGTGTCTTTGTGGATCTCGGCGGCATCGACGGACTTCTGCATATCTCAGATATTTCATGGGGCAGGGTCAACCATCCGTCAGAATTCTTTGCGGTAGGCGATGAGAAAGAATTCATTGTGCTGAAGTTTGATGAAGAGTCGCGGAAAGTAACACTCGGCTACAAGCAGAAGAAACCGAATCCCTGGTTATCTGTCGAACAAAAATATCAAGCCGGCATGACAATTACCGGCAGGGTGATGAACATTACCGATTATGGGGTTTTCATAGAAGTTGAGGAGGGGCTTGAAGGTCTAATACACATATCGGAGCTGGATTGGTCGCCGCGCCAGAAGCATCCGTCGAAGTATGTCTCCGTAGGTGAGACCATAGAGGCCAAGGTAATACATGTCAATAAAGAGGAGAAAAGACTCTCGCTCAGTTTGAAGCAGCTCAGGCAGAAGCCGTGGGAACTTATCGGCGAGCATTATAAAGTAGGTCAGAGGATAGTCGGCAAGGTAAAGACGATTACGGATTTTGGAGCGTTTGTGCGACTGCCGGAAGGCGTTGATGGTCTGATTCATATTGCGGACCTTTCGTGGACAAAGCATATAAAACATCCGTCAGAGATGCTGAAAAAGGGACAAAAGGTTGAAGCTGTTATTCTAAGTCTTGACCCTGAGCGCGAGCGCATGGCTTTGGGTATTAAACAATTGTCTGCTGATCCTTGGGAGGTTGAGATCCCTGTGAAGTTCAAGCTTGGCGAGGAGTTTGCCGGAAAGGTGCTGCGCAAGAGCGATTTTGGGATTTTTATCGAACTTGAAAATAGTGTCGAGGGATTGATTTATTCATCTGAGATAGATTCATCGAGAGAGCTTAACGAAGGAGACGAGGTTAGGGTAAGGATCATAAAGATGAATGTCGAAGAGCGCAAAATAGGGCTCAGTATGAAGAACGTGAGGTCAAATGAACATAAGTAGGGCGATACTTTTTGGCGTGCTCTTCCTGATCTTTCTGCTGTTTGTCAGCGTTATTTTTACGCTTGTCAGCAAAGGTGCCCGCGAAAAAGTTGCAATTGTGAGGGTGGAAGGGCCAATAATCGAAGCGAAGACCGTAGTGGACGAAATAAAGGGATATGTTAAAGACGCTTCTGTAAAGGCTATTGTCCTGCGCGTCGACAGTCCTGGTGGAGGCGTGGTCCCCTCTCAGGAGATCTATGATGAAATAAGAAAGGCAAAGGAAAGCAAGAAAGTAGTAGTTTCAATGGGCTCGGTCGCTGCCTCAGGAGGCTACTATATATCAGTTCCTGCTGACCGCATTATAGCAAATCAAGGTACGATAACAGGCTCTATAGGGGTTATCATGGTCGTTCCGAATCTTAAGGGATTGCTCGATAAAGTCGGCATCAAGACAGAAGTTGTGAAGAGCGGTAAGAACAAAGATCTTGCATCGGTTTTCAGAGGTATTGGCGAATCGGAGCGCGAGATAATTCAGGGTGTGATGGACGATGTCCACGAGCAGTTTATTTCAGCTGTGGCGGAGGGCCGGAAGATGCCTATTGATAAGGCGCGCAAGATATCTGACGGCAGAATTTTCTCGGGGCGGCAGGCTGTTGCTATTGGATTAGTGGATGAGACTGGTGATCTGGATGACGCAGTCAAGGTGGCAGCAAAGCTGGGCGGCATCGAAGGAGAGCCTGAGACAATTTCAAAGTCGGAGAAAGGAGTGATATCAAAATTCCTGAATGGCGATATGACCGAGGGAATTTCACATGTGCTGCCGGACCTGCATCTGAAATATATGTATTATATGTACATGCCATAAGCCTTGTGAGCAGGCACCAGCTTCCTGGCTTTGTAAGTTCACTGAAACATTACATGATTATTTTTTGGGGGAGAACGATAATGACAAAATCAGTACTGATCGAAAAGGTTACAGAGAAGGTCGAGGGATTGACTAAGAAACAGGTGGAGACAATAATAAACACTGTTTTCGATGGTATGAAGGATGCCCTTGCGCGCGGTGAAAAAATAGAGATCCGCGGGTTTGGCAATTTCAGACTTAAGCAGCGTGATGGCAAGGTGGCCAGGAATCCAAAAACAGGTGAAAAGGTGCAGGTGCCGGCCAAGAAGGCCCTTCATTTCAAAATAGGCAAACCTTTTCATCATGCGCTGAACCGCGGAGAATAAGGAAACGCGCTCCTTCATGCGTCCCGGCAGGATGGGTTAATGACGCGGAGGGCGTTTCTTGCAAATGTAATAAAGGCTTTTTTCGCGATGTTGGTTGCGGCAGCTGTTGCCGTATCATGCTACGTTTATCCGACCGTATCAAGAATGCGCCGTCTGCACTTTGTCTTTGCTGTGGATGAAGACGAGTTGCCGAAGCGTGGAGTCCGCAAAGTTGAGTTCAAATATACTGTTGATGACAATGAAATGCTCAATAGAGCATTCTTGGTTGCCGGTGATAACGGGCTCATAGCTTTTTCTCCCGTCTGTACACACTTAGGATGCTATATTAACTGGGACAATAACAGAAAGGAATTTCTCTGCCCTTGCCATGGCGGCCGATACGACGTTAACGGGCGCGTTATTGCAGGGCCTCCTCCCAAACCTTTGAATCGTCTGCCTGTTAAGATTGATTCCGGCCGTGTATATATCGGAGTGACGATATAGTGGGAAGGGTCTTTGATTGGCTCGATAACCGCTTTGGTCTGAAAAAGCCTCATGCCAGATTCCTTCAACGACGGGTGCCATCAGACCTTGGCTATACATATTGTTTTGGGGGAATGGCTTTTGCATATTTTCTGATGCTCGCTTTGTCTGGAGTTCTCCTTTCACTGTATTACGTGCCGTCAGAAAAGGAGGCATTTCGCAGCATTGTTATGATAACCAATGAAGTCAGAATGGGATGGCTCATAAGAGGCTTGCATAAGTGGTCTGCTTCACTGTTTATAATATCCATAATTCTTCACACTACACGCGTTTTTGTATCAAAATCGTATCGCCCTCCGCGCGATCTGAACTGGATAGTCGGTGTCATAACTTTTGCACTTGTGATGTTTTCAGGATTTACAGGATATTTGTTGCCCTGGGATCAGAAAGCATATTGGGCGACCGAAGTCGGGACGGCGATGGCCACAAACGTGCCCTTTGTCGGAATTAATATTATGAATGCCTTAAGAGGCGGGCCTGAAGTGAGCGGAGCAACGCTTATAAGATTTTACAGTTTGCACATACTTTACCTGCCTTTTTTGATTTCAGCGCTCTTGTGGGCACATTTCCATATGGTAAAAAGACAGGGAATAAATAGAAATTTATGAATAGCATAAACGCGCAGAATAATGAGTCTGAGGTGACGGGAAAAGAAAGAAAAGGCGAGAAGCGCTTTTATCCGGATTATCTTTCAGAGATTGTAGCTACTATATTTATTTGTTTTGAGATAGTCATCGTTCTTGCTCTTTTATATCCGCCGTCAATTGGTCGTCAGATCGATTTCCTCAAGCCGTTTCAGCCGCGTCCTGAGTGGTATTTTCTATGGCTCTTTGAGCTGATAGGATATTTCCCGGGCAAGACAGCAATTATCGGGACCGTGATTATTCCGGTGACATATGTGTTTCTTCTTCTCGTGATCCCGTATATTGACAAAGGTGCCAATGGCAGGCTGAGAGCGGCATTGGTTGGAATATCACTTCTTTTGATGTTTGCAATATTTACGATTCTTAGTATTATCTGACAAATTACTCTTATATTAGACCATCTATATAGCAGCCCGTCTTGAAATCATCTTAATGGCACGCCTTGAAGAGGTTTTACTGTAAGTGCATATGCTGACTTTGCATGCTGAAATGGCTTCAACCATTGTCGCTGCCGTGCAATACTGCTTGCCGTAATTCATTACGTAAACCCATCCTTAACGCTGCTTATTATTTATAATCCATTCGGTTTAATGCTTCGACCTCTTCCTGCCCGAGTGTGAGGAGTCGGTTTTGAAAGCAGCAACGATCGTGTGTTTTGCAGTGATCTTGCTGAAAGTGTAACTGCTGACTGCGCCCACTGAAGCGCCATCCACTGTTACACTGGCAATTGAATATCCTGATGCAGGAGTAACAGAGTATGTCTGACTGGCTCCCTTTGTTGCTGTTATTGTTCCAGCCGGGTCGATGCTTCCGCCTGTGCCGGCCGATGCAGTGATTGTATAAGTATTAGACTGCTGTGTGAAGGTGGCGGTTATGGAAGTGTTGGAATTTATGGTTAACGAACATGTCCCTTTGCCGGAGCAGCCCCCGCCTGACCAGCCTGCGAAAACCGAATTTGCATTTGGCGCGGCTGTCAGCGTTATGACCGATCCTGGACTGTATGAACTGCTGCAAGAAGTCCCGCAACTTATTCCTGTCGGAGAACTCATCACTGTGCCTGATCCGGTGCCGCCGCGGGTAATCGCAAGAGAATACTGAGACGATGATGCAGTTTTGGCCACCTCGTTTGAATATTGACTTTCGATGCCTGAGGAATTATATGCTGTTGCTGCAAAATAATACGTTCCTGCGCCAAGATTTGAAAATATATATGATTGCACCTTCCCGACATTTGCCGAATTCGTATAATTGCCGGATGATGTCCCGTAATAAATAACATATCCGGCAAGATCTGTTAGCGGTGTCCCGTCAGTATTGTTGGCCGGTGCAGTCCATGTAAGGGTAATTGCTGAAAGGGCATTGCCGGTCGTAAACAAAACAATAACGATCAGCGCGAGAAATATACCCCCTATGCTGCGAACGTATTTTGGCACGCCTGGAATTGAAATTCGCTTGGATGACATATCTACCTCCATGATCTTTTCCGAAAGCCAAAGCATCTTGAAGCATTTTCCCTTGTTTACAGCCTGCTTTACCTGTACTTTATGGATTTAAGCTTTCGGTATTGTGTCACACTCGTTCGAGTGATTTGCCTTGTTGCTGGTTAGGCAGATTGAACCTATTGATGCAGTATATAAAATGCAACTTAAAAATACAGTGAGTGCAATCACCAAGCGGTGCTGCAAGGTATTTCGAACCTAGAACGGTTTGTAACGAATAACGCTGATTATTGACAACCTTTCAGCCAAACCCTTATCATGCCTCTATATATGTCCGATAAACTTCTTGAAGTCAAAGACCTTTCCATAACGTTCAGATCAGACGGTGATGCGATGCAGGTAGTCTCCGATATTTCTTTTGATATTGGCAAAGCAGAAGTCTTTGGCCTTGTTGGTGAAAGCGGTAGCGGCAAGAGCATGACTGCGTTATCAATAATGCGGATCCTGCCGGGGAACGCATTTGCTGAAGGCAGAATCATGTTCAGGAATAGAAACCTGCTTGCCATCAGCGAAGAGGAGATAAGAGGCATTCGCGGTAAGGATATATCCATGATCTTTCAGGAACCAATGACATCTCTTAATCCTGTACTGACGGTCGGATTCCAGGTAGCCGAAGCGCTGCTGACTCATTTTGATATGTCCAAATCTGAAGCTATGAATAGATCAATTGAGCTCCTCAGGTCGGTTAAGATTCCGGCGCCGGAATTAAGGATTAAGGACTATCCACACCAATTATCCGGTGGCATGAGGCAGAGAGTAATGATTGCTATGGCAATTGCATGCAATCCTGAACTGTTGATTGCAGATGAACCCACAACTGCCCTTGATGTGACTATACAGGCCCAGATACTTGACCTTGTGAAAAGGCTGAGGCAGGACAGGAAGATGGCTATACTGCTGATTACGCATGATCTGAGCATTATCTCAGAACAGGCGGAGCGTGTCGCCGTCATGTATGCCGGCAGGATCATGGAACTGGCAGGCGTAGAGGAACTTTTCGGAAACCCTCTTCATCCGTACACAGTCGGTTTGTTGGAGTCGTTGCCTGATAAGAAGGGAATTCCATTGAAACCGATATCCGGCCTTGTTCCTTCTCCCGAGCTGTATCCGAAGGGATGCAAGTTTTCTGACCGCTGCACAATGACAACTAATGCGTGTGTTATCAATGAGCCTAAACTTCTGGAAGTCTCCTCCGGCCACTTTGTGAGGTGCTGCGCGTGAACAATCCGAGTAATATGCCGGAACATAGGAATGAAGATCCGTTGCTTTCCGTCAGTGATATAAGAAAGTATTATCAAGTGAAGACGAATTTTGGCGCGTCGAATAAATGGCATCGGGCTGTTGACGGAGTAAGCTTTAATATCAGAAAAGGCAACGTCTTTGCAGTTGTGGGCGAAAGTGGATGCGGCAAATCTACTGTGGCGCGATTGATTCTCAGATTGCTTGAACCTACATCGGGAGATATTTATTTTAAGGGACGGGCCATTTCTAGTCTGAAAGGTGAAGATTTGAGACGTTTCAGACGGTCTGTTCAAATCATATTTCAAGATCCTTTCGCCTCGCTCAATCCACGCATGAGAATCATTGACGCATTGTCTGAACCTTATAAAATTCACAAATTAGCATCTCGAAGCGAATTAAGCGGCAGGGTGGTGGAATTGCTGAGTAAGGTAGGGCTCAATGAAGACGCGCTTGCTAAGTATCCACATGAATTCAGCGGCGGTCAGCGACAGAGGATATGTATAGCTCGTACACTTGCCGTCTCGCCTGAACTGATAGTCGCGGACGAGCCTTTATCAGCGCTGGACGTATCCATTCAGGCACAAATACTTAATTTATTGCAAAGTATCAGGCAGGATTCAGGAATATCAATGATATTTATAAGCCATGATCTGAGGGTGGTGAGATATATTAGCGATGAGATTGCAGTGATGTATCTGGGAAAAATTGTGGAACTGGGAAAGACCGAAGATATATTTTCAGCTCCCAAGCATCCATATACAGAACTTTTGCTCTCGTCTGCTCCAAAATTGAAGTACCGTATAAAGTATGATATTGGCATGTTCAAGAAAATATCAGATTCTGGTGACATACCTAATGCGGCTGATATCCCGCCTGGCTGTCCTTTTCATCCGCGCTGCTCTAAGATGATTGGTCCCTGCGAAACCTTATGCCCCGAACTCAAGACCATTGGCGAGTCATCAGTTGCCTGTCATCTTATAGACGTAGCGTAGAGATTTTCTGCTCATGACATTATAAATGGGGATGCAAAACATACGATAAAATGTCTTGACATAACAACTATTACTTGCTATTAATATAAAGTCTTCTGTGGATGCCTTAACAGCTTTAAGCTGATTGATTATGGTTTAACAAAAGGAGAATGGCTATGCTTAAGGAATTTAAAGAATTTGCTATGCGCGGTAACGTTGTAGATCTGGCTATCGGTATTATCATCGGAGGTGCATTCGGCAAAATCGTCACATCGTTTGTAAGCGACGTCTTGATGCCGCCGATCGGTCTGTTGCTGGGCAAGGTGGATTTCTCGAACCTCTTCATAAGTCTTTCCGGCAGGGAGTTTTCATCCATTCAGGAGGCCAAAGCTGCTGGGGCGCCTACGCTTAATTACGGTCTCTTCTTTAACACTGTGCTTGATTTCCTGATCGTGGCCTTTGCCGTATTCCTCCTGGTGAAGCAACTTAACAGGTTAAAGAAAGAAGAAGCCCCCGCGCCGCCTTCTACTAAGGAATGCCCGTTCTGTCTTTCAGCTGTCCCGATCAAGGCGACTCGGTGTCCTCAGTGCACTTCTGAATTAAAGGGCTAGATCAGTCCCCGTTGGATATATTTTATACGGCTAGCCGGTAGCCGCAAGCATCGGCCAGCCGTATTATTTTAACAGGGATTCAACTTCTGCTACTCGTTCCGCTCTTGTCCAGTCTTGTTCTCCGAAGTGTTTTTTTGAGATAATGCCGTGCCTGTCGATTATAAAAGTGGTCGGCATCATGAACACCTTGTATACATCTTTAGATATTATCAAATTACTATCGTATAGAACATCAAATTCCAAAGGCATCCGCTCTATAAATTCACTAACCGCAGCAGATGACTGCTCAGATGCCACTGCAAGAATTATAAGGCCTCTATTTCTATACACTCTATAAAGATTATTGAGAGATTGCAGTTCATTCTTGCATGGCGGGCACCAGGACGCCCAGAATAAAACAATAATAACCTTGCCGCGATAACTCGATAAAGCAACCGATTTGCCGGAAAGATCCGGAAGCGAAAAATCAGGAGCCTTTTGTCCTATGAGATTTTCTATTGCGAATGGAGACAAAAGTTCTGCGCTGACTCCGCGTGGCATCAGGTAAAAAGATATCAGTATAAATGAGAAAAAAGCTGGGAGCACCAAGCATGAACGCAAATGTAATAACGATTTATGGACTATAGCAACTTCCGACTTGCCATTTACCGCTTGTTGTTCTTCAGATGAGTCTCGCATCTCTCAGTGCGGTCCGAAGCTTTTCCTTGTTAGATGATGACATGGCACAGAGAGGCAACCTAAATTCTTCCCCGACCTTGCCCATGAGCGCAAGAGCGGTCTTGACCGGGATAGGATTGGTTTCAATGAACATAGCAGCGTTTAAAGGCTCTATTATGAAATGCAATTTTCTGGCTTTATCGAGGTCGCCACTTTCCAGCGCACTGCACATCTCTGCCATCTCTTTTGGGACTATATTGGCAGTAACTGAGATAACTCCCTTGCCGCCCAGCGTCATCATTGCAAAAGTTGTGTAGTCATCACCGGAAATTACCGTCAGTCTGTCCCCGCATAGCCTTATAAGATCGCTGGCCTGGCGCATGTCACCAGTAGCCTCTTTAATTCCAACTATATTCTTGAACTCAAGAAGCCTTGCGACTGTATCGGGCAGCATGTTAACAGCTGTCCTGCCAGGCACGTTATATAATACAATTGGAATGTCAATAGCCTGCGCCACGGCTTTGAAGTGAAGATAGAGGCCATCCTGTGTAGGTTTATTATAATACGGAGTTACAATCAGTGCGCCGTCAGCCCCAAGCTCCTTTGCCTTTCTCGTAATATGAATGGCCTCATCTGTCGAGTTTGCTCCCGTGCCAGCCAGGATCGGAATCCTTTTATTAGCAACCTTTACTGCCACTTCAATTACACGGTAATGCTCTTCAAAATCAAGTGTGGATGCCTCGCCGGTTGTGCCGCATGGAACTATGCCATGTGTCCCCTTGGAAATGTGCCACTCTATCAAATCACCATATGTTTTTTCGTCAAACTTGCCTTTCTTGAATGGAGTTACTATGGCTACCAATGAACCTTTGAACATGGTTTCCTCCTCCCTGATGACTATATAAACTTTATACCAATTACAGGGTCATTATCAAATACGGCGACAACTGATCTGATCGCTTTTATTTTATTATTCCCTGGAATACCTCAACAGCGGGGCCTGTCATGTAAACATGATTACTCGTTGCCCATTCGATAGATAGATCGCCTCCCGATAGCCGCACCGTAACTTTCTTTTCAGTAAGCCCCTTGATCATGGATGCAACTGCTGTAGCACATGCCCCAGTGCCACAAGCAAGAGTTTCGCCTGAGCCTCTTTCCCAAACTCGCATGGACAGCACATTTCGACCTTTGACATTGACAAACTCAACGTTTGTCCTTTTGGGAAAAAGCGGATGAGTTTCAATAAGGGGTCCATACTTGTGCACAGGAAACTCTGAGACGTCGTCTTCAAGGATAATAACTGCATGAGGATTCCCCATAGAGACAAATGTCAGCTTGAAATGCCTATCTTCTACAACAAGAGGATAATCGACGGCTTTCGCCTGAGAATCGATATTTACCGGTATTTTATCCGGGGCTAATATCGGCTCGCCCATGTCCACCCTTATATTGTCACCGGACTTTTCAGGCCTGATAATTCCTGCGAGCGTTTCGACTTCAAGTATATTCTTTGCGGAAAGATTTCTATCCCAGATGTATTTGGCGAAGCAGCGTATCCCGTTTCCGCACATCTCGACTTCGCTGCCATCTGCGTTAAAAATTTTCATGGCGTAATCGCCGACCTCAGATGGATATAAAAGCAGAACCTGGTCAGCTCCGATGCCGAATCTTCTATGGCAATACTTGATTGAAAAAGATGCCGGATCGGGCAGCCTTATATCTCGGCAATCGATTACTATGAAATCATTGCCGGTGCCGTGCATTTTTGTAAACGGGACTCTCATTTGATAAACTCCGGTATGCTTTCACCACGCAGCAGATCGGCATATGATTCGCGTTTACGCACCAGTGCGAATTCCTTGCCGCTTACCATGACCTCGGCAACTTTAGGGCGGCTGTTGTATGTCGAAGACATAGAGAAACCATAAGCGCCAGCACTCATCACTGCCAGCAACTCTCCTTGCTTAACTTTTCTGATCTCGCGATCCTTTGCGAGAAAGTCGCCGGACTCGCATATTGGACCGACGATATCTGCGATAATTACATGCCGTCTTGTTTTGACTACCGGCTGAATATGATGATAAGCATTGTATAACGATGGCCTCATTAAATCGTTCATCCCGGCATCGACAATCACGAAACTTTTCTCTTCGCCTTCTTTGAGGTAGAGCGTTTTGGTTACAAGTATGCCTGCATTGCCTACGAGAGATCTCCCTGGTTCCATCACAAGTGTCAGATCGCGATCTTTAATTAGTGGCAGTATGTGTTTAGCCAAATCATTGGGTTCTGGCGGTTCCTCATCCAGATAAGTGATACCAAGTCCTCCGCCTATATCAAGATAATCAATTCTGATGCAATCTTTTGCAAGTTCATTGATCAGAAGCAGTATTCTTCTCAGTGCATCGACAAACGGGGACAACTTTGTAAGTTGCGAGCCTATATGCTTGTGAATTCCAACTACAGATATATTTTTCAGGCTGACCGCAATCTTATAATGCTCAAGTGCCAATTCAATAGGTATGCCGAACTTGTGCTTCTTCAGGCCGGTGGATATATAAGGGTGAGTCTGAGGGTCGATATCAGGATTTATACGAAGCGCAATATTGGCCTTTACACCCATAACCCCAGCTATCCGGTTAAGTTCGCGCAACTCGTTTTCCGATTCAACGTTGAACATTAATATTTTGTTTTTCAACGCATATCTGATCTCATCCTCGGTTTTGCCAACACCGGCATAAACAATCTTTCTGGCTGGAATGCCGGCCTTCAGAGCCCTATATAGTTCGCCGCCGGAAACTACATCAGCGCCACAGCCATGTTTAGCGAAAAGCCTGATAATAGCCGCATTGGAATTGGCTTTAAGCGCAAAGCAAATAATATGAGATTTTCCGTCGAACGCGTTGTCATAAGCATTAAAGTGTCTGAGCAATGTTTTGGAACTGTATATATATACAGGTGTCCCATATTTAGCCGCTATCTCTCTGACAGGAACATCTTCCGCATATAGCTCGCCTTTTTTGTATTCGAAGAAATGCATGCCGACCCCTTATTTAATTGATTTTTTATCTGTTTTTTTAACATAATAATGCGTCATTAGTCAAAAAAAGACAGAACTGGCGCGGCATTGAACAAGACTGTGTGAATCCGCATCTAAGTCTTGTTCCCTTATCAGCGGCTGAGATTGTCCTTTTCTTGTAATGAAAATACTATAGAATGTTGTCATAGAGAGGTATTACTAATGGGAAAGAATATTGTCCAGAAAATTTTTGATGCGCATATGGTCTCAGGTGATCTGGCACCTGGCTCGCAAATCGGCCTGAAAGTCGATCAGGTGCTTACGCAAGACGCGACAGGTACTATGACCTGGCTTGAGTTTGAGGCAATTGGCATTGAGCGGGTGCAGGTTGATACGGCTGTGTCCTATGTTGACCACAACATGCTGCAGTCCAACTTCATGAATGCAGACGATCACCAGTTTCTTCGGACGGCTGCCGAAAAATTTGGAGCCTGGTTTTCAAAGCCCGGAAATGGAATTTGTCATCAGGTTCATCTTGAGCGTTTTGCAGCGCCGGCAAAGATAGCGCTTGGCACAGATAGCCATACCCCTACAGGTGGCGGCATGGGAATGATTTCGATTGGTGTCGGCGGTCTTGAAGCAGCAACTGTTATGGCAGGGTCATCATTTGAAATCTCGATGCCTAAGATCGTGAAGATAAACCTTGCCGGTGCATTGAAAAAGCCATATGTTACTGCTATGGATGTAATTTTGACCTTGCTTAGAATGCTTACAGTCAAGGGCGGTGTTGGCAAAATCTTCGAATATGGCGGTCCGGGCGTGTCAAGCCTGACCGTCACAGAGCGTGCTACTATTACGAATATGGGGGCGGAACTTGGAGCCACAACGTCTATATTCCCGAGTGACAGCAATACGTTGAAGTTCCTCCGTGCTCAGGGACGCGAACAGGCATGGCAAGAGATTGTTGCAGATACTGATGCTCAATACGACGACGTAGTCGATCTCGATTTGAATATAGTGGAACCAATGATCGCGCAGCCGCACAGTCCGGACAACGTAGTTGCAATCCGAGAAGTTGCAGGCAAAAAGGTGGATCAGGTTTGCATAGGCAGCTGTACAAATTCATCCTATCCCGCTATGAAAACAGTGGCGTTGATGCTAAAGGGCAAGACATTGCCCGAGTGGGTAAATCTTATGATTAATCCCGGGTCGAAGCAGGTATATGAAATGCTTTCGCGCGAAGGTCTTATCGCTGATATGATCGCAGCCGGTGCCCGCATATTAGAATCGTCGTGTGGACCATGCATAGGCATGGGCGGAGCTCCAGGTTCGGGTCATGTTTCGATCCGATCTTTTAATAGAAATTTTCATGGCAGATCCGGAACAAAAGATGCTTTAATATATCTGACCAATCCGGTGGCCTGCGCAGCAATGGCTCTCAAGGGAGAAATCATTGATCCGCGCGACGCTGGATATGATGTTCCAGTTGTACTTGAACCAGAGTTGTTTATTATAAATGATAATCTTCTTATACCGCCCAAGACTGATACGTCCAATGTTGTCATTTTAAAGGGACCTAATATTAAAGACGTGCCGGTCAAGTCACCGCTCGGCATGTTGATCAGGGCCGAAGTGCTCCTTAAACTCGGTGACAATATAACTACTGATGACATCATGCCGGCCGGCTCCAAAGTGTTACCTTACAGGTCGAATATCCCTGCAATATCAGAATTCGTATTTGAGAATATCGACAAGACTTTCAGCAGCCGCGCAAAGGACGTAAGGGAGAAGGGAGGATGCATCATCGTAGGCGGAGACAACTACGGCCAGGGATCGTCGCGGGAACATGCTGCGATAGCACCGATGTATCTGGGACTACAGGCTGTGATCGCTAAATCGTTTGCCCGCATACACAGGGCCAATCTAGTCAATTTCGGTATCCTGCCTTTAATGTTCAAGTCTGAGCAGGACTATGACAAAATTGAAGAAGGGGATGTGCTGGAAGTAAAGGGAGCATTGAGTGCGGTTGAAGGTAGCCAGACATTTACGATAGCCAATCTTGCCAAGGGGTATACTTTTGAAGTAATTTCTAATTTTAATGACAGGGAAAAAGAGCTCATTCTAAAAGGCGGATTGTTGCCGCATGCACGAGGAAAATCATAGCCTGGCGTTACTAATCCGTCTCAATTAGCTGAGGTTATTGAAGGAATAGCATGAAGTCGGCAGAACGTGCAAATAATTGACAAAATCTGATTCGAAATAGTAAATTTAATATCTCGTTGGCGCGACAGGCGCCAAGAGGGCCGCTAGCTCAGTTGGTAGAGCAACGCCCTTTTAAGGCGTGGGTCGTTGGTTCGAATCCAACGCGGCTCATTTACTTAACTTGTCCCCATCGTCTAGCCCGGTCTAGGACATCGCCCTTTCACGGCGGTAACTGGGGTTCGAATCCCCATGGGGACGCCAATAAAATCAGAGAGTTACGGAATCAGTAGCTCTCTTTTTTGTTTCATTGTGATAAATTTGTGATAAAACAACGCCGGCACCTTTCGTCTCAATAGCCCTGAAAGCCTCCGAAGCATCTTCAGATGTTGTCTGGATGTAGATCCTGGCTGTCTGGGGCGTGACGTTCAACGCTTCCTGGGCGGCCACAAAACTGCCCGTGAGTCTGGCCACT
>DATHDG010000044.1:0-69396 GCA_035319125.1 Dissulfurispiraceae bacterium | reverse complement strand
CAAACGCGATATCATTTCCATGCTGAATAAGCTAATTCCGTTAGAAGGCGATTACCATCACAGCGAGGGGAATTCAGCTGCCCACATCAAGACAACCATGACGGGCAATGCTGCTGTTTGTCCTATTGAAAACGGCAGACTACTGCTGGGCACTTGGCAGTCTGTTTTTTTATGTGAATTTGACGGTCCCAGGACAAGACGGGTTTATATCTGCATCTCTTAACTTAAGATGCGGCTGTTGTCTTTTTTGGAGTTGAAGACCTTCTTTCCCTTTTCCTGCGATCGCCACCCTTTGGCATGATAGCGGTACCCCGGCGCCCTTCCTCAACCGGTACCTTAGCCATAATTTCATCAACAGTAGTGTCACCAATCCTGACCTTTTCCCAGGCATTGTCGAACAAAAACTTAACACCATGCTGCTGAGCTGTTTCAGCTATTTGAATCTCAGTAGCCTTTTGAAAAAGAAGTGTCTTTATGCCGATAGATATAGGAAGGTATTCATAGACAGCTGTTCTGCCTTGATATCCGGTATTATAGCAATACTGACAGCCTTCCCCATAATAATGCTTGGTTAATTGGTTCAAACCGAAGCTTTCCATGAAGGCTGAAAGTTCGCCGTCGACTTCGCGCTCCATTTTACAGCGTGTGCATATCCGTTTAACAAGCCGCTGTGCAAGAATACCACTTATTGAAGAACCTATAAGATAAGATGGTATCCCGATATCAATAAGACGGGTTATCGTAGCAGCAGTGCTGTTTGTGTGGAGGGTTGTCAGCACGAAATGGCCGGTCATAGAAGCTCTCATGGCTATTTCCGCAGTTTCGCTGTCTCGTATTTCTCCGATTTTTACCACATCCGGGTCCTGTCTGAGCACTGATCTCAGGATAGTTGAAAAGCTCCTGCCAATGTCCTCATTAACCTGTATCTGTGTAATCCCCTCTAACTTATATTCAACCGGATCTTCAATAGTAACTATGTTCCGCGTCTCGGACATCATATGTTTGAGTGCTGAATAAAGGGTGGTAGTTTTTCCGCTGCCAGTGGGGCCTGTAACTATAAGCATACCCTGGGGCCTTCGAAGGACGTCGGAAACAGGGTTTTTTATTTCATCAGGCATTCCCAGTTCATTCAACGAGACTACGCCTAAGCTTTGATCAAGAAGCCTTATCACTACTTTCTCGCCATTGATGGATGGGATTGTCGATATTCTGAGATCGATCTCCTTATTATGCAGGGTTACATGACTACTGCCGTCCTGCGGCAATCTTCGGTTGGTTATATCCAGGCTCGAGATGATCTTTATCCTGGAAATCACCGAGTCATGCAGATGCCGATCATACGTGAAAATGTTACGCAGATCCCCATCGACTCTGAACCTAACCTGCACCAAACGTCGCCGCGGTTCTATATGGATATCGCTCGCTCTCATCTTGATTGCCTCGGCAATAGTCATAGCAACGAGCTTTACGATAGGAGGCGCTTTGCTTTTCGAATATAAAGATTCAATGTTGGAATCTGCTTCATCGCCTCTGGGAACTTCTGAAAACTGTATCTCTTTGTCAGCGCTGAGGTTAGAGCTATAAAGATCGAGGAGTTCAGGGCTATCAGCGCCTTCCACATAATAGCGTTCAATGGCATCAAGTATAGAACTCTCGTAAGAGATTATAGGTGAAATTCTAAGCTTAGTGTTGAATGATATGTCGTCTATTGCCCTATAATCCAATGGATTTGCCATCACGAGAACCAGGGTGGAATCCCGCTTTTCGATCGGGAAAATAAGCTTGTCCTTGGCCATTTTCTTCGGAATTATATTTTTAAGATCTAACGAAAGTTCAACGTCTACATTGTCAAGAAATTCGATAATCGGCATGGAAAACTTCTGTGCAAGAGCATCAACAATCTGTTCTTTTGTAACATAGCTCAGATCGACAAGCGCTTCACCTATCTTCTTTTTTATTGTTTTTTGGTGTTCAAGGGCTTTCTCGAGCTGCTCATCGGTAATCAGCCCCTGTTCCTGAAGGATTTCGCCGAGTTTCTTTCTAATTGTAACCATGCAGTTAAATATAACATATTTCCTTAGGTTAAGAATGATCGCTACCCCCCTTTTAAAAAAAAATGATTTGACGTAAACTCTATAGTGTGGATAAGACTTTGCTGGGTCAACTCCTGGTCAAGGCCAGGCTCATTAACGAAGGGCAGCTTCAGGATGCACTCTCAATACAAAAGGCTGAGGGAACAAGGCTTGGCTCCGCGTTGCTTAAACTTGAAGCTGTATCTGAAGAAAGCCTTATAACATTTCTCAGCAGGCAGTATAATGTACCTCCGATAAACCTTACCGATTTCAAATTCGATCCATCTGTGTTCAAATATATACCCTACGATGTCGCCAAGAGGTACCATTTGATTCCTCTTGCTCTTATGGGTGGGAACTTAAGAATAGCAATTGCAGACCCGTCCAACCAGTTCGCTATTGAAGATATAAAGTTTATAACAGGAATGAACATATCAGTATATGTGGCAATGGAATCGCTGATAATGGAAGCTATTGAAAGAAATTATACGGCCACCGAAAAAGCCAAGAACTGCATTGAGACAAAGACTGAATGGAAACGTGACAGCGTTAAGATAGAAGAGATAGATCAGAGCCTGGATGCAGGTATCGACGAGGTCATAGTCTCCGAAACAGTCGAGGAAGAAGAGCAGAAAGACTTGACCGTCCCGGTCGAAAAGATGCTGAAAGGCATTGTTATCAATGCTGTGAAATACCGGGCGACTGATATACATATTGAACCTAGCGAAGAAATTTTGAGGGTGCGCTATCGGATAGATGGAGTGCTGAAGCCTGTGCTGAAGCTTCCCGCCCGGATGAGAAATATAATGGCTGCCAAAGTCAAGATAATGTTCAATCTCGATGTTTCTGAAAGGAGGCTGCCGCAATCTGGGCGGACAAAATTTCGTTTTGGTGCAGATAAGGAGATCGACTGCAGGGCTTCCATCTTCCCGACTCTGTTTGGAGAAAAGATTGTTGTAAGAGTGTTGGATAAAGCCCATCTGCCTTTCGATATCTTTAAGCTGGGTTTAGATCAGACGCAATTGCCCGATTTTACCGAGTCGATCGAGAAGCCGCAGGGAATGATAATTGTATCAGGCCCTGCTGAGAGCGGTAAAACTACAACTCTTTATTCAGCGCTGCTCCATTTGAACAAGCCAGGCATTAATATCATGACTGCTGAGGATCCGATAGAATTTAATCTTTACGGCATAAATCAGGGTCAGATAAAACCTGATATCGGCCTTACCTATGCGGTATCGATGGAATCTTTTCTGAGCCAGGACACGGATGTGATCATGCTTGGCGAGATTAAGGATAATCTGACTGCAGAGTTGGCGGTCAAAGCTGCATTGACAGGTCATCTTGTGCTCAGTACTCTTCCTGCCAATGATGCAGCTGGGATTATAACTCGATTGGTTCACATGGGCATTGAACCTGTCGCAGTGTCGTCTGCCGTGTCCCTTGCAGTTGCGCAACGGTTGATAAGAGTAGTTTGTGAACACTGTAAGTTGGCACAGACATTTGATGAAGAAACCATGTTGAAGATCGGTTTTCCATCCGATGTAATGGGCAATGTGACCTGTTATATAGGCGCCGGCTGCCCTAACTGCAATAATACCGGTTACTTCGGAAGAACTGCTATTTATGAGGTTATGCCTCTGCGCAGGGACCTGCAGGACATGGTGCTTAGAGATATTTCAGCCGGTGATTTGAAGCAGGAAGCTGTAATGCTTGGAATGACTACGCTTCGGCAAAGCGGAATCAGGAAAGTTATAGAAGGCATAACATCAGTGGAAGAAGTATTGCGGGTAACATTTGCTGACTAACGAGTGCTAGGATAACGATAATGGCGGATCTGATAGAACTTCTTAAGTATATGATCGACAAAGGCGGCTCCGATCTTCATATCACCACCGGAACATATCCGCGGTTTAGGGTTGGAGGCAGGCTACAACTTATTGAGGATTATCGCATACTGACCCCCGAAGACACTATGGAACTTTGCTGCAGCTTCATGAATGAATCGCAGATGAAGAAGTTTGATGCGACCAACGAAGTCGATGTCTCTTTCGGGGTCAAGGGATTGAGCAGGTTCAGGGCAAATATATTCAGACAGAGGGGAGCAGTTGCTGGCACTTTTAGAGAAATACCGTTTCACATAAAGGGATTCCACGAACTCGGCATTCCAGAGGTTGTTGAAGAGATGCTTCGGAAAACGCAGGGTCTTATTCTGGTCACTGGCCCGACGGGAAGCGGAAAGTCCACTACGCTTGCATCTATGATAGAAACCATTAATCTTGAGCGCGAAGCTCATATTATCACTATTGAAGATCCCATCGAGTTTCTTCATAGTCACAATAAGTGTCTGATCAACCAGAGGGAGCTTGACTCTGATACCCCGTCGTTTTCTTCTGCTCTCAAGTATGTACTGCGTCAGGACCCGGACGTTGTCATGGTAAGCTCGCTTAAGGACAGCCAGACTGTCGAGGCTGTGCTGACTATTGCGGAAACAGGACATCTGACTTTGGCATCAATGCACACGAATACTGTTATCCAGACTATCCTGCGTCTTATCGAGATGTTCCCTCACGCTAATCACGAATATGCAAGGAACATTCTGGCTGAGTGTATTGAAGGGATAATTTCACAGAGACTTATTAAAAAGAAAGGTGGAAACGGAAGGGTGCTTGCAGCGGAGATTTTAATCCCTACCCCAGCGATCCGAACTCTTATTAAGGAAGGCCGGATCAACCAGATATATCCCATTATGCAGACTTTACGATCAGGGCTGAAGACATTGAATCAAGCTCTTGTTGAGCTTGTATCAGCGGGATCAATATCTTATAAAGACGCTGTCAACAATTCACCTGTGCCTGAGGAGATAATTGCTAAACTTAACAAGGGCAAAGGTCTGCCTAACGAATAGCATAATTTCCGGAATCGTTTTAGCGTATCTTACCAGTCGCAGAAATATCAGATAACCATGCACGGCGCATAATTGAAAAATTGGCTTTATTTCTATATCATGTTTATACATAAGCTTAGGAGGCCGATGTGCAGAATATCATAAAGAACCTTATTCAGAAGAACGATAAAAAGATCATAATGGCCGTCCTTGACGGACTCGGAGGGTTGCCGGTCAACGGCAAGACCGAGCTTGAAGCAGCCCGCACTCCCAATCTGGATGCGCTTGCGCAGTTGTCTGCCTGCGGCTTGCACATGCCTGTGGGGTACGGCATTACGCCCGGCAGCGGCCCCGGTCATCTCGGGATCTTCGGATACGATCCGCTGGAATATCTTATAGGGAGGGGAATCCTTGAAGCGCTGGGTCTCGGCATGGAGGTCCGCAAGACCGATGTGGCCGTGCGTTGCAATTACGCTACGATCAAGGACAGCATTATCATTGACAGAAGGGCCGGCAGGATCCCGACCGAATATAACAGGAAGCTCACCGCAAAATTGCAGCAGGAGATAAAGCGCATCGGCGATGTTGAGGTCATCTTCTCACCGGGCATGGAGCACAGGATAGCAATTGTACTGCGCTTCCCCGAACCGCTTGTACCGGGCTCCGCCGACATCGGAGATACCGACCCGCAGAAAGAGGGCAAAGCGCCACTGGCGCCGGAACCATATACTGAAAGTGCCCGTAAGGTTGCCGACATCGCAGCCAAGTTCGTTGAGTTGACAGCGCAATCGCTTAAAGGTGAAGAGAAGGCGAATTACCTGATGATGCGCGGGTTTTCCAGCATGCCGCATCTGCCGACCTTCCAGGAGGCATTCGGACTTAAGGCGCTGGCGATTGCCACCTATCCGATGTATCGCGGCCTTGCGAAGATAGTTGCTATGGACACGCCTGCTCTTGAAGGCAGCGTTGAGGACCAGGTCAAGTATATGGGACAGCAATACAGCAAGTATGACTTTTTCTTCCTGCATGTGAAGAAAGTCGATTCATACGGTGAGGACGGCAACTTTGACGGTAAGGCCGCGAGGATAGAGGAATTCGACAAATTTCTGCCGCGCATCTTGGATCTTAACCCCGACGTTCTGATTATTACCGGAGATCACTCCACCCCAGCTTCCATGAAGGGACACAGCTGGCATCCGGTTCCGGTATTGCTGCAGTCGCCCTATGTTTA
Source organism: Dissulfurispiraceae bacterium (assembly GCA_035319125.1). GTDB lineage: Bacteria > Nitrospirota > Thermodesulfovibrionia > Thermodesulfovibrionales > Dissulfurispiraceae > Fen-1308. The sequence continues at coordinate 63,206 of DATHDG010000044.1, read as the reverse complement.
TGGCCGCATCTGCAATGCTTTTTCCGAGCGCGAATGCACCAAAGGCGAACTGGGGATATTCCCCGCAGTCAATCTGATGCCGCTGGCTCTGGCACATGCCTTGAGACTGAAAAAGTTCGGGGCGTAGTTTCTTGACTTTTTGGGTTTCAAAAGTTTACTCTTAAATTCTTCTTTGATGGAGCGGGCAGTTAGCTCAGTCGGTAGAGCAGAGGCCTGAAAAGCCTCGTGTCCGCAGTTCGATTCTGCGACTGCCCACCATTTCTTTTTTCCTCCGCGCCACCACATTATACTACTGTAGGCTGAAAATTAATTTGCTTTTTATGCTAATTCTGGTAAACTTTTTATATGCCCTTTAACCGATAGTTGATAATAGAAATAGTAGAAGGGAGGTTTGATATGGGATTCTTGCATAGCATTTTTAAAGGTGCAAGAAAGGCGTCTTATCTTGAAAAGAGAAACAGATCACGCTTGAACTGCTCCATAGCTACAGCGTTCAGCGATGTTAAAGGTAAGACATGGAGCTGCAGGATTGTAGACATGAGCGAAAACGGCTTCGGAATATCTACGAACGCTCATCTTCAAATTGGCAATACTATTAATATTGTGCGTCCCACTGTAGAAGCGAAGGTCGTGTGGGCTGTTGAAAACAGGGTTGGATTGAGGGTTATACCTTAATATGATCGAAAAAATAGAAGGTCAGAAAATAAGCAGAAAAACCCGAAGCATTTGCTAAGTTTTAAATATACTAGCGCTCTGCATCTGTTTTATTGCTGGATTGGGCGGGAGTATCTTTGATTTCATTATTAGTAGGTACAGTCTTCTTATGTTTTTCCAGGTTAATCTCTTTGCCTACGTTCTTGAAAAGCTCGTAATAATCCGATGTCATTTTCTTTGCTTCTGTCTGGTTTCTAAGTACGCGAGGTGTTAGAAGGATAACAAGCTCTTGCCGATCTACATTATCGTTAGTTGTGCCGAATAGATAACCAAGAAGCGGTATTTTGCTCAGCCCCGGTATCCCGCTTCTGGATGTGTTAGTTGATTCATTAATTAAGCCGCCTATTACAATTGTTTCGCCATCCTGCGCAACCAGATTTGTGGATATTTCATTCTTCGTAATTACAAATTGATCTGTTCCCAACACTGATTTGGTATCAGCAGAGGAAACTTCCTGCGAAAGTTCAAGGGATATCAGCCCGCTATCATTAACTTGGGGTTTCACTTTAAGTATTGTCCCTACGTCTTTATATTGCACCGTTGAGGTTGTAGAATTTGACGTAGTTACTGTTGATCCATTTGAAGTAGCCGAAACCGGCGTTGTTGTCGTAGATGTCGCTATAGGGATCTGTGATCCTACCTGAATCCTTGCCTCACGGTTGTCTGCCACTAAAATATTGGGAGATGACAATATCTTGGCTTTACCGTGCGAAGCATCAGCTTCTATCAATAGTTTGACGCTGCCCGACGCATCCCTGGCGGTATAGGAGAAGTATGTAGATCCACTAGTGTTTGGCGCCGCCAGATCAGGAAGCGGGGAAAATCCCAAAGTGCCTGGTAAATGGATATCTCGCTTGAAAGGATCCAACTGAACTTTAGGATTTATGCTTAGGTTCCATCGCAATCCCAAAGTTAGATTATCAGTCAATGTTACTGAGGCCACAACTGCCTCTATCATAACTTGGCGCGGTGTCATATCGATTTGCTTGATTGCGCCGAGGATGATTGAATAATCAGCAGGTGAAGCATAGATAACCAATGCATTATTTACGTCGTCTGCTATGACTTTTGTCCCAGGCGCGACGAGTGACTCGCCGGACTGTGATCCCGGGAACTGAGACTGAATAGGTCCTGCTTTAGGAACATTTGGCCCGGCAGCGGGCTGCTGCTGAGCCATGCCGCCGCTAGTAAATGTCTTTACTCCACCAGAGGATGAGGCAGCTACTCCCAGCATCACTTCTTGAATTATCTTAGCGACATGTTCGGCCTTGGTGTTCTGAAGTGCATAGACATAAACCTTTGGTTGTGTAGCATCTTTGTACGTATCCATATCAAACATTGCCACAACCTGCAGCAGTCTGCGGATATTAGCGTCTGTGTCTGCAATTATTAAGACGTTCTTTTTGGTGACATCATAAATGGCTCCACCCTGTGTTAAGAGCGGATTAAGTATACTGGCCATTTCAGATGAATTGATGAACGTAAGCGGAACGATCTGCATCAGGGCAGTGCCTTTAAGCTCGATCGATTCAGGATCTTTGCCAAAGCGTATAGGAGCGGGCTCTTTAGATATTCCTCCTATAGGAATAATTCTGTATAGGCCATGTTCTTCGACTACCGCAATTCCGTTGAGGCGCAGAATGATTTCCATAATAGGGAGTATTCTGTCCCTGGGTATCGGTGTGGTAGTGCGGAAATTAACTCTTCCTTTAACTTGAGGGTCAATCACATAATTTACGCGGAGAACTTCGCCGAAGACTGTTTGAACAACTTCGAAAACATCAGCATCATCAAAGAAAAAGCTTGAGCCGCCCATCGACGGGGCCATCCTGGTTTGCACTGGTGCTCCCGAAGGGGCTGGTGTAGGTGCAACCGGTGATGGCATAACAGATTTCGGAGCTTCGCCTGGAATGGGTTGTCCCGTAAATGGCAGCGGTGCACCTGACGATCGAGATGGCGCAACAGGCATAGCAGGCTGAGGCGCAGCAACTCCTGGCGCAGGCATTCCGGCCGGTGCGTTCGGACCTGACTGAACCGCTTGTGGCATAGGTTGCGGCGCGGCACTCATACTGTTCACATCGCCTGGACTCTTACTAACAGGCATGCCCGCACTGGCCGGTACAAGTTCCAGCGCAAATGCTGACAAAGCAACTACCAATGTAAGTGATAAAAGAGCTTTGTTGGACATAATATTACCTTTATTATTATTAATACAATATATTGTTTTTTTATTCTGAGTCAAGCTTAATTGCCTATTCAGCATCTATGTGTAACAGCATCGGACACTATGTTGCTACCCCAAAAATTGCTTGCAGTTGCCTTTGCTTCGCATTGATTGACCATGGAGATTATTGTATTATAGGTACGTGTATATTTTAAAATCTGTAATGTTTAAGGTGAATGGTGACTTATGATATCACGATGCCGTCAGAAGTCTGTGATTTGCAATAGCAAAGGATTTACGCTTGTAGAACTTCTTGTGGTCATGGCTATTATTGCTCTTATTCTAGCGCTTGTGGGGCCAAACATTTTTTCAAAACTGGGCAAGAGCAAAACCTCTGCTGCAAAAGCCCAGATCGAACTTTACGGCCAGGCGTTGGATCAGTACCGCTTGGATATTGGTCATTATCCTACGACTGCTCAAGGATTGCAGGCGTTGCTGGCAAATCCTGGAGAGGAAAAGTGGCAGGGCCCTTATCTCAAGAAGAATGTGTTGCCTGTAGATCCGTGGAACAGGCAGTATATTTATCAATCGCCTGGGATGCATGGTGACTATGATCTTTACTCACTGGGCAGGGATGGTGCGCAAGGTGGAGAAGGTGAAGATAAGGATGTTGTCAGCTGGGAATAGGAGATTGCTTTGGTGACTAATAATGGTTGATCGAATATCGTTTGACCAACATCGGATCCTTTCTATTGAAGATCTGCCGAAGGTTCCACTGGTACTGGCGGGGATCTCATCCAGGTTTATTCAAGAAAACAGGGTGATTCCGATTGAGTACAAGAACAACGTGCTCAAGGTTGCCGTAGAAAATCCATTCGATATTACTACAATTGATGCGCTTAAAGTAGCGCTTTCGGCAGATATCGTAGTCTTTACCGCTGAAACCCCTATGGTTGACGAATATCTTAAACGGTTTTATGAGCAGGAATCTCAGAATATAAATCGCATTATCGAGGATATCGGGGAATATGGCGTCGAATATCTGAGAGATGAGGAAGAGGAAGATGTCGGACATCTTAAGGATCTTGCTGCGGAAGCTCCGATAATCAAGCTAGTCAATATGCTGATCACCAGGGCCATTGAGAGTCGGGCTAGCGATATTCATGTGGAGCCATTTGAAGACGAGATGAAGGTAAGGTATCGTATCGACGGCGTTTTGACTGATATTGAGTCGATCCCCAAAAAGCTCCAGGCGGCGATAGTGTCAAGGGTTAAGATTATGGCCAAATTGAATATAGCTGAGAAGAGGCTTCCTCAAGACGGCCGTATAAAACTAAAAGTAGGAGATCAGGAAATAGATCTTAGGGTATCAACAATCCCAGTCTTATATGGTGAGAGCATTGTAATGAGAATCCTTCGCAAGGAAGGGATAATAATCGATCTCGAGCAGCTTGGATTCGATGCAGCTACGCTTTCGGCGTTCAACTCCTTGATCATAAAGCCGAACGGGATTGTTCTTGTTACAGGGCCGACCGGCAGCGGTAAGACGACCACGTTGTATGGCGCACTCGACAAAATCAACACGCCGGACAGCAAGATTATCACTGTTGAAGACCCGATAGAATATCATCTAAAAGGTATCAACCAGATTCAGGTCAAACCTCAGATCGGCCTCAACTTCGCTAATACTCTCAGGCATATCGTCAGGCAGGACCCTGACATAATTATGATAGGAGAGATTAGAGATCTTGAAACTGCTGAGATTGCCATACAGTCAGCCCTTACAGGGCACCTTGTCTTCTCTACACTGCATACTAACGATGCTTCAACTGCAATTACAAGGCTTTTAGATATGGGCGTTGAGCATTTTCTGTTGTCTTCCACAATAAGAGGCATTTTGGCGCAGAGGCTTGTAAGGGTCATATGTCCATCGTGCAGGGAGAAGGATGATGCCCCTTCAGCTCGTGAGGAATTGAAGCTCCTTGGCATGCCGGAGGACGTTGTCATGTATAGAGGCAAGGGGTGCGAAATGTGTGCCCATACCGGATTTTATGGCAGAACGGGGCTTTATGAGTTACTTATTGTCGATGATGAGATTAGAAAAATGGTGCTCAAGAACGTCGATTCGAACAAAATAAGGGAAGTAGCCAGGAAGAGCGGTATGATAACATTGCTTGAATATGGTCTCCAGCGTGTTAGGGAGGGCATGACTACCCTGAGCGAGGTTCTTAGGGTCACCCAGGAGTTTTAGATGGCGATCTACTCCTACCGTGCCACAACTATGCAGGGCGCTGTTGTGGAGGGCTCAATAGAAGCTGCGGATGAGAAGGCTGCTGTTGAAATGCTCCGCAACACGGGGGTTATTCCGCTAAAGGTTGAAGCCCCAAGGGAGGGACTTCGACAGAAGTTTTTCCTGAGATATGCAAAGGGAGATGTACTCACATTCACTACTGAACTAACGGCTTTGCTTGGAGCCGGCCTACCGTTAGACCGCAGCCTCAATATCATCTCTGAAGTTTCAGAAAGCAAAGAAATGAAGGGAATAGTACAGTCTGTGCTGAAGTCTATTCGAGAGGGAAGTTCTTTTTCTGATGCGCTCCAGAAGCATCCAAAAGTGTTCCCGAAGCTTTATATTAATATGGTCCGAGCCGGCGAGGCAGGAGGCGTGCTGGACGTTGTGCTTGAAAAACTAAATGAGTTTCTGGAATCTTCCAAGGAGCTTAGGGATCATATCATTTCTTCGATGATCTATCCAGCCATTTTGATGTTTGCGGGTGGCTTGTCAGTAATCTTTATGTTTACGTTTGTACTTCCGAGATTTTCGACGATTTTTTCAGAGTTAGGAGCATCACTGCCACTTTCTACAAAAATAATATTGGCATTTAGTTCTGCCGCGAGATCTTATTGGTGGATAATTGGCGCTGCCATGGTAGCTGCTGCCATCTTGTTTGCCCAGTTTATTAGAACGCCGGAAGGCAGATTATGGTGGGATGGCCTAAAACTGAAAATGCTGAGGGATGTAGTAGTAAAAGTTGAGACAGCACGTTTTTGCAGGACGCTGGGCACTCTACTTAAAAGCGGTGTCCCACTGCTTCAGGCGCTCGGCAATTCAAGGGATGTTGTTGGTAACAGAGTCTTTGCAACTGCTCTAGAAGGCATCTCCCGCGGAGCCAAGGAAGGCAAGGGCCTGTCGTCTCCGCTTGCTGCTGCGGGAGTTTTTCCCCGGCTGGCTTTATCCATGATAAGGGTCGGGGAGGAGACGGGACAGCTCGATACAATGCTGCTTAAAGTAGCATCTACTTATGAAAAGAGCCTTAAGGAGGCCATCAAAAGGTTTATGGGCCTGCTGGAGCCCATGATAATAATAATTATGGCTTTGATAATAGGTTTTATAGTTGTTTCGGTTTTCATGGCCATTTTCAGTATTCTGCAACTGCCCTTCTAGGTTTGTCATGACGATTTTGTTTTCCAGAAAAGGATTTACTCTCCTTGAGATATTACTGGTAATTTTTATCATAGGACTTATTCTTGCTATTTCCATTTCCATGCTGGCTAATGTTTTGCCTTCCCAAAAAGTAGATGCAACTGCAAGGGAGATGATAGCTACTTTTCGGTTGGCAAGGTCTATGGCTATGACGAGCGGTCAGTGGCAAGTTTTGACATTGGATATGGACTCAAGGCAATACAGCATAGAGGGCGGAAGCGCGCGGCGGTTTATACCTGAGGAGGTAAGAGTCGAAGTTGAAGACCCATTGCATGGTGAAATAAAAAGAGGTGACTACCGTTTTATTTTTGCACCGTCGGGTGCAAGCGAAGGTGCTAGGGTAGTACTGTCTTCCGGTAAAAAAATAGTTGATCTGGAAATTGATCCGATAGTGGGAGCCGTTTATTCATATCCGAAATGATAAAATGCTTGGCAACAAATAAAGTATGTATGACTCTATCTAACCGTAATGGATTCACTCTGCTTGAGATACTGGTTGCCTTCTCACTGATCAGTGTCGTGCTTGTGGTTATTATGCAGATATTTTCGGCTGGTATGCGTTCCTTGTCGCTTTCTGACAGCTATGTTAATGCCTCGGCCAATGCTGAGGCTATCATGCGGAACATTACTGAGAATGAGGACTTTCCCAGCGTAGAGCTTTCCGGTACTACTCGTGATGGATACCGCTTCAATGCGGCGATCAGCAAGGCTTTTGAAGATCGGACCCGGTCACTGAACGTTGAGCTGTATGAAGTGCGGCTGACAGTTTACTGGAATGACGGGGTGCGTGAGCGCTCCATGTCTGTGGATACGCTGAAAATGACAGGAAAGAAGCCATGATGTTGTTGAAAGTGAATACTCAAAATCAAAAGGGATTCACACTTCTGGAGCTGCTTGTCTCGATCACATTGCTGGGGCTTATCATTCTTATAACTGCCGGCGCCTTGAGGGCTGGAAATCGAGCAACCGAGTCGAGTCAGAAAAAAATCGAAGGACTTGAGCGTTTTCGGACATCTCTGAGTATTATCGAGTCGCAAGTACAGTCAGCTTTTATGATCAACAAAACCGGAGATATTCTTGATACTGATTTCTTTCAGTTCAGCGGTGACAAGACCAAACTGCAATTTAGATCTGTGTATTCATTGTGGGGCGGCAGCATGGGGCCGGTGTTTGTAAATTATGAAGTGCGGGATGAGGATATGGGGAATAAAACCCTGTACGCAAGTGAGGCTCCAGTTCAAATACCTGATGCTGCACGGGAAGTCAGGCTGATCGACAATGCTAAAGATATTCACTTCGAATACTTTACGAAAGGGCCGACTGATGAGAAAGGAAGCTGGACTGAGGAATGGACCGACAAAGAGAATATTCCCGGCAGGATCCGTCTTACTATTGAGAAAGACTCCAGGGTTATTTCTCTTATAGTACCAGTAATGACGAGCAAGAATAATCAGCCAGGCACTTCCACAGGCGGAACTAAGAAGTAATGTTGAATGGACGACATAATGACAAGGGCATTGCTTTAATACTTGTTATCTGGACCATAGCAATACTTATGGTCATTGTGCTTTCGTTTGCGTATATGACAAAAGTCGAAAGCAGTTCAATGATATCCTACAAGGAAGGCGTCGAAGAGAAATTCATTGCTGAGGCCGGCATGGCTAGGGCTGCAGAAGAAATTATTTACAGGCAGGTCAACTTGGGAGCGCCCAGGGAAGAGAGTAAGTCGGACATATGGAAGACCGATGGGACTCCCAATGCATTTACACTTGGCGATGGTATGTGCCTCGTCAGGATCGTCAATGAAGGCGGTAAAATAGACATCAACAAAACTCCTGATATAGTATTAAGGGGGCTTCTTATTGCTCTTGGCATTAAAGACGATGACGCAGATATCATTGTTGATTCGATAGAGGACTGGCGTGATAGCGATGATCTTGTCAGGTTGCACGGTGCTGAGAGCGACTATTATATGGCGTTGCCGGTCCCTTACAAAGCTAAGAACTCCAATTTTGAGAGCGTTGAAGAGCTATTGTTAGTAAGAGGCATGACCAGAGAGATTTTATACGGCAGTGAAAAGAAAGCTGGACTGGCTGATTTTGTCACGGTGTATAATGATAATGGTAAAATAAACATAAGTTCTGCTCCCAAGGAGGTTTTGATGGCCATTCCCGGAATGGTGCCGGAACTTGCCGAAAACATTCTTGAATTCCGCAAGGATGCTGAGATAAGGAACATAGCAGATATTCAAGCTTTGGCTGGCGGTGCATACAAAGCCATGGAGCCGTTTATCACAGCAGGAGAGAGCACAATATACACTGTAGAATCTGTTGGTAGAAGTGGCGCCAAGAAACCCGGATATGGGATCAAAGCAGTCGTGGTTGTTTCAGGCGAGAACGTCAGTTATCGCTATTTCAAGGGTCCATGGGACATGAGTAAATGGAAACAGCAGGAACAGTAAGCGCCATAAAAAGGTTCGGCAAGGCTGCTGCAGGGGCAGCAGAGACCATTAAGAGGCAGTCAGTTCCTGTTATGAAAGTGCTTAATTTCAATCCTGTAACTGAGCTGATGGCAAAGGCATCAGTGCTTTGCGTATTGATCGGCAGGGGCCGTCTTGATATTGCCTATGCGACAAGGTCTTTCTCCAAATATCACATAAGGGCAGCCAGGAACTATCAGTTTGCTGCAGACGCATTGCCTTCCCCCTCAGAAGTTGCATCTACATTGGCCGTTGCAACTAGAGATTTTGATATAACTCGTGCTGATGTGCAGATGATCATACCAAAGTCAATGGTTGCAATGAAGGTGGCCTCTTTGCCTTCTTCTGTCAGAGAAAATCTGTCTGAAGTTGTGCGGTTCGACTTCGATCGCTTGACACCTTTCACCGCGGATGAGGCTATTTATGACTATGTGCCTGGGGAACAAGGTGGCGATAAGATCGAGCTTTTTATGGCTGCAGCTAAAGCTAGGCCTGTAACTGATTATATAAGCAGTCTTGCTGATAGAGGTATACATGTTAAGAGCGTGACTTTCGACATGTCTTGCTTGGCTACACTATGTAGTTTTGCTACCGGCCTGCCATCTTTTATTTTTGCAGAGATTGATAAAGTTGGAATAAAGGCCGGAAGGGTAGAAAACGGAATATTTAAGGCTTCCTCATCACAGGACTTCAAATGTGACGATGAGATCCTTATGGCGGTTATCGTTGAAGATTTCATGGCCGAACAGAGAGCAGCTATGGGAGAAGCCGGAGAGGAAATGCCTTTTATTTTCCTTTTTAGGAGGGATACCGATACACTTGCCGAAGCGCTAAAGACAAGAGGCAAGATATCTTATAAGATGCTCGATGATCTTGAGCATAAAGTAGCTGGTGCTTCAAAAATCGGCAAAGCAAGAGACTTGCTAATTGGCGGCATGCTTGAAACGCTTTGGCAAAAGGCAGAGAAATACAATTTGCTTTCAAAGGGAATTAGGGAGGGCGACAAGAAACCGTTGTTCTTGACGATACTGCTTGTCATTGTAATGATTGCATGCATTGCAGCATATGTTTTTGTGCCCATTGCGACGGAAAGCGAAAGACTGGCAGAAATCGATAGACAGCTAAACGCAAGGAAGTCCGAAGTTCAAAGTGCTGAAAAGATCCAGAGAGAGATAGAGTCTATTAATAAGAGATTATTGCTTATCAATCAATTCAAGCACGAAAAGCCGCTTTATATAGATATGCTAAAAGAAATGACGACCATAATCCCCAAGAATACATGGCTTACAAGGGTAAGGATCGCGGGTGCCCAGGTTAACATAGAGGGTTATGCACCATCGGCAACATTGCTGGTACAGATGCTTGAAGGTTCAAAATATTTTGAAAAAGTAGAATTCTCGTCACCTACATTTAGAGATGCACGCATGAATATGGACCGGTTTCAGATAAAGATGGATATTCGCGGAGTTAAGGCGGAGGAGGCCGTTAATGAAAAAAAATAACAGGCTTCGTCTGATAGGCATACCGCTTGCCATTATCCTGTTTCTGTTGGTTTTCTATAAATATGTATATGTTGGCGCCATGACGGAAATTGCTTCTCTGCGAGAACAGCAAGATGCTAAAATGGCGACGCTAAAAAAATATGTAAATCTTATCGCTCAAAAGCCGGAGCTTGAAAAACAGTTGGCAGCTTTAAGAGAACAATCCAAGGCCCAGGACGAGAAATTGATCAGCGGCGAACCCGCATCACTGGCATCCGCCAATCTACAGGGATTAGTCAAAGATGCTGTTACTGGAAAAAGCGGCACGATTACCAGTGAACGTGTCGGCAAGGCCGAAGAACTCGAAAAAATTACGACATCGGGGCAGACTAGCGCCTCTGCAACAGCAAAGCCGGCAAGTGACAAAAAAACGGCAAAGTCTACCGGTGCTAGATTACAGGTTCTTAGTGTGAGCATAGACAGTACTATCCCGGATACGGCGGCATTAAGTGACATACTTTATTCTCTTGAAACTAGGATTCCTTATATAGTAATGAAAGAACTGGATGTGCGCGTAAGAAATTTCAGAGATCCTAGGGAACTGATGGTGAGGTTGGACGCTATGGGTCTTTACGAGGGCAGATAACTTGATTTCTGATTCGATACTGAGGCAGCTTACGGTTCTCAATTGTTTATTAATTGCGATAATATTGGCCTTCGCTATTTTTATGCTTGCGCCTGTTTTTGTTGTCAATGTAAAGGTGCCGTCTCCTTCTGTTGTATCTGCAAATGCTTCAGCCCAGATCAAAGAGCAGTCGGCAGAACAGAAGACCGCAGCCCCCCTAATGCAGGAATATGCCATGATTGCCGAAAAGAATCTTTTTCATCCTGAAAGGATTGTCCCTCCGCTAAACAAGCAAGATACCATGCCAAGACCTGAGTTTGTATTGTATGGAACATTAATTGTGGATAACGTGCGAATCGCATACCTCAGCGACAAGAAATCTCCTCGTTCGACACCGGGCCGCGGGATAAGACAAACGGGGCTTAAACTCGGAGAGACAATGAGTGGCTACACTCTTAAAGAAGTGTCGCCAAGCGGAGCTGTGATGGAGCGTGGAGATGACCGCATAGATCTTAAGGTGATCTCACCTGAAAGTAAGAAGGAGAAACGAGCAGATGATATGGGAATGATGCCGGCAGGGGCGCCTGCTCCTGGTGCACAGCCTGCAGTGCCTTCTGCCGTGATGCCAAGGTCGTTACAGCCTTTACCTGTGTCTCCTTCTCCCGCAGCAGGACAAGTTACAACAATGCAGCCGTCGACTCCGTCTGCTGCACCGCCTGCAACGGGGATTCGAACCCGTCGGCCTATGGACCGCTGATTATAGGAGTTGTAGTTATTGGCAATGCTGGATTTATGGGGTCTAAACTGCCGAATCTGATTGTGCCTCTCAATGCGTGTGCCTTTTCATAAATCTTGATGCTGTTATTTATGCAGCCAACTTGTACAGTTTCGGAGAAATATCGTATATTTTCCCCAGTACGGGTCTGCCCTTTTATAGCAAAGGCGCATGACTTTCTTTACGTCAAAAATTGGCCTGACATACAATATTGTAGCAACAGCGAGAGATGCAATATTGAAGTTGTAATGTTAAATGCAAAATTATATCCGATGAAACAGAAACGCTATTTCTCATTTTGAAATCCTGATTACATATTTCGCTGCTCGATCGGACTGCTGGGAACGGTGCTGGTATCTTTAGAATGGCGGTTGGATAAAAAAAGCAAAACGGGTGACGATGGCATCTAGCTAGATATTTATTGTAGATCAGCTTTATGCTAAAACTCGAGAATCCCTGATGTCTCAAAGCGTTGCTGAGTATACGTTGTTCGCCATGTCGTTGACAATGTTCAGACTGATCCGTTATTGTAGATACCAGCGGGGTGGAGCAGTCCGGTAGCTCGTCGGGCTCATAACCCGAAGGTCACAGGTTCAAATCCTGTCCCCGCCACCAAAAGATTTTGATGCTAAGGCTGGAGGACTTAACCGTCCTGCAGCTTTTTTTATGCCCTGGATTTGTTATCAATTGAGATAGTCTGTCTGGTGTGAGATTTTTTTATTATACCTGTCGTGGATTTATTGGTGTTCGTCCATCCCATGTTATAATGAGCGGTCATGGAGATTGTACTAGCAACCAGAAACAAAAAGAAGGTTATAGAAATCCAGAGGATTCTTGATGGTCTTGATATCAGGTTCTTGACCTTGGATGACTTTCCCGAATGCCCGGAGGTTCTTGAAGATGCACTGACTTTCGAGGGTAATGCCTTGAAAAAAGCCATTGCTATAGCGAATTGCGCTGATAAGATTGCCGTGTCTGATGATTCAGGGCTCGAGGTTTATGCGCTCAATGGGGCCCCTGGGGTCATGTCAGCAAGATATTCGGGTCCGGGAGCCGATGACTGTGCCAACAACGAGAAGCTGCTTGATGAGATGAAAAGTGTTGTATCCAAATCCAGGGGTGCACGATTTATATGCATCATTGCCATCGCTTTCCCTGATGGGAAAACCGAAATATTTCAAGGGACTGTAGAGGGAAATATCGTAAAAAAACCTGTTGGAACAATGGGATTTGGGTATGATCCCCTTTTCTGCCCTAATGGATTTAGCAAAACTTTTGCCGAGATGAATCCTGACGAAAAGGATGCGATTAGTCACCGGAGATCTGCACTTGAAAAACTAAGGGCCTATCTAAATGACCTGTCTTTTAATTACTTTTGAAGAGTATAAAATAATTTAATTCATCCATTATTATTTTAAAATTGATTTTCAATTTTCCCACTGTTTAAGGTATATACCGCAACGCCATCCTTAAGAAAATCGGAGGTTTTCATAATGCGAATAGTTCTTCTCGGCGCACCTGGAGCTGGCAAAGGTACTCAGGCAAAGAAGTTAGTCGAAAAATATGGCATTCCCCAGGTCTCGACCGGAGATCTATTGAGGGCTGCAGTTGCAGCGGGGACGCCTCTTGGCAAGGAAGCCAAGGCTGTAATGGAAAGGGGCGAGCTTGTTCCCGACAGCATAGTGCTTGGCATGATGGAAGAGCGCATGAAACAGGATGACATGAAAAAGGGTTACATCCTTGACGGGTTCCCGAGGAATACAAAGCAGGCGGAAGCTCTTGATGCCATGCTTGCAAAATTAAATATGCCGCTGACGGCAGCTTTAAGCGTTGATGTTCCTTTTGAAGATCTAATGAAAAGACTGACCGGCAGAAGAACCTGTAAAGCTTGCGGTCAGATGTACAACGTCTATTTTTCACCTTCAAAGGCCGAAGGCAAATGTGACAAATGCAGCGGCGAACTCTTTCAAAGAGACGATGATAAAGAAGATACTATAAAGAAACGCCTCGAAGTCTATAATGCTTCCACCGCTCCTCTTATCGATTACTACAAAGGGAAGGGCATTCTTAAATCAGTTGCCGGCACAGGCAACATCGACAGCATTTTTGCTCAAGTTTGCAGCGTGCTGGGACTCAAATAGATAGTTCAAGCTTTGTCTTGAAAATATATACGGAACTAAATTAAACAGGAGGAAGAAAATCTATGATTAAGCCGCACGGTTCAGATAAACTGAACCCACTATTTGTGTATGACCCGGCCGAAAACGAAGCCCTTCAGAAGAAGGCCGAGAAAATGGCTTCTGTTGTCGTAAGCTCAGCTGCCGCAGCCAATGCTGTCATGTTGGGTGGAGGTTATTTTAACCCGTTGACGGGCTATATGAATAAGGCTGATGCACTGTCAGTCGCCAATAGCATGAAGACGACATCGGGTCTGTTCTGGCCGGTTCCTGTTCTAAACCTGCTTCAGTCGGCCAACGGCATCAAAGCCGGTGATACCATAGCTCTCAAGGATCCGAACAGAGACGGGAATCCTATACTTGCTGTAATGGATGTAAAGGCTGTTGAAGAGTTCAGCGACGCAGAAGTTGAGCTGATCTGCGAAAAAGTCTATCGTCCGAACCATAAGGAAGCGCATCCCGGCGTCGATACATTCAAGGCCCAGGGCAAAGTCATTCTTTCCGGTCCGATCAAAGTCTTAAACTTCTCATACTTTCAGGATGAATTCCCTGACACCTTCCGCACGGCGGTCGAAATCCGCAACGAAATCGCTGAGCGTGGCTGGAAGAAGGTAGTTGCTTTTCAGACACGCAACCCTATGCATCTGGCACACGAAGAACTTTGTCATATGGCAATGAAGCGTTTGGGTTGTGACGGCTTGGTCATCCACATGCTGCTCGGCAAACTGAAGAAGGGAGATATCCCCGCACCTGTTCGCGATGCGGCCATCCGTAAAATGGTCGAGCTGTACTTCCCCAAGAACAGCGCGATGGTTACAGGATACGGGTTCGACATGCTTTATGCCGGTCCGAAAGAGGCTGTGCTTCACGCCGTATTCCGCCAGAACATGGGCGCAACCCACTTCATCGTAGGTCGCGACCATGCAGGTGTCGGAGACCACTATGGCGCATTTGATGCGCAAACCATATTTGATAATGAAGTGCCGGCTGGCGCGCTTCAAATTGAGATCTTCAAGGCAGACCATACCGCCTACTCGAAGAAACTGGGGAGAGTTGTAATGATGTGTGAAGCTCCTGATCATGTAAAAGAGGATTTCGTCCTGCTTTCAGGTACAAAGGTCCGTGAAATGTTAGGCCAGGGTATTGAACCGCCTAAGGAATTCTCACGCCCTGAAGTGGCCCAGATTCTGATTAAATATTATCAGAGTCTCCCCAAATAAATTAAGGTTAAGACAAAGATTAAGCTTCACAAATACGCAGAAGGAGAGAAGAAATAGTATTACGGTAGCAAGGCTATAAGGGAGGCAGCCTTTGGCTGCTTCCCGTGGCTTTCCTGAAAGGAGGTGTCCGGAAAGTTACTTTTTAGTAAGGGTTCGGCGCCCGATCTTCAAAATGGGAAAAAATAACCACACAACATCACAAGGAGGTTTGCAACATGCCAAGTTTCGTTATCACTGAGAAGTGCGACGGCTGCAAGGCCCAGGACAAGACTGCATGCCAGTACATCTGTCCGAATGACTTGATGGCCCTTGACAGGAACATCATGAAGGCCTTCAACCAGGAACCCGAGCAGTGCTGGGAGTGCTACAACTGCGTTAAGATTTGCCCTCAGCAGGCGATCGAAGTCAGGGCCTATGCGGATTTCGCTCCGCTGGGCGGTAATGTTATCCCGATGAGGGGTACAGACTCCATAATGTGGACCGTTAAGTTCAGAAACGGTTCCCTGAAGAGATTCAAATTCCCTATCCGGACAACCCCTGAAGGTTCTGTCGATCCTTATGCAGGGAAGCCCGAGGCGGATTTCTCAAAACTCAAAGCCTCCGGATTCTTCAACAATCCGGCAAAAGCTGACTAAGGGAGGATTGAACAATGGAAAAAGAGACTTGCACGTTTTCATATTGTCAGAGACCCGAGATCGTTGAAGTAGAGACAGACCTTCTCCTTATCGGCGGCGGTATGGCTTGCTGCGGCTCGGCTTTCGAGGCAGCCCGCTGGGCAACCCCGAAGGGAATCAAGGTCACCATGGTCGACAAGGCTGCCACCGACAGAAGCGGCGCGGTTGCCATGGGTCTTTCAGCTATCAATACCTATCTCGGCGAGAATAAATGCGCTGATTACGTAAAATATGTTCGCGGCGACCTCATGGGTATCGTCAGGGAAGACCTGATTTATGACCTCGGCAGGCACGTTGACGATTCAGTCCATCTCTTCGAAGAGTGGGGCCTCCCGATCTGGAAGAAGGCCGATGACGGCTTCTCCCTCGATGGCTTCCAGGCAAGAGATGCAGGCAAGGCAATGCTGAAGGACGGCGGAACACCGGTTCGCTCTGGCAAGTGGCAGATCATGATCAACGGCGAATCCTACAAGGTCGTCGTAGCGGAAGCAGCAAAGGCAGCCCTTGAAGTAAACAGAAAGGCAACCGGAGTTGCTCAAAACCACTATGAAAGAGTATTTATCGTTAAGCTCTACAAAGATGCTAACGATCCTAACAGAGTTGCAGCAGCAGCAGGCTTCAGCGTAAGAGAGAACAAGATTTATCTCTTCAAGGCGAAAGCCATGATCAACGCAGCCGGTGGCGCTGTTAACGTATTTAGACCCAGGTCAGTTGCAGAAGGTCAGGGTCGTGCATGGTATCCTGTATGGAACTCCGGTTCAGGTTATGCTCTCGGCATGCAGGTCGGCGCAGAAATGACCCTTATGGAAAACAGATTCGTACCGGCCCGCTTTAAAGACGGTTACGGACCTGTCGGCGCATGGTTCCTCTTCTTCAAGGCGAAGGCAACCAACGCACTCGGCGAAGACTATTGCGTCGGCGAAAACTTCGAGCAGACCAAGGCCCTCTATAGCCCGTATGCAGAGAAGATGGGCACCGCCATCAGAAACCATATGATGATGATGGACATGAAGAAGGGCAAAGGCCCGATCCTCATGAACACCCACCTCGCCATGGCTGAACTTGCAACCAAGATGGATGCCAAGAGAATCAAACACCTCGAAGCGGAAGCTTGGGAAGACTTCCTCGATATGGCAATCGGACAGGCAGGCCTCTGGGCTTCTAAGAACGTCGAGCCGAACAAGGAGCCGTCTGAAATCATGCCTACCGAGCCGTATCTCCTCGGTTCTCATGCAGGTTGCGCAGGCTTCTGGTGCAGCGGACCTGGCGATGTTCCGGGCACACCGAAAGAGTGGACCTGGGGCTACAACAGAATGTCCACCGTCAAGGGCCTCTTTATGGCTGGCGACGTTGTAGGCGCTTCCGGCCACAAGTTCTCCTCCGGCTCTCACGCTGAAGGTAGAATAGCTGCAAAGGCTGCTATCGCTCTGATCCTTGATGAGCCTAACTACAAGCCTGCAGTTAGCAAGTCTGCCGATGAAATCGCAGGCGAGCTCTACCTGCCGTTTGAAGTATACGAGAAATACAAAACACTTTCGACCGATCCGTTTGTTAACCCGAACTACATCAGGCCGAAGATGCTGCAGGCCAGACTGCAAAAGATAGCCGACGAATATTTTGGCGGCATCAGCACCTGGTACATGACGTCCAAGACCATGCTTGATGAAGGTCTGAAGCTCCTTGATATGCTCAAGGAAGACGCTAACAAGATGGCAGCAGCAAACCTTCATGAGCTTATGAGATGCTGGGAGAACTACCACAGAATTCTCTCCGTTGAGGCTCATGCAAGGCATATTCTCTTCAGGGAAGAGTCCAGGTATCCTGGCTACTACTACAGAGGTGACTTCCTCGCCATCAATGACAAAGATTGGAAGTGCTTTGTCAACTCCAAATACGATGCAGAAAACAACAAGTGGGAAATCAAGAAAGTCCCATATGTGGAGCTCTTTGCATAACTAAACCTTGGGAGGGGCGTAAGCCCCTCCTTATTTTTTTCATTAGTTCATAACGCAAGGAGCGTCGGCGCAGATGGTAGTCGGCGTTTCGTGCCTTGCGAACTACCGGTCAAGTAACAGAGTCAAAGCCAATAAAGGAGGGAAACGGCATGTCGGAGTCGATCGAAAAAGCCAATCGCGTGCTAGTGATTGGTGGAGGATTCAGCGGTTTGACGGCTGCGGTCGAGGCGGCGGAAACAGGCGCCCAGGTGACCATTGTCGAAAAGAACCCTTATCTCGGCGGCAGGGTTGCACAGTTGAATAAATATTTTCCAAAACTGTGCCCGCCCGCTTGCGGTCTTGAGATAAATTTCAGGCGCATAAGGGAAAGCGCTAATATAACTTTCTACACAATGGCAGAAGTGCAGGACATCAAGGGAGGTCCTGGAAATTACGATGTTGCAATTAAAATAGCACCTCGATACGTTAATGATAATTGCGTTGCATGTAATGCTTGTGCGGAAGCGTGTCCGGCTGAAAGGGAAAATGATTTTAATTTTGGGATGGACAAGATAAAGGCTGCCTATCTTCCGTATAATCAGGCATTCCCGCAAAAATACGTAATAGATGACAAACATTGTACGGGCAATTGCGGCAAGGTTTGCCAGGAGGCGTGCAAGTACAACGCCATCGATTTGACGATGAATGCAGAGACGGTCAATTTGAAGTTTGACTCAGTTGTTGTAGCAACTGGATGGAAGCCCTATGATGCAGCCAAGATTGACAACCTGAGCTTCGGCAAGGTTAGAAATGTAATTACTAACATGATGATGGAAAGGCTTGCATCTCCGAATGGCCCCACAGGTGGCAAGATTGTCAGGCCTTCCGATGGCAAGCCGGTTCAGAGCGTAGCATTTGTTCAGTGTGCAGGAAGCAGGGATGAAAACCATCTGGCCTTCTGCTCTTATATCTGCTGCATGGCTTCGCTCAAGCAGACATTATACGTGCGGGAGCAGAATCCTGAATCCACAGCAAGTATTTTCTATATTGACATACGTACTCCAGGCCGTTACGAAAAATTTTATGGTCAGGTCAAAGACGATCCCAAGGTGACACTTGTAAAAGGAAAGGTTGCCAAGATTGAGCAAGCTCCGGGCTCTGATGATGTAATCGTAGAAGCTGAAGACATGCTCACCGGCCAAAAGGTCCGTACTAAATTTGAGCTGGTTGTACTCGCCACCGGCATGGAGCCGGCATCGAAAATTCCGAGCGCTTCATATACCTCCGAAGGCTTTGCCCTCGCAGGCGTTGGAATGTTCGCAGCCGGATGCGCCAAGAACCCGCTTGATGTGGCCAAATCTGTTCAGGACGCCACAGCAGCAGCGCTCAAGGCGATGCAGATCGGGAAGGGGAGGTAAGTCGAGATGGATAAGAAATATGCACTTTATATATGCACGGGCTGTTCCATCGGAGAGTCTGTAAATATTGAGAAAATGGCTACTATAGCCAAGAACGCCCTGAAGATCCCGGTCGTCAAGACTCATTTTGCTCTTTGCGGAAAAGAAGGCGTGGAGCTTATAAAGAATGATATCGCAACCGAAGGTGTCAACACGCTGATTCTCGCTGCATGTTCGCAGCGGGTCAAGTTCGAGGAGTTCGATTTCCCTGGTTGCATTGTGGAGCGTTCGCCTATCCGCGAGCTTGCGGTCTGGACCCAGGAGCCTAATACCGACCTCTCACAACTGGCTGCCGAAGATTATATGAAGATGTCGGTACTCAAGGCGCAGAAGGGCGATCTTCCTGAACCTTACAAAATGGAAACCGTCAAGACGATCCTGGTGATCGGAGGCGGAGTTTCCGGAATGAAGGCTGCTCTGGAGGCAGCCAACACCGGGTCGCAGGTCTATATGGTCGAGAAGGAAGCCAAGCTTGGCGGTTTCGCCAATTCGCTCTATAAGAAAATCCCGACTTCCGAGTATTATAAAGAGCCGCTCATCGTCGATACGGATATCGAATCGATGATCAAGTCTGTTGAATCCAACCCTAACATCAAGGTCTACAAATCCTCCAAGGTAGAAAAGACCGATGGTATGCCCGGTGCATTCGATGTAACGATCTCGACCGGGGACAAGACCGAAGTTGTCAAGATAGGATCAGTCATACTGGCTGCAGGCTGGAAACCATATGATGCAAAGAAGCTTGGGCATCTTGGATACGGCAAGCTTAAGAATGTCGTAACCAATATTCAGTTTGAAGAAATAGCCAAGAAAGGCAAGATTCTCAGGCCTTCAGACAATAGACCGGCAAAGAAAGTCGCTTTCATACAATGCGCGGGGCAGAGAGATCCCAACCATCTGTCTTACTGTTCAGCAATGTGCTGTGCAACTTCGCTCAAACAGGCTAAATATGTCAGACAGGACGAAGATGCCGTAGCCATGATTCTTTACAAGGATATAAGGACGCCAGGCAGATTGGAATATTATTATAAGGAAGCGCAGAACGATCCGGGAGTTATGCTGACAAAGTGTGAAGTGAAATCTCTAACAGAAGCGGCCTATGACAATGTTTACATCGAGATGAAGGAATCACTTCTTGGCGATGTAACGGTCGAGGCGGACCTTGTGGTTCTGGCCACTGGAATGGTTCCGGCGACTCTTGACGATCCTGTTCTGAATTTAGCATACCGTCAGGGACCCGGCCTGCCCGATCTTGAGCTTTTTAACGGATTTGCCGATTCCAATTTTATCTGCTTCCAATATGAAACACGTAGAACTGGCGTTTATGCAGCGGGTGCTGTGAGGCAGCCAATGAATATGGCGGAAGCCCAGGAAGATGCTACAGGAGCAGCTCTCAAGGCGATTCAAGCTAACGAGCATGCAGCAGTTGGGATGGCAGTCCATCCCAGAGCCTGGGACGTTACCTTCCCCGATCCATTTATGACCAAATGTACGTCTTGCAAACGCTGTACTGAAGAGTGTCCGTTCGGAGCCATCGACGAGGACGAAAAGGGAACACCGTTTTATAAGATCGGCCGTTGCCGCAGATGCGGAACCTGCATGGGTGCCTGTCCTGAAAGAATCGTCTCGTTTAAGGATTTCCATGTCGATATGATCGGTACCATGATGAAGAATGTTTCTGTGCCGGACGACGAAGATCAGCCGAGAATCATGGTGCTTTGCTGTGAAAACGACGCATACCCCGCAATCGATACTTCTGCCCTTCAGCATATGAAGATAGACCCGGCTGTCAGAATCATCCAGCTCAGATGTATGGGTGCGGTGAATCTGGTCTGGATAGCCGATGCCTTCTCGCGCGGCATCGACGGTATATTGATGCTGGGCTGCAAATATGGAGACAACTATCAGTGCCATATGGCTAAAGGCAGCGAATTGGCTAACTACCGTCTAAGCAAGGTTAAGGAGACGCTCGATAAATTGCAGCTGGAAGCAGATAGAGTCGGTCTCATACAACTTGCGATTGACGATTACGGCAATTTACCGCAAATAATTACTGACTTTGTGGACAGGGTCAAGGCAGTTGGACCGAATCCATTCAAAGGTTTCTAGGAGGGATAGATACATGGCTGAACAGATAGTTAGCCCAGATCTGAATTTCGTCAAGGAAGTAATCGCCTCCGGTGCAGATTCTCTGAAGAAATGCTATCAGTGCTCAACCTGCACCGTTGTTTGCGAGGTAACCCCGGACAAGAAGCCTTTTCCGAGAAAGGAAATGCTTCAGGCTCAATGGGGAATGAAGGATCAGCTTCTGACCAACCCCGACATCTGGATGTGTCATCAGTGCAGCGACTGCACGGCATATTGTCCGCGTGGCGCAAAGCCTGGAGAGGTTCTCGGGGCTGTAAGGAAGATGGCGATCAAGGAATATTCGGCGCCTCGCCTTCTGGCGGAATGGACGGCGAACTCCAAATATGTTTTGCTGCTGTTTGCGATACCTGTAATGATATTCCTCTTTGAGTTGTTCATCCAGGGACATTTTACAAACGGCATCCCCCGGAATGAAATGGGAAAGATTTCATACTCACTGATGTTCCCTCCAACAAAATTTATTGATACGGTATTCGTTCCGACTGCCTTCTTTGCAGCTATCTGCTTCATATTTGGGATCAAGAAGTACTGGGAAGCAATGGTCAGTGCAAACGGGGTCGCAGCCGGCGGCGACATAATAAAGGGATTGATTCCCACGATCGTGGATATCATCACTCACAAGAAGTTTGCTATGTGCGGGGTTGCAAAAGACAGAAAAGTCTCTCACATGCTCGTCTTCTTTGCCTTTATCGGCCTTGCTATTACGACATCTATCGGGGTCCTTTATCTTTACGGATATGAGATATTCGGGATAGAGACTCACGGCCTAATCAACTTCGGAGAGTCTCCATACCCGCTCTATGACCCTATGAAGATCATAGGCAATGCAAGCGCAATAGCGCTTCTGGTCGGAATTACCCTCGTCATTAACAACAGGATGAAGAACAAAGAAAAAGCTGGAGTCGGGAGTTATTTTGACTGGCTTTTCATTGTGATTGTCTACGGCGTGGGCGCTACTGGTTTTCTGGCCGAAATACTCAGGCTGCTGGATATAGCAATACTGGCATATCCGATGTATTTCGTGCACCTGGTATTTATTTTCGTCCTGTTTGCATATGCCCCATTTTCGAAGATGGCTCATATGGTATATCGGACAACCGCGATGGTTTTTGCGCGTTATTCAGGCCGGGAGTAACGGGTTCTGCAGGATAATGCAGTTCTTATAAATGGGCCTTTCCCTTGCGAAAGCGCCAAGCCTATTAAAGGAGGTGAAGGGAGGGGGATAGCAGATCAGCAGCAATTATCAGGGGATTGCGGTATTATAGTTAATCAAAAAAACAAAGGAGGAAAAAAGAAAAGATGAGTCCAATACTTATCTTCGCCCTTGCTTGCGGCGCATTAGCAATTGTTTATTCTTTTATGACCAAAGCATGGGTATCGAGTCAACCGACAGGTACGGAAAAGATGATGTCGATTTCAGCAGCCGTCAAAGAAGGCGCTGAGGCATTTCTCGCCAGAGAGTACAAAACCGTCGCAATAGTCGCAGTAATATTATTTGCCCTTATTTTCGCATCACTGGGTCTTTGGACGGCACTCGGCTTTATTATCGGTGTTGCGGGTTCAGCGCTTGCCGGCTATTTCGGCATGGTCGTTACCGTTATGGCCAACGTAAGGACTACTGAAGCTGCAAAGAAGGGGCTTCAGGCTGCACTGTCCGTTGCCTTCAAGGGCGGATCAGTCACAGGCGTTATGGTTGTCGGCCTCGGCTTGATCGGAATTTCTGTATTTTATATGGTTGCCAAGGGTGCTGCTGACATTGAGACCGCATTCCATGCGCTTATCGGCCTCGGTTTCGGCTGCTCGCTGATGTCGGTCTTTGCCCGTATCGCCGGCGGTATTTACACAAAGGCTGCTGACGTAGGAGCTGACCTCGTCGGTAAAGTTGAAGCAGGCATTCCGGAAGACGATCCGCGTAACCCTGCCGTTATCGCTGATAACGTCGGTGACAACGTCGGTGACTGCGCGGGTATGGCCGCCGACCTTTATGAAACCTACACAGTTACAATCGTTGCAGCAATGCTGCTCGCCAAGACCGTTTTCGGCCCGAACAGCCTCTGGGTTCAGTTCCCGCTTATGCTTGGCGGTATATCGATTATCGCATCTATCATAGGAACCTACTTTGTAAAAATGGGCAGCAGCAATTACATCATGGGCGCACTTTACAAAGGCCTTGCCGTTGCAGGCATCCTCGCAGCAATCGTATTCTACGGTGCGACAACATGGTTTATGGGTCTTCTGCCTG
The DNA here is from genome assembly GCA_035319125.1 of Dissulfurispiraceae bacterium. Taxonomy (GTDB): domain Bacteria; phylum Nitrospirota; class Thermodesulfovibrionia; order Thermodesulfovibrionales; family Dissulfurispiraceae; genus Fen-1308. The sequence continues at coordinate 39,632 of DATHDG010000044.1, read as the reverse complement.
CGAGTGAGCAGGCAATGTCTGTTATGAACGTATTTCTTTGCGCGGTCATCGGTCTTGCCTTGACCGGTCTCATCGTCTGGATAACTGAGTACTACACAGGCAAGGAATACAGGCCCGTTCAGGTTATCTCTAAGGCCAGCCTCACCGGCCACGGCACAAACGTCATCGCCGGTCTTGCAATGAGCATGGAAGCAACTGCGCTTCCGGCAATCGTGATTGTTGCTGCAATCCTCGGCGCCTTTGCGCTCGGCGGCGGATTCAGCGGCAACGTGGCAGTCGGCCTTTATGCAATTGCACTTTCAGCGGTTTCGATGCTTTCCATGACCGGTATTGTTGTTGCCATCGACTCTTACGGCCCGATCACTGACAACGCCGGCGGTATTGCTGAAATGGCAGAGCTTCCTGAGAGCGTCCGTGCGATAACAGACCCGCTGGATGCAGTCGGAAACACCACCAAGGCTGTTACAAAGGGTTATGCTATCGGTTCCGCCGCTCTCGCAGCCCTCGTTCTCTTTGCAGAGTATTCGCGTTCGTTCCAGGGCCAGACCCTCAAGTTCGACCTGTCCGATCCGATGATCATCGCCGGTCTATTTATCGGCGGTCTGATCCCGTACTATTTCGGCGGCAGGCTAATGCTTGCGGTTGGTAGAGCTGCCGGTGGTGTTGTTGTAGAGGTTCGCAGACAGTTCCGTGAAATCCCGGGTATCATGGAATACAAAGCCAAGCCGGAATACGGAAAGTGCGTTGACATCGTTACAAAGTCGGCCATCAAAGAAATGATGGTTCCTGCTTTGATACCTGTCGTAGCTCCGATTCTCGTTGGATTTGTACTCGGCAAAGAGGCACTCGGCGGAGTCCTGATCGGCAGCATCCTGACCGGTCTCTTCCAGGCCATCGCCATGACCAGCGGCGGCGGCGCCTGGGACAATGCCAAGAAGGCTTTTGAAGACGGCGTTACGGATGACAGCGGCAAAATGCACAAGAAAGGCAGCGACGGACATAAGGCTGCTGTTACCGGTGACACAGTCGGCGATCCTTATAAGGATACCGCAGGCCCGGCAATCAACCCGATGATCAAGGTCATCAACATCGTAGCTCTCCTGATTGTTCCTCTCATGGCAGGAGGCGGTGCAACAAAGGCGGCGACGATGCCAATTACGCCAGCCGTAATACAGCCTGCCGCGACTGCTGTCGCACCTGTCGCTGAATCAGCAAAGCTTTTCTTCGCTGTTGGTTCGACGGAGCTGCCTGCCAATGCGGGAGAAGTCCTTGCAGGTATCATTGCAAAGGCCAATGCTAACCCGGGTACAAAGGTTGCTATTTCAGGGTTTCATGATCCCTCAGGCGACCCGATAAAGAATGAGGAGTTAGCAAAGAATCGTGCAAAGGCAGTACGCGAAATGCTTAAGAAGGGCGGCATCGACGAGGGACGTATCGAAATGCGGAAGCCTGTCGTAACGACCGGCTCCGGCAGCGCAGAAGACGCACGCCGCGTCGAAGTCAGCATATTATAATTTAACGTATAACGTAGTTTAGTGAACGACAAAAGGGAGGCTGATGCCTCCCTTTTGTATTTGATTTGCATCAAATTGCTAATTTATTTATGTTCCCTTGCGTCCAGCCAGGGTTGAAAGCCATTATGTCCACATCAGACGACTCCAGCCAGACTTAAGAAAACGGTCAATGGGATACGGCTTCTGGCGGAGTCCCGCGAAGTCTGGTACCAGCAGTATTCAACGTTTCTGGTTACATTTCCCCTTCTGAAACGATTATAATAGTTGCCTATACATCCGAAGGAGAATCGTCTTACTTTTCATGAAGAAATCCTATATTGTCGGAATCGTTATTGCCGTAGTATTGATTGTCTCGTTGTTCAGGCTCGGTTCGGTGCTGTTGTTCGATGTGGACGAGGCAGTATTTGCTGAGGCGACTAAGGAGATGGTGCAAAACGGGGACTATCTTTCTACAACCTATAATGGGGAGCCGAGATATGACAAGCCAATATTTTTCTACTGGCTGATGGCGCTATCATACAAGGTTTTCGGAATCAATGAGTTCGCTGCCAGGTTTCCATCCGCATTGGCCGGGTGCCTGCTTGCAGCGGCGCTTTTTCTCTTCGTCCGCCATTATTGCGATCATGCAAAGGCGGTTCAAGCCGTGCTGTCGATGGTGTTGAGCGCTTATTATCTTGTCTATGCCCGTTCCGCTGTCACTGACATGACGCTGACACTATTCATCACTTTATCTCTATTCTGCTTTTATCTTTCTCTTAAGCAGGACAGGCGCTATATTTACGGCCTATACGCTTTTTCGGCGTTTGCTTTTCTTACAAAAGGACTTATAGGGATCGTTTTCCCGTTTGCCATACCCACTGTCTTTTTACTTTTGACCGAAGGCATCAGCGGTCTTCGCAGGTTGATCAACCCAAAGGCAGTGTTATTGTTTCTCGCTATAGGCGTCCCGTGGTATGCGGCTGAATATGCAATCAAAGGCGATGAATTCATTGAGCAGTTTTTTATTAAGCACCATTTCAGAAGATATACTGAAGTCATATCGGGTCACAAGGGGCCTATATATTATTACCTGGCAGCATTGGTGGTAGGTCTATTCCCCTGGGTCGCCTTTCTGCCGGCAGGCATCAGAAAGATGTTTAAAGATCGGGATCCGTTGCTTGTCTTTTGCGGAACTTGGCTTGCCTTTATCGTTATTTTCTTTTCCTTTGCTACCACTAAACTTCCTGATTACATACTCTCTGCGATCCCTGCCGCATCAATTCTCTTGGTATCCGGCATGGCTGAAGGGCATGCCGGGTGGAGGCGTGCAGCCTGGAGCTTTATCGGGATTGTTGCAGCGGCGGCTGGGCTTGCTTTCATGTTATTGCCGCCTTATCTGGCTCAAAAAGGAATAACTGCCGCTGCTCATATGCCATTTATTGCTATTTTTGCATTTATATTAGCCGCAATATGTTTATACGCCATCTTCAAGCACCGGACTCCTTATGCAGCCGTTGCCGCGACTATGAGTGCATTCTTTGTAAGTCTTATGTTAACGGCGCTTCCGATGGCAAGCGACTATCTCCAGGCTGCTCTTTATAAATACAGCATGTACGGAAAGGAAAGAACACCTATTGATCGGCAAATTATTACATACGGTTTAAATAAGCCAAGCATTGTCTTCTATTCCGGACGTAAAGTTGCTGTAGCTGGAAGCACGCAGGCGCTAGGAGAGATGATCGCTGGCGGCAAGGGAAATGTCGTAATTGCTAAGGCGAAGGATGCCGAACGATTAAAGCAGCTTGGGCTGGTCGTGCTAGATACGGAAAAGGGATATGCTCTGCTTGAAAGAGAATAGGATTCTGATTGTAGTTGCCTTAATTGTGCCGGTCTTCATATTTTATTGTGACGAGCGCATTATGACGTGGGTAAGGTATTTTCACGCCGCCTATCCGGACATCGACAGGATTCTAAGGGCAGCCGACCGGGTCATGTATTACGCCGCCCACGGCACGACTATGATTGCGGGCGCACTTCTGTTCTGGCTTTATGCAAGATTCTTTAACCGCGGGTTTTATGCCGCAGGGAGGTCGCTTCTTGTCGGTCTCGTTGTATCCGGCTTAAGCGTCCAGATAATCAAACATCTGGTCGGCAGGGCAAGACCCCGTGTTACTGATAGTCTTGTCATTATCGGGCCTTCGATCAAGGGCAGCTATGACTCTTTTCCGTCCGGACATTCCGCTATGGCCTTCTGTCTTGCGGCTGTGCTGGAGCATTATTATCCAAAATACAGGATAGCATTTTATGTATTTGCCGTACTTGAAGGCCTGGCCAGGATTGACGGAACCTCTCATTTCCCCGGCGATGTGCTGGCAGGCGCACTTTTTGGGATTTTGACAGCCAGGCTAATCCAATGCGTGCTTGAAAGATGTTCCAGGCCGATATCTTGCTCTGATTATATGAATCTTGATAAGTCTGATCTGCATTGAGTATAATTAAAAGTTGAATAACATAGTCAGGAGGCACTACGTTGAAAGAAAAGATACATCCCAATTACAAAGAGAGCAAGGTGGTTTGTGCTTGCGGTGAAAGTTTTGACACCCGCTCGACCATGAATTCCATAAAGGTTGACATCTGCTCGAAATGTCATCCCTTTTTTACTGGCCGCGAGAAACTTATCGACGCAGAGGGCAGGGTGGAGAAATTTAAGAAGAAATACGCAAAGAAGTAGCTACCGACAGCAGATTTCAGGGTTAGGGTATTAGAGGGTTTCTAAATTCTAACCCTTTTTTATTGATCGAAACATTTACGATATAAAGAGGATTGACAGCATAATGAAAACGGTTGGCGGGCAGGCTGTTATAGAGGGTGTGATGATGAAGTCCCCTGCAGGATGGAGCGTTGCTGTGCGTGACCCAAAAGGCGGGATAAACTTCAAGACCGTCAGGTCAAAAAAAGCTAACCCGGTCCTTAAGCTTCCCTTGATCAGGGGGGGTGTAGCGCTCTTGCAGGCAATGATAATCGGCGTGAAGGCAATAGAGTATTCTGGTAGCATTGCATACCAGGAAGACGATAGCAAGGGCGACAAGCCTGTCAGTTCATGGGCCATCGGCGTTTCTATTGCTATTGCGCTGATTTTTGCTATCGCTTTGTTCAAGTTCCTGCCTCTTCTGGTAGCGACATCCATTGGGAATATTTACGGTGGCGTGGCTAAAAGCTCACTGCTTTTCAATGTGGTTGATGGCGTAACGCGCGTATGCATTTTCCTTCTGTATGTTTATGCGATCGGCTTCTGGAAGGAAATGAAAAGGATATTCGAATACCACGGGGCTGAACACAAAGTCATATATGCCTTTGAAGCCGGAGAAGAATGCACTGTAGAAAATGCCAGAAAGTACAAGCCGTATCATCCAAGATGCGGCACCAGCTTTTTGCTGATAGTAATGGTCATCAGCATTGTCACTTTTATGTTTATACCGCAGGAATGGTCGTTTCTCGGAAAACTTGCTGCGCGTATAGTCCTTTTGCCTGTGATAGCAGGCATATCGTTTGAGACGTTGAAGCTATCGGCAAAACTGAAAGACCATCCGCTCATGGGAATCATAATCCTGCCGGGTCTGCTCCTGCAGAGACTTACGGCGTATGAGCCCGACGATTCACAGCTTGAGGTTGCAATAGCTGCCCTGAAGGAAGTCCTTAAGCTGGACGATACCATTAAAGAAGGTTGCAGTCAATGTTAGAGAAGCTCTTGACAATAGAACAGAAATATGAAGAAATCACCGCATCTCTCATGAATCCGGAGGTGCTGTCTAACAATCTCGAGTATCAGAAATATTCCAAGGAGCAGTCGGATCTGCAGCCGATTTTCGAGAAGATACAGGAATATAAGCGTGTGTTAGCCGAAATGGAAGATGCAGAAGAGATGATCAAGAGCGGCGACGGTGAACTGAGGGATCTCGCGCGCGAAGAGCTTGAAGATTTGAAGAAAAGGAAACCGGCGCTGGAAGATGAGCTGAAGATCATGCTGCTGCCTAAGGACCCGCGAGATGAGCGCAATGTCATCCTGGAAATAAGGGGTGGTACTGGCGGCGAAGAAGCGGCGCTCTTTGCGGCAGCGCTCTTCCGTATGTATTCGAAGTATTCAGAAGCAAGAAAATGGAAGATTGAGGTCATCGATTCTAATCCTACCGGCTTGGGCGGACTTAAGGAGATTGTTGCAAATATTACCGGTAAGGGAGCTTACAGCCGCCTGAAATATGAAAGCGGTGTGCACAGGGTGCAGCGTGTTCCTGCGACTGAGGCATCGGGTCGCATACATACTTCTGCTGCCACGGTTGCTGTCCTGCCTGAGGCCGAAGAGGTGGACATAAAAGTGGAAGAGAAAGATCTCCGAATAGACACATTCTGCGCGTCCGGTCCAGGTGGCCAGGGGGTCAACACGACTTATTCTGCTGTCCGTATTACTCACATTCCAACCAACACCGTTGTGCAGTGCCAGGACGAGCGATCTCAGATCAAGAACCGCGAGAAGGCGATGAAAGTCCTTAGGTCGCGCCTGTACGAGATTGAAATGGAGAAGAAGGAAAAGGAGCGGGCTCAGGACAGGAAGACACAGGTCGGATCAGGCGACCGGAGTGAGCGAATCAGGACATACAATTATCCGCAGAACCGTGTTACAGACCATCGCATAGGGCTTACGCTGCACAAATTGGAACAGGTGCTTGAAGGCGCTCTGGATGAAATGATCGACAGTCTTATTACGCATTACCAGGCTGAAAAACTCAAAGAGCTGTGACCGCCTTAGAGAAGCTGAAGGAACTGGCAAGCCTTTTCGAAAGAGAAGGCATAGATGATGCGGCCAGGGAAGCGGCTCTCCTCCTTACCGAAATTCTCCATATAAGCAAAACCAGTCTTCATTCCTCACCGCCCGATATCAGCAAGGCCGAGTGCGATAAGATTGACTCTCTTGCGGCTAGAAGGGTTCTTGGTGAACCGCTGCAGTATATAATCGGTCATGTTGAATTCTGGGGTCTGAAAATCCATGTCGGCAAAGGCGTGCTTATTCCGCGGCCGGAAACGGAGTTGTTGGTTGAAGAGGCAATAAAAATTATAGGGACGCGGCATGATTTTTCTGTAGGGGCGTATAGCAATACGCCCCTACATATGAAACCAACCATACTTGACCTCTGTACCGGCAGCGGCTGCATCGCCTTGGCTCTTGCGAAGGAATATGCAGGCGCAGATATCTACGGTGTGGACAAGTCCGCGATTGCACTTCCATATGCGCGAAAAAATGCAGCGTATAACGGAATTCTGAACGTCAACTTTATCGAAGGAGACCTTTTCGCCTCAATAAGACCGGATGCCCGTTTCTATTGCATAGTGTCGAATCCTCCGTACATCAGAAGAGACGACATCCAGCGGCTTCAGAGAGAGATATCGTTTGAGCCTGTTGCTGCACTGGATGGTGGTGAGGACGGTCTGACTTTTTATCGACGTATATTGAAACAAGCTCCGCACCATCTCAAAGACAACGGTGTCATCATTCTTGAGATCGGACTCGGCCAGGCAGACGATATTCGGCAAATAGCTGCCCGGCATGGTTTCAGAGATATCCGCTTTGTTAAAGATTATGCTGGAATCGACAGGATATTAGTTGGACGTTTCTATCTAGCAGTATAACCGCTGAATAAGACGATATATATGGCAAAAATCATCAAGACTAAAGCATTGAGCATGTAGTATCTCTTTTTTTCTATTGCCCCTTCAAAATCCCGTGAGTTGAATATATAAAGCACGTAGGCTGCAGAAACTGCCCCTAAAGCAAGTGTCACCATGCCCGTCCAATAAAGTACGGGTTTTGGCACTGCGAAGTAGAGGCTATCGAGATCAAGGCCGAATTGCCGCCCGAAAGTTGGGATCATGTCTCCTATGTTCGACAGGAAATAGTCCATCCGGTAGACGAGCTCTCCGGTGAAAGCGAAGGGCACCAATACTGGTACAAGCGGAGAGAATTTGCCGAACGAGGGGTCTTCGGTAATCCCGAATATCCGCGCACCAGATTTTTGTATCACGACGAAGAGTGCGAATCCAAGAACCAGCAGCAATGAGAACGCGGCAGCGTTGGATGCAAAGAGAGCCGCTTCCAGCCTTTCATACCATGAGGTGTGCTGCGCAAAACGCGCCAGTTGCGAGCCCATAAGAAACGGTATGATATACGAGCATGTGATATAGCGCCCCTTGTTGAGTATGAGTTCTACGAAAGGATTTCTGAGCCTAAGGCGTGGCGAGTCTTTGTCGCACAAGTATACGCAGCGGCCGCACATCAGGCATTCTATGTTGTTTCGGATGTTAAATGCACCAAGGTACACAGGACAGCCCGGAGCGTTGTCAACTCCCTTCTTGCATGTGAAGGTTTTGCAGGACCTGCATTTGTTGTGGTCTGGCCGCAGTTCAAGCATCGAGATTGTGGCGGCTGTCCCTATGATCTTACCAAGCGGACAAAGATGACGGCACCACGCCTGTCCCTTGTAAATCGCTCCAAGGATTGTTGCACCGGCAAGTATGCTTAAAAGCAGCAATGCCGTGCCCATGGGCCAGCTCTTCATTTCGGTTACTGATTCAGACCAGATGATTGCTGCAAAAAGGAATACGGAAACATGAATGCCGTATTTTCTGACTAACGGAGATGGCTCCAGGTTCAGGCTTAGGCCGATCTTTTGAAGAAGGCGTCCGATGCCTGGAAAAGGGCAGAGTCCGCACCAGAACTTGCCTACAATAAACCAGCTCAGCACCACACTGGTCCACCATATCCCCCACGCAAGAAATAGCGAGATATTTCTGTTGGCCTCTTGAGGGCCGAACAGTCCCATTATGATTATGATGGTAAATGCGATATCCCCCGCGGAGCGCACCCGCAAGAGATTGCGGCGGTCGAGAAAGAACTTTCTGACAGCCGGAAAGGCAGTGAAAAGATCCATCCTTTCTAACTCTTTATAATTGAAAAGTACGCTTAAGGCTGCTTTTAATTTCTTTAGGTATGCCATTTGATTTTCGACGGAACAATGCCGCTCCTTAAGCCTCATCTTATCACATAGAGAACGACATTGTCGTTTCATTTCCGCTATAATTACAGATTCTATACATTTGGAGAACTTAATGGAACTGCTCGCCTCAATTATCGACCTCTTTATGCATATTGATAAGCATCTAAGTACCATACTTCAGCAATTCGGAGGATATACATATTTAATCCTATTTCTGGTCATTTTTTGCGAAACAGGATTGGTCGTGACGCCTATTCTTCCTGGAGATTCACTGTTGTTTGTGATAGGTGCTTTTGCTGCGCGTGGAGACATCGACTTTGTGGCTATATATGCGTTGCTTTGTATCGCTGCAACTGTAGGCAATGTGGTCAACTATCATATCGGTCGTATCGTGGGGCCGAAGGTTTTTGAAACCGATATGCGTTTTCTAAAAAAAGAGTATCTGGAACGAACGCATGCATTTTATGAGAAGCATGGCGGCAAGACGATGGTAATTGCACGCTTTTTGCCTATAATCAGGACTTTTGCGCCTTTCGTCGCCGGGGTTGGAAGGATGGATTACCGGCGCTTTATGGCGTACAACCTCATTGGCTGCATCGCATGGATAACGGCCTTTCTGTTAGGTGGGTATTTCTTCGGAAACATCCCGGTCGTAAAAAATCATCTTACCCTGGTAATTTTCGCTATTATCATAATATCGGTTATGCCGAGCATCGTTGAATTTCTCCGCCACCGAAAGGGCAACAAGGCGTGAGTTCAAGAGGGAAGATAGCACGCGCAGCAGGTGTAATGTCGGCTGCCACTTTTATCAGCCGTGTGCTTGGATTTATCAGGGACATGATTTTGGCGCGATTTTTTGGAGCGACAGGCACGTCGGATGTCTTTTTTGTGGCTTTTCGTATCCCGAACTTACTGAGAGAGCTTTTCGCCGAAGGTTCGATGTCTTCTGCGTTTGTTCCTGTGTTAACAGAGTACCAGACCAAACAGGGCGATGAGGAGGCCAATAGACTTGTTCGTACGACATTCGTTTTCTTATTTATTGTGGTCGGTGTAATCTGTATTGCCGGTATTGCACTTGCGCCATACATAGTAAAGTTAATAGCTATCGGATGGGATGCCGGTTCAGAAAAGTTTGCTTCGGCTGTCCTTCTTACTCGCATTATGTTCCCTTTTCTGTTTTTCATCAGCCTTGCGTCCGTAGTGATGGGCGCTTTAAATACCAGAGGCGTTTTCTTTGTGCCTGCGCTGGCTCCAGCCGTACTTAATGTTGTGACTATTGCTTGCATAGTCGGTCTTGCAGTGCAATTTGCCAATCCAGTAATTGCAGCGGCTATCGGCGTAACTGCGGGTGGACTGGTGCAATTACTTTTCCAGCTGCCATCATTCTTTAAAAACGGCTTTTCATTTTCACGATCCAATAATGCGCTATTGCCAAAATACGAGGGTTTGCACCCCGGACTTAAACGCATAGGATCTTTAATCCTGCCGATGACGGCGGTGCTTGCAGTCAGTCAGATCAATATTTTTATCAGCACAATCTTGGCATCTTATCTTGCTGAAGGCAGTATAAGTTACCTCTACTACAGCATGAGACTTATTCAGTTCCCCATCGGCATTTTCGGCGTGGCGATGGGAATGGCTGTTTTGCCGACGTTATCAGAACATGCAGCCAGAAAGCAGTTCGGCGCGCTGAAAGAAGATTTTTCTTTTGCATTGAGGTTGCTTTTTTTCATAACCGTACCGGCTATGATCGGACTTATTGCGTTGAGGGTGCCGATAGTCAGCACACTTTTTCAGCATGGTGAATTCGGCCGCGCTGCGACCACTGGTACAGCGGATGCCTTGGTATTTTATTCTGTCGGCATTTGGGCAATAGTGGGAGTGAGAACGCTGAATGCTACTTTTTATTCGATGCAGGATACAAGAACCCCTTTTAAAATTATGGTATGCGGCGTGCTGCTCAACATCCTCTGCAGTGTAGGGCTTATGGGCCCGCTCCAATATAACGGGCTTGCCTTTGCTAACTCGATCGCGGCCATGTTCAATTTCATATTGCTCTTCTATTTCCTGAGAATGAAACTTGGCGGCGTAGGTACCAAACGAATTATCTCCTCTTTTTTTAAAACGTGCATTTCGGCAGGTGCGATGGGAATTTGCGGATGGTTTGCCACGAGAGGTGAATTATGGACAATGAGTGGTAATTCTGGAAAAAAGGCGATCATGCTCACAGTTGTAATTATTGGTTGTCTGGGGATATATTTTGTTGTTGCTTCTTTATTCAGGAGTGAAGAGATGGGATATCTGATAAGAAAGATCAGGGAAAAGATCAGCAAGAGAATATAGCTTTACTAAGTTTATTATTTGCATTTGGAGGTGATTTATGATAATAAGGACAGTTGTTGTCGGACCTTTGCAAGTGAACTGTCATATTGTTGGAGATGATCAAACAGGCAGAGCCATGGTAATTGATCCCGGCGATGAACCTGACATGATCATGGATGCCGTCAGAAAGCTGAATTTGAAGGTCGAATATATAATCTGCACGCATGGACACTTTGACCATGTTGGCGCTGTCGGGGATATTAGGAAGGATACGGACGCAAAGATAGTGATAAATGAAAGCGAACTGCATGTATATAACTCAGCTGCTGAAATGGCGCATTATTTCGGATTAGAGTTTGATCAGCAGCCCGAACCAGACGTCTTTGTGGATGAGGAAGACAGTGTAAGCATTGGTAATTTAAAATTTGCGGTCTTGCGGACACCCGGCCATAGTCCTGGCGGAATCACACTCTATGGTGAGGGAATTGCTGTAACAGGCGACACACTGTTCGCAGGTTCGATCGGCAGGACGGATCTGCCGGGCGGAGATGAGAAAATGATGGGCAAGTCGCTTCGCAGATTGCTGTCCCTGCCGGGAGATACTAAGATTCTTTGCGGGCACGGACCTTCATCCACAATAGGAAGGGAAAAGAAGGATAATCCATTTGCAGGTGTGTTTAGATGACGATTTGCATGGGGCATATAAGAGATGCTGTTGCAATCTATAATGGCAATAGATTTTTTTCAGTGTCTAATATTAGTTTCAAGTATGCAGCCGGGATGTTTAGGAAAACATAATGGTCTGAAGCATCAAGACGCGTCCAAGCTAACGTGTGATTGCCGTAAGCCAATTTAATCTTTTCATTTTCATTGATTACTTTGAAATACTCAAAATACAGGTCCAGGCCATTCTCATACAGTCTTTTCAATTTTAATGAAACATAAATACGGTCAAAAGGCATAGCTTCGCGCAGGTGTTTCACTTCTGCATTGATACATGTAAACCGGCCATCTCTATTCATTGTTCTATAAAGTTCAGGAGAAAGAGTAAAGAGATATTTGTCCCTTAGCTGTCCCTGCCAAGTAAAGTAATTAGAAAAATAAACATTCTGCGCCAGATTGGAATGTTCCAAGGTCGTATCAATGAAAAGTCCTCTAGATACATCACCGGAAGGTTCAGGGTTATCATTGCGATAAAGGACTTTTCCCAGCCGTGCATCAGACGGCACACTCACATCATCGTAAGCTTGATCTCCCGCTACACTATTGTATTCAATAGGCAGCATGTTATTGTTCAGCAGAAAATCCTTAAAATATTTAGGACATGGAACAGGTTCTACTATACCGTGACCTATAACTTTGATCCAAGAGACCTGATGATTACTGGTTGCTATTGGCTCTATAATGCCATCGTGCGTGATCTTACGCCATTGCAGGCGCAAAATAAATGAAGAGTCAGCATATCCGAACATTTTTTCGATCCATATGCGAGCATCGATTATATCATGGTTTGCGGCAAATCCTGATATGTCTGTTCTGCTGTAATTTGTGACCATGAAGTGCCCATTTGAAAATTCATCAGATATATATTTGCCAATTGGCTTCAATGCCTGTTCTCTCATTTTGCCTATCCAGTGAAAATAATTTGCAAAATAGACTCCTCCTCCGACTGCAGCATTGTCTCTCAGCCCAAGCTGAAACCTTGATGTGAACATTTGCTGACCTTGGGGTCCTCCGTCAATGAAACCGCTTTTGGAATCTGCAATTGTACTAAAGTTATAGTTTTGATTAGATTTGCCATGATAGGTAGCATTCTCTGAAGTGGTTACAGCCACCATGCGCATATGGCCTCTGAGTAACTTAATCGGAAATGTCAGAATGGAAATTCCGCTGCCGCCGAAAATGATACAATCGTCGACCTGACCTTCATATTTCAGATCATGCTCTTTCATATTAGTTGCTTTGCGGAGAGCTTCGAGAGCGCACCAGATACGGCTTCCTGCCATATCTTGCGACTTGTCAATATTACATATGGTGTCAAAGAGTTTTCCCCTTATAGTTCCGAGCAAGTCTCTCCACGCCTCTGGACTGCGTTGTGCAATTGGCTCAATGTCGCAACCTTGGGAACCACGTCCAACACAGCATGCGCAAAGTCTGTCATCATGGCTGCATGACAAGCCTATTCCGCCATCACCTGTAATAAATGGTTTGCCTTCTTCAGTCCATTGTATGCCTATGTGCTCCGGCAAATCCCTGTTATTGATTCTCAATCTATCGTAAGCTATCAGGAACAAATCCTTGACAAATGGATGGCGTTGATCTCTGGTCATGCTATGCAGCCCATTTTTATGCTTGACTAAAAGAATGGGAAACGCCTTATTCATCTTGAGGCAGTATGACTGTATGGCTTCATTCATTTTACGGGTATCCCATGTATCAGGGTTCACGAGGTCGTCTATCGCAGGAGTATTTTCTAATCTCTCTAATATCTTCGCTTTATATCCTATAAGTTTTTCAGTGACTAATCCTTTTGTGCTTATTGCAGTGACATCAGCTGTAATAAATCCATTTTCTCGGAGGAGCGAATCGACAAAAATATTATAGAATCCGTTTATATGTTCTTTGTGATCACCTTCCCATCGTTCTATTTCAACCGGAAGCGCCACTACATCGGGCAGAATTATTTGCGCCGATTGCAACAACGTGTCTTTATAGTATGGGTCTATAGTGAGATATTCATCTGAGTTCGATGCAGCATTGCCACTTTTCATCTCCGACTGAAAAGCGCATCTATCTTCACTCATTGAATAAATGGATTTGATTCTTTGAAACAGCTTGCCCTGAAAAAGCATATGACCATACAAATCTTCAGCAGGCACAATGTCGAGTTTAGTTTCCGGCACTTTGTAACTAATTTGCTCTAGTTCATGGTTTCCATCAAGTACGAATATAGCTTCAAAATGATTTTTCGAAAAATCGGTCTGATCAACTGTAATACCGGCTTTGATCCTTATTACGTTGTTACCTGTAGACGCATCTTCAACAAGAGCTCGTATGCGGATTTCAGTCGCATTGCCGGGCTCAACCGTTATGGGATAACTCAGCAGAATATTCTCCATATAGAAATTGTTAAGGCTGGTTCTTCCGGTCACTGCAGCTACTGCTTGAGCCATAGCTTCAATTCCAAAAACAGTGGGGAATAAATAAGTTCCCTTGAAGCAATGGTCCAGCAAGTATGGATCTTTATCAAGAGTCAACAGAACTTTGGATTCAATTTCGACGCCTTTTTCATAAAAAAGCACTTGTTCAAGAAAGCGCGAACAGTGCGGTTTTGAAAATACAGGCTTTTCAATAGTATTAAGAGTTCCCATTCTGCTGGAGACGACAATCTGTATTTCTTCAGTTTTAGAGACTGCCAGTTTCATGAAGCTATCGATGCCTTTTTCTCTTGGTATTGGCTGTATCCCCATTCCTGACAGGAATGACATGCTGCCCATTCGTGCGCCCATGCCCACTTCGTTCCAAATGCTGAAAGCACATGTGATGACATCAGTGACGGTGGAGCTTGATGCAAACTGCTGCAGCACAAGGTTTAGCACTTCGTTGGCAAATCCGTACCAAGCATTGCCGGCCATGCCAGTAACGCCTATGATAGATCCGAAGCCTATAAATAACTTTGGCGGATTGTTATTAAGGCATTCGCAGATATTTATCGCGCCCATAAGCTTAGGAGCTATTTCGTCCAACGCATCGGCGAGCGAAATCTGTTCGACCCGGCGTGGTTTATTAATCGCGGCTCCATGAATAACACCTGTGATCCTACCCAGGTCCTTCTCGATACGCCTGATCAGATCTTTTACGCCGGTTCTGTCTGAAATATCGCAAGCATAATAACGATATGTCGTTCCATTTTCTCTATGACGACGCAAAATGTTTTGTATCTCGGCATTCTCATCTATCATGACTGTACTGCCTGCAAGAGCCAGCTTAACGCCGGTTGCCTGCGCAAATGCAAGAGCGCATTCTGCAGTGATGCCCTTAGCTCCCCCGGTTACAAGTACAACATCATCTCTGCTCCATTCTATATTACGGTCTTTAAAGGAGTCTGACCTTATGAGTTCCATCTTCGGGACGGTCCTATTGAATTCGCTGTCATATGATGTCATGCTGAATACATCATCAGCATGAAGTTCTTCAGTGATCTTTTGCAGTATGCTTCCTGCATCAGAGTAATTGCTGAACTCCAGAACGCGTATTTTTTCAGACGGATTTTCAAGGTGTAAGCTGCACAGAAATGCTGTAGAACCTTTCGCTTCTAAAGAAACTTTCGGATCATATGCAAAGAAGTCACCATTCCCAAATTGGGCTATAACGTATGTCGGCTTGGCTGGACGCACTTTGAGTGCTGTTATTACAGTGCCTATACAATGCATTCTCGCAGCCATATCGTGTGCTTCTTTGCCAGTAAGCAAACTACTGTTTCTATCCCGAGGCAATACAAATAAAAAATAGTCAGTTTCTTCATAATCGCGCAGCTTGCGGTTAATATCCGAGTAATCAATTGCATTGGCGACAATGTTTACTTGCAGCAGAAGGCTTTTCAGCTTCATGCACATATCGTCATCCGTATCACCGACGATCATAATTTTCCTATTTTCAATTCCAGCTGTCGTAAGGATTTCCTCAAATGTATATGGTGAGCTGAGATTTTGCCTCTCATAGGTAATTTTGAAGTTCCTAACCCAATTGTTACGAGCATCAGATTCCGGATGATCCATTGTCTGCATAACAGTAGCATGTTCAGTCTGCACCGCCATGTTTTGAGCTGACGCGTTTTGCGTAATTATTATTTCGTAAATATTTCTCAATGTGCTATTTGCCAGTGCGGTGGGATCTGAGAGCCTCTCAGCTCCATAAAGCTTTGCGGCTTTTGCGACAAATATACCGGCTTTAATCGAATCCAGATTTAAGTTATCCAGAAGTCTATGATCCAGAGATATCGTATTTGCCGGGAACCCAGTTATTTCTGATGCGAGATTGAGTATTGCATCCGGATCTTGTTTGTAAGTATCGGGCTTTGATGATTTGCCGATAAGTTCGTAAGACTGATTTGTAACTGATGGCAGCGCCTCAATAGCAGGCTCAACATATTTGACGGCTTTCAATCCATAGCCGGATTTAGATTCTTCCTGAATGAGCCTGCGAATATAATCGATCTGCTGCCGTGAGAATAATCCGGCGGCATCATCCAAAATAGTTCCGCTGTCATGAATAGTTCGATCATTAACGCCGGAAAGGTCATTCACATTTTGCTCATCTAACAGATCGAGAGAACGTTCACAGGGGTTGTCTATGAATACGCGGCTGGAAGCAGGTATGAAGGGCCGTATCATTCTGTTCTCAAAAAGTGCCTGCCAATTAATATTCCCTCCATGCGTGAAATAACAGGCGAGGAACATATTTAATGAACGATCGTCCCCTGGCTTTGCTTCAAGTGGAAAACATCTTATACCATGAGTGCCCTCTATAGAATCGACCAATCCTGATAAGACATGACCGGGACCGACCTCCACCATAAGGTCGCACTGATTCTTTATGTTCGATACAAGAGAAACAAAATCCACCTGACTGGTCACTTGCTTTGCGAAGTGAGTCCTGAGATCAGTTCCTCGATGTATCTCCTTTCCATCAATCGAACTCAACAGTTTAATGTCTATATTGTCTAGTGCCCCTGAGACCGGAGCATTCTGTTTTATCTTGTCGGCTGCGCCAACCATGAAGCGAGAATGAAAGGCGTTTGAAACTGGAAGGTATTTTGTCTTGATGTCCATGAGTGAAGCGGCTTGTACTGCTTTTTCTATGGCCGATCTTTCTCCGGATATTACAGTTTGCATAGTACTATTGATATTGGCTAATACGGCATAACCTTCAATGTCATTCAGTAGCCCTTCCATTTTTTCTCTGCCACATGCGAATACTGCCATAGCTCCGGCTTTGCTGTTTTCAGCGGAAGTTACATTGCCCCTGAATGCCGCAAGGCGCAGCAATGTTCTATCGTCGAACGAGCCGGCTGCATTGAAGGCTGTTAGCTCTCCAAGACTATGGCCTCCCGCTACATATGGCTTCACACCCAAATGTTCCAAGTACCGAATCCATAAGAGAGAGTTCAAGCATATCGCTGGCTGTGCTATCTTCGACTCGGACAAAAGAGACATCCATTCAGATATCTGTTTATTATCTCTCGCCCTATCCAAAGGACGATAGATAAAATTGCTGATTGTATCGTAACCGTCCTCGGATAACCATAAATCAGCTTTGGCTGCAAGGTCGCGTGCCCATTTGTAACGCTCAACTAGTCGCCATCCCATGTTGAGCTGCTGAGACCCCTGTCCAGGAAATAAAAACCCCAGGCGGTTACGTGTAACATGATTGCCGATCCATATATCTTGCATAGGGGATGATACTGCTTTATCTGGTGGAATATTTTGTGACATCAGCATATGGTCGAGGCTGTCGAGGCATTCGGCTAAACGCTCCGGAGTTTCAGAAACGCAGGCTACTCTAAACGCCTTGTCGGAAGATACGTCCTGGGTTAAATATTTTGACAAGTCGGCCATTTCGCCTGTGCTAATACCTGTTGCCATGTTCTTGACATCTCTTATGCGATCGAGTATACCGGCATGAGAATCAGATGACATAATAAAGAGTTCAGTTCCCTGATAAGACGCAAATAGTTCTCTTTCTCCTATTGACGGTTTGAGATGTTCTGCTGGCTTGCCGTCTGATTCAATCGTTACATGCACATTAATACCGCCGAATCCCATGCCTGATACTCCTGCTCGTATGATACCGTCAGGCCTCCTGATCTCTCCCTGAGTTACAGCATAAATCCGCCGCGCTTTCTCTTCAAACACCGCGTTAGGCTCATGAAAGCCTGCAGTAGGAGGAATAACTCGCCTGTTGACTGCCATCACTGCTTTAATGAATCCTCCGATTCCTGAAGCCGCTTTGGTATGACCTATCAGGGATTTCAGGGAAGTAATGCCGCAAGACCGTAAGTCCTCTGTATTTTCGTAACCAATAGCATCGGCTATGCCTTCAAGTTCAGCTCTGTCACCTGCAACAGTACCTGTGCCATGGCCTTCTATAAAATCAATATCGTCCAGTCCATAACCTGCTTTACCATATGCTCTTCGTATAGCAAGTGCCTGAGTTTGAGCTTTAGGAGCTGTCATTCCGCCTTTGCCGTCTGATGACATCCCCCAACCGCGCAATATCGAATAAATATAGTTACCGTGGGCCCGCGCGTTTTGCAGTCGCTTTAGAATAACAAAGCCTGCGCCTTCACCGGGGATGAAGCCGCTTGCATTGCGATCATATACATTCATATCTTTTTTAGTAAGGGCGTTAGTCTTCGCGAAACCGACCAGTTCAAAGGTATCAAGACTGATATCAACACCACCGACAACAGCAAGATCAAGAGTGCCCGTAGATAATGCATTTGCGGCCGTTGCAAGTGCTATAAGAGAAGAAGAGCATGCACCGTCAACAGTATATCCTCCTCCGTGCAGATCCAGATAATTACATATTCTGCCCGCGATAGTATTTGATAAGTTCCCAGCAAGAGTATCTTCTGTAACAGGGGCAAATGCAGATTTATAGTAGACTTCCATAGTCGAAACAATATCCTCTATAACATCGGCAGCCAATTGTCTCTTTTTAGCTGAAGCTATCAGCGTCTTCTTAACGTAAGGCCACCGCAGCCTCATATTCTGTGATCTGCTATGTTCCCCAGTCAGCGTGTTACCCAAAATGACGCCGGAGCGATCGGATGGAGTGTTGCCTCTGCTGTAGCCGGCATCTTCCATAGCACGAATTGCAACTTCCAATGCAAGCCAATGAGCAATGTCTGATGATTCGACGACTGTCTTCGGTATGCCTCGCTTGATCCAGTCAAATTCGAATCCGTCTATAACTGCAGCTCGATTCGCGTAAGTCTTATCAGGAGCTAATGGATCTGCATCGTAATATTCCGACAGAGGCAAACGACGGTCCGGAATCCGGCGGAACGCTCTCCTGCGTGAAAGGATATTTTCCCAGAAAGATCTTAGATCGGGCGCATCAGGATAATAACAGGCCATTCCAATAACGGCGATAGCATCATGAGACATCTCTTTTTTAATCTGAAAGAATGAGGTCTTATAAAATTCTTTATATTCATCTGGGGGATTTTGTATTTCAAACCCTATTGTTTGTGTTGAATGCCCCGCTGCAGTGTTATCCGACCAGACCTCCTTGCATAGCAATTCCATCATTCGGCCAAACGGAGGGTGGAACTTTACTTTGACCGAAGATTTGTCACGGCTTGCAAATTCTTTTTCGCCTGATGGTGCGATGACATAAAGTCCATTTTCAGAAACATCAGTAATAAATGCTCTGTAAGTTATATCACCCCAGGTAATATGCACTTCTATACTGACCGGTATTCGCTTGCTGTATCTTTTGTCCATAAATGGTCTTCATCCTGATCAAATTAAACATCAAGACCACTCAAGTGGCCCCTATCATAAGTCGGTATCTTAATAATGGTCAATGTGCATACTATAGGGTTTGCATAAAACGCAGTCCCGATCTGTAAGGAAGAGATCGCCTAAGGAAGCGGGTAAATAGAAAGATGAATTTTCATAAGCCCCCCGACATTGTATTGAGATATTCTTGAAATATAGCGCCAGCCAAGATGAGCAAAAAACCTTACGGTAGTAATTTTAGCAAAACTGTAGCGGAAGGAGCAATTAACATTTTGTTAAATTT
Organism: Dissulfurispiraceae bacterium; assembly: GCA_035319125.1. GTDB lineage: Bacteria > Nitrospirota > Thermodesulfovibrionia > Thermodesulfovibrionales > Dissulfurispiraceae > Fen-1308. The sequence goes on along the minus strand of DATHDG010000044.1, from coordinate 19,960 downwards.
GTAAATTTGAATATTATTACGATGTGATATAATTATCACGGGGGGCACATTTCTTACTCTATAATTTTGTGAGGACATGCGGAACAGCTTGAATTCGTTTCATTGAGGTAATGTATCTTGTCAAATTTAACTGAAAAGATTAAGAACATTAGTCCGTGGCATTTTGTATGGGGTGCTGTTGTTGTATCTGAAGTTTCAACAGCTGTTTCATCGCTCGTGCAAAGTTATCTGAAATGGGGATATATTCCGGCAGATATAATGATTATCGGTGCTATAGATGCCTTGTTTGCGCCATTGCTCATTGTTCCTGGTCTTATATATCTTGTTTCCAAGATAAGCAAATTGCAGCAGGAACTCGAAAGTCGCAAAGAGGTAGAAAAAGAAATTCGCTATCTGGCGTACTATGATAACCTGACAAATCTGCCTAATCGTACGCTGTTTAAAGAACTCCTCGAAAGGGCTATAGCAACTGCAAATCGGCATAATTACGTAATGGCAATATTGTTTATCGACCTGGATTTTTTTAAGCGAATAAACGATACACTCGGCCACGACGTAGGAGACAAGCTGTTGCAAGCTGTTAGAGACAGGCTGCTCAATTCAACCAGAAGCTCCGACTATATGTCTCGCGCTGAGGACTATGAGCAGAAGGATGTGGTATCCCGACTTGGAGGAGATGAATTCATTCTGCTTTTGCATAATCTTGCAAGTCTTAACGATCCCGGCAGGGTGGCGGTGCGCATAATTAATGACATGTCGAAGTCGTTTAATGTGGAAGGGCATGAAGTTTATATAACAGCAAGTATAGGCATTTCGATCTATCCTGACGACGGGAAGACTGTCGAGGACATGATTAAAAATGCGGACGTCGCCATGTATCATGCAAAGGCAAAAGGCAGGAACAATTATCAGTATTACTCCAAAGATCTGACGTCCGTTGCAGTTAAATATTTGACTATGGAGTATAAACTGAGAAGAGCGCTTGACAATAATGAATTCCTGCTCTATTATCAGCCAAAATATTCTGTAAATGGCGGCGTGATCATAGGTCTGGAAGCGTTGCTTCGATGGAAACCGGAAGATTCGGATCTTGTTACACCATCGCAATTCATATCTATCCTTGAAGAAGGCGGTCTGATAATGCCTGTTGGGGACTGGGTATTGCGTACAGCTTGCAGTCAGAACAAAGCTTGGCAGGAGGCAGGATATGAACCGACAATTGTGTCTGTAAATCTGTCAAGCCGCCAGTTCGATCAAAAAGATCTAATTGATATTGTGACCAGTGCTTTGCAAGCAGCAGGCCTTCATCCTAAATACCTTGAGCTCGAAATCACTGAAAGCACCGTTATGAAGGATCCGGAGGCGGCTATTATCACCCTAAATAAGCTCAAGAACATGGGCGTGCGTATATCTATCGATGATTTTGGTACGGGTTATTCTTCCTTAACTTATTTGAAACAAATACCGCTTGATTTTATTAAGATTGACCGATCTTTTATTGAGCATGTGATAATCAATCCCAGCGATCAAGCCATTGTAAAGGCTATTGTTGCTTTGGCCCACAGTCTTGATTTACGTGTAATTGCAGAGGGGGTTGAGACCGAAGAACAATTGATGTTCCTGCGCGGATGTGGTTGCGATCATGTGCAAGGTTATCTGCTGAGTCGGCCACTCGCTGTGCACCAGACCGGTGAATTATTTCTATCCGCAGAGCCGGGCTTGGCGGTTTCTTAGTTCCATACTGAACTAAAAAGTAGAATTTTAGTCGTAGCGTTTGTTACCATATTGTCTCTCCAAATGGAGGGGTGGCTGAGCGGTTGAAAGCGGCGGTCTTGAAAATCGTTGTAGGGGGCGACCCCTACCGTGAGTTCGAATCTCACCCCCTCCGCCATAAGCGTACCTTCTTCTTTGGAGCCCAATGAATTTTTGTCGGATAATAAAAGCTTGCCTATATTTTGAGCATTCTCAAATATGTAACCTCTACGGATTTTAAAACGTCTAAAATATTGTAGACTTATAGAAGGAGGTGTATTATGAAAAAAAGCGTATATATGATTGTTATTGCGCTGATTCTGGTAGTTGCCAGCATTTTGCCCTGCTTTGCCGGTGGGCATTTCAGGGGCGGTGTATGGGTAGGTGTGGGTCCCGGATGGTGGGGGCCGCCATACCCATATTATTATTATCCTTACCGCCCATATTATGTAGAGCCGCCTGTGATAATTGAACGGGAGTCTCCAGTGTATGTTCGCCCGAACCGGCAAAGGGATGAGCAAGATTATTGGTATTACTGCAAAAAGCCGCAGGGATATTATCCATATATCAAGAGGTGCCCAAGCGGATGGCTGAAGGTTGTCCCTTCAGAGCCACCTGATAGCGGATCTCGAGACAGCGTCCCTGCAGACTTGGATGAGAGAGGTGCCAAGCATGATTAAACCAAGACTGTTAATGCTGCCGGTTTTGTTCATTATATTGAGTGGTTGCGCAACAGTTCCAATGGGTCCCAGTGTCACAGTGTTGCCTGCCCCTGGGAAATCTTTTGAGGAGTTTCAGGCTGATGATGCGGTTTGCCGACAGTGGGCGACACAACAGATTGGAGGGTCTCCGCAGGAAACAGTCAATCAAAATACAGCAACAGGCGCAGTGGCTGGAACAGTCATTGGTGGAGGTCTTGGAGCGGCCATTGGAGCTGCCGGAGGCCATATGGGAACTGGTGCGGCCATTGGCGCAGGTACAGGTTTGCTGTTCGGAACTCTTGCTGGTGCTGACCGGGGGTATGCCTTTGGTCGCGGGGCTCAACACAAATACAACATAGCGTATCAGCAATGCATGTATGCCAAGGGCAATCAAGTCCCCGGCGTAGTTGAATCCGGCAATCGAGGATACAGAAGAATGCCACCGCCGCCTCCGCCGCCGGATTATAACGCAATACCTCCGGACTACAAAGAACGAGGCGATGAGGCACCACCGCAACGGTGAAGTGTTTAATTCTAATGCATGCCGCTTGACCGGGTAGCGGAGTTGCTCCCCGGTCAGTGGTTGCGCGCAAGTACAATGAAGATTATTAGTTAAGTGTCACTTCAACCCCACCTTGAACCTATATCCTTGATAGCTGAGTATTGCACCGTCGGGAACAATGGAGACAATCTTAATACCTTTAAGAATTTCCTGACCTTCTCGACCAATATGGCCATTGATAGAGGCGAGGCGTTCAGTTTTATCCTGAGAATATATATGAGTTGAAATGATGAGGGCAGGGACACTCCCTCTGATCTCTTCCGGCAGATCCGTTATCGAATAGATAGAATTGCCTGGAACAACTTTCTTGGGAGTCGGAGTTTCCGCTATCTTTTTTTGATGCTGCTTCGGCTGTGCCTGCTTTTTGGGTGACGATGCCTTTTGCGAGTATCTGTCGCTGCTTGACTCTTCTTGATCCTGCTTTTTTAGCTGATCAACTTGATTGTTTTGATCTGTAGTGCTTGATATTTGCATTGGTGTATCAACACTTTTTGTTTGTGGAGGCTGTGTAACATTTTCTGATGGCGTAGAGCTTGGAGGTATTGCCGGAGCTACAGCGGCAGGTGCAGGGCTCTCAGGCGCCTTCGCAGTTATAGGGACATTTTGAGACGGTTGAGGCGGAGGAATTGAGATCTGTTCAGAACCAAAAAACCAGCCGATACTGCCGGAAGCAGCTGCAAGCAACAAGAATACCGCATAAAGCCAAAAGCGCTGTTTTGGCCTATACTCTATATAATGCTCGGACATTATATCCGGAGGTTTTCTTAATTTCCGTTCCTGCTCGGCCTTCTTCAAGGCATCAAGTATATACGACATCTAGCCTTCCTTTTAGCATATTTCAAGTAGTCAACGCGGTGCCAAAGTCAATCTCCTGCGAAGCCACGATGAAAGTCTTCCCAGTCGATGCCGCAATTGAACCGCCGGTCGCTTCCCACCCAGTACTTCATGGGCTGCCCTGCTGAGAGTCCTTTTGTTGACTCGCGTTCTGCCCTGCGTATAAGTACCCAGCAAGGCCCTGTCGCATATGAGGTTGATCAGACGTGGAATCCCTCCACTTAACGCATAAAGTTTATTCATTGCCGCCTGCGCAAAAAGTTGGCGGCGCGCTCCTGCTACAGCGAGACGATGCCCCACATAATTTGATATGTCATCTTTTGAAAGCGGATCGAGATGAAATCGCGCGGTTATGCGCTGGGAAAGCTGTCTCAACTCCGGCTTATCAAGCATTTTTCTAAGCTCGGGCTGACCTATCAATATTATCTGAAGCAACTTGCATCGGTTTGTTTCGAGGTTTGTAAGCAGACGCAATTGCTCTAGAACAGACGGACTGAGGTTCTGTGCTTCATCGATTACAAGAATAGTTCTGCGTCCGGCTGAATGCGAATCGAGCAGATGATGGTTGATGCGGTCGACCAGATTTTTCACTGTTGGAGCTTCTGCAGGATAAGCGATGCGAATCTCCTCACATATGGAAGCCAGCAGTTCCTCCTCCGTCAGTTTTGGATTTAGAATGAAAGCAGTGTCATAGTTGTCGGTAAGCTGCTCAAGCATGCAGCGGCAGACGGTTGTCTTGCCGGTACCAACTTCACCGGTCAAGAGAACAAAGGCGCTGTCTGATTTGATACCGTATATGAGGTGTGCCAGGGCTTCACGGTGCTGATTGCTCATATAGAGATATGCAGGATCCGGTGAAATTGAGAACGGCAGGTCACGCAGCCTGAAATAGTCTTTATACATCGCTTGCGCCTCGTAGTACAGGTTCCTTAACAGCCCGAATAGCAGTAAATTTTCTTGAGAACTCAAATAACTCCATATATCAAGGGTAATACATAGGCGCAGAAAAAACAATGCTTTTATTGAGTTATAGACTCCGGCTCAAGACGCCTGGCTGTGGCTGCAATACATACTTTTCAATAGGTTAGTCCGGCCCAAAATAAAGCTAGATTTTTGTTGCGACCTAGAGTATATTATTAATTATGGGAAGGGATAATAATCAAATCGGGCAGCTAATCAAGGAAATCAGGAAATCTAGGCACATGTCCCAAATGAAGTTGGCAGATCTGGTAGGGGTATCTTATCAACAAATCCAAAAATATGAGAAAGGAGCCAGCAGCATCAGCGTCGACAGGCTACAGCAGATTTCCAAAGCACTTGAAACCTCAATTTTCACCTTTTTCCCGGTTGAGAAGAAGGGTCAACGTAAAGAGACTTCTCTGAAAATATCAAAAGAGGAAACAGTGATTTTGGACAACTACAGAAACATCAGGGGAAGAAACGCTAGAAAGGCCTTTTTTGAGTTTTCGAAGCTGATTGCAAAGAACAAAAAATTGCTTCGCCAGATATGTCCTTTGAAGGATTGCTGCAAGTAATTTGCCGCACCCTGGATTGATCCCGATATTCCCGCAGTAACGCAGCAACAAGGAAATGAGGAGGGACAAAGGTTAAGGCCTTTGTCCCTCTTTTTTTGACCGGACAGTTAAATCCTTTATACTATTTTCTAAGTCATGGACGCTAATTCAATGAGTACAAAAAAGATAATCCTTATTATTGTGATTATGGTTCTGGTTGCATCATATTATTTTCTTGATCTCAGCAAATATCTGAATCTCGATTATATTAAAAGCTCTCAGGACAGCTTCCGGACGCTTTACGTCGAACATCGTCTGACTGTAATTGCCGGATACATGATTTTATACATTATGGTCACTGCCCTATCACTACCTGGGGCTACAATAATGTCGCTAGCCGGTGGTGCTCTGTTCGGCTTGTTTACTGGTACTATACTTGTATCATTTGCAAGTGCTATAGGTGCAACTATGGCTTGCTTTGTGTCGCGATATCTGCTGAGAGAATGGGTCATGACGAAATTCGGCGGCAGATTGTCTAGGATTCAAGAAGGGATTGAAAAGGAAGGACCTTTCTATCTTTTTACTCTTCGTCTTGTGCCGGTGTTTCCCTTTTTTATAATCAATCTTGTTATGGGACTGACACCGATGCGATTAAGGACCTTTTACTGGGTCTCACAGGTCGGCATGTTTCCGGCGACTATTGTATATGTCAATGCTGGAAAAGAGATTTCGCGTATCAACTCGCTATCGGGCATATTTTCTCCCGGCCTTATCGGTTCACTGGCGCTACTGGGCTTACTGCCGTTAATCGCGCGCAAGTCATTAGCATGGTATAAAAAGCGGAAGTCATAAACATGCTTCGGTGAGGGAGTCATGGCAACATTTGATTTTGACATAGGCATTATCGGCGGTGGATCAGCCGGTCTTACAGCTGCTGCCGGCAGCTCTCAGCTTGGTGCCAATACACTACTGGTTGAGAGGGAAGGACGGCTTGGTGGTGATTGCCTTCATTACGGCTGTGTTCCCAGCAAAGCTCTTATAAAGATAGCCCGCGTTCGCCATCTCATTAAAAGTTCCTCCCGATTCGGGCTTCCGGAGGTCGAGTTGGAAAAGATTGATTTCAATAAAGTGACAGAGAGAATCAAGTCGGTCATTTCCAAGATACAGAAACATGATTCGGTGGAAAGATTCTGCAGACTTGGAACCAGGGTTGAATTCGGTGCTCCCGAATTTGTCGACGAGCATTCCATACGTTTGAATGGGCAGACTATTTCGGCAAGAAACTGGCTGATAGCAACCGGGTCATCACCTAATATACCGGTTGTTCGTGGAATGGCCACTGCACGTTATATTACCAACAGAGAGATTTTCTATTTAGATCGGTTGCCGTCATCAATGATCATACTCGGCGGCGGACCTATAGGCGTTGAAATGGCTCAGGCATTCAACCGATTGGGTTCCAAGGTATTCGTTATTCAACGTGCCGGCCAGCTGCTTCCCAGAGAGGACAAGGACATGGCAGATAGCGTAATGGCTGTTCTGGCCAGTGAAGGCGTAATTTTTCACCTTAATGCATCTGTGAGTGAGATAAAGGATTTTGGCGACAGCTGTGAAGTTACGCTAAAGTCAGGCGATGAGCGAACAGTTATCAATGCCGAGACTATACTTGTAGCTACCGGACGGAGGCCGAATACGGATGGGCTGGGACTTGAGCGAGTCGGAGTGCAATTTGATGAAAAAGGAATAAAGGTAGATAACCGCATGCGCACGCATCAGAAGCATATATACGCTGCGGGAGACGTCACAGGCGGATATCTTTTTACTCATGCCGCCGGTTATGAGGGAGGCGTTGCAGTGAGCAATGCCATATTTCATCTGCCGAGAAAGGTTGATTATACGTTTTTCCCGTGGTGCACCTATACTGATCCGGAACTCGGTTGTATCGGCCTGAATGAAACAGCTGCAAAGAGCGCCGGTATTGAGTATTCTGTATGGACTGAGGAATTTTCTGCTAATGACAGGAGCATTGCCGAGGGATATGAGGTGGGCAGGATCAAGCTGGTCCTGAATGAAAAAGAAGGGCCTGTAGGCGTTCAGATATTTGGGCCGCATGCAGGCGATCTTGTCGGAGAATGGACCGCAGCGCTGAACGGCAGGGTAAGGCTGTCTACACTGGCATCATCTGTACATCCATATCCTACAATAGCTGAGATCAATAAGAAGGTTGTGTCTAATTTCTTGTCAACAAAGATATTTTCAGAAAAAATAAGGAAGGGGTTGAAATTCTTCTTCAACTTGCGAGGCAGGGCTTGCGAATTATGACCGGCGGATTAAGGATCTCAGTTGTCATCCCCGTTTTGAATGAAGCAAAAGGAATAAATACGCTGATTGGGCACGTTACTAAACATGCGAAGGGAAATAAGATAGAGATCATAGTTGCTGACGGTGATCCGCGAGGTGGCACTCTTGCCGCGATCGAGAATATTGATGTGATTAAGATTGTGTCGAAGAAGGGGCGTGGTGCTCAGATGAACGCCGGTGCCGGCGCGGCAGCAGGAGATGTCCTTCTCTTTCTTCATGCGGACACTTTTCTCCCGGACGATGCTCTGGATGCGATAAGGGATGTGATGACAGACGGAAAATATGCTGCAGGGGCTTTTGACCTTGGCATAGATTCACATAGTCAGGCATTCAGGATCATCGAAGGCGTAGCTTCGCTGCGAAGCAGAATCACCCGTATACCATATGGCGACCAGGCTATCTTTATGAAGCGCGATATTTTCAGTGCCATGGGCGGATTTAAAGATATGCCGATCATGGAGGATGTCGATCTCATGCAGGCGCTGAAAAGATCCGGTCGAAGTATAGTGATTATTCCGCGCAAGGTGAGGACATCCTCCCGGCGATGGGAGGCTGAAGGAATAATCTATTGCACGCTCAGAAACTGGGCGCTTATCACGCTTTATATGTTCGGCGTCAGCCCTGATAAACTGGCAAGGTTGTATCGTTGAATGGAAGCAGACTGTCTGATAGTCTTTGTAAAGTGGCCGGAAAGGGGAAAAGTGAAGACGCGACTTTCAGCAGAGATAGGCGAAGACATTACGCGTGAACTTTACAAATGTTTTGTAGAAGATGCAATTGACATAGCCAATAAAAGTAGCTGCGAGCTGCTGATTGCATATTGGCCCGATGAAGCAGAGGAGAGAGTTGTAGCTTGGCTCGGCAAGAAGAAAAAATATTTGCTGCAAACAGGGCGTGATTTGGGAGAGAAGATGAAGAATGCTTTTGAGCGGGCATTTGAGAATGGCTGTTTGAGAGCCGTGCTCATAGGAAGTGATTTCCCTGATCTGCCGGTTTCAATCATAGAAGAGGCTTTTTCTGCGCTGGACAGTAAGCCGGCAGTCATCGGACCAGCTAAGGACGGTGGATATTATCTCATAGGATTCAAGAAAGATCATCTAATGAACGGTATATTCGAAGGGATTTCTTGGGGCAGCCCGGATGTATTTGAAAAGACAATGTCAGTCTTTGAGCGTGAGGGAGTGGATGTCCATTTGCTTCCGTCATGGTGGGACATAGACAGACTTGAAGACCTTGCAGGGTTCATTGTGAGGAATTCCAGCAAGCCCTCCCTGCAGTCCAGGACGTTGACGTACATTCGCAATAAACAAATTATTTCTGTCATAAAGCAGTAACTGCAACGCCAATCGCGACTTCTCAGATATTCTTGTATGCGCAGATACAGATAAACTGATATAATTTGTAAACGTCGTCCGAATGGAACATATACTTATGCAAGGGGGGCATTCATGGCACTTCCAAAAGTTCTGGCCTTAATACTTGCAGGAGGTAAGGGCGAGCGCCTCTTTCCCCTCACAGTGTTTCGCTCGAAGCCGTCCGTGCCGTTCGGCGGCCGGTACAGGATAGCAGATTTCGTACTGAGTAATTTCGTCAACTCTCACATATATTCGATCTACCTTCTCGTGCAGTACAAGTCCCAGTCGCTCATTGAACATGTGAGACAGCACTGGAACTTCTCGTCCATCGTCAAGGACCACTTCGTTGCGGTGGTGCCGCCTCAGATGAGGATGGGCCAGGAGTGGTTCCAGGGCACGTCCGACGCGGTATTTCAGAACATCAATCTCATAAAAGACCATAACCCTGATCATGTAATAATTTTTGGAGCCGATCACATTTACAGAATGGACATCAGACAGATGATAGATTTCCATATTGAAAAGGATGCGTACGTTACTGTTGCTGCAAGGCCTGTTCCATTGGCTCAGGCAAGTGCTTTTGGCGTGATTCTGAGCGATGACGAAAAAAGGATTACCGGATTTCAGGAAAAACCGAAGAATCCTACCGCTATGCCGGGTGATCCCCTAAGGTCTTATGTATCCATGGGCAACTATATTTTCAAGACCAAGGTGCTTATCGACGCCCTTGTAAAGGCGCAGAAGAAGAAGGAGCATGATTTTGGCGCCCATATTATCCCGAACCTTGTAGGCTCCGGCAAGGTATTCGCGTATGATTTTGCTACCAACATAATACCTGGGACAAAATCTTACGAAGAGAAGGGATATTGGCGAGATGTGGGAACTATTTCCGCATATTTTGAGGCACACATGGACTTGTTGAGCAGCGAGCCGCCCTTTGATGCGCATAACAATCAGTGGCCGATTCATCCCTCCGGATATGAAGGGCCATCCACCAAGATACTTAATGGCGACATCAGAAACAGCCTTATCGCAGAGGGGTCAATAATAAAGAAAGCAAAGATACGCAATTCGATAATACAGAGCGGTGTGACAATTGAAGATGGAGTCTCTATCGAAGATTGCATTATCATGGACAGAGTAACAATCAGCAAAGGTTGCAGGCTTCGAAGGGCTATTGTCGACAAGTTCAATGTAATCAGCGAAGGAGAGCAGATCGGCATTGACCCTGAAAGAGACCGATTCAGATGTCATATCGATCAGAATTCCGGCATATGCATAATACCGAGGGGCGGAAGGATGGGGGCCGTAAAGCGGTAGCTGAACTAGATGCTGCTAAAAAAAGAGCCCATATTAGTTGTGATGAAGTCAGGGTGTTATCTGTCAATTCTTTTGACTTCTATTGAGCCATATAGAACTCATTAACAAGCGCAGTCCTTTAACTTGTCAGCAACTAACCCTTACACCAAGAAATTATCATCCTCTCTTGACAGTAGTATGACAGTCGGGGTATAAAAAGGTAATTCTATCGTAAGCGACTTGCGTTAGGCGGAAAACTCGATAGCATTACAAAAGTAATATTAGCCCGCTTATTGTAATATGATAAATCAGTTAGTTATACAGATATTAGAATTATAGTGAATTACTGAGAATAAAAATTACCGGAGTTATCAAGTTAACTATCTAATAACTGGTTCCCTCCCTACGCTACGCTGCGGGCAGGGAACCGGGCAGTCAAGATGGACGCGCCCTGACGGGCGGCTGCTTACCGCCGCATTGGGCATAGAAATTATTGATGTTTTATGGTAGGTTGAGTAATTAAGAAAAATCCACACATTTCAGAAATACTCTCGAAGAGAAAATTGGGTTACAAACAACACACTTCTCTTTCTTTCCCATCTTCAGAGTTATAACAACAAAAAATTTGAACGCGTCATTAATGCAATGCTCCAGGAGAACAATCTCAATCTTAATGTTGGTGTCAACTTTTTTCAGCAAGAGCGAGGTTCTGAGAGTGTTTTGGATGGCGCGATATTTCAAGAAGAATTTAAAATAGCCATCGAAACTAAATTGTTCGATAATTTTTCAACTGAACAATTAAAGCATCATATCAAAAGCCTTTCTGCACAACCTGGCAAAAACCGGATTCTACTTGCGCTTTCCAAATCAGAAATTTCAAATGAAATAAAATCTCAAGTAATTGCGTGTATTAAAGAAATGAACTCAGAAATCAAATTTGCTTCAGCATCTTTTTCTGGTTTAATAGAATTAGTTAAAGAAAATGTCGCTGAATACGAAGTCGATTTTCATGGAATAATTGACGAATTCAGAGAATTCTGTACGGAGAATGAATTATTCAAGGACGAGTCGGAATATATGCTTGTTGTTACTGCTGGTACATCCATAAAAGAAAATCTCGAATTTGGTATCTATTACGATCCAGTCTATCGAAATCACAACACTGATTTTCGATTCATTGGACTTTATAGCAACAAGGCAATTGTTGCTATCGGAGAAGTTCTGCATTGTGTATGGGCAGATTTAGTTGACAATAAGTTGGAAATTAAAAACGATGTAAGCGTACCCGAAGCCATCAAACAACGCATTAAAGAAATAATCATAAAAACAAGTTACTATGACATTCAAGAAGGTCACAAGTTTTACGTAGTGGATGCATTTACGCCAACAAATTACGTTAAACGATCACCTGGTTCGTTAAGAGGAAAGACTTATTTTCGAGTTCTAGATTTACCTGGCTGGAAACCTGGCGTATCGACTGTTGAATTAGCCCAAAACCTCTATGGAAAGGAATGGGACTGAGAAATGGCAATGAACTGCACAACCAGACAATCCAGCCGATCTCTTCGCTCCGGTTGATTTTTTCGTTCCCATCCGGTGCTGCGCGCCGTGATTCTCCCTCACTACGCTCAGTTTGTTTCCAGCTAAGATCTTCTTTATTGCACTCTTTTGATCAGGATAATTTCCGCACTATTCCTAAATAGTCTTTCGTGCGTGCTTTATCAATATCTCTTGAAGGAATGCGAGCAAAGAATCTCTACCGATACTGCTGTCAGGTGCTTCGTCATAGGAATAGTCTGAGCGGAAGGATTTAAATAATTCTTGTTGCAGATAATCCATGCAATTCAAGCAGAGATGCTGAAAAATTGGAGTACAGCCTGCCGCCATTGCGCCAAAATTTCAATGTAATTTAATACAAGTTTAATATTGCCGTAACGAACGAAATGATTAAATAGGACTGTTTAAAATACTTGCTTTGCGGAATTCGTCGGTTATTAATTTTGCGAATTTTAAGGAGGTGACGTAGGCCATTTTATTTCCAATATCCTTTGTGATTCGAAGCCATATCATGCCATGTAAAATTCCAAGAAATTAGGAGGAGACAGGTGAAAAAAGTGTCTATTTTAGTGAATTTATTAGCGGTATTATTTGTAGTGCTGCTTGGTTCCGGAGTGGCACTGGCGGATGCCTGGAAGTTCGGTATTATATCTGACACCCAGTGGGTAACGGCTGACCCCGATCATCAAAACCCGAATGCTATTCCCGCTAGCATCATCAAACAGGTAAACAAGCAGTTCATAAATGCCGGGGTCAACTTTGTTGTTGCGATGGGTGATATGGTTGACACAGGCAGCCAGGCTAACGACTATGTGCGTGCGTTATATGCACAGGATCTTTATAACGCCGGGATAGGCTTTTATCCGATGCGGGGTAATCATGAAGCGGCTCATGAAAATGGTTACATGAAATCGGATCAGGATTTTTGGCATGCATATCCTCAGATTGCCCTTGGAAAAGCAGGTGAGAACAATTACACACCAGGTGACATCACAACACTTTTAATTTCAGATTCTATGGTTTTGGCAGGTCCTTATGCGCCTGATGCTAAAACCAATCCTGACATATTTTACCTCGGACATGATTTCTCGTGGCCGACCGCAAATGCAACCAATAACAGCGTTTCTTACTCTTTCAATTATAAGAATGCCACCTTTGTGATATTGGACCAGTTCAAGTCTCCGGATTATTATACTAGCCACATAATTCCGGAACAACAGGACTGGATAAGCAGTACTCTCTCGAATAGACCGGCTAATACTCATGCCTTCGCATTTACTCACAAGAATATCCTCGGAGGCAATCATAAAGACAATATGTTCGGCGGCAATGCGGCTGGTGATCCGGGTGACGGTTATGCGCTTGATCCCGTCACTGGCATTGCAAACACGCTTTCTGATGACACAATTATCAGCAACACCCCTGGTCTTACTGTTGGACAGAAGCGCTCGAGGGCTAATATCTTCTTGTCTCTGCTGCAGACAAATAATGTCAAATATATGATTTCAGGTCATGACCATCATCATTATAATTCGGTTGTAACGAGCCCTGACGGGCATAGCATGATCCATCAGCTTATAACTCAATCGGACAGCAACAAGTTCTATAAGCCGGGTCTTCCGGTATCGTCAAATGACATGCCTGTTGAGCAGGATCTTGCGTGTGTTGGATACTACATATTTACAGTTGACGGGCCGCGAGTGACTATCGATTATTACGCGAGTGACCAGAACAACCTTTCGTCTTTTACCGAGACCCCAACATTTACATTTAGCAAACGCTCAACAACAGGCTATAGCCTTAATGGTAAGGAATTCCTGATTGATCAAGGTGGATCTTACACTACAGTTCATGACAAATTTAAGGGAACTGCGGCGCATATCCTGGATGGAATAAACAGCAGCACTGCAACTACAAACTATGGGAAGGCGACGGTAAAAGCTGTCAACACTGGATGGACTGCCGGGGAGGCAGGCAACGACATGGACTTCGGTTACAGCCACAGGTGGCCGTTGCATTTCAGAAACGACCATAAAGCAAGGAACTACGACATGCCGGCCAGTGACATCCTGACACTCTGGGGCATGGCTGATCTGGGAACAGACCAGACTGGAGTTTATACCTTGTCAATGAGCTATGATTTCGGCAGATTGCTTCCTATGCAATTCGGTCAAGGCATGTTGGGACTTGCAACAAGAGATGAAAATGGTGATTGGGTGAACGCTGTGGATATGAATTTCGGTGGAACCAAGAAATTCGTTTTTGGCCCATGGAAGAAAGGCTATGAACTTGGTACATACGGTATAGATCCAAAGACGTATACTGCATGGGCAGTGATCAATTATACCGGAGATTTTGCTGTTGCCGGATTCCGACATTTCTAATACTGCTTATAAGTGGCGGAATTTAGATGCCCGCGGGTACGCCCGTGGGTATCTAATTTGTTAGTGAATCGATTTGAGCTCTTGTCTTGCGCTATTACTTATGATAGTATCGATCATATCTGAATCGATTCATCAAGAGGAGGACAATATGAAAATTACCGTTTTTTTTATGCTTGCGGGCTTGATTATTCTATCGGCGCATAGCGCGGCCGCCGGGGAGTTTCTACTGAGTAGCCCGCAGCTTGAACCGGGCGGACGGCTGCATAATAATCAGGTATTCTCGGGATTCGGATGCACAGGGAAGAATATCTCACCGGCACTGTATTGGGAAAATGCTCCGAAAGGAACAAAGAGCTTTGCAATAACAGTTTATGATCCTGATGCTCCGACAGGTAGCGGATGGTGGCACTGGCTGCTTTTTAATATACCGACCAGTGTGAATAATCTGCCTGAAAATGCCGGCGAGCCTGCGTTAGGCCTAGCTCCGCAGGGAAGCGTACAAAGCCGGACGGATTTCGGCAAGCCGGGATATGGCGGCGCATGTCCGCCCGTTGGGCACAAGCCGCACCGGTATCAGTTCACGGTATTTGCTCTCGATGTAGATAAATTGGATCTTGACGCGAATTCACCCGGCGCGATGGTAGGGTTTTATCTTAATCAGCACGCCATCGAGAAGGCAGTGTTGACGGTGTATTATTCCAGATAAAGATCAGAGCGTAGCTCTATGGAGGATTTACTCAGAAATATTCCGAGATAAATAAATCCGATTTGGATTTTGCGCGTTGCGGCCTCAGATCCTGATAAAAGGAATAAGCTGTGCCACCCGCTTCGTATATTGTTCGTATTCCTCTCCGAATTCTGTTTGCAGGTAAACTTCCTCTTTCCGGATCAGAATCTTGAATGCCGCGAACATCACGACTGATACCGACAAGGTCATCAGATTGTTTGATATAAAAGAAAGTGCGGGGATTAAGAAGACTATGAAAGCAGCATACATCGGATTTCGCGAGTAACGGTAGACTCCATTTGTAACAAGCTTGCTATTGCTATGGACGCGCACTACAAGTATGACTGATCCGATCCAGAACCAGAGGCCGATTGCCCCCCAGCACAATCCAACGGCCCGCATCCATTGTGCATGGCTCTCAGCTGCACGTATTGAAAAGCCCAATGTTTGGTAGAGACATAATACCAGCAACAACATAACAACGCCGACTATTGCCAGCCATGGACCGACTCCCAAAATGCTTTGCTGAGGATTGTTTTTCATGTCGGTTTCAAATAGGGCTGCGCGATTGGACGGCTTAACAGTATCATCTCTCGGTGTAATCAACAGATACGGCTGTTTCATGAAACTTGCAAATGTCTTTACCTTGTCTTTGTATTGTCGCTATTGAAAGAACGTCCCAACGTCTTTCAAATGAGATGCTGAGACTATATTATGTCACCAATTGCAGACTTGGTCAAAAGTGTATTCCTGTTTTTGATCTGTTTGTTGCATATGAAAATCAGCCAAGGTATCTCTTGAAAGCCTTTGGTTCATCCCTTCCATCTTTGCCTTCCCCAAGATCTATGCAACTATAGATTACTTTGCCGCTTTGACCTTCTCGTAATCCTTCAGAAATTTTTCTAGTCCGATATCGGTCAGCGGGTGCTTGATGAGCTGGCCGATCACGCTGTATGGGATCGTGGCAATGTCCGCCCCGATGCGAGCAGCCTCCACCACATGCAGCGGGTTTCTGATGCTGGCAACGATTATCTCTGTGTCGAACATGTAGTTCTCGTAGATGGTCTGGATGTCGGCCACAATATCCATTCCCGTGTGGCTGATGTCGTCGAGCCTTCCCACAAACGGGCTCACATATGTGGCGCCGGCTTTGGCAGCCAGCAGCGCCTGACTCGGCGAGAAGATCAGAGTTACATTTGTCTTGATTCCGGAAGCAGTCAGCCTTTTGACCGCCTTCAGCCCGTCCTCGATCATCGGTATCTTGACAACGATGTTCTCATGAATCTTCGCGAGCTCTTCAGCCTCTCTGACCATTTCATCGGCCTTGGTCCCGATAACCTCGGCGCTGATCGGCCCGTCGACGATCGAACAAATCTCCTTGAAAAGAGCGACCGGCTCTTTCTTTTCTTTGGAGATGAGTGATGGGTTAGTAGTAACACCATCTATAACACCAAGCTCCCAGGCTTTTCTGATCTCTTCAATATTTGCTGTGTCGATAAAGAATTTCATTTCTCCTCCAACAATTTCAATTTATCTTATAATTGCACAATATTTCCAACAACAGGATGGGAGGGATGAACCAAAGGCTTTAAAGCGATACCTATGAAGATTTTAATACCCATAAATTCATCAATAAACAGGAAATCACAAATGGTCACATCCTGCATTCTTGATGAGTATGGTCTCAGCATCGCATTTTAAAGACTTTGAGGCGTTCCTCGCTTCCTGTTTATGCAACGTTAAAGTCTAGCTATTCGGGCGATCTTCCTTCTTTAGCGGAAGAAGCACGAATTCATCGCCTTCTTTTTCGACCCTCAGCCCGAATTCTTTGATGCGGCCGACCATGGGTTTTCCAAAGATCAGATCAAGAGCGGTCGCAGGTATGTTGAATTTTTCAGTTACATAATCCCTTACGAAGCTGTCGTAGTCAAGCATATCGGCAATGTCGGCTGCTGCAGCCTCATCCCCGGCGGAAGCTTTTTCGAGCTCGTCAGACAGTCTTTCATATGAACAGAGTTCTTCATGCCGCGCAATGAGATCGGAAAGCAGTTCGATGTCTCCGAAGAGGTCTTTTCTTTTTAGAGCTTTTCCTTCCAGCCCCGTCATCGCATCGTTCATTTCCCAACAGGCGTAATCAGCACACTGTGACGGCCTGTTGGCATAAATTGCACAGCCCTTGTCTTCGCTATAAAAAGTACACACCTCGTTGCCTTCTTTGGGCTTTATCTTGATCAGCTCGACAAATGCTCTGTAAGTCTCCTGATCTCCAGGCACACTGAAGATCTCGCCTACTCTGATAGTGAAAGTGTTATCGAAAGAAAGAACACCTGAGCGAAACATATCCAAATCTTCTTTATAGAGCGAAGGCGTACTGCCTGAGCAGCAGTTGCCGCATCGGTCGCATTCGGTCTTCTTTACGAACTTCATCTTTTTGGGCTTGCCCGTCTCTTCAAATCCCTGGGGTGTTAGGATCTCGAATTTATTTGTCTTTGGCTTGTCCGACACTATGATCTCCTTTTCATGCTTGCTGCAATGATTTCGATAATATGTTTAACCGGCCTGTCCTTGATCCTGCTGCTGAGTTGAAGGATACAGTTGGGACAGGAAGTGACTATCATTTCAGGCGTATTGCTATTGCCCAGTCCAAAAGCCTGGATTCGCTGTTCAAGCAGGCTCTGCGATACGTTTCCGTACATTAGTCTAACAGTACCTCCCATGCCGCAGCAACCTTTTTCTGCAGGTTCAATAACGCGGAATCCAAGTGTTTTCAAAAGACTTCGCGGCTCATTTTTCACCCCGAGGTAGTTAATCGAATGGCATGGATCATGATAAATAACGCTGTGTCCGCCTCCATGCTGCCCCGCCTGCAATGCTGCTGCAGGGTTGTCGCAAAGGAAACGTGAAATGTCAACCGCATTGTCTATACCTTCGCCGACTAGTTCCCTGTATTCATGGCTGATAAAGTGCGTGCAGGTGGGACATAAGCTTATGACAGCCTCTGCTTTGAGTCTTTTGAATGCGTTCAGGTTTTTTTCCGCAAGAGCGGCGGTTTTGTCTTTCAGTCCCAAGCTTAACAGCGGAGCTCCGCAGCAAACTTCGCCCTTCGGAAGTACGACTTCATATTGAAGAGCATTCAATGACTGGATAAGTGCATTGCCCATAGACGGATAGAGGAAATCAACCGTGCATCCGGCAAACAGCGCAATTCTGCCTATCGGATTTGAAACCCTGAAAACGGTAGGGCCGCTTCTCAGACGGTCCTTCGGAATATCTCCGCAAAGCTCCTTCAGTGCATTGAACGGTTTAAGACGGTTTAGGTGTCGTGTCATACCGATATTTTCTAATGTTTGCAGGATATTGAACGCTCTGGAGGTATTGCTAAAGGCATATTTCATTGCGAATTTGAACATCCAGTGTTTCTTCCTTCTGCTCAGTTTCCTCCTGCCGTCGTATATTGCTTCGGTAATGGGAATGCCGAGGGGGCATAAGGAATTGCATGCGCCGCAAAGTAAACAGCTGAAGATACGATCGTCAAGTGCATCGGAGGGTTCGAGCTCTCCAGAGGCGAGTTTCTTTAGCAGCGCGATTCTTCCGCGCGCACTCATACCCTCGTTGGCGAATTCAATGCCTGTCGGACATTGCGTCTTACAGCTGCCACATTTGACGCAGAGAGATAGCTTGGATGCAACGGCGCTATTCATTTAGGTTACCGCTCCTGAAGCCTTCGATGTCGACGGTGATATGCCGGAACCCAAGCGCCCTGAAGTAGTTCACTATTTTTTGCCTCTTATCCGGAAGGAACAAGGATCCAATATCTTCAAGGCGGACCTCAATGCTGGCAAGACCGGCATGATAGTTCCGCACGCGCAGTTCTGAGAAGCCCAAAGACCTGAGAAACTCTTCAGATTCTTCAACCATCCTGAGTCCTTCTCTGGTTATTTTCATGCCGTATGGGAATCTGGTTGCCAGACAAGGCGCTGACGGCTTCGACCAGGTAGGCAGGCCAAGAACTCGCGAAAGTTCTCTGATTTCGGCTTTCCCTATGCCTGCTTCAATAAGAGGGCTCCGCACGCCATGCCGCAATGCCGCTTCTCTTCCAGGTCTCTTGTCTTTTAGATCGTCTATATTGCTGCCGTCTGCCACATTTTCATATCCTTCAGCATCAGCGATCCTGAAAAGTTTAATGAACAGTTCATCTTTGCAATAGAAGCATCGGTTAGCCGGGTTACGGATGAAATCCGGATTTTCTAGTTCTGCGGTGGTGATCACGCGATAAGGCATGCAGATCAGTGCTGCCATCTGTACTGCATTCTTGAACTCACTTTCGGGCATTGTTGCCGATGACGCGATGACCGCCATTGCTCTTATCCCTGAATCCTTTATGGCCCTGAGAAGAAATGTGCTGTCCACCCCACCTGAGAAGGCCAGGACTACGGAATTCATACCGCGCAGAATGTCAAGAAGTGTATCGTATTTCTCGTTCATATTCGATTGTCGCAAAGCAGCTTTGTATGACTGTCCCGCCAGTCCAGATTTCAGTGCGATGAATTAGCGCTTGTGCATAAGATGTCAGATTCGAACAGAAAAGAATGTTCAATCGCAGTAGTATATTTGCCCTGCCCGCTTGCGCGGCCCTGAGAACCCAGACATCGCACAGAAATCCGGACTGTCGGGACCTTTCCAATTTTACCGCTCTGATACCCCTATTTCTTATAGCACCGTAATCTCGAAGTGCTCCTGGTGGAGTTTGAAATCCTCCTTGACGATGAGCTTGATATTAAAGTTTGACTCAAGCTCCTCAATCCCGTATCTTTCCTCATCGGACAGCAGCTCGGCAACAACCGAATTTGCCGTGATTACCGCCATCTTGCCGCTCGGCAGATTCATCTTCCTGAGCTTTCTGAATATCTCGTA
>DATHDG010000043.1:0-37557 GCA_035319125.1 Dissulfurispiraceae bacterium | reverse complement strand
TTATGCATGTACTGCTTGGTAACGCCGGCGGTGTTTCACTTAGATATGACGGCAAAGAACTGCCGACCGGCAAAGAAGGTGAGGTTCTAAGGCTAAGACTGCCTGATCGGGCAACCGGCGAAACAGGCGAGGTGTCATCTGAAGCTGTCATATCGAAGCTACCTCAAGTTGTGAAGCCCGAACCGAATGAGTCCGAGCGCCAGGGTACCGATGCGCGTCAGAAAGCGTCAGAGAACAGATTACCGGATGCGCCTGCGTCTAAAATAGCCCCATAAGAAGTTCGAAAAGGTCCTTATAAGCCGCAGGACGGCTTGTCAGCAGCTTGCCGGTGGTCTAAACAGATCAGATATTTCAAAGGGAATTGAGATTTTACAAATGTTGGTTGATTTGGACCATGATTAGTGTTAATTTATATGAATGTCAAAACACTATAAATCCCGGAGAGAAGCCGCCGGATATACGATTGATCAGATGGCTGCCGCTACAGAGACAAATGCCCAATGGCTTGCCGCAATTGAACGTGAAGACTATGGGCAGATTCCCGCTGACATAGACATACAAGAATATATCCGTCAATATTCTCATTTCGTAGGAACGCCTGTTGAAGAGGGTCTAGACAGGTTCGAGGAATATCTTAAGAGAAATCCACGGGAGGCGATGCGGTCGCGCAGCACTCCATTAAATGCCTCAGATGCTTCCCCGATTGAAAAAGCGATACATCATGCCCTGGTAGCTTCATCGCAGGATTATATTCTTCAAAACATTGCTGCCGAGAGTACAATCGAAAAATCGGGTGAAACGCAAATTCGTAAGAGAGAGATTGCTAAAGTCGATGAATCTTATGATCAAGCTGAAAAGCATCCATCGGCAATTAAGGCTTCCGAGTCTTTTGATACCGTAGCCGGCGACAACAGGATTGAAAAGTTAGATGAAACAGAAATTCATGAAAAGGTGTTTGTTGAAGTTGATCAATCCAACGAACTGGCCGTAGAGCATACGTTGGAAAAAATGAATTCAGAAGCTTCCAATATCGCAGTCGGCGACACCAGGTTCCATAGTGGTGTCAATACCGTTGCGAATAGGAGGTTTTTGTATATAGGCGCTCCAGTATTGATTCTAATAGCATTGGTTGTGTATCAAAGCCTGCAGTTGAAGAAAGCAGAGAAGCCGGTACAGATGACGCCTGATATTCGGCAGACAATAGTTGCAGAAAAGAATGTTCAACAACCTAAGAAGCAGGCTGCTTCAGTCGCAGATAAGCAGGCAGCAGGAAACAAATTTGCTGTTTCTTCAACAAAGAGCCATACGCTTGTAATTTCAGCTGACGAGTCCTGTTGGATACAGGTCATCTCTGACCAGACCGAGAAGAAGGAATACCTGATGAAACCCGGCGATAAGCTTACATTTAGAGCTGCAAATACTATGAATGTTATCGTCGGCAATGCCGGAGGAGTGTTGCTGACTTTTGATGGGCAAACCTTGCCGGGAGGAGAGAAAGACGAGGTTCTTCATTTCGATCTGCCGCAAAAGGTCAGGCAAGGAAAGAGGGTGAATCGCGAATCGCCTGAAGAGACGGCATCCCCCGCGGCTGGGCATGAGTCCAGTGAATCTAAAGAATCTTCCCATGAGGATAATCCAGGTAGCACATCGTCGGATCAGTCAGCTCCACCAGAGAAACCCTGATATTGCATGAAAATAGGCTCTTTAAGCGACTATTTAAACCGCAAGACAATTATATTATTCCTTCTGCAGTTTGTATTTATTGTTGCTCTGCTTGGATATAGAGCCTGGAATGATTCCAGCATCGAATGCGTTAGGTGCCATTCCGACAACGAAAAAATGGCTCGCCTTGGATTCCCGCAGTTCTATCTCACTCAGAAGATGGTGGAAACCGAGAGTAAGCACCCCTATGTTCAGTGCCGCGACTGCCATCTCGGAAATGGGCGGGCTTCTGAAGCTGACAAGGCTCATCAGGGTATGCTCAAACCTATGCTAGTGAGTGATGAAGGCGAAGTTCTTGACCGCAAGAGTGTTTTTCCTAAGGCTATCTTGCCGCGCGGACAGGATGCGATCCGTCAACTGCTGCCCCATGAGAAAATTGGAGAATCATATTATCCGGTAAATTCTGTCAGGAATGTCTTATGGCATGATCGCGATAGAGCTAGTTTTAATTTCGACCCGGAAATAGCCGGAAAAACCTGCGGCAAATCAAATTGCCACCCGGATCAACTGAAACAATTCCGCACTACGATAATGGCGACTAATTTCAGGCAGCGTACAATGAGGACATGGCTCGAGCCGTACGGCCCTCAAAATTGTGGGCCGTCCTTTGCGGACCTGCCTCCGGCGGAGGTGCTAAAAAATGCGGGCTTCTCCTTCAAGAATACGGCAGATATACAAAAGGAAATCAATGTTCCTTTCTCTCATGAACAGGCAGTAGCAAAACAGAAATACTGCAACATTTGTCATGCCGGCTGTCTTGACTGTCATTACGATCCGGACCAGAAGAAGGGGCTGCATAATATGACGAGCAAGCCATCCTCAGCAAGCTGTGATGGTAACGGCCGAGGCACAAGCATGTGTCACACAGGATCAATGCAAAGCCGTAGAGGCGGGACTTACATAGGCGGATCGTATTCTTTGCCCGAAGGAATGAAGCCTGACGTCCACTACAAGAAAGATATACACTGTGCTGACTGCCATACCACCGGCGAAAAGGGTATGGGCGATATGCAGAGGCGCGCCAATTGCCAGGACTGCCATCTGGACATTGAAGAGGTGCACGCAAAAAGTATCCATAAGAATCTTGACTGCTCGGCATGTCATATCAATGAGTTGAGAGGTTATCAGATTGTGACGTGGGGTCCCGGCAAAGTTTCTGCTCAGGACAATCCGTTCAAGAAGTATTCACTTTATTATGGAATCCAAAGTCCGCCTATACTAATGAAAGATCAAAGAGGCCGATGGATGGCGGTCAAGGTATTTCCTCATAGCGTAGGCAATATTAAACAGGATGTTCAACCTTCCGGCAAGATTATCTATCGCTGGCCAAAAGGCGAGACGAGAGATCCGTATTATATAGTAGGGACGGTCGATGCGGCGGCAGACAACAAGCACCTCTTATGGATAGAAATTCAGCAGGCGTCTCACCCCTTCGGCAAAGGGCGTTCCTGTGAAAGTTGCCATAAGGAAAAGCAGATAACTGTGTCCAGATGGGAATACATGGACGATCAGGGTTCAGACAATGCCTTTACCGGCGGCTACAAGATAGTGGCTGATAGTAACGGTCTTCGAATAAAGGATATGAAGAGCGACCAGCCCATTGTTGCTGCGCCCGGTTATAAACTATCGGATTTTGCTGCCTGGACCTATTTCAAGGATAGCTGGCAAATGCCTGGCGATTTTTCAATCAAGGCTGAAAATAAGAAATATCAGGACTATCTTATGATATCCAGGAAGTTGGATGCTCAGATCATGCATCTCGATACTTTTTTCAAAGACAAAGATTCCAAGTCTAAAAGAAAATATGCGGAGGCCAAAGGAGAAGCTCTTCACAGTAGTGAAGGAGCTCTGCAAAAACTTCAGGACTTCAAAAGCAAATATCATATTAATTAACTTTAATAAATAAAACTTAACATTATGATAAATAATGATATAGTTCTGGCTTTTCTGAAAAAGAAGGCATCCAATCCGATGAGTTTTGTTGAGCTTGCTGCCGGATTGGGTCTCGATTCCAAGGGCAAAAGGGCTTTCAAAAAGATTCTGCGGATTCTTGTTAGTGAAGGTCATATTGTCAGGACTCGTAAAGGGTTGTACGGCATATCAGATGAGATGAGTCTTGTCAATGGTTATTTCGAGTCTCACAGGGACGGGTACGGTTTCGTAATTACCGACAAGCCAGGTGAGCGCGATGTATTTATTCCGGCCAGGGCAACCTTTGGGGCACTCGATAATGACCGCGTGATTGCCAGAATCGAGAGCAGGCATCGACGAGAAGGGCGTATCATCAGGATTCTGGATAGGGCATGCTCCAGAATTACCGGTACGTTTGAGCAAGCCAGGGCAGCATATTTTGTCAGACCGAAGAGCAGAAAGATTCGTTTTGATCTCTATATTTCGCCATCGGATATCGGGCAAGCTGTTGATGGCGACAATGTAATTGCTGAAATCATAAATTATCCGACCGACAAGCGGCCTCCTGCCGGCAAGATTGTTAAGGTTTTAAAAAAGGCAAAGTCGCCCCTTGAAGACACAGAGGCAATAATAGAAGAGTTTGCTTTTCATAAAAGGTTTCCGCGGGCTGTTTTGGAAGAGGCGCAGAAGTTGTACAACAAGGCGCCCGATGAGACGGTTCAGATTAAGAGGAGAGATCTCCGCCTGCTAAACACAGTTACTATTGATGGTGAGCGAGCGAAAGATTTTGATGATGCGATATCCATAGCGAGAACGGCTGATGGTTTCCGCTTATGGGTACACATAGCAGATGTCGGTCATTATGTAGGGTGGGATTCATTTTTGGACAAGGAAGCTCGTAAGCGGGCAACGAGTGTGTATTTTACTGATCGGGTAATCCCGATGCTTCCTACAGAACTGTCTGAAGATCTTTGCAGTCTGAAACCTAAAGTTGACCGTTTGGCTTTTACCGTTGAAATGCGCTTTGATGGCCGCGGTGAGAAAATCTCCGACAAATTTTATCCCAGCATTATCAACAGCAATGAACGCATGACATATACAGCGGTCAGTCGCATTTTGATTGATCGAGATCCGGCAGTAGTCAGCAAATATCAAAAACTTTTAGCGGATTTTGAGCTTATGGCTGAGTTGTGCCGTGCGCTGAAGGATCGAAGGCTCAGTAGGGGCAGTCTTGACTTTGATTTTCCTGAACCGGAAGTCCTGCTTGACATACAGGGTAATCCCAAAGATATCATTCGGGCCGAGCGAAATTTCGCTCATATCATAATAGAGGAATTTATGATTGCAGCAAATGAAGCGGTTGCAAAGTATCTGGAGGGACTTGATTGCCCGAATATTTACAGAATTCATGAAGAACCGGATATGATGAAATTGGACGAAATAACATCTGTAATTTCCAGGATGCGACTGCTCGGGCCCTTGAAGGCACTGAAACCCAAAAACTTGCCGGATATCATCAGGAAGGCTAAAGGCAGCGACGTCGAAGATATTGTTAATAACATGATTCTCCGCAGCCTGAAACAGGCCAGGTACTCCACAATCAATGCAGGACATTTCGGTCTGGCTTCAAAAAGCTATTGTCATTTCACTTCTCCTATTCGTCGGTATCCCGATCTGGTCACCCATAGGATATTGGCTGAGGCGCTTTTAAAGAAAGGACTATCTGATGGCAGAGTGAAAGAGCTTGAAGAATTCCTGCCTGACATAGCCTTTCACTCATCCAGAGCTGAGCGCACTGCTGACGAAGCTGAACGGGCTGTCCTCGATGCAATGCGTGCCTGGTTTATGAAAGAGAGAATTGGAGAAGCATTTGAGGGAAAGGTAGTGTCTGTAACGCCTTATGGGCTGAAGGTCAGACTCAATGAGTTTTATGTTGAGGGGTTTCTCCATGTTTCCTATATGGCTGACGATTTCTATGAATTTGACGAGAGGCAAATGAGTCTTAATGGCCTGAATCGCAGGAAGAAATTCCATATTGGCAAATATCTGACAGTGCGAGTCGAGAGTGTTGATATGGAAGAGCGCGAAGTTGTTTTTGCAATGCCATCCTGAACTCTGTCTCCGGTCTGTAGTATAATTCTATGTTCAAATTATTGGATTGAAAGGTCGAGGTAATGTCTGAACTTACCCCGTTGATGAAGCAATATTTCGGCGTCAAAGAGCAATATCCGGATTCTATAGTCTTTTTCAGGCTTGGAGATTTTTATGAGATGTTCGGAGAGGACGCAAAGATCGCCTCGCGCGTTCTGCAAATTGCACTGACAAGCCGCGACAAGAGCAAGGAAGACCAGATTCCGATGTGCGGCATCCCTTATTTCTCAGCGGAATCTTATGTCTCGAAGCTAATCAGGGCCGGCCACAAAGTGGCTATTTGTGAGCAGGTTGAAGATCCAAAACAGGCCAAAGGGATCGTGCAGCGCGAAGTTATAAAAGTGATTACACCAGGCACACATCAGCCGGAGGAACCAAAGGAAAACTCTTATATTATAAGCATCTTACCGTATCAGGATATTATCGGCATTTCGGTTGCCGATATTTCCACCGGCGAGTTTATCGTCTATGAAACGGACAAACCGGCAGAAGATGAGATAAGCCGTTTCGAACCGAGAGAGATTCTCTGCCCGGCAAGTCTGAAAGAGAACATTTATTATAAAGAAGCCTTTCTAGGTCACTATGTTACATATTACGACGACGCCTACTTCGATTTTGGTGAGTCCTACCGGATTCTTTTGAAATATTTCAGGGTCGCTTCATTGGAAGGTTACGGCTGCGACGGCATGCAAGCTGGAATTTCGGCGGCAGGCGGATTACTTGGCTATCTTATGGATACTCAAGGAACCCTGACATTTAAGAGGATAATCGTTCCCGGCAAGGCCGCCTATATGTTTCTGGATGCTGCCACTAAGCGTAACCTTGAACTTCTTCATAATATCAAGGATGGATCTGTTGAAGGCTCCCTGCTCTGGGTTCTCGATGAAACCCTAACACCAATGGGCGGCAGGCTTATGAGAAACGCGGTTTCGAGCCCGCTGATCAAATTAGCAGATATTGCAATCAGGCAACAGTCGGTCGAGGCCATTGTTGATGATTTTGAACTTTTTGAAGATCTGCGATATACGCTCCGGAAAATACAGGACATAGAAAGGCTGACATCCCGAATTATATCGAAATCTGCGGGACCGCGTGAACTGGTTGCGCTCGCCGGATCCCTTGAACTGGTTCCTTCACTGAAGAAATCGCTCGGAAAATGCCGGTCCGAAATTATAAGCGGTTTGGGGAGCAAAATGTCAGGGTTCGCGGAGTTGCAGGAGATTATCGCATCGAGCATAATCGCTGCTCCCCCTGCTACCGCAAAAGAGGGCGGCTTCATCCGGAGAGGTTACCATAAGGAAGTCGATGAACTGCGTGATATCTCAACTTATGGCAAAGACTATATTGCCAGAATGGAAGCAGACGAAAGGCAGAAGACCGGTATTTCATCGCTCAAGATAGGATTTAACAAAGTCTTCGGCTATTACATTGAAATAACAAAAACAAACCTCCATCTTGTACCGCCGGATTATATGCGTAAGCAGACGCTTGCGAATTGTGAACGTTTTATTACATATGACCTCAAAGAATATGAGACAAAGGTGCTGGGAGCCGAGGATAAGCTTAAGGAACTTGAATACAGGCTTTTTCAGGGGATACTCGATAAGATCCAGCCTTACACTGAAAAACTCCTTGAGACATCTGAACTGATAGCATTAATAGATTTTTACACTGCACTTGCCTCTGTTGCAAAAAAATATGACTATGTAAAGCCAACTGTATCCGACAATGATGTCATAGACATAGTTGATGGGCGTCATCCTGTGATAGAGCGGCTCATCAGCGCTCATGGATTAGCGCTGATGGATGAGAAATTCATCCCCAACAACGCATTACTGGATTCCTCCGAAAACAGGCTGCTGATTATTACAGGTCCAAACATGGCCGGCAAGTCTACCTATATGAGGCAAGTTGCACTGATAATACTAATGGCACAGATAGGCTCTTTTGTGCCGGCTGCTTCAGCGCGTATAGGCATAGCCGACAGAATTTTCACCAGGATAGGTGCTTCTGACTTTATCGCCAAAGGACAGAGCACATTCATGGTCGAAATGATCGAGACGGCAAACATTCTGAACAACGCGTCAAGCAAAAGCCTGATTCTACTGGATGAAGTAGGGCGCGGCACCAGTACCTTCGACGGGATCAGCATTGCATGGGCAGTGGCAGAGCATATAGTAGAGAAAGTGAAAGCACGCACGTTATTTGCCACTCACTATCATGAGCTGACCGATCTGGCCGCCAATATGGACGGCATAAAGAACTATAATGTTGTGGTTAAGGAATGGGGTGACGAGGTCATATTCCTCAGGAAGATCGAGAGGGGACCAGCAGATAAAAGTTACGGTATCCAGGTCGCGCGTCTTGCCGGCCTGCCTGAGGAGGTTATCGATAAATCCAAGATTGTCCTCGAAAAACTCGAAAAGAAAGAGACAAACGCGCTTATTCCTCGCCTGGCGCAGATGGATCTTTTTTCTGCAGGAGACCCTGTAACTGTTGAACTTATGAACCTTGACGTAAGCTCGTTAAAGCCTCAGGATGCCCTGCGAAAGCTGAAGGAGCTGAAGAAGAAGGCGGAAAGAAAAGCATGATAGTAGTTGGGCTCACAGGGAACTACGGTTCAGGTAAGAGCACCGTAGCTGACATGTTCCGGCAGTTGGGAGCAAGAACACTTGATGCTGATGAGATAGTGCATCAACTTCTTGATGGCCCGGAAGTGATTAAAGAGATCGAGGAAGCTTTCGGTGAAGAGATTGTTGCAGGCGGCGTTGTTGACAGGAAGCGACTTGCTGCCTGGGTTTTTGGCGATGCGCATGCCAGGATAACTCTTGAAGACATACTTCACCCCAGGGTCTTCCAAAGAATCTATCAGGAAGCGGCGAGGTACTCCTCAGAAAATGAACGCATACTTATTGTTGAAGCCACAGTAATATTCGAAAGGGGACATCAGGGAAAGTTCGAAAAAATTATCACTGTGTTTGTATCGGAAGAAACAGCACTTAACAGACTTATGGCCAAAGGCGTTTTGGAGGAGGATGCTAAAAAGAGACTTTCTACTCAGCTGCCGGTTGAAATAAAGATAAGAGGATCTGATTTCGTTATAGACAATGATCGCGATATAGAGCAGACTCGCGGGCAGGTTCGTGTTATATACCAGACACTGATATCCTTGGGGAGACAAGATGGAAATAATTAGGGGTTTGCCGGTAAGCAAAACATATAGGGCGCCGGTTGTAACAATCGGGAATTTCGATGGCGTGCATATAGGACATCAAAAGATCATACGGGCGGTGGTGAACAAAGCATCGGAGTTGCATGGAACAGCTGTCGCTATGACATTCGAACCGCATCCTGTGAGAGTGCTTTTGCCTGAGCGCGGGCTGAAACTGATAAATTCCTTTGAAGAGAAGGCACGACTGATAGCCGATCAAGGCATCAAATCGTTAATATGCATTGAGTTCGATCGCAACTTTGCCCATACAGACGCTGAGGAATTCATACGCAAGATAATAGTGGAACACTTGAAAGCCAGGTGGATTGTAGTCGGACATAACTATGCATTCGGCAGGGGAAAGAAAGGGAATGCGTCGCTACTGAGGCGACGGGGGAAAAAGTATGGGTTCGGTGTCACTGTGGTGCGCTATGCAAAAGTGGCAGGAGGCATCGTCAGCAGCAGCAGGGTGAGACAATCGATCACCGCCGGAAAAGTTGGCGACACTGCAAAGATGCTTGGCAGAGCCTACTATATCGACGGCGTTGTGATTAAAGGCGCCGGCCGGGGTAATGCATTGCTCAAAACTCCTACTGCAAATCTGCAAACAGACGATGAACTGCTTCCCAAAGAAGGGGTATATGCGGTTCGAGTCTCTATAGGCAAACGGCTGTATGACGGAGTCGCGAATATTGGCAGAAATCCAACATTCAAAGAAGGCAGGATGAGTTATGAAGTTCATATTTTCGACTTTCATGAGAATCTGCTTGGACAGAAGCTAAGGCTGCATTTCATCGGCAGAATAAGGGATGAGAAAAAGTTCTCCTCAGTTGAAGATTTATTCGATCATATAAAAATGGATATCGAGACAGCGCGGAGGATATTGAAGAAGAGAAAAACCCCTGTCTTTGTGTGATTCTCTAAAATTGTAAAAGCCCGGACTTGGCAGTATGAACACTGCCGGATTGAATCGTGTCCATTATGCATTATTGAAGACGAGGCATAATTACATATCAAATCTTGATAGGATCCACGTCTGTAACAATCTTGATCTTCTTATCACTCTCTAGTCTGATCAACAGGCTTTTTGCCATTTTGTGAAGCCTTCTGCTGTCCCGAGATTTGAGCAGTATCTGATAGCACCCGGCATAGGATTTAGATTTCGACGGAACCTCAACAGGACCAAGTATAGTGACAGCACTATCCCTGAATTCGCGCACTACATGCCACAGATCTTGAGATATGGTTCCACCCTGTTTGCTGAAGACTGTGAATAAGATCATTCGCGTATACGGAGGATGATCTAAATCCCTTCTTTGAGCCAGCTCAAAATCATAGAACTCTTCGAAGTCGTAGTGCTTGAGACATCTGATTATTTTGCTTCCCGGAGATCTTGTCTGGATAAACAGAGAACCGTCCGGCTTCACTATTTGTGAGACTTCAATGATTTCCTGAAATGTTCTTTCATATGCTCTGAAGTCGGGCTGCGCCATGATCAGATCGACGTTCATCAACACTGCGGAAGTAAATTTCTCTTCCCGATTTTTCTTTCTCTTGACCAAAGATGTGCCAACTACGATGGGGAAGAAATCAGAAAGGTCTGAATTGACAGATACAGTATCAGAGTCTGAAGAAATCTTAGCCTTTTCTATTAGCATAGCAGGGCTCTTAAGCAGCTCAGAAACGTCTTCGCGAATCTTCTCAGTGCCAGCAGAAAAGGATTGCAACGAGTTGCCGCCGCACTCCTCGCAATATTCAGGACAGCGTTGCTCAGCACTGCAATGATGACATTTCAGCATTTGCGTGCTTTTGTAATAAGGCATAGGTACTGTGCATTTGCGACATGACAGTATATGTCCGCAATCAGCGCAACGGATAAGTGAATAACCTTTCCGCCCTACAAGAAACAGCACTTGATCATTCATCATCAACACATTTCTGGCGTGGCTGATTATCTCAGGAGACAGGGACAACTCACTCTGCTTCGCGGATTTGAATGACACGATCCTGATGCGGGGACGTTCCTCCTCAGTCTTCAGGGACAATTTGTTGAGTCTGATGTATTTGCCTCTGCGTGCATTGAATACTGTTTCCAGGGATGGGCAAATGGAAGACAGCAGAACGCATCTCTTTTCAATAAAGCCTCTCATAACTGCCAGATCGCGGGCGTTATAATGCAGACCTTCCTCTCCCTTATAAGAGGGGCTCTGCTCCTCAAGCACTGCTACAAATGATAGTTGTGGCAGAGGAGCTAAAGCAGCAGAACGCATCCCAAGTACCACATCCGTTTTCCCGGATAGGATATTTTTGATCGACTCAATACGCTCTTTTCCGCTTAATTGGCTATGCAATATGCATAGACGTGCACCTACAATATTTTGCAGAACAGGAGCTAGCCTGTCTATGTGCCATTTTTCAGGGACGATTATCAAATGTCCACGGCTGCAATCGGCTGCTTTCCGTATTGTCTCAATTAAAGCGGCGTACTCTCTTTCAATACTGGAAGCATGATAAAGCAGCGCTGTATAGTCGGTATCTGATATCTTTGCTGCTACAGCGTTGGCTATAGGATTTTGGAATGCGAACGGCTCGCATGGCTGGTAATTAAAGTCTGCCGAATCCTTTTTTTTGCCGGATCTTCTTTTCTTGTCAGAAAATTCTGCAATCGCTTCATCGAAAAAGGAACTTTTCAGGGCAAGGCCGACCGGTACCATATAATATTCAGCCATCCATTTGAGAAAGTTTAGAAAAGAAGCAGTTGCAAATTGATCATGTACGCTTATAATATCCCTGATTGTTTGTCCATCAAAGTCAGTAGTGTCTCTAGTATCAGCGATTATGCCAAGGCTGATCTGTTTTGATAGAGGAGCTTTAACAATCCTCCCTTTAAGATCGGCTGCTGATTTGCAAATATCTTCCGGAAGCCTGTATGTAAGCATTGAAAGTTTGAGCGGAAATATTACGTCAGCAAACATCATTAAGGATAACGAAAGCGTGGAGGCTGAGACAAGATATCACTTGAACGTATTGAAATGGCGCCATTAATTGACAACAAATATGGAAACCGGGTAGACTTTTATTAGGGGAATAACGCTTTAAGGAGAAAAAAGATGTTCGAAAAATTCACAGAGAAGGGAAGAAAAATAATCATATACGCTAAAGAAGAAGCCGAGAAGAGAAGCAATGACTACCTCGGTACAGAGCACCTCCTTTTGGCCATATTGCGTGAAGAGGACGGTGTGCCCATCACGATTCTGAAGAAAATGGGCCTGTCTATAGAAGAAGTTCGCTATGAAGTTGAAAAGAGCTTGCCTGTCGGCAGCAGCCTGATGACATTCGGCGATATACCATTTACTCCGCGGGCAAAGAAAGTGCTGGAGCTTGCAATTGAAGAAGCAAGATTGCTGGGGCACGCATACATAGGCAGCGAACATCTTCTGTTGGGCCTTGTAAGAGAAGACGAGGGAATAGCCGGCAAAATACTCCGTAACCTCGGCGCCAACCTGCTGGGCGCTCGGCAGCTTACTATTAATCTATCGATAAAGCCGCAATTCCAGAGCGCGCAGCAAAAGGAAAAACGCAAGACAACAACGCCTGCCCTGGATGAATTTGGTCGAGATCTCACTGTGCTTGCATCGGAAGACAAGCTGGATCCGGTCATAGGCAGGGAAGAGGAAATTGAACGTGTTATTCAGGTTCTCGGCCGCAGATTGAAAAACAATCCTGCAATTATCGGTGAACCGGGAGTCGGCAAAACTGCGATTGTTGAAGGTCTGGCGCAGAGAATAGTGCTCGGCGATGTGCCTGATATCCTGCTGGGCAAGCGGATTATTTCGCTTGACCTCGGTGCCCTGATTGCCGGAACAAAATACCGCGGCCAGTTTGAGGAGCGGCTTAAAGCTGTAATGAGAGAGATTTTGCAATCAGAGAATGTGATCCTGTTTATTGACGAGTTCCACACGATTATTGGAGCAGGAGCAGCGGAAGGCTCAGTTGATGCCTCTAATATGTTAAAGCCTGCATTAGCCAGAGGAGAGCTTCAGTGCATCGGTGCAACTACGCCTGATGAGTACCGCAAGCACATTGAGAAAGACGGGGCTCTTGAAAGAAGATTTCAGCCGATTTATGTGCAGGCGACCAGCAATGAGACTACGCTTGCAATATTGAAAGGCATACGGCACAAATATGAGAGCCATCATAAGGTTAAGATTTCGGACGATTCCATGTCGGCTGCCGTAAAGTATTCGGACAGATATATCACAGACAGGTATCTTCCTGATAAGGCTATTGATGTCATTGATGAGACAAGTTCTCGCATCAAGCTTAAGAAGTCGACCACTCCTCAGGAATTAAGAGATATGGAAAATGAGCTTATGCAACTGTCTAAAGAAAAGACGCTCTATGTCAGGCTTCATGAAATTGAGAAGGCGCAGCGGTTAAGGACTCAGGAAGATAAACTCAAGAAAGCATATGAGGTCCAATATAAGAAATGGAAGGATTCGCTGATGGCTGAAGTCCCCGTGGTCAGCGAGGAGGATGTTGCATATACAGTATCAAAGATGACCGGCATTCCTCTTCATAAGATGGAAGAAACTGAAACTGAAAAGCTTCTGAAAATGGAAGATATATTACACTTGCGGATTATTGGCCAGGACGATGGTATAAAGGCTGTATCTAAGGCTATTCGCCGTTCACGGGCAGGTCTGCAGAGCAAAAACCGACCTATTGGATCGTTCTTTTTCCTTGGTCCTACGGGTGTGGGTAAAACAGAATTGGCAAAGGCCTTGGCTGAGTTCATGTTTAATGATCAGGGAGCTTTAGTCAAGATCGACATGTCGGAATATATGGAAAAATTCACTGTGTCCCGTCTGACCGGTGCTCCTCCTGGTTATGTCGGATACGAAGAGGGCGGTCAGCTCACTGAAAAAATAAGGAAGAGACCGTATTCGGTGATTCTTTTTGACGAAATCGAGAAGGCGCACCAGGAGGTCTTCAATATACTGCTTCAAATTCTTGATGAGGGCGTGTTGACCGATAGTTATGGCAGGAAGGTGGATTTTAGAAATACGATTATAATAATGACTTCGAACCTCGGAGCGCGCATTATCGAAAAGGCGACACCGCTCGGTTTCTACCGTTCAACCGGCGAGAATATGTACGGAAAGATGCGGGATAACGTCCTGTCAGAATTAAAGAAGACATTCAACCCCGAATTTTTGAACAGGGTTGACGAGATCGTTGTGTTCCACACGCTCGAAAAAATGCATCTGCTTTCGATCATTGATCTTCTGGTCGATGAAACTAACCGTAAGCTGTTGGAACACTCGCTTACGCTTAATGTTTCTCCGGAAGTCAAAGAGTGGTTGTTGAATAAGTATTATCAACCCGTATATGGAGCCAGGCCTATGAGAAGGGCCATTTACAAGGAAATTGAAGACCCACTGTCGGATGAGTTGCTTAAGGGCCGCTTTAAAGAAATAGCGGTTGTCAATGTTGAACTCAAAGATGGCTCTGTACAGTTTGTCGAGGCACCTGATTCAGTACTTGCTTCCATAAACTAAGTGTATTAACATTAAACAGATCCATTCAGAGGGGCGTATCCTTCGGGATTCGCCCCTTTTTATGAAATGAAAAACAAGGGAATAATACTACTTTCAGTTTTGATATTCGGCATGCTCCTTTTCGCCTATTTATTTAGTGGGCAGGAAGAATCTCCTGTGTCGCGAAGGGCTGTTGCGGGAATGTCTGCGCCTGATTTCACGCTCCCGGATATTTCCGGTAAAACATGGCGCCTTTCTGATCTGCGGGGAAAGGTTGTCCTTATTAATTTCTGGGCGACGTGGTGCGATTCATGCAAAGAGGAGAACCCGTCATTACAGAGATTTGTCAGCGCTGAGAAAGAAAACAAAAACCTTGTCGTATTGACAATTCTTTATAATGACTCTCCAGAGAACGCCACTCAATATTTAAAAAACAATCATTTCTCTTTTAATGTGTTGATTGATGATAGAAAAACATCTCTTGAATACGGAATCACGGGTGTCCCTGAGACTTTTGTGCTTTCAAAATCAGGATCGTTGAAAAACAAGTTCATCGGTCCTGTCAATTGGGATGACCCGGATGTTAAAGCCGCCATTGACAAGCTTGCCGCAGAGATGTAAAGAGAGTGAACCAAATGGGCAGGATTAGAACCCCGGAAAAAACGCTGCTATTTGCAGGTGTGCTGTTTAAGGATAATCAATATTATCTGAAGGCCTATGATAATCTTAGGCAATCATTTGGGGAAGTCATTATGGAGACGGCACCGCTCAGATGGGAATATTCTGATCATTACAGACAGGAGATGGGGGGTCCGCTTTATCGCAGATTCCTTTTTTTTAAAGAGCTTTTCGATCCGGAAAAACTTGCAGAAGCAAAGCTGATTACAAATAAAATTGAATGCTCCATGTCGATCGATGACAGGCGATGCGCAAATCTCGACCCTGGGTATCTTACACTCGCAAAGATAGTGCTTGCCTCTACTAAGGACTATTCGCATCGCATATACATTAGAGATGGCATTCATGCTGAAGTTACCTTGATTTACTCAAAAGATGCCAAGGAATATGTGCCGAACATTAACACCTATAATGATTATAAAGATGAGCGGCACAAGAAAATATTCATGATCGGGCGAGAACTTCTGGCAATGATGAACCGAAAAAATTAGGCCGTACATTAGGAACATGCAGGCCAGAAATGCCATTATTTCTTTTTATGAGTCAAGTTGATTTTGGCAGAACGTATACATTAACCTATAAGGCATTGTTTATTTAGGAGAGGTGACCGAGAGGCCGAAGGTGCACGACTGGAAATCGTGTGTGGGGCTAACACCTCACCGAGGGTTCGACTCCCTCCCTCTCCGCCATGGAGCGGATTTTACGTAATCAGGGGCCGGCCCTGCGCAGCAGGCCGATGTGAACCCCGTCAGGTCCGGAAGGAAGCAGCGGTAAGCATTATGTCTGGGTGCCGCAGCAAGCCGGTTCCATAACTGATCTTGATCTGGTCAGTGCCGGTCCCTGAGTATGGAAAATCCGCTTATTAAGGCATTGAAAAGGTGAATCTTCTATGTCCTATCTGGTTCTTGCGAGAAAATGGAGACCCAAGACTTTTGATGAACTAACCGGTCAGGAACCGATTGCCGGCATTCTCAAGAACGCTATTATCAGTAACAAGGTTGCTCATGCCTATATATTTTCCGGGCCGCGAGGTGTCGGCAAGACCTCTACAGCCAGGATACTCGCCAAAGCACTGAATTGCACACAGGGACCGACAGCTGATCCATGCGGAACATGCGCATCATGCATGTCTATCTCTGAAGGATCCTCAATGGATGTTACCGAGATAGACGGCGCATCGAACACCGGAGTTGATAACATTCGCGACCTCAGGGAGAGGGTGCGTTATGCATCCTATGGTGGCGCATTCAAGGTCTACATTATTGATGAATCACATATGCTATCGACGGCTGCCTTCAATGCGCTGCTAAAGACACTTGAGGAGCCGCCTGCTCATGTTATATTTGTTCTCGCAACTACTGAGCCCAAGAAAATTCCTGCAACTGTTCTTTCTCGCTGTCAGCACCTGCCTTTTAGGCGAATTACTACTCAAAAAATTAAATCGCGTCTTAAATTCATAGCCGACAGTGAAGCGATTAGGATTGATGATTCCGCACTCGAAATGGTGGCACGTGCAGCAGATGGCAGCATGAGGGATTCGCTTACGATCCTAGATCAGATTGCTTCATTTTCAGAAGACATATCGACTGATGATGTTAAAGACCTGCTTGGATTTTCTGATATGCAGAGTCTAGTCTCTCTTGCTGCCGCTGTGATAGAAGGAAAACGTAAAGAGATTGTTGATCTAATAGCCGGACTGGCGGAGGGCGGCCTGGACTTAAAATCCTTTACTAAGGATTTCCTGCAATTCATGCGAGATCTCCTGATCGCTAGAATCGTTGGCGATGTTACCGGCATAATGGACCTGAGCGAAGAGGAAGCAAAGGCTATTGGGTCTATAACTTCGATGACCAGTGAGGAACACCTTGCGCTGTTGTTGACTGAGCTGATCAGGGCTGAACCTTCGATACGTTCAGCGATTTTCCCGCGCATTAATCTTGAAATTACAATGCTGCGACTCAGCCTGATGAGCCATTTTTCAACGGTCGATGAAGCTTTACGGTCTATCGGGGGCGGATCGACACGCGCTGCGACCGGGAACAAGGTAAATCATGCACCTGTTGAACAGCAGAGATCGAGAAGTTTGGAAAGTACTTCCGTCAGCAAATCTAAGGGTGAAACCAAACGCATTGTGCCAAGCGTCAAGAAGAGCATTGAAGTAGCATCAAGCGCTGACGAGAAGAAGCAACCGAGTACAAAGACTGATGATTCAAATCTCTGGGAGGCTGTTCTGGCAAAGCTTGAGACATCTCATGCTCCGTTAGTTTGTAAGCTCAGGGAGGGTAATGCGACTATATCCAAAGATGGCGTCGATATTTTATTTAATGGTGGTGTGGGAGTCCTTGCCGAATCAGTTCGGGAAAATGTAAATCTTATTCAGGATGTTATCAAAGAAGTTGCAGGAAAGTCATTGCGGGTCACAATAGCAACAAAGGAAGCAAAAATAACGAGTAGATCCGATCTGAAAGAGGCAGCGCTGAAAAATCCGATTGTTCGTGAAGCCCTGGAACTCTTTGATGGACGCATAGCTGAAATTTCGCAAATCAATGACAAACAGAAGGAGGCATAAATGTCTAAGAAGATGCTAGGTGACATGATGCGACAGGCCCAAAAACTTCAAGCCGATATGCAAAAAATGCAGGAAGAGGCTAAGAAAAAGACGGTAGAGGCGTCAGCCGGCGGAGGTATGGTTACAGTTGTGGCGAGCGGTGCGGGAGAACTCGTTTCTATAAAGATAGAAAAAGATGTCGTGAATCCGGAAGATGTCGAAATGCTTCAGGATCTTATCCTCGCAGCAACGAATGAGGCGTTGAGACGTGCGCAGCAGATGGTGAACGAGGAGATGTCCAAGCTTACCATGGGACTTAACATTCCAGGACTAGGCGGTCTCGGAAATATCATGGGCAGATAACAACTACTTAAAACATGACACAAGGAATCATCGACAATCTGGTTAATCAGTTGACTAAACTTCCCGGCATAGGAAGAAAAACGGCTCAGAGGCTTGCTTTTTTCATTCTAAATATGCCTTCAGATGAAGCGAAAGCTATGGCATCTGCTATAATTGACTTAAAGGATAAAGCGCTTTTTTGTTCGAACTGCTTCAATATAACCGATACTGATCCTTGCGAAATTTGCAATTCTCCCGGACGCGATAAGAGCAAAGTGTGCGTCGTTGAAGAACCCAGCAATATCCTTGCGATAGAGCGCTCAAGGGGATTTGATGGGACATATCATGTCTTGCTGGGTGCATTATCTCCCATAGATGGCATCACTCCTGACCGTCTCAAGATAAATGAGTTGACCGATAGGGTAAGAAAGGGCGGTATTCAGGAAGTAATAATTGCGACTAATCCTAATACAAAAGGTGAGGTAACCGCGCGGTATCTGACAGAGGTATTGAAACCGCTCGGTGTTGGGATTTCGCGTATTGCTTACGGGTTGCCGATAGGAAGTGATATTGAGTTCGCTGATGAGGTAACTCTCTCCAAGGCTTTAGAGGGCCGCAGAAAAATCTGATTCGTCCGTTTCTATGTTAAGTGCCTTCCGACCGAGAAAATATTGCCGGGTGCCGGCCTGACTGGGAAAATATTTAAGATAACTCATGCCATGTGCGATCCTCGAGAATTGCTATCGTCGGACAAGTGATTGTATTACCGCAAATAATCTGCCTGATACGAACTGGTATGGTCATTGCAAGGTTATCCTCAGGAGGATACGCCAATGTCAATCATATTCAAAAATACTTTATTGTTCCGTGGTCTTACCGATGAGGAATTATCGGAGGTAACAAAAAAGGTGAGGATTGAGTCATTCCGCAAGAACCAGACAATCTTGCACGAAGATGAAGCTAACAGCAACATGTATATCATTATTAGCGGTATGGTCAAGGTTGTACAGATCACTGAAGACGGCAGGGAAATAGTTATCGCCATCCATAAAACCGGAGATTCCTTTGGGGAAATATCAATGATTGACGGCATGGCGGCCTATGCAACGGTTATTGCCATGACAGATACCACTGTCGGTTTGATGCACAAAGAGGATTTTCTCAACATGCTGCGGCTCAATCCTAAAGTATTTGAAAACGTGCTCAAGATAGTCTGTGCGAAATTCAGGCAAACTCTTTATCCGGTAAAAATATCCAATGTCAAGAGCTCACTCGGCAAAGTGAAAACGCTGCTTGACTGGATAGCCAGCGACTACGGTAGAACAAATTCTGATGGTATCAGCATTGATTTTCGCCTGACTCACCAGATCATAGCCAATATGACAGGCCTATCACGTGAGACCGTCACGCGCGGTATGGATAAACTAAAGAGCGATCATCAGATCGTACTTGAAGGCAACAGGATCTGTCTCAACCGCGGTTAATAGT
Organism: Dissulfurispiraceae bacterium; assembly: GCA_035319125.1. Classification (GTDB taxonomy): domain Bacteria; phylum Nitrospirota; class Thermodesulfovibrionia; order Thermodesulfovibrionales; family Dissulfurispiraceae; genus Fen-1308. The sequence goes on along the minus strand of DATHDG010000043.1, from coordinate 17,966 downwards.
GCTTCTGCTATCTGGCAGAATAGATTTTTATATGCTTGTAAAAAAAAGGCTTAAGCACCTTTAATCCCGCAACAGAGGCTATAGGTTTCACGAGCCAGGTCAGGCGGGATTTGCTGCCGAGACATCTTTTACAATACGGATGGACGAGCTTCATCTGCCTGAAGCCTCTTACTATATTTCCAACTGTGTCAGATGACAGGATGTCTTCCAGTGACTTGTTTTTTGCGTTGCCAACCCTAGCATTGCCGTCATAATCTATACAACACAGTATTACGTCACCGTTATGAAGCACGGCGAAATGATCTCGCATGCCAAAGCAGCAACCGGCCCACGCGTCGTGAACATCGGAATCATCAAAGGCATGCCCCCAATCTGCCAGCACATAGGTTTCAAAGAATACGTTGGGGTAAATTTCTGCTACGTTCCATTTATAGCTGACGAGCTTTTTGATACGGTCAAGAGCCGATTCTCTCTCTTTACCATTAAAGCCCAGAATATCATAAATGCGACTCGCCCAATAAACGAAGGTGTCACGCAGCTCCTTCGTAGACGACAAGACCCTGATGGGTCCTGTCCTGGCCTCCATAGATTTATTCGGAAACCTCGTATTCAGAAAACGGAATTTGAAAATTGTCTCCTTATGGCGCCGGTGATATTCGCCGAAAAAATTTATTATCCCATCCAGGTATCTGTCAAAAGAAATAGATCCCGCTTTCCTGAGTTTAAATGACTTTTCGTCGGGTGTCTGAAGTGATATGTCTATCTGATGAAGGTTGAAATCAAGAAGGCGTTTGCCTATGTCACCGCCGAGCCTGCCGCCATTTGTTGTGAGACCAACCTTCACTTTCGCTTTCTGGCTATAATCCAGAATTTCAAAAAAATCCGGGTGCAGGGTCGGTTCGCCCATGACATGGAATGTTATTTTTTCTGCAATGCCTTTATCCCCCACCTCGGAAATAAGCCTTTTAGCAAGCGAAGTATCCATGTAACCATACGGCCTTTTCATCTCAGACTTAGGACAAAAGACACAGTTGAAATCACAAATGTTTGTGAGTTCAATATGCACCCGCTTCAAAGGGATATCTATATGACCGAATTTACTTTTCTTCACCGAACTAATTCAGTGCTTCCCTTGTTATTTTTTCAGCTGTATCAAAAACAGCGGTTTTCGCGCCTTCAGTTCTTGCTTCTATATAAAACCGCACTTTTGGCTCAGTGCCTGAAGGTCTGATCATCAACCAGGAAGCATCATCAAATATCAGCTTTATACCGTCAGCCGTAATAACATCTGTAACCGTGCGCAATTGACCGCATATATCTACTTTACTGCCTGGCGAATAGCGCCCTGAAATGGTTGCAAGTTTGTCGAGCAGGGGCTTCCCAACCAGGGATTTATCTACAGAAATGCCCGAACGATCCGGGTAATAGTATCCGTACACATCCATCAGTTCCTTCAAATATTCACCCAGGTTCAAGCCGGTTGCCGCCATGATTTCTACAGACAGTAAAAAGCCGAAGAGAGCGTCTTTTTCCAGAGTGTGATTGAATCCAGAAATGCCGTCAGACTCTTCAAAGGCGACTATGGCCCTCTCGTCAGACGATTGAAGAAGATATGGACGAAAATTTTTGAAGCCGACTTTCGTCTCCCGGACAGATATGCCAAGTTCTTCAGCTATAGCGTTAACAAAGTTACTGGTGCCCACTGATTTGGCCACGATACCCTGAATACCCCTATGCACGTGAAGATAGTGCAGTGCCACGGCGCCGAAATAGTTCATCGGCATCTGCACAGTTCCATCTGAATGCCTTATCCTGTCACCGTCGGGATCCATTATAACTCCGAGTTTGAAACGTGCGTGGCTGCTTCTAAGGAAAGCATCTATTGCCGCCATATTTGTCTCGCTTGGCTCAGGTGCAACGCCGCCAAAGAGATAATCATCTCCGGTCCGCATATATTTTATGTTGGCGCTCTCTCCGATAATTCTTTGGATGCAATTGCGCGTAGAGCCATGCACATTATCAACGCATATACAGCAGTCACTTCTGTTAATGAAGTTCTTAATTCGGGCTAAATCGATTGTCTTTCTAGAAACCAGGTATTTAATATACAGGTCTGTTAAATCGACGTTGGATACCTTGTCAGGCAAATACGACGGAAGATGCACGCTATCACGCATCATGCGGTTTGCTATATCCTCGATTACTGATGTTATCTCAGTACCGGCGGGGCCACCGTCTGCAGGATTGAGCTTGAATCCGGCATAATTTGCAGGATTATGAGACGGGGTTAGATTGATCGAACATGCAGCCCCTAGCATCTCTATCCCCGCAGAATATTGAGGGGTAGGGGCCTCACCAGCGTACCATGCTTTAATCCCGTCATTCTGCAGAATCCCTATGACCTCCATAGCGAATTGCCGTCCCAGGTAGCGGTTGTCATGGCCTACTACAACTCCGCGTTTTTTGATGTCCTCATACCCGGATACGCCGATGGCCTTCATCACAGAAGGTTCTTCGCCTTTAAACATTTCAACAATGGCAGTTGTCACAACCCGAAGATTATTGAAAGTAAAATCGGTCCCAATCTCTCCGCGCCAGCCGGATGTGCCGAAAACAACTTTGCATGGCTCCATATTTTCCCTTGCAAAGTGTTCTATACCCGAAAGAAGACTGCTATTCTTATTGACATCCGACAGGATAGCCTTCCAACAGGAAGAAGCATCTTTGAATCCATGTATCATGAATACCTCCACTGTACCGGCAATTTGAAATCATTTTATTGTAACAGACTTGACGCATCGTTAAGCAATTGAATCGCGGCAATATTATATCCATAGCAGGCTAAAGGCAACTGTATGTTTAGCAATGACCAGCTTAGAGAAATAGCTGCACGGCGGGCCTGTTCGGCATAGAAGAGGAGCAAAAATTCTGGATTAAAAGCACAGTTGATCCTACTGACGGAACAAAGTCAGGCCAACTAACGCTGAGCCATAATCCTGGACTGCCACGCTGCTGCCTTTTGCAATATGGCCCCTTCATCGGCATATAAATGACGCCTGTCGCTTATCAGCGGCTTTCCACCAACGATGACACATTCCACATCTGAAGCCATTGCCGAATATACTATATGCGAGTAAATATCATAAATGGGGCTCAAATGAGGCTTCTTTAAATCCATAGATATCAGGTCAGCTTCCTTCCCTGCCTCAAGACTTCCTATCCTGTTATCCAATCCCAGGGCTTGCGCAGCCCGTCTGGTTCCCATCAAAAGCGCTGTTTTGGAATCAAGCACTGTTGGATCATGAGTTATTGCCTTGTGCAATTTTGCTGCTGTGGACATTTCACTTAATATATTCTGATCGTTGTTACTTGCGGCCCCGTCTGTTCCAAATGACACATTTATGCCGGAATTAATCATTTCAGGCACCCGTGCGATTCCTGAAGCAAGCTTGAGGTTACTTTCCACACAATGCGAAACGGAGACAGATCTCTTGGCAAGCAGCTCAATTTCGGATTCATCAAGATGAATGCAATGAGCAGCGATAAGCCTTTCATCAAGAAAACCTGCCGTTTCGAGATATTCCACCGGGCGCTTTCCATGCTTTGACATAATTTCTTCAACTTCCCAGAGCGTCTCAGATAGATGCGTGTGGAGTTTTACATCGAGGCGGTCCGCAAGTTGCTTTGCCTTTCGTAATGTCTCGGGGCCGCATGTATGAGCGCCGTGGGGGGCCAGACAAGGGAAAATATGATCATCGCCCTGCCAATTTTTAATGAAATATTCTGCATTATGCAAATATTCATCCAGAGTTGATGCTGCCACGGTAGGAAAGTCAATAATGCCAGCTCCCAGTATTGCCCTCATGCCCAACGCCTTCGTAGCCCTTGCAGTGCTGTCTCCAAAAAAATACATGTCATTATAAGTTGTAATTCCGGCTTTGAGCATTTCAAGGCAGGAAAGCTCAGAAGAGTCATACACGAATTCCGGTGTAAGCCATCGCGCCTCAGCAGGCCAGATATGCTTTTCAAGCCATTCCCTCAGAGGCAAATCATCGGCAAGTCCGCGAAAATATACCATTGCAGCATGAGTATGAGTATTAATAAAACCTGGTAACAGGACGTTGTTGGATCGGCTCATAATATGCGCATCCGGATATTTTTGTTTAAGCCTGTCCGTTTTGCCGACATCCACAATGATGCTGCCCTTTATTGCAACAGACCCGTCCGTAATAGTTTCAAGGTCATTGTTCATCGTCAGAACATAATCGCCGCAAATGATAAAATCAGCAGACTGCACCTTTAACTCCTAATCACCTTCAAACTCTGTTAGATGAAATATCTTGTAGCCTTTATTACGCAACTTTTTTGATCCGCCTACATCAGGCAAATCTACTATGAATGCCATTTCTACAACTACGCCACCAAGCTTTTCTATCAGTATCGCTGAGGCCAGGGCAGTACCGCCCGTGGCAAGAAGGTCGTCAATCAACAAAATACGATCCCCTTTTGTTATTGCATCCTTATGTATCTCTATAATGTCAGTTCCGTATTCCAGCTTATATTCATGGCTTATGGTTTCGGCTGGCAGTTTGCCTTTTTTTCTTATGGGGACGAAGCCTTTGCCAAGCACGTAAGAAAGAGCGCCTCCGATGATAAAGCCTCTGGATTCTATTCCGACTATAATGTCGAAGTCATCTGCCTTATTGCGAAAATATTGTGTGAATGCGTCAATGACCAGTTTGAACCCAACGGGGTCTTTTATCAGCGTCGTGATGTCCCGGAACATAATACCTTTCTTGGGATGGTCGGGAATCGTTCTGATCTTGGATTTGATAGACATCGCGGCCTCCTATTTCGTGCAGTTGCACCCGATGTTTGCAATCTTGGGTATTGTATTTAGAAGCAGCGCCTTCACATTGTCTGCATTCTTTCTCATGATATTTACGATCATGTCCCATGTGACGGGATCCTCGCCTTCCTTCCAACAATCATAGTCCGTTGACATTGCAATCGATTGGTAGCAGATGCCCAATTCACGCGCGAGAATGACCTCTGGCACGCTTGACATATTGATTACATCCGCACCCAGCAACCTGAACATATGCGATTCCGCTTTAGTAGAGAAACGCGGACCTTCTATAGTTACCACAGTTCCCTTTGCGTGATGGCGCAGTTTCAGTTCTTTTGCTGATTTGACCAAAAGGGATCTCAGGTTCTCACAGAAAGGCTCAGCCATTGGAGTATGAACTACCTTCTTTTCATGATATGTCAGAGTGCGATGCTTTGTGAAGTCAATAAACTGGTCTATGAAAACAAGATCGCCTGGTTTAATCTTTTCTCTCAGGGAACCTACAGCAGTTGTAGCCAGTAGATGGGAGCACCCCTCTTTTTTCAATGCATACATATTAGCTCTGTAGTTGACTCCGGTCGGATATATTGAGTGGTCCCGGCCATGCCTGGCGAGTATGGCTATACCAACGCCCTTTGCTTTGCCTGTTATCAGTGACGATGACGGCTTACCGTAAGGAGTACGCACATGCTTCATGCGGACATCCTGCAATATATCAGGATCATCCATGCCGGATCCGCCTATGATTCCGATCTTGATGTCAGCCATTCATTGCTCCTTGCTCAAGGTTATTTGGTCATAAGAGAGATTACGGTAAAAGTTAAAATTGTAATGCTTATATATCCGTTCATATTGAAAAAAGCCATATTTAGCTTGCTGAGGTCGTCCTGCTTGACCAGAGAGTGCTCATAAATGAGTAGTGAGCCGACGATCGCAAGACCAATAAAAAACCATATCCCAAGATGAAAGATAGCGCCGGTTACAACGAACAGTCCGAAAGTCAACAAATGAAGACTGCGCGAAATGATCAGAGATCTGCCAATGCCGAATCTTCTTGGCACGGAAAAGAGACCATAGCTCTCATCGAAATTAATGTCCTGCAGAGCATAAAGAATATCAAACCCGGCTAACCAACAAATGACAGCTATCGCGAGAGGAAGTATCTCCGCATCTAATGATCCGCGTATGGCAATCCAGGCGCCGAGCGGCGCGCCTGAAATAGCCAGACCCAGGACAAAATGGGATGCCCACGTGAATCTTTTCGTGAAAGAATACAGGACTAATATTGCAATTGCCACTGGTGAGAGCGTAAAACACAGTTTATTCAGTTCGTATGATGCAAAGACCATTAACCCCAGGGAAACAGCGGTGAAAAACATAGCGTCGCCGACCTTAATTTTCCCGGAGGGTATTTCCCGATTGCTTGTACGGGGGTTATGAGCGTCAATTCTTCGGTCTATGATCCTGTTCAGCCCCATGGCGCCTGAACGAGCTCCGACCATAGCAATCGTTATCCATATAATTTTGTTCAGGGACGGCAGTCCATCGGCAGCAAGCAGGGCCCCAACAAAGGCAAACGGCAACGCGAAAACAGAGTGCGAAATTTTGATCATCTTAAGATAAAGCGATGTTCTTTCTAAGACTGACGTCATGGTTATGTATGATACCATAGGTATAACAGACCGTTTTTAACGGCAAGTGAGACCAAACCATGTAATATTTCTTTTATGGCTGCGCCTTAGTATATTGATAGATAGAAATCATTGCTCTGAAATTTTTTGTTGATTAAAGGCCAGAAACTATGTTAAGTAATTCGAACGGCATAATCATCCAGGACAGGAGGAACAAATGAATCCCGAAGATATCAAGTATCATAAGGAGCATACCTGGGCGAAGGTCAAAGGTAAGAAAGCCACAATCGGTATAACCGATTATGCTCAGGAATCTCTTGGTGATGTCGTCTACATCGATCTTCCGGAAACCGATATAGACGTCGAAGCCAATACCGATCTTACAGAGATTGAATCAACTAAAGCTACATCTGCCGTTATATCGCCTGTAAGCGGCACAATTTTAGAAGTCAATGACAAGCTGGCTGATTCTCCGGAGGTCATTAATGAGGATCCATATGGTAAAGGCTGGATAGCGGTTATCGAGATGAGCGATCAGTCTGAACTAGATGTACTAATGGATGCAGATGAGTATGAGGCTTACATCGAAGAGGAAAGCAAGTGAGGATTGCGATCATCGGATCTGGGCCGGGCGGTTATGTAGCTGCCATAAAGGCAGCTCAACTGGGTGCTCAGGTCACTGTGATTGAGAAAGACGAGGTCGGTGGTACATGTCTCAACTGGGGTTGCATTCCTACAAAAACGCTGAGCGCTTCGGCCGAGGCACTTTATAAGGCAAAGCGTTTATCTGAGTACGGCATCGATGTTCAGGGAGAGGTGAAGCCTGATCTTTCCAGGATCATCGATCGTAAAGACAAGGTAGTAGCCACTCAAATAAAGGGGATACGCTCTCTTTTTAAATTCAGGAATATCAATCTAATCGAAGGATCCGGCAGGATAAAATCGATCGGACAGATTGATGTTGAAAAACGTGACGGCACTCGGCAGGTCGTTGAAGCCGACAAGATCATCATTGCAAGCGGATCGAGGCCGGCTCGCATAAGTACATTCCCCATAGATGGAAAATCTATATTGTCAAGCAATGAAGCTGTCGTTCTCAGGCAGCTCCCCCAAAGCCTGATCATTATCGGAGCTGGTGTAATAGGGTGCGAGTTCGCCTGCATATTTGCAGAATTCGGGGTCGAAATTACTATGTTGGAGCTGTTAGACAGGGCAGTTTCGACAGAGGACTATGAGATTTCAGAAATTCTGGAGCGTGAGCTTAAAAAGAAAAAGATTAAAGTTGTAACTGGAGTGAAGGTCGAAAGAGTTGAGATACTGCCAGATGGTGTTCGGGCAGTAGTTGAAGGCGAAAAGACATATTCAGCTGAAAAGATGCTGGTTTCCATCGGCAGGCAATATAACACCGAAGACATCGGGCTTGAAGCAGTGGGCATTTCTAAAGGGCCACGCGGGGAGATTATAGTCGATGATTCAATGGAAACAACCATTAAAGGCATTTATGCAGTTGGAGATGTAGTGGGTGGGATGTTGCTGGCGCATGTTGCGTCCAAGGAGGGAATCGTCGCTGCGGTGAATGCATGTGGAGGCGATATGAAGATGGACTATTCAGTAGTGCCTGCTGCTATATTCACTTCACCTGAAATCGGCTCAGTCGGTCTAAGAGAACATCAGGCGGTATCAAAGGGACTGAAGGTCAGGGCAGGTCGTTTTCAATTCAGAGCTCTCGGGAAGGCGCATGCGATGGGAGAGATAGCAGGTTTTGTGAAGATTATTGCTGATAGCGACAGTGACCGTATTCTTGGCGTGCATATTATAGGTCCGCATGCTGCCGATCTTGTTCACGAAGGTGCGCTTGCGATAAAAGGAGGCATGACAGCCAAACAGCTCGGTGAAATGATACATGCCCATCCTACGCTTTCTGAAGGTTTAATGGAAGCCGCCGAAGATGTTCACGGCTCGGCAATTCATTCAGCCAAATAAATGTTGCAGAGGAGATAAAAATGGGAGAAATTCTGGACATAATAGCTCGCGAGGTTCTGGATTCACGGGGTAATCCGACGGTTGAGGCTGAAGTTGTGCTTGATAGCGGCATAGTCGGATCAGCCATTGTGCCGTCAGGAGCATCTACCGGCCAAAGAGAGGCTCTTGAACTCAGGGATGGTGACAAGAAGAAGTTCCATGGCAAAGGTGTGCAAAAAGCGATCAAGAACATTAACGTGCAAATAGCTTCTCTTCTGATGGGAATGGACTCCTTCGACCAGGTGCTGATCGACAGGATGATGATTGATATGGATGCAACTGAAAATAAAAGCAAGCTTGGAGCTAATGCGATTCTAGCCGTTTCCATGGCTGTATGCAACGCATCTGCCAACGAGCTGAATATCCCTCTATACAGATATATTGGAGGCTGCAATGCCAGAGAGCTTCCGGTTCCTATGATGAACATCATGAACGGGGGGGCTCATGCTGACAACAATCTGGATATACAGGAATTCATGATAATGCCTGCAGGTGCGAAGAACTTTGCCGGTGCTATAAGGGCCGGTGCTGAAATTTTCCAGACCCTTAAGTCGATACTGAAAAAGAAAGGACTGAACACTGCTGTAGGAGACGAAGGCGGTTTTGCCCCCAGTCTTGGATCCAATGAAGAGGCACTGTCCATTATTATGCAGGCCATATCTGAAAGCGGATACAGGCCCGGCAAAGATGTTATTCTTGCTCTGGATGTGGCTTCGTCGGAGTTTTTCGACAAGGGGAGATATTCGTTTGAAGGTCGCAAAATGTCGGCAGCTGAAATGGTGGATTACTACGAAAAGCTTGTCGATAAGTATCCCATACTTTCCATTGAGGATGGCATGGCTGAGAACGATTGGAACGGCTGGAAGTTACTGACGGATAGACTCGCCAAGAAGGTTCAGCTTGTCGGGGATGATTTGTTCGTCACGAACACCAAGATACTCAGTGAGGGGATCCAAAAGGGAATTGCCAACTCTATACTCATCAAACTAAATCAGATCGGGACTGTTACTGAAACGCTGGATGCAATAGAGATGGCTAAGAAGGCCGGGTATACTGCTGTGATATCGCACCGGTCTGGAGAGACTGAAGATACTACTATTGCAGATTTAGCCGTCGCGTGCAATACAGGTTTCATCAAGACCGGCTCACTTTCTCGCAGTGAACGGATAGCAAAATACAACAGACTGCTCAGGATTGAAGAGGAACTAGGCTTAACAGCTGTTTACAAGGGACGCGGAGCTTTTTATAATATATAATGGCTAGAGTTGCTAGATACAGTCCGAAAGCGCGCAGCCTTAGGCAGCAGGTTGCGCATGAACAAAAAAGGCGATCTTATATTTTTTTTGCTGTAATTGCTATAGCGCTTGCTTATCTTTCATACAACCTTGTTTTCAGCGATATGGGACTTGTGAAATATCTTGAGCTAAAGAAGAACAAGTCGAAGCTTGAAACAGAGATAACACGCGTAGGCAAGGAAAATAAGGCAATCAGTGAACAGGTGAATGCGCTAAAGAAAGATCCCTATTTCATCGAGAAATATGCTAGGGAGGAATATGGCATGGCAAAGCGCGATGAATTCATCTTTCAGTACAAAAACTCCGACAAATAGGCTGATCCAGACCAATGAATGACAGGCCGTTAAATGTAGCGTTCCTGTGGCATATGCATCAGCCGAATTATAAGGATCCTTTCAGCAACGTTTATACGTTGCCATGGGTACGGCTCCACGGAGTCAAAGATTATCTGGATACACTGAAAATACTTGAAGACTTTCCTGATATCAGGCAGACCTTCAATGTAGTTCCCTCCCTTTTGGATCAGCTTTCCGATTATGTTGAAAATGGCGCTGTCGACCGTCATCTGGAGTTGACGCTCAAACATCCGTCTGATCTCACCGCTGATGATAGACTTTTTATAGTTGAGAATTTCTTCCTCGCCAATTGGGATACGATGGTCAAGCCCTATCCGCGGTATTACGAACTTCTTGTCAAGCGAGGGCTCAGATATTCCAAAGGTGAAATCGGCAGAAGGATGCGCTATTTTTCTGATCAGGATATAATGGACCTACAACTTCTTTTCAATCTGGTATGGGTTGATCCCATGTTTAGGCAGGCAGATTCATTCCTCAGCGGGCTGATGAGCAAGCAGAAAGACTATAACCAGGAAGAAAAGATCATGTTGATAGGCAAGCAGTTTGATATCCTGAAGCAGATAGTCCCGGAATACCGAAAACTTGCTCAGACAGGTCAGATCGAAATTTCTGTAAGCCCTTTCTATCATCCTATTTTGCCGCTGCTCTGGGATACTGATGCTGCCAGGATTGCCATGCCGAATGTTAGACTGCCAAGAAAGAGGTTTCAGCATCCTGAAGATGCCGTGAGGCAGATCAAGATGGGCTCCGATTTCTTCGAGAAGAGTTTCGGTTTCAGGCCGGTAGGCATGTGGCCCTCCGAGGGTTCTGTGAGTGAATCGGTGGCCCAGGCTATAAAGTCTGAGGGATTCAACTGGATAGCGACTGACGAAGAAGTACTTTCGCGTTCACTGCAAAGGCCGTTACGGGGTGGTGACGGAAATCCCATTGATCCTTCGGCGTTATATCAACCTTATGTCTACTCCGACTTGTCTATTTTTTTCAGAGATCATAAGCTTTCTGATCAGATCGGCTTCGTATATTCAGGATGGAGTCCTGATAGGGCCGTCTCGGACTTTATCGGCAGACTTTCTCAGATACGAGAATCCTTGCCAAATGGCAGGCCTTTTATTGTGCCCGTAATACTGGACGGGGAGAATGCCTGGGAATATTATCAGAATGACGGCCACGATTTTCTCGGCGCATTATATCGGGCATTAACTGATGATAATAGATTTAAGACTGTAACTATTTCTGACTACCTTGAAGAGTTCGGAGCTGGAGGCAGGCTCGAAAGTCTTCATGCCGGATCATGGATAAACGCCGATTTTCATGTCTGGATCGGACATGAAGAAGACAACCTTTCGTGGGACTATTTATCGCAGACTAGAGATGACTTGGAGACGTTTGCAAAGGAAAATCCGGATGCAGACATTGCTGAAGCCTGGCGTGCGCTGTTTGCCGCCGAAGGCAGCGACTGGAACTGGTGGTACGGTGACGAACATTCAACTGAAAGTCAGGTAGAATTTGATGCTCTCTTTCGAAATTATCTGATGAAAGTTTATCGTGTAATAGGCAAGGAACCTCCAGCGAATCTTTATGTTCCGATATTGCTGGAGGACAGGAAAGTAGCCCCGGACAGTGAGGTGAGAGGGTTTATCGAACCGAGGATTGACGGGCTTGTAACGAGTTACTACGAATGGTATAACAGCAGCCGTATAAACGTGAAGAAAGGCGGTGGCAGCATGCACAAGACCGACAGCTGTATTTCTGATCTTTATTACGGTTTTAACAAAGATAACCTTTATGTACGGATCGATCCTGTCACGTCTTTTAGTGAACTTGACGGCAAAGTAACACTGCATCTGGATATACACCATCCAACCATATTAAAGATCGTTTTTGTACCGGCATCGAATACAACGACTGTGTTGGAAAAGAAGAATGATAGCTGGGTCGGAACTGATCTTTTTTTTCAAGCAGCTATGGCTGATATATTTGAAATTTCGGTACCCTTTTCAGCATTGGGAGCAAAGGAAAATGACGAGGTGCATTTTTCAGTGGAAGTCATGAAGGGTAATGGCGATACTCCTGTAGTAAACGATCCGGACTCTACCGCTGAAAGAAGCATTGAAAGATGCCCGCTACGGGGACATATCATGCTTACCGTTCCATCAGCTGATTTTGAAAAAATCATGTGGTATTGAGCATGAGGCTTCTATCGTAAAGCTCTTTTTTGCTGATGCCATATATGCCGGCTACTGTCTTGACAGCTTCTTTCCGGCCGAGCCCTTTCTTCATCAAGGCTGAGACTTCTAACAGCGCTTCTTCGAAACCTGGTTCCTGCTTGCTAAACCCCTCCATGACAATTACATATTCACCAGCGATCATTTTGTTATGAAGTGATGCAAGGACATTGGAGATAGTGCCTCGAAAAATCTCCTCATGAATTTTGGATATTTCCTTGGCAACGGCTACCCGCCTGTCACCCGAGAGTTCCATCGCGTCTGCAAGTGTTTGCAAAAGGCGATGCGGGGCTTCATAGAAGATCATGGTTCTTGTTTCATGTTTTAACTCAATCAGGCGTTTACGTCGTTGTGTTGACTTTGATGGCAGAAAGCCCATAAAGCAGAATTCTTCTGTCGGCAAGCCTGATACTGATAGCGCAGCCGTGTGCGCTGAAGGCCCTGGAACTGCAATTATATCTATTTTTTCCTCGATTGCTTGCCTTATCAGTACTGATCCGGGGTCGGAAATACCTGGGGTACCTGCGTCTGAGATCAGGGCCACGCTCAGTCCGGATCTTAATCTGTCCAAGATCTCCTCCGCCCTGATCTTTTCTTTTTCAGACCAGTAGCTGATAAGCGGTTTGCTAATATCATAATGATTGAGCAGCTTTAGAGAATGCCGAGTATCTTCAGCTGCGATGATGTCAACCTCACGCAGCGTTCGCAGCGCCCTTAGCGTTATGTCCTCAAGATTGCCCAAAGGCGTAGACACTATGAATAGCTTGCCTGACACGATTATTCGGTTTTGAGTAGCTGCCGCAGGCGCTTGTCGATTTTTGATATATCGTCAGGGCTATCTCCGGTGATATCCCAGGCGTATTCGCCTTTTGCGTTTCTATGGAGTTTGATTTTAGGCGGCTTCACAGGCTTTACATCCTTGATTTCTTTGTTTTCAGATATTTCAACGGCAGAGGCATTCTTACGAACTTCTTGCTGCTGGTTTGCAATATTTTTGTCAGGAGTAACCGGGTTATTGGTCGAATTGCATCCCAGCATGTTAAGCAGCATCAGCAACACAATAATAATACGAACAGTGTCCGTATTCATGATCAATAGCTCCTATAGCGATTTGTAATCGGGAAGCGTCTATCCCTTCCAAAGGCTCGAGGCGTAATCTTGATTCCGGGCGGCGATTGCCTTCTCTTGTATTCGCTTCTATCAACAAGAGAGATCACTTTCTTTATGCATTCGCTATCAAAACCTAGATTCAGGATTTCTTCATAGCTCCTGTCGTCTTCAATATATGCTTTAAGTATCGGATCAAGGATTTCATAAGGTGGAAGGCTATCAGTGTCCTTCTGGTCAGGTCTGAGCTCGGCAGTTGGCGGCTTGATCAAGACCCTTTCGGGTATGATGACTCTGCCCGAGATTCTGTTTTTCCATTCGCTTAATTTGAAAATCAGAGTCTTCGGAACATCCTTTACGGGGGCGAAGCCACCGGCCATATCACCGTATAAAGTCGCATAGCCCACACTCATCTCTGATTTGTTACCGGTGGTAAGCACAAGCCACCCGAACTTGTTGGAAATGCTCATCAGTATATTGCCTCTGATCCTTGCCTGGATATTCTCTTCAGTAATGTCTGGAGGCAAATCCCTGAAATGAGGCCGCAAAGATGAAATATATATATCGTATAGAGGGGTTATTGGAACATCAGTAACAGCTATCTCTAAATTATGCGCCAGTGCATATGCATCCTCTCTGCTGGCGATAGATGTGTATGGTGATGGCATAAATATGCCAGTGACATTTTCTTTTCCAATGGCATCCACTGCCACAGCGGCAACCAAAGATGAGTCTATGCCTCCGCTCAGTCCAATGCAGACCTTTCTAAAGCCATTCTTGAACACATAATCCCGTGTGCCGAGAACAAGTGCATTGTAGACTTCTTCTTCGTTAGCCGGAGCAGAATCACAGGAACTTCTCACAGCGCCTCGCAGGTGAGAGGGGATTACGGCTTTTTCAATCACGCTAGCCGACCTGACGATCTCTATTTCGTCAACTTGCAGATTTTTAAGCGGTCCGTCGATTTCGCGCCCACGAGGTGAATGCAGCCGTTTCATGAATACCTCTTCCAGGAGCAGATCCATGACAATGTCGTCCTCTTCAAAACACTTGCCCTCAGCTATCAGCTCAGCATTTTCATTTACGACCATACTATGTCCGTCAAAAACCAGCTCATCCTGCCCCCCGACGGTATTGAGGTAGACGATCGCCATGCTATTGTCAGTAGCCCTGGTAGAGAGCATCTTAAGCCTGGTGCCTGCTTTTCCCATGTGGTAAGGCGATGCATTGATGTTGATAATAAATTCCGCGCCGCGCGTCGCTTGTACAGAGGCCGGTCCTTCGGGATACCATATGTCCTCACAAATATTTATGCCAAAGCGTATTCCGCCCATCTTATAGACCGGATAGCGATTTCCGGGCTTAAAATACCGGAATTCATCGAAGACACCATAATTGGGTAAATGTATTTTATGGTAGACATCAATCAGCTTGCCATTATGAATAATGGCGGCTGCGTTATAAATATCCTCGCCCTTGTCCACAAAACCGACGATCGCAATAAAATCATTGACACTCTTTTTAATCTCTTGGAGTGACTGAATATTATCTTCGATAAAATGCGGCTTTAGCAGCAGGTCCTCAGGTGGATATCCAGTGATCGCCAACTCAGGGAACACCATTATGTCAGGCTCGTGTTCCTTCAGTCTACTTATGCAGCCAATTATTTTCTTAACATTTCCAGTTAGATCGCCGACAGTCGGATTGATCTGGCAGAGTGCTATCCTGACTCTTCTCATGCATTGATTTTACTTGGCTTGCCGTTGTTTGTAAAGGATATTCCGTTTTAGTCATTTCCTTGATATTTTCGAAAATGTAGGATAAAATTGTAGACCACATTATAATCCAGATAAACAATACATGCAGGAGGAAACCATGGCAAAGTCCGTTAAGGGGGGGAAGCCTTCAAAAACCCCGAAGAAACCTATGAAATCCGCTAAATCAATCAAGTACGTATATTTCTTTGGACAGGGAAAGGCTGAGGGTAGTGGAGATATGAAGGACTCGCTCGGCGGAAAGGGTTCAGGTCTTGCCGAGATGACCAATCTTGGCGTGCCGGTTCCAGCTGGTTTTACCATTACGACAGAAGCTTGCAATGAATATTTCAAGAGAAAAATGAAATATCCGGATAGCATGTGGGATCAGGTTCTGACGCATATGAAGCGTGTGGAGAAGACCATGGGCATGAGGTTCGGCGACCCAGAAAACCCCCTGCTGGTTTCTGTAAGATCTGGTGCGAAGTTTTCTATGCCGGGCATGATGGATACGGTATTGAATCTCGGTATTAACCCCAATACCCTTGTTGGAATTATCAAGAGAACAAACAATGAACGCTTTGCCTATGATGCATATCGTCGTTTTATTACCATGTTTGGAACAATTGTCATGGACATTGACAGGCAGCGGTTCGAATCCGTTCTTGACAAGATCAAAGAAGAAAAGGGCGTTCGCCAGGATACCGAATTGGAAGCAATTGATCTGAAGAAGGTTGTTCAGGAGTTCAAGAAAATATATAAAGAAGAAACGGGTTCGGAATTTCCGGTCGATCCGTACCAGCAGCTTAAATTGGCAATAAATGCAGTCTTCGGCTCCTGGTTCGGCGATAGAGCCAAGAAATACAGAAAGCTTCAAGGCATATCTGATGACCTGGGCACTGCCTGCAACGTGCAGTCTATGGTTTTTGGCAATATAGGTGATACATCCGGCACTGGAGTAGGCTTTACAAGGGATCCTTCCACCGGTGAGAAGAAATTTTTTGCCGAATGTTTAATCAATGCGCAGGGCGAAGATGTTGTTGCAGGTATCAGGACGCCAATGCATATCGCAGAACTAAAGAAGAAGATGCCTGCGGCTTACAAGGATTTAATGAGAATATATCAAAAGCTTGAGAAGCACTATCGCGATATGTTGGATATCGAGTTCACTGTGCAGGAAGGTAAGCTCTACATGCTTCAGACAAGAGTGGGCAAGCGCACAGCTGCTGCTGCACTCAAGATTGCAGCTGATATGGTCAAGGAAAAGCTCATTGATAAAAAAACTGCAATAATGAGAATCAATCCAACCCAGATAGATCAGCTGCTTCACCCCATGATAGATCCAAAGGCAATAACAAAGGTAGTCTGCCGAGGACTTCCGGCTTCGCCTGGAGCGGCCGTAGGAAAAGTAGTTTTCAATGCTGAAGATGCTGAAAGCGCTGCTGCAAACAGAGAAAAAGTTATTCTGGTCAGAACTGAGACATCTCCGGAAGATATCGGCGGCATGATCGCTGCGCAGGGGATATTGACTGCTCGAGGCGGCATGACATCGCACGCTGCTGTAGTTGGACGAGGCATGGGCAAGTGCTGCGTTGTGGGGTGCGGTGCTATAGACATTCACGAACACGAAAAATATTTTATGATCAACGATGAAATTATCGTCAAGGAGGGTGATTATATTACCCTCAACGGTACGACTGGCGAGGTTATGCTCGGACAGGTACCTCTTGTAACTCCGATGCTAAAAGGCGACTTTAAAACGATCATGAAATGGGCTGATGAAACACGAAAACTGGGTGTCCGCGCAAATGCTGACACGCCAAAGGATGCGCGCGTTGCTATAGAGTTCGGAGCAGAAGGCATTGGATTATGCAGAACAGAACATATGTTCTTTGATGCTGAAAGAATAAAGGCAGTCAGAGAAATGATACTCTCAGATACCCGCGAAGAGCGGGAGAAAGCTTTGGCCAAGCTTCTGCCGATGCAGAAAGAGGATTTCATAGGCATCTTCAAGGAGATGAAAGGGTATCCGGTTACGATAAGATTACTCGACCCACCACTGCATGAGTTCCTTCCCCACACTGATCAGGAATTCCAGGGACTTGCAGATGAGATGCGTGTACCCGTTGAAAAACTTAAGGCCAAGAATAAGTTTCTTCATGAATTCAACCCAATGCTCGGACACAGAGGCTGCAGATTGGGCGTATCATACCCGGAGATTTATGAGATGCAGGTACGGGCTATTATGGAGGCAGCTTGCGAACTTGCCGCAAAGAAGATAAAGGTCACGCCGGAAATCATGATACCGCTTGTGGGCCATGTCAACGAGCTGAAAGCTATGAGAGAACTGACGGTAAAGATTGCTGATGAGGTAAGGGCGCGCTTCAAGTCAAAGCTGGATTACAAAGTTGGTACTATGATTGAACTTCCACGGGCATGTATAACATCTAATGAGATCGCTGAGTATGCTGATTTTTATTCTTTTGGCACTAATGACCTGACCCAAACAACATATGGTCTATCCAGGGATGATGCCGGAAAGTTTCTGCCTTTCTATATAGAGGCGAAAATATTGGCGGACGATCCCTTTGTAACGATCGATCAGGAGGGTATTGGCTCGCTCATGAAGATCGCTGCTCAAAAGGGCAAGGCTGTGAAGAAGAATTTGAAACTTGGCATATGCGGTGAACATGGAGGAGATCCTGCATCCGTTGAGTTCTGCCACCG
>DATHDG010000042.1:0-52647 GCA_035319125.1 Dissulfurispiraceae bacterium | reverse complement strand
TGACGGCATCCACCTTTAAGCCCTTTAACAGAAGTTCATCTGCGATCCACGTTTTAATATCCATTTTCATCGGCTTCCTCCAAAAAAATATTGGGTTGCCTTCCTTTGCCTCATCAAAAGCGGCTATGATTTTAGGCGATTTATCAAGATTAAGCGTAGATGCAACATCCTCTGCAATACGTCTGCTCTGAATCAATGCAATCTGCGTATTGACATATTCTATCGAAGTTGGCATAGCAGTGCTGACCGGCGTGCTTATGTTCATAGGATTGCTGCTATCATAATCCAGCATGATCGTCGCAACGCTCTCATACTTTGGAGGCCAGAGCAGGGACGCAATAAGTGTTGTCAGCACAGTAGTGACGAAAGCAAGCAATACGATGCTCTTTCTTTGCTTGATTATTCTCCAGTAGTCAATAAAGTTCATTCCTGATCCTTTGCCCCGAAATTAAAAAATACTTTCCTTGATTCTGATTACGTCGTCCGACTCAACCAGATCGTCTATACCGGCACTACGCGTTATTTCCTTATCTCCACTTTTGCGTGTGATTGCAATCCTGCTCTGAGACCCTTTTGCGGTAAGACCTCCGGCTATCGCTATTGCGCGCTTAACGGTAATGCCCTTTTCCAAACGATAAGCCCCAGGCTTGTTAACCTCGCCATAGACGTAAAATACAGTCTTCGGAACATATATGACATCACCACTTTGAAGTTCTATATTTTGGGAGAGGTCACCGCCGTTCAGCAGCCTGTCAAGGTCTATTATCATATTTCTGGTCGTAATCTTCCCATCCGGACCCGTTTCTTTTCTGAATATTGTAGTTGTATATCCGGCATTCGGCCCCAGACCAGCTGCAGTCGATATCATATCCAGCACTGTGGGGGTTCCCGGGATTTCATATTGTCCTGGTTTCACAACCTCTCCGATAATAGTTACCCGTTTGCCGAACTGTACAACAAAAACGGTAACATGAGGGTCCTTTATATAACCAAGGCTGCTCAATTTGTCGGCAATATTCTTCTCCAGTTGATGCGAAGTAAGGCCCTTTGCATTAATTTCACCAATTAACGGAAATGTAATTTTGCCATTTTCGCTCACCCGGGTTTCGGTCGTAAGATCAGGCTGTTCATATACGGTGATCTTAAGAACGTCCTGGCTGCCAAGCATATATTCCTGGCCAAATGCTGATAAATCGAAAAAACACATGAAAATAGTTAAAGTTATGATTAATAAAGAGGCAATAAATTTCTTGATATATCTCACAATTTCTCCTGATCGCGCTATATTATCTTAGCCATTACAACCGACACATGCATGATGCCCTAAATTCTCTTCTTCATTCTTCGCACCAAAGGAAGCGCTATAATGCAGGCACCGAATATGGCATAAAATGCCTGTGTAGGAGCATTGAAAGCCGCATTAGCACCATCAATGATAGCCATGTAATCGAGACTATCAGATCTATCGACAAATGGCAGTTGCGTCTGACAATTTTGATAGCCGTTAGTAATCAGTAAAAAAATATTAGCTACTGAACATTTAGGGCCTTTAGTGTCCATGTCGCTCGGGTCCAAGACATTAGACGCCGCTTCTTCAAGCTTATATGCATGGCTGCTCATACCTTTTGCATATAGGGCTTCAAAAAATTGATCGTGCTGATTTTTAAAGTTCAAATAAATAGAACTTTGACCCAAATTCTGACAACTATCCTGAGAATATGTATTGGATCGATAAAAAAAAGAGCAATCCAGCGCACAAACATTTGCACAAGATACAGCGATGGTCATGATAATTATTAAAATATGAATTTTAATCATGAATGTATATTACCATAAGCACTCCTTACAGTAGTGCAATAAATATACCATATTTGCAATCCGATGAACTGTCTTCATTTTAACTATTTTCAAGTGCAATTTTATTTTGCACTTGAAAACTATTCCGGCGCAGCTTATTATCAGACAATCGAATTACAGCCTTGCTAAAAAGTTCATATGCCACTTTAAGTATGTAGCTATATATCACGATATATCATAAATTAAACCGTAGCACCGACTTCTCCGAAAATCATTTACTTTTCTTAAAAGCCCTTATAAATTGCACTACTAGATTACATTACATATAATTTAATGTAAATACTGACTCTATGATAATTTCAATTTCTGAAACTATCATTAAAGTTATATGAAGTTATCTTAATTTTTCTCGGATACGAGATTGAGTATTTCGGTATTGCAACTGTCGATCTGGACTAAGCGTCTGATTCACAAGCTAATGGTGATATACAAAGTCATTATTTGCCGGAATTCTCATCCGGCGGCGCACAACCTATAGATGAGAATGCAAACAGTATCCTCTTTTCCTGTTCAGGTCTGGCGCATGAGAAAGGCTTATTCATTATCTTGGCCAAAATATTGAGTGCTTCATCCCTTGTTGGGATTGCCGCAAAATTGTCACAAACCGTATCACCGGTCTGCACATTGATCATTCGTACATGTTCGCCATCAGTAACCAGGCAGAAAGGGATTGTTTCGGAACATGCAACTCTGCATAGTGCTACAGAATAACGCTCCCAGGATGCAGGGGAACTCATCGCGCATTTTACCATCAGGAAATTCTTACCATCCGGTTTGAGAAGAACATCGGCACTAACGATAAAGGAGGCTTCGTTAAGTTCAATCCTGAACTCCTTTTCAGTTTCGATCTCTTCTTTTAGGTATCCTTTATCCGATATCAGATATTCAACGAACATAGCGCGCAGCTTGTCAACACCCATATTTGCAAGGCGCTCTTCCTTGGCGGCTTCTTCAGCGATCAGAGATTTCCGGTCTTCCCGGCTGGTGGGAATTCGACCGAGTTTTATATAATTGGACATAACTTTCCTTTCTTATTTCCTTATTCCCTCTTTTAGGATGAGACCGTACTTGTCACTTTCAAATGGATGAATATCGGGCATCTTTGCAAACAGCCAGCCCTTGAAAATGCTCTGTCCCTTCTCAAATATTTCCACTCGTACTGCAGGATTTACTGGTTCATTGCTTCCTGAAGTAATATCAGACCCCGTCATCTTAAAATCCGGAAGAAAGTTTTCGACGGCGACTTTGAGATTAGTTCCCTGAATCTCAAATGCAGAATTGATGTTAACCGTATATTCTTTGGTCTTATTTGCAGCTTTATCCGTATAAACAAGCGTAACCTTATTCCAGCTCTTCTTCACATCATCGGGGACCTGCACGCTCTTGGGAGAGCTCATGTTTCCGTGAGGAGCTGATTTTGCGTTTTGCGGCGCGTCCGCAGAAGGTCGGGCCGGCTGTGACAAGTCCGACGGCGTAGCCATAGGCGATTGCATGGCAACTTTCGGAACAGGCTGCTCTTCTTTTTTCTGACAGGCTGCAAATGAAAATATAATACTCAATGCGACAACATAAAAAACTACATGCCTCATGTTGAAATTCCTCCAATCAAATAGGAAGCAGGATTCTGCCATCACCGCCCACTGAATACAGCTTATATCCTGCGTCATTGGCTTGTAATACGCCAAAGCAATTTCATTATATCTACCTGAATTAATAAAAGTAAATCGAAGATGGACAGTTTTCTGACGCTGAGAAAAACACGCTATAATAAATTAGTGTAATATTTATGACGCAATAATGTCAGAATCTCTTACAGTATTAACTGATTCCAAATTTGTTATTATTATTTAATGGTCTTGTTTCAGACAGTTGTTCTTATGGCATATATATTGCAAAATTAACCTCACTTTTTATAAAATATATATGAGGGAAAGGGCTATGATCATTAGAGTGCAATACTTTAACGATGTTTATGATCTGATTTCGGATATTGTACTTCAGCGTCTTATCGAAGACAGCAGGATTAGGCGCTTTTACAGACATTCTGAAAAGAGATGGGCAATTATAGGTATGGACCCTGTTAGATCGAAAGTGCCGTCTCCATACGCCGGACCTGAAAAGCGCTTAACTTACCCATTTGGCGAACCGGTTTGAACAATTCCATCACAGTTTGACTGCTTTCCATTTACTGCATCAAATCAACATTATCTAAAAGGCATCTAAATATCACTTGTTAATATATTAGCGCCGCAGCCCGTTTGAAATAATGGCGGAGAGGCAGGGATTCGAACCCTGGGTAGGGTGTTACCCCTACAACCGCTTAGCAGGCGGCTGCCTTCGACCGGCTCGGCCACCTCTCCAAGAGATTTATATATTATCAACTGCCGGGAATAATTGTAAAGGCTGAAGCCCTGTGATAAAATGTTCCGATGAACAATACCGTCACAGATAAAGTTAAGGACACGATCGCTAAGTATTCGATGATTTCGCCCGGAGACCGCGTTTTGATCGGACTGTCAGGCGGTCCGGACTCGGTATGCCTGCTCAGCGTTTTGGCAAGTCTTAAAGATGATTTAGGCATTGAATTATCTGCCGCATATATTGATCACGGTCTAAGACCTGCCGAGACGCCGGCTGAAACAGATTTTTGCTCTAATCTTTGCAAGAGACTAGATATTCCTTTTTACTCGCTTCAGATCAATGTCAAATCGCATGCCGAATCCAAAAAATTGAACAAGCAGGAGGCCGCGCGGGAGCTAAGATATGCCGCTCTCGAAGAAATTGCATCTCAACACAGTTTGAACTTGATCGCACTGGCACATAACGCCGACGATCAGGCAGAAACCATGTTGATAAATCTTGTGCGAGGATCCGGACCTCTGGGCCTCTCAGGGATCCCTCCAGTTAGAAACCGGATAATAAGGCCTCTTATTGAATCGGAACGCAGGGCTATTGAGGACTATCTGGCGGATAGAAACATATGCTTCATCACTGATTCATCGAATCTGACGAATGACTATCTCAGAAACAGAATAAGGCACTCTGTGATACCTGCTTTGAAAAATATGAACAGGGATTTTATTAATTCAGTCCTCCGCACAACTACTATTTTCAGAGACGAGGAACGTTACTTCAACATACTCGTCACAAAGACCCTGATGAAACTTATCAGCAGGAAGTCGGATTCAGGTATAGAACTGTTCCTGGCGCCAATGGAAAATATGGACACTGCCGTGCTCAGGCGCGTCCTAAGACGCGCAATATATGAAACCAGAGACCTGAGAGGCCTCAGCCTGGACCACATAGAGGAAGTGGTGAAGCTAATCAAATCCGGGAAAGCCGGGGCCCGCATTTATCTCCCGAATGCCATGCGCGCCATCAAGGCCTATTCAACGCTGGTGTTGACGGCTGAAGCTCCCTCGCGCCTTGCTGAATATGCAATTCACGAGGCTGAAGATATCCCGCTTAAGGAAGCTGGAATAGTTTTGCAACTTTCAATTGTATCTGATGATGAGGCTGATGATATAGACGATGGGAGGAAGATCGCCCGTCTGGATGCCGAAAAGCTGATTTTCCCTCTTTTGATCCGTCCACGCAAACCTGGAGACTATTTCTACCCTGCCGGATTTGGAAAGAGAAAAAAACTACAGGACTATTTTGTCGATGAAAAGATACCGCGAGATGAAAGAGACATTATTCCTCTGCTGGTATCGGGCAATGACATTGCATGTATAATAGGCTATCGCATTGATGAGCGATATCGAGTCGACGATAACACAAAAAAGGTGCTGCTCATAGAAACCAGGCACCTCAAGTGTTGATTGTGGAGGAGCCATGAATACCTCAATTTTTCAAACTGCCAAATTCCTTACGCGCCTACTGATCCTGGTTCTTTTCATTTCCATAGCCACACCGCAGGCTGCTAATGCTTTTATACAAACATTGCCGGCAGCCAACATTCTCAATCAGGTTAGTGATGCTTTAGCTTCGCTCGCCGAACAGGTAAAACCGTCGATAGTAAATATCTCTACATCGAAATCTGTAAAAGCTCCGCGTCTTTCTTTAAACGATTCCAATGTGAAGAAGTCTTTCGGTGAAACCCGGTCCAACAAGCAGAAAGCCTTCAGCCTTGGTTCTGGAGTGATTTCCTCAAAGGACGGATATATCATTACCTGCAACCATGTTATCGAAGGTGCCGACGATATATTGGTCAGACTTCACGATGGAAGGGAATTTAAGGGGAAAATAGTAGGACTTGACTCTAAGACCGATATCGCGGTAATTAAGATCGCAGCAGAGCAGCTTCCAGCCATAAATTGGGGAGATTCAGCGCGGCTTCGTACAGGTGATTTGGTAATTGCAATCGGCAATCCGTTCGGCTTGAGCCAGACCATGACCTCAGGCATCGTCAGTGCAACTGGTCGCGCCGGCATGGGCCTAACCGATTATGAAGACTTCATCCAGACCGACGCTGCCATTAATCCCGGCAATTCAGGCGGTGCCTTGGTCAATGCTAACGGTGAATTGATAGGTATCAACGATGCTATATTCAGCACCTCAGGCGGCAATCAAGGTATCGGTTTTGCAATTCCATCAAACATGATCAGAAGCATAATGGACAGCATTATCAGCAAAGGCAAGGTTATCAGAGGATACCTGGGCGTTCAGGTGCAACCGCTGAATTCTGATCTGGTCAGGCAATTCGGCCTCTTGAACGAAAGAGGCGTTCTCGTTGTTGATGTTACTGAAGGCAGCCCCGCTGACAAAGCCGGATTGATGAGAGGAGATGTAATTACAGCACTGGATGAAAAAGAAGCTGAAGACGCATTTCATCTCAAGAACCAAGTAGCCGCGACTTCTCCAGGCAAATCAGTTGTAATAAAATTAATTAGAAACGGCAAATCAATGATGACGTCTGCCGTCATAACTGAATTGCCTTCCGAAATTGCGCCGGCACCGATTGAAATCGACAATGCTTTAAGAGGAGTAGCAGTACAGGACCTGAATACTGAGTTGCTCCGGCGGCTTGGAATCACACGAGATGTGAAGGGTGTTATCGTGACGTCAGTGAGTGAGAACAGTCGCGCCCTTGGCATATTGAAGCGCGGCGATGTCATCATGGAGGTTAACAGGAAGCCGCTTGCCAGTGCTGCTATATATACGGATATTGTCTCAAAAATCGGCAGGAACGAAGACTTACTTCTTCTAGTTATACGGGGTGACGTTGCTCAATACTTAACATTAAACGGACATTGACCGCATTGCAGACTAACAGGCCCTTTCGGGTCAAACGTATATTGTTGCCTGCCGGTTCAACGAGGCCTTCTGAAACCAGCTCATGAAGGGTTCCACCCATCTGCTCAATAGCCCATTTAGGGAACTGGACCGTATCGATTCCTTCCATTTTTCTCAAACCCAGAAACAGAGCTTCTTCAAGTTGATCCTGTTCACTGAGCAGCAGCTCCTCTGCAACAGGCAGTTCATCCGCAATGATTTTCTGGACATACGCTTCTGCATCGCAGTAATTAGCCCTCCTGCAGCCTTTGATAAATGAATGTGCACCTGCGCCGACACCCAAATACTGTCCCCTGTTCCAATAATTCAGATTATGTCTGCACTCGTAGCCGGGCCTGGCAAAATTGGATATCTCATAGTGAGTGTATCCCTGATCTTCAAGCAGCTCCAAAGCAGAATAATACATTTCAGACACTGTATCTTCATCAGGAAGGGATAGCCGTCCGCATTGCAATTCAGCATAGAGCCGCGTGTTCTTCTCAGGCGTAAGTTCATATACGGACAAATGTTCTGGATTGTAAGAAACAATAGTCTCCAGAGTCTGCTTCCAGCTCGCGATGCGCTGCCCCGGAATCCCATATATCAGATCAAGCGATATATTGCTGAACCCGCCATCTCTTGCAGAGTTTATGGCTGCCAGCGCCCCGGCAGAATTATGAGATCTGCCAAGTAATGACAGCTCAGCATCAATCAAGGACTGTACGCCGATACTTATTCTATTGATGCCTGTCTTAAGCATTTCTTTTACGTATTTTTTCGTTAGTGTGCCTGGATTGGCCTCGATAGTTATTTCAGCCCTATCCGCAAGTCCATAGATCTTTTGTACTTGCTCCATGATAATGCAGATATTACTTTTCTCCAGCACAGTAGGCGTCCCGCCACCTATATATACCCCTTCAAGCGCGTCACAGCATCCCCTGTGCATCTGTATCTCCTTGCAGAGCGCAGAAATGTATAGTTTTATGAGTTGATCGTCTTTTGGAATTGAATAGAAATCACAATAAACGCACTTGCTCAGGCAAAAGGGGATATGTACATAAAGATATTGAACCACGGATGGGGTATTTTACCTTTCGGCAAGCCTAATTCACAAACCTACAAGGAGATACGCTGCTATGATGAAATTATATTATGCCTTTTTTTCTGGCCTTGACCAGCGCGTCACGTCTGTCCTGCGCATGCAGCTTTTCGTATATTTTCTTGATATGAGTGTGAATCGTCTGGGGGCTGATATTCAGCTTGGTTGCGATTTCCTTATAGCTCATGCCCTTTTCAATTTCCTTCAATACCTCTTTTTCCCTGCGGCTCAAGAGATATGGATCTGAAGATCCTGCATCCTGCAATTCCTGTATTACCATTCTTGCGATTTTAGGACTCATCGGGGCTCCGCCGTCATGAAGCTTGTTTAATGCATCTATCAGCTCCACCGGCCTGCTGCCCTTAAGAATGTACGCTGATGCGCCAGCTTTGATCGCGGAAAAGACACTCTCGCGATTTTCAAAAATTGTATGCGCCATTATATCCATATCCGGGTAAGTAGTCTTCACCTTTCCGATCAGGTCTATACCGGACATCCCGGGAAGTCCTATATCCACGAGCATGACATCGGTACCTGAAAAATCGAGCATATCAAGCGCCGATTCAGCAGAAGAAAATGCGCCTACGACTTCCATATTGGATTCACCCATGAGAAGCATTTTCAGATTTTCGAGAAGGATATGATTATCTTCTACGATAGCTATGCGCATAGTGAAAGTCTAACACCCGGCCCGGATCATTTGCCATGACCAATCATGGGTATTTTATGGGGATGGGAAAGTCCAGCTGTACAAGCGTGCCATGATGGCAGCTAATTGCCAGGCTTCCGCCTACCTCTTCAGCGCGCGATTTCATATTCATAACACCCCGCCCCTCCCCCGGCTTAACAGTAAACCCGCTGCCGTCATCCTGCACGGACATTTCAAATCTCTTGGATTTGACGCTTATGGTGACGTTCACTGCCGTTGCACCTGCGTGTTTTACGATATTTGTCAGCGCTTCCTTATAAATTCTGAATATATTGAGACACATAAAACTTTCCGGTACAGGCGCTTTGGACTGTACGGAAATCTTTATATTGAAAGCCAGCCCGTTACCCTCAGTCATGGAACTGCCGAAATTTCTGAGATCAGCTACAAATGCATGCCAATCAAGCCTGCGTTCATCGATTATATTCATGAAACTGCGCAACTCGGTTATGGCTTCACGTGAAAGCTCAGACATCGTTCTTAAAGCAGTCGAAATATAGTCCTTTGATTTTGAATTTGACGCCATTTCAGCCAAAAGGCCTATATTAGTCATAATTCCGCCTATACCGTCATGCATGTCCTTGAGTATCTTATCTTTTTCCAGAAGACGCTTTCTTTCCTCTTCGTGCCTTATCTGGAGCAGTTCTTCCTTTCGCACCAGCGCCGCAGCCTTTTTCTGCTCGGTAATGTCGCGATTGCTACCCCTTATGCCCAAATATGAGCCTTCGGCGTCATAGACCTGCTGGCAAACATGGCCAATCCACCTGATATTGCCGTCCCGATGTTTGATCCGGTATTCCAGCTCTCCGGTCTTTCTGGAGCGTTTATTGGGGTTGGAACAATGGGTTGCGCACTTTGTCAGGTCATCAGGATGGACAATTCTCAGGAACAGCTTTGAGTCGTTTTCAAATTCAGCAGCGGAATAGCCAGTCACATTCTGGCATGACGGCGACGTATATACAAACTGCCCATCCGGATTCAGCCAGAATTCCCAGTCATATGTATTTTCCGCAACGATCCTGTATTTTGTTTCTGAAATACGCAGGGCCTGCTCAAACCTCTTCCTTTCAGTAATATCCCTCATAATGACCAGGATCTCATGATCACCGCAAATAACAATGCGAGACTCAAAATACTGTTCGGAACGAGAGGCCGTCTGAATAAATTCAAAAATCTGAGGTTCTCTTGTTTCAAACGCTTTTCTCATAGATATTTCTATCTTGCCGGCCAGCATCGAAGGAAAAATATCACTCAAATTCCTGCCGGCCACTCGGGGAGGCTCAATGAGCAATGAGAAGCCGGCAGCTCCCTTATAGTCGATGATGATGCCACTGCTGTCTATGTGAAACATAACATCAGGAATAGCATCGAGGAGGGCCCGATTCTTCATTTCGCTTCTGTGCAGACTGCCGAGAGCTCTGCTTGCCCTCAGCATGTACAATATTCTCTGCTCCAGAATCAGCCAGTTGATCGGCTTAGAGATAAAATCAGTAGCACCTACAGCGTAAGCCTGCGTTACTGATTTGATATCATCCATTCCAGTCGTCATCATTACCGGTATATGCTCTCCGTCACGCATTCTCCTAAGTCTGGAACAAGTCTCATATCCATCCATATCCGGCATAAGAACGTCCAGCAGTATGAGATCCGGCTTGTTATTTCCGACCTGCTGCAACGCCGACTCGCCATCCTGGGCGCATTCAACATCAAAACCAGCCTGTTTAAGAAAATCACGCGATACATTAAGCTGCAATATATCGTCGTCTACGACAAGAATTAAAGGGTTCCTCACCGCTGCATCATCGAATTCCATCTGTCATTTCCTTACCGCTACAAAATATATACGAACACTTCATTATACTCATGCCGGTTAATTTTAATGATTCATCAGCCTGGTAGTAAAGGCTCAAATCTAGGGCGCTGTTAATTTTGTTTGGCATATACCTCTAAATTAACTATAGTTTCAGGCAGAATTCATATGTATTATGTAACCCTCGTCACATAAAAAGAAAATTACAAAAATAATAATAGTATCCTGGGATAAAAACTGCTATGCTTGAAAATATCCATGTTTCTTGCAATTAAATAAACTAATTTTAACAGGAATGCTTAGCTTGTCAAAGGGAAATTAATGACTGCAAAAAGAAAAAAAGAGCCAACCGTATTAATTATCGACGACGATGATGCGATTCGTCAAGTTGCCCGTCTGACACTGGAAATGTCAGAGTTTTCCGTCCTGGAAGCTAAAGATGGGACCCAGGCAATTCTTCTCCTCAAAGAGCAGAAACCCGATCTGGTCCTGTTGGATGTACGTCTGCCGGGGCTTGACGGGATTGCTGTCTGTCGAGAACTGCGAAAGATGCCCGGGGGAGAGCGCATTCCCGTTCTTATGTTAACCGGCTATGATGATCTGGACTCAATAACTAGAGCCTACGAAGCCGGTGCAACAGACTTCGTTACCAAACCCGTAAACTGGGTTATACTTGCGCATCGTTTGATGTATATGGTCAGAGCTGGAGACACCTTCAGCGAACTCAATGCAAGTGAATCTAAAAACCGTGCGCTTCTGGATGCAATACCGGACGTCATGCTTCGCATGGACCGTTCTGGCTTAATTTCAGATTTTAAGAATGCACATGACCTGAATCTCCCATTCCAGACTGACCGCGTTCTCGGTAATAACATTGCGGATATTTTACCCGCCGAGCTGACATCGCGAATGCATGAAGCTGTTGAGGGCGTAATCAAGACCGGAGATATACAGATATTCGAATATGAGGCTGCTGTTAAAGATGCTGAATGCTATTTCGAATTCAGGGTAGTTGCTTACGGCGACAATGGAGTCCTCGCTCTTATCAGAGACATCACTCAGAGAAAGAATGCAGAGTATGATATGCGATATATGGCATATCACGACTCGCTCACAAAGCTGCCAAATATGCAGCTTTTTAAGGATCATCTGGGTCTTGCTGTTACGGCTGCGGCTAATTTGGGCAGTTATCTGTCAGTTCTGTTTATCGATCTGGACCGTTTCAAATATGTCAATGACAAATACGGGCATAAAATAGGTGACCTGCTCCTTCAAGCGTCTGCAGACCGGATTATCAATGGCATGCGACGTAGTGATATAGTTGCCCATATTAACAACGACTCAGTGAGAGACATGGTTGCGAGAATGGGTGGCGATGAATTTACTGTACTGTTGCCGAATATCAAGAAGCCGGAAGATGTGGCCAAGATATCAAAAAGAGTGCTTGAAGAGCTATCCAAGCCTTTTGTTATTTTCTCAACAGAATTAAATATTACAGCCAGCATCGGCATAGCAATTTATCCGAATGACGGCACAGATATCGACCTGCTGTTACAAAATGCTGATACAGCCATGTACCATGCGAAGGCAAAAGGAAGAAATAATTTTCAGTTTTTTGATGAATCTATGAATCTTCACATTAAGGAGCGTCTGAACACTGAAGCCACGATTAAGAAAGCTCTAGAGAATAGTAATTTCGTGCTGAATTATCTGCCGAGGTATGATTTGCGTTCCGGCAAAATCCTGGGGGCTGAGGCTTTGCTACGATGGACGCCCCAGGATTTGATAACTATGCCGGTAGAACAAGTCATCGCGTTGGCAGGAGAAATCGGCATGTCGGGCAAACTCGGCGACTGGGTGCTTAACACGGCTTGTGCCCAGACTGCCCAGTGGAACAAAGAAGGTTTTACCTCTTGTGTTTCGGTGAATCTTTCCATTCACGAGTTTAAAAGCACCAATCTGATCCAAAAGATAAGAAAACTGACTGAAGATATGGGATTGAAGCCGGGCTGGCTGGAATTGGAGATAACAGAAAGTACGATCATGCAGGATATTGCTGCAACAACCGTAATTTTGCAGAATCTGAAAGACATCGGCATAAAGCTATCGATAGACGATTTTGGAATGGGATATTCATCGTTAAGCTCTCTCAAGCGCTTACCTGTAGACTCTCTAAAGATCGCTCAGGCTCTGACTAAAAATCTGCCGAATGATCAGGACAGTGCAACCATAATCAAGGCTATAATAGGCTTAGCCAGGGCAATGAATCTTAAGGTAATTGCAGAGGGAGTAGAGAATAAAGAGCAATTCGAATTTCTAAAAGAGAACGGCTGCGATGAATTTCAAGGATTCATCTACGGACCTGCACTCAGCGAACAAGAATTTACAAATCTCCTTGGTCAGTAGAAAAGCTGTTAGCAGGCATTTGCGTCAAGAAACTGCTAGACTTTAATTTGCGGTAATTGCCTAACGTAACCGGAAATCATGATATCGTCGTCAATCTTACGCATCTGTACGTCTGTCAACCTCACCGCATCTTCCAGTTTTAGAAACGCATTACCACCGACAACAGGAATAGATGTCTTCCCACATATAATCTTAGGCGAGATAAAAAATACTGCCTTGTCGACAACATTTTGCATCAGACAGGTTGCATTGAATGAAGAGCCGCCTTCTACTAGCACAGATGTTATGGCCATTTCACCGAGCCTTATCATAAGCCAATCCATATCTGCTCTTTGACCACTATGTATTAAAAACCGTATGCCCCTGGCCTGAAGCTTTGCTATTTTGGCTTTATCAGCCAGTTCATTGACTACAAAAATTGTTTCCGGCGGCACTGTACATACCTTGTAGTCAAGAGGTGTTGCAAGTTCCGGATCAATTACAATCCTCAAGGGCTGTTTCTTACAACCGATGCGGGATGTAAGCTCAGGATTGTCAAGCCTGACGGTCCCAATAGCAGTCATGACTGCATCTGAACAGCATCTCATTTTATGCACGATTCGTCTTGCCTTCTCTCCGGTTATCCATTTTGACCGACCCTCAGGCGTAGCAATCTTGCCATCAAGTGTCATTGCCGCTTTCAATGTCACAAACGGCCTTCGCGTAAGCACATATTTGCGGTATGCTTCATTTAATCTTTGCGCCTTGTCTTCCAGTATTCCCTCCAGAACGCTAATACCATGCTCTTTGAGTTCCTGAATGCCGCGTCCCGATACCTTGGGATTAGGATCTTTCATAGCGATAAAGACTTTCTTCAGTCCTGCTTCGATAATTGAGCGGCTGCACGGCGGTGTCCGTTTGTCTGTATGACAGCAAGGTTCAAGCGTCACATACAAGGAGGCTCCTCTGGCAGCTCTTCCCGCTTTTGCAATCACCAGCGCTTCTGCATGAGGCTCGCCGGCCTTTCTGTGATAGTCTTCGGCAATAATCTTTCCGTTCTTGACCATCACAGCACCGACCATAGGATTAGGACTCGTAGAGCCGCAAGCCTTTTCCGCCAGACGAAGGGCCCGTTTCATATACTGCAAATCAGATTCAGATATTCTGTTCATTAATATGTTCAGATGAGAGGAAGTCTAAAAGCCGAACTCTTTCCATCTGGCGTCAACTCGTTTCTTGATATCATCAGACATAAAAAGCTCCTGAGGCCATTCCCTTGTCATGCCCTCTTCACGGCTCTTTCTAGTAGCATCAATGCCCATCTTGGCGCCATAGCGCGGAAAACTGGCCGCGTGATCAAGGTCATCCAGCGGGCCTTCAGCAATTATCACATCTCTTTTCCAGTCAACGTTATTGAGCACGCGCCATGCGGTGTAAGATATATTCTGAACATCGACATCTTCATCAACAATAATGAGCAGCTTCGAGAACATCATCTGCCCCTTGCCCCATAAACCATGGAGTACCTTCTTTGCATGACCAGGATAGCTCTTTCTGATTGATATCAGGCATGCGTTATGAAACACACCTTCCATCGGCAGATTAATATCCTTAATCTCCGGGAAGTCGAGCTTCATAAGCGGCAGGAATATGCGTTCAGTTGCCTTTCCCATATAACAGTCTTCCATGGGCGGCTTGCCGACAATAGTTGCCGGATAGACCATGTCCCTTTTGTGAGTTATGCAGGTGACATGAAATACAGGATAATAGTCTGCAGCTGAATAAAAGCCGGTATGATCACCAAACGGACCTTCAATGCGTGACTCGGTAGGGTCTACATAGCCTTCTATCACAAGTTCGCTGTTAGCCGGCACCTCTATATCGGATGTGACGCATTTGACCATTTCGACCGGTTCTCTCCTGAGAAAACCAGCAAAGAGCATTTCGTCAACAGCCTCGGGCAGCGGCGCAGTTGCAGCATAAATAACAGCCGGATCACTGCCTACTGCGACTGCAACAGGCATCCTTCGACCAAGCGCTCTGTACTTGTCGAAATGGCGAGCTCCGTCTTTATGAATATGCCAGTGCATGCCGGTAGTTTTCTTGTCATATACATGGATACGATACATGCCGCAGTTGGGCCTTCCAGTTTCAGGATCCTTCGTGAAGACCATCGGGAAGGTGATAAACCTGCCTTCATCCGAAGGCTGTCCGTCGCTAGGCCAGCACTTGAGAATCGGGAACTTGCCAAGGTCCGGGGCGTTTCTCTCAATCACTTCTTGACAAGGCGCACTCTTTACCGCCCTCGGAAGATACTTTGAGAATTCGAAGAGCTTCGGGAGCATCGACAGCTTTTCCACTAGAGTTTTAGGAGGTGCCTGATTTAGAAGGTCTTCGATCCTATGCGCAACATCATCGAGTCCTGAGATCTCCAGTGCAAGACTCATTCTTTCAAAAGAGCCGAAAATATTAGTTACGACCGGATACATCGATCCTCTTATCTTTTCAAAAAAAAGAGCCTTGCCCCCCCCAGGACTTTTGCATATCCTATCCGTTATCTCGGAAACTTCCAGAATAGGGTCGACTTCGGCCTTCACCCTGTGAAGCAGATTTTTATCTTCCAGCCGTCGCAGAAATGCCCTCAAATCCTTATATGCCATGGTAAAACCTTCTTTGATTTTTAGTTATTATATCTGCACTGTCAAGACATGCGCAAGAAAGTTCGCAAGTCTAAAGAAATTGTCCTTAGACGCCGGATTGTATATATCGCTCAATGCCCGAGGGGGGGAATAGCGAATTATGAAGCCAGCAATATCATTGCGGTTGAAATCTCTAAAAATTGAAATTATATGTCTTCACAAAACCTGCAATGCGCTCCTTTGAAGTTGCAAGCCTTTTCTGCAAATCCTTCTTGTACTGCTCGATATCCAGGCTGATCTTCGCGACCCCAGTATCCATAGCAGCTCGAGCGACCGCCGGGGCCTCCCACACAAGCATACGCGTGTCGAGCGCCTTTGGAATGACGTAATCTATGCCGAAGCTGAGTTCCTTTACTCCGTATGCGTCGCAAATCGCCTGAGGTACAGGCTCCTTTGCTAGCGACGCAAGGGATCTTGCAGCTGCCAGTTTCATCTCTTCGTTGATAGCGGTAGCCCGCACATCGAGAGCCCCCCTGAAGATATACGGAAAGCCCGAGACATTATTCACCTGATTCGGAAAGTCGGACCTTCCTGTGCCCATGATAAGGTCATGTCTCGCAGCCTTCGCCTCGGAATACGGTATTTCGGGGTCGGGATTTGCCATCGCAAATATGATCGGATTTCTGTTCATGCTTCTGACCATGTCCTGAGAAACTAGGTTGGGCCCCGACAGCCCGAGGAACATGTCAGCTCCCTTGAAGGCTTCTGCAAGAGAGGCATAACACTTCTTCTGGGCAAAATACTTCTTCTGTTCGTTGAGGTCCTTGCGTTCCGCGTTGATATGCCCCTTAGAATCGAACATGCTGATGTTCTCAAGTGGGACCCCAAGGGAAACATAGAATTTGCTGCAGGCAATGCCGCTGGCGCCGGCTCCGGATACTATGATCCTCATGTCCTCTATCTTCTTTCCCGAAATTTCGAGGGCATTTATCAAACCGGCGCCGGAGATAATGGCCGTCCCGTGCTGATCGTCATGGAACACCGGAATGTTCATCCCTTTTTTGAGAGTCTCTTCAATGTAAAAACATTCGGGGGCCTTGATGTCTTCGAGATTGATGCCGCCGAACGTAGGCTCAAGCGCCTTGCAGACGGCGATTATAAGTTCCGGGTCCTTCGCGTCAAGGTTTATATCGTACACGTCTATGTCGGCAAAAGTCTTGAACAGAACACCCTTCCCTTCCATGACAGGCTTAGCGGCCATAGGACCCAGATTTCCCAGCCCGAGTATTGCGGTCCCATTGGAGACCACGGCAACCAGATTTCCTTTGTTGGTGTACTTGAAAACATCCTCCGGATTCGCCGCTATCGCGCGGCAAGTTTCTGCAACTCCCGGAGAATATGCCATCGACAGGTGCTTTTGAGTCGAGCAAGGCTTTACCGGAATTACTTCAACCTTGCCGTGAGGAAAGGTGCTGTGATATATAAGAGCTTCTTCTTTTGTATAAAGTGCCATTTTACTTCCTCCTCGTGGTTAAGACTTCTGGCCGTTCCATTCCTTTTCTTCTCGCTCGATCATAACTTCTTCGGGTTCGATGGCCTCAAGGTTCGTCTCATTGTTCAACACTCGCATCATGCGGTCGTTGTCAATTGATTTTTCCCACTTTGCAACGACAACTGTTGCAGCGGCATTGCCGATCATATTGGTCAGCGCCCTGCAGTTAGACATAAACCAGTCTACCCCGAGCAGCAAAACCAGTCCGGACACCGGCAATACCTGCGTAGACGCAAGCGTAGCAGCCAGACAAATGAATCCTCCCCCTGCAACAGCTGCAGCTCCTTTAGACGTCAACATAAGGACGAGCAGAATGGTAAGCTGTTGCCCTATCGATAAGTCAATATTGAAGGCCTGGGCTATAAATACAGTAGCCATTGTCAGATAAATACTTGTTCCGTCAAGATTGAAGCTATATCCGGTCGGGATTACGAGGCCGACTACGGACTTCTGGATGCCAAGATTTTCAAGCTTTGCTATGAGGCGAGGCAGAACAGTTTCGGATGATGATGTGCCCCATACAATGAAGAATTCCTCCTTAATATATTTAAACAGCTTCCAAAGGCTGAATCCCGCCAGCTTGCATATTGTTCCAAGGACAATAACGACAAATAGA
The DNA here is from genome assembly GCA_035319125.1 of Dissulfurispiraceae bacterium. GTDB lineage: Bacteria > Nitrospirota > Thermodesulfovibrionia > Thermodesulfovibrionales > Dissulfurispiraceae > Fen-1308. Next base: position 34,706 of record DATHDG010000042.1, on the reverse strand, counting down.
AACGCAGTGCCCCAAACGCCGATAAGCAATTTTCCAAGGGCAGCGAGGGTGCCTGATCCAAATTTACTGACCGCAAATGCGATGGCGCCGCCGGCACCAAACGGAGCGAGTCTCATTATGTAATGAATGCATTTGAAGAAGCCGTGCGTAAATTCATCTATGATATGCACAACCGGCTTGCCCCTCTCCCCCATGGCAGCCAGCGCCGCACCGAACAAGCATGAGAAGAATAGCACCTGAAGGATTTCTCCTTCGGCGAAGGACTGTATAACCGTAGTTGGTATTATGTTCATCAAGAAGTCTACCGTGCTGAGTTTCTTTGCGCCGGCAGTAAACTTGGCAATCTGACCTATGTCCAGCTTGGTCGGATCAGCGTTGACGCCCGCGCCAGGTTGGTAAAAATTGACGATAAGAAGCCCTATAAGGAGGGCAAAGGTCGTAACGACCTCAAAATAAACCAGAGCCTTAATGCCGACCCTGCCAACCTTTTTCATGTCCCCCATCTTGGCTATGCCCACAACAACAGTGCCGAAGATAATTGGAGCAATAAACATTCTTATCAACTTTATAAAACCGATCCCGAGGGGCTTCATGTATTCTTCAATCCATTTGGGGTCTATATAGTAACCGCCGACTGAAAAATTGCGGTTACTGAAAAAACCAATTAAAATACCAGTAGCCAAACCCACCAAAACCTGGAACAAAAGATTACTATAAATTTTCTTCTTTTTTGCGCCACTCTTTGTTACCGTGTTTGCCACACTATCGCCCTCCTCACAAGAAAGATTATGTTTATATACCCGTCAACCTAAACAACTGAAAAGCCCCACTTTGCCCCCATTGACTACAATGGCAGCCGTGCCTTGATAAACTCCCTATTCAGCTTTGCTATGAATGACACTTTTATCCCTTTGGGACATACTGCCTGGCATTCATAGTGATTTGTGCAGTTGCCGAATCCGGCTTCAAGCATGGCGTCTGTCATTACGCACACACGTCTGGCAGCCTCGACTTTTCCCTGTGGCAACATTGCCAGCTGTGTGACCTTTGCAGCCGTAAAGAGCATTGCCGAACCATTAGGACATGCTGCGATACAGGCTCCGCACCCGATGCACTCTGCTGCATCCATGGCCATATCAGCATCCGGCTTGGGAATCAAAATAGCATTCGCATCAGAAACTCCACCTGTATGTGCAGATATATAGCCCCCCGCCTGGATTATTCGGTCCAGTGCACTGCGGTCGACTATAAGGTCTTTAATTATCGGGAACGCCTTTGCCCGCCACGGTTCTATATATATGGAGTCTCCGTCCTTGAATTTCCGCATATGCAACTGACAGACTGTAGTTTTTTCCTGTCCGCCGTGCGGTATGCCATTTATAACCTGAGAGCATGTGCCGCAAATGCCTTCGCGACAATCGTGATCAAATGCAATCGGCTCCTTTCCTTCTTTGACAAGTTGCTCATTTAACTCGTCCAGCATTTCAAGGAAAGACATGTCCGGGCTAACATTTGCGGCTTGATACTGCTCAAGCTTGCCTGGATCGTCAAAATTCTTTTGGCGCCATACGAAAAGTGTCAGGTTCATTATTTATAACTCCTCGTCCCGATTTGAACGTGCTCAAAATCAAGCTTCTCCTTATGGAGCTCAGGCTGCTTGCCGGGACCGCGATATCCCCAGGCAGCCACGTAACTATAGTTCTCATCATCGCGCTTGGCTTCTCCATCCGGCATCTGATGTTCAACTCTGAAATGTCCGCCGCATGATTCATTGCGATTAAGGGCATCCAGCGCAAGAAGCTCAGCGAATTCAAGATAATCAGCCACACGCCCGGCCCTCTCAAGTTCCTGATTTAATTCATAGCAGGTGCCGCTCACTTTCAAATCTTTCCAGAATTCCTCACGTATCTCAGGTATGATTGACAAAGCTCTCTTCAGGCTCTCCTCGCTGCGTGCCATTCCAACATTTTCCCACATGACCTTGCCAAGTTCGCGATGAAATTCTTTGGCAGTCCTCTTCCCATTTATGGCAAGCAGCCTTTTGGTCACTGCAGCCACCTCCTCAGTCGATCTCCTGAATTCCGGATGATCTGCACTCACCCTGCCAGGGCTGGTTCGCGCAAGGTAATCGGCAATTGTGTACGGGATTACGAAGTATCCGTCACCCAGCCCCTGCATTAATGCACTTGCACCCAGGCGATTGGCGCCGTGGTCTGAAAAATTTGCTTCTCCCAACACAAACAAACCGGGGATGTTGCTCTGCAAGTTATAATCAACCCACAGACCGCCCATAGCGTAATGGAGGGCAGGATATATTCTCATTGGCTGTTTGTATGCGTCTTCATCGGTAATACGTTCATACATCTCAAAAAGATTTCCGTATCGTGCGCGGACTACATTCTCGCCGAGCCGTTTAATGGCATCAGCGAAATCCAAATACACACCAAGGCCGCTCTGCCCTACCCCTCGTCCTTCATCACATACTTCTTTGGCAGCACGGGATGAAATGTCACGTGGAGCCAGATTGCCGAAGCTCGGGTATTTCCTTTCAAGGTAGTAATCCCTTTCTTCCTCTGGAATCTCATCAGGCGGACGATTGTCACCTTTCCTCAAAGGAACCCAGACCCTGCCGTCGTTTCTAAGGGACTCGGACATTAAAGTCAGCTTCGACTGATGTTCCCCGGTCACTGGAATGCACGTTGGATGTATTTGCGTGAAGCAAGGATTGGCAAAAAACGCCCCTTTCTTGTAGGCCCGATATGCCGCAGTGACATTGCATCCCTGTGCATTAGTTGAAAGGTAATATACATTTACGTATCCGCCGGTGCAGAGACATATAGCGTCTGCAACATGACAACCTATCTTGCCGGTAACCAGATCGCGCACTGTAATGCCTTTTGCCTCTCCATCAACCACAACCAGATCGAGCATCTCTGTCCTCGGATGCATTCTCACGGTACCAAGCTTGATCTGACGGCAAAGAGCAGAATAAGCACCCAGAAGCAATTGCTGGCCTGTCTGCCCTCGTGCATAGAAAGTTCTTGACACCTGAGCCCCGCCGAACGAGCGAAAATCCAAATAACCTGCGTAATCTCTGGCAAATGGTACGCCCTGAGCTACGCACTGATCTATAATGTTGTTACTGATTTCGGCCAGGCGATAAACGTTTGCCTCTCTGGATCTGAAATCGCCACCCTTAATGGTGTCGTAAAAAAGACGGTAAATGCTGTCTCCGTCATTTGCATAATTTTTTGCTGCATTAATCCCGCCCTGAGCCGCTATGCTATGCGCCCTGCGAGGGCTGTCCTGATAACAGAAACTTTCTACGTTGTATCCAAGCTCTCCCAATGACGCAGCCGCAGACGCCCCAGCCAGTCCGGTTCCAACTACGATGATCTTATATTTCCTTTTATTGGCCGGACTCACCAATTTCATATTTTGTCTGTGCATACTCCATTTATCTGCAAGAGGGCCGGAGGGACATTTTCCGTCAAGTATCATTATGCCTCCCTTATCCTGTATATTTGAGAATTCCGCACAAGATAACGAACGGAATCGAAATGTAGCCCAATAATATTGCTATGGCAATAGCATTTCCAGCCTTCTCAACAGATGGAAGACTCCGTTCGCTATTCAGTCCGAATGTCTGCACTATACTTTGCACTCCATGTGACAGATGCAGACCCAGAACAACCATGGCAGCCATATATACGATTGCAATTACATGATTATTGAAACTGAAAACTACCATCTTAAAAACATCCAGCCTGCCCGAATCATCCAAACTGTTTGATATATCCGGATTGGTTACTCTGATCGTAAAATGCAATAGATGATAAATAAGAAAAACCGCAATCAAAAACCCTGTCCATATCATGGTCCTGCCGCTAACTGTCGCCCTTAGATTTTTTTTCACAGCGTACTGAGAAGGCTTCGCAGCTCTGTTTTCAAGATATAGAGAAATGCCTATAAAAATATGACACAGAAATATGCCCATCATTGAAGCTCTAAATACCCAAACAAACACCGGCAGGCTGTGCAAATGTTCACCATACGCATTGATCCAACCGGCAAAAATCAGGGAATTTCCGCATAGATGGATAAGCAGAAAACCCAGTAGAAAGCTACCTGTTAAAGCCATTACTATCTTTCGTCCTACTGTGCTTCGCAAGAAATGCATAACGGGCCCCTCCATGCACCAAGCATTGTAACCATGGAACTTATGTCCTTAACATTAGCTATGCGGTCTGATACTGATCATTCGCTTGCCAGACATAACTTATTAGGAATTGAATCTTATTGCGAATTCATCAGATCTGCATCGCAAGCAGAATGTACAGCAACAAACCTGCCACAATTAATGGAGAATTTACTTCTCTATTATTTCCTTATTTTCAATGAGATATAAACTCAGGCAAGATGGCTGGAGATTTAGATTGCAAAAGATTGTCACGATACAGCGTGGCGTTATCACATTAATGTGGCGCCACATATGCTACACAATGTTTATTTATTTCGCCAACAGGTTTCGGTACAGAGTCCTTCTATCAATGCCGAGTTCCCGCGAAGCCTTTGCCTTGTTGCCTCCGTTTCGGGAAATGGCATCTAGAATCGCTTCGCGGCTGACCTTCGTCTTGTGTACCCTTCCTTCTGAGTTCACATGCATAACTTGACTAAATTCCTTCGGCAGATGCTCTTTACTTATCTCTCCACCGCTGCACAAAATAAATGCATGCTCAAGCGAATTGCGAAGTTCGCGCACATTACCAGGCCAGCTGTGCTGCATAAAAAGTCTTAAGACTTCATCAGAAATGCGAGTAACATTTTTCGTATAATCTGCGTTAAGCTGATTGATGAAGTGTTGACAAAGAAGCGGTATGTCTTGGACACGTTCCCTTAGCGGAGGCAGGTGAATGCTCATCACTTTAAGCCTGTAATAGAGATCTTCTCTAAATAAACCCTGCCTGATCAGTTTGGCCAAGTCAGCGTTTGTGGCTGCTATCACCCTGACATCAGCCTTCCGCATCACTGAATCTCCAACACGCTCGTATTCTTTTCGCTCCAATACGCGCAGCAGCTTAATCTGGGTAGTCAATGCAACATCACCAATCTCATCGAGAAATAAAGTCCCCCCTTCTGCGGCCTCAAAACGACCAATCTTATCCTTAACCGCACCGGTAAATGCGCCTCTGACATGACCGAACAGTTCACTTTCCAGGAGGCTTTCAGCAAGAGCAGCGCAATTGACTTTGATAAGCGGCTTCTTAGCTCTGGATCCGCCATAGTGCAGCGCTTCCGCTATCAGTTCCTTGCCGGTCCCGGATTCACCGGTTATAAGCACTGTTGCCTCGACATCGCAAAGAAGATCTATGATGCTGTATATTTCCTGCATGGCCTTACTCTTGCCGATGATATTGCGATAGCCGACTTGCGATGTTACCTGCCTTTCCAGATTGGCCAGGCGCGTGATGTCTCTAATCGCCAGTACTGCCCCCATAAAGCGTTTATCATGATCCAACAATGGTGATGAATTGATGATAAAAGATTTACCCGGGGTTTCGGCAGTGCATTCGATCCTGTATTCTATGACAGGCTTTCTTGTCTGCAAAGTCTTGAGTAGAATATTAAAACATGACCGATCACATGATCCCGAGAAATCTTTGAGGGATTTGCCCGGAACCATCTTCTCTCCGATGCAACAGACGTCACCCATAGCCCTGTTGACATGAATAATATTCATCTCTTTATCAACCGTTAAAACGGCATCAGGAATGCTGCGCAATACAGCCTCAAGATTAAGGCGATATTGCTCAAGAGAAGCCAGGGCATTCTTGCGAGTAGTAATATCTTGAATCATGGGCAGCAGATAGCTGGGGTTGCCGTGGGCGTCCCTAAGACATCTCATCGAAATACTCGCCCAGATAGTGCTTCCGTTTTTATGCACAAAACGTCTATCGTTCTCGTAAAAATCTATTTCGCCCTTGATAAGTCTGTTGGCATAACCCATACCGATAGAGACATCGTCAGGATGTATGATATCGAGAATCCTCTTGGAGAGAAGCTCCTCCTCACTATAGCCGGTTATGTCACAAAGAGCTTTATTAACCTGGACAAACAAGAAATTCAATGACAATATTGCAGCGCCTATCGGCGCCTGATCGAAGGTTCTCCTGAACTTTTCCTCGCTCTCCCGCAGTGAAGTTTCGGCGTTTTTCCTTGCGGTAATATCTATATTGAGTCCCTCTATAAAACGAAGCGATCCGTCTCTGCCCCGAACTTCGCGAGCAGCAAGGCTGATCCACTTGACACTGCCATCCTTGCAAAGAAACTGTGTCTCAAAGTCTGCAACTTTCCCCTTTTCATTGAGAAGCGCAAATAGCCGGTCGCGATCCATCGGTGTCAGATAAAGCTGTGACTTTAGATCTTGCAATGCAGAAATCATCTCTTCAGGGCTGCCATATCCCAGCATTCTGGCCAGTGCCGGATTGACGGCAATGAATCTTCCCTGCGGGGTGGAAAGAAAAAATCCCTCTACAGAATTCTCGAAAAAAGAGCGATAGCTGAATTCGTCAGTCAATTTATCATCGCTGTCGTTCTGCATATCAATATGCCGTCATGCTGCACAATTCACGCTTTTGCCGGCGTGAAATTTCTATCATCTACAGTATTTCGAGAGATGAAAAGAAATATGGGATCTCGAATGATGCAGATTCCCTGGAATCAGATCCATGTACGATATTGTGTTCCACGTTGTCGGCAAAATCCTTCCTTATAGTGCCTGGCGCCGCATTTGCCGGATTAGTAGCACCCATAATCCCCCTTACATCATATATCGCATTGTTGCCCTCTATCACCATCACTACAACAGGGCCTTCACTCATAAAAGTTATCAGACTTTCAAAGAAAGGGCGCTCCTTATGAACAGCATAAAAGCCGCCAGCCTCTTCTTTTGACATTGCTATCTTTTTCATCGCAGCTATCCTGAGGCCCTTTTTCTCGAATCGGCTGATTACCTCCCCAATAATATTCTTGCTAACCCCGTCCGGTTTGATTATGGAAAGCGTTCTCTCCATTGCTCCTCCTTATCTTATATCCTTTAAATAATAATATTAATATATGATTGTTAATAACAATCCATTATGCTGCTCATTATTACTTCTATGCTATCTAACCGCAAAGACACAAATCCGCATCGATCTTCAGCCTCAGAAAACTTCCCTCGTCAGTTAACGTATATCTTCCCCGGCAGGAGCGAATAAACATTTCAAATTTCTTGAGATCATCACGGTCATTGTCCATCAGCACTTCCACTTCCTCATGAACTGTGCAAAACCCTTCAAGATGCTTTCTGAATTCCTTCAAATGTTCAGGATGATGTAACCCCCTTATATCTATAGTCATTTCAACTCCTATAAGTTCGATATTGCCTTATCAAGGCTGGAGATGTCTTCAACATTAAATATCGCTGCTTGTTCGTCTATTCTCTTAACTAAACCGGAAAGTACCTTGCCGGGGCCAACTTCAATATAAGTATTGATACCCCGTAATTTGACAGACCTTATGCAATCCTCCCAGAGCACTGATCTGCTGAGCTGCCTGACAAGAGAAGACCTTATCTCTTCCGCTGCAGATATGAATTTAGCATCAGTATTATTTATGAAAGGCAGTTCGGCATCTATAATCTTAATCTCCTTCAATATCGATTCAAACTTTTTCCCTGCCTCTTCCATAAGAGCGCAATGAGACGGCACGCTGACAGCCAGCGGCACAGCTCGCTTGGCACCTGATTCTTTAGCCCTCACAATCAGATCCTCAACTGCATTTCTTTCTCCGGAGACTACGATCTGGCCAGGGCAGTTGTAATTGGCCACGGAAACATATCCGGTCCCAACTCCCTTGCACAATGCATCTACCGTATCTCTGCTGATTCCAAGTATTGCAGCCATCATGCCCCTGCCTTCAGGAACAGCATCCTGCATGATCCTGCCGCGAATCTCAGTAAGCCTGACCGCATCAACAAAAGATATGCTGCCTGCTGTAACAAGCGCTGAATATTCTCCAAGACTGTGGCCGGCTACAACAGACGGCTTTATACCTTTCAACCTCAGCGCGGTGCATGCCGCTATGCTGGCTACCAGGATGCAAGGCTGTGTACGGTATGTTTTGTTTAATTCGTCAGCAGGGCCATTAAAGCTGAGATCTGCCACATCATAGCCCAGGGTCAACGACGCCTCATCATAGAGCTTTTTGACTTCACCGAAATGGCTGTAAAAATCCCTTCCCATTCCGGCATGCTGCGAGCCCTGCCCCGGAAAAATGAACGCTGTCATCAGGCCTTGACCTCTTTGAGTTTCCTGATCATCATCGGCAGTACTTCATTGACGTCACCAATAATTCCATAAGTTGCGACATTGAATATCGGCGCCTCCGGGTTCTTGTTTATCGCAATAATAATATCGGATGATTGCATACCTACAAGGTGCTGGACTGCACCCGAAATACCGCATGCTATATATATCTTGGGGCATACAGTCTTCCCAGTCTGGCCGACCTGATGCCTGTATGGAATCCACCCCTCATCAACAGCGGCGCGCGAAGCTCCAACGGTTCCGCCCAGAAGACCAGCAAGTTCTTTAACCAGCTCAAACCCATTGGGCCCTCCAAGCCCTCTTCCTCCGGATACAATAATTTCAGCATCCTGCAGATTGATCATGCATTCAGAAGTCTCCTGTACTATCTCAAGCACTTTCGTCCTGGATGATATGCTGTTGCCGGTAACAGCTATGATTTCGCCCCTTCTGCCTGGATCATATGATCCTTTCTTCATCACTCTTGGTCTGACTGTAGCAATCTGAGGACGATAATTCGGGCAAAGGATTGTTGCCATAATATTGCCGCCAAAGGCAGGTCGTATTTGCAGAAGATTGCCCGATTCCTTATCAATTTCCAGTGCTGTGCAATCAGCCGTAAGTCCTGTCTTTAGCCTTCCTGCGACCCTCGGCACAAAAGATCTTCCAATTGCGGTAGCGCCGGCTAAAACTATTTCAGGTTTATGCTCCTGTACAAGCGTGATGAGCATCTGCGCATATGGTTCGTCGCTGAACCGGTCAAACGCCAAACCGGAAGCATGGTATACCTTATCAGCTCCCCAGGCAATAAGCTCATGCGCTTGTGGATCACCGGCACCAAAAAGTATAGCGGAAAGTTCGGTGTTGCGTTCGTCGGCAAGCACCCTGCCAATACCAAGAAGCTCAACAGCGACAGAGGCTATTTTGCCCTCTCTCTGTTCTGCAAAGACCCAGACCCCCCTGTATTCCGAAAGGTCGGCCTTCACTCCGCCCTGATCATCTTCGATCTCGACAATGGCACCTTCAGGGCATACGTTGAGGCAAGTTCTGCAAAAGTTGCAATATTCGTTTATGAATGCTTTGCCATCTTTAATTTCAATAGAGTCAAACGGGCACGAGCTGACGCACTCGCCGCAGCCCGAACATATCTCGGTCTTGATGATTATACGCATTTCATCCTCCCGAGCTCTTCGATCATGGCGTCTATCTGTTGTTCGAGATTGCCTTCAAGAACCTTTTTTTCTTTTATTGTCTGAGGTGCAAAGATATTCTTCACCTGGGTTGGCGAGCCCTTTAATCCAACTTTTTCTTCATCCGCCTCTATTGATTTCATATCCATCTTTGCTATAACAGCCTTTTTCGCTGCCATTTTCCCTTTCAGTGACGGCAGTCTCGGCGTATTGATCTCCTTAACTACTGTTAACAGGACCGGGACAGATGATTCAACCAGATCATATCCATCGTCCATCATACGTTGAACCCTGATGGATGACGAAGTGATATCCTCGATCTTCTTCACATATGCAATATGCGGTATGTCAAGGAATTCCGCAATTTCAGGGCCGACTTGCGCAGTATCGCCATCTATTGCCTGCTTTCCACATATGACTATGTCAAACCCAATCTTCTCAATAGCCCTTGAGAGCGTATACGATGTCGCCCAGGTATCGGAGCCCGCAAATGCACGATCGGAAATAAGCTTCACTTCATCCACTCCCATAGAAACAGTTTCTCTGAGAGCTTCCTCGGCCTGGGGAGGCCCCATTGTTATGACGGTAACCTTGCCACCGATTCCGTCACGAATCTGAAGAGCAGCTTCAACCGCATGAAGGTCATACGGGTTGATGATGCTGGGAACACCCTCCCTGATTAATGTATTAGTCTCTGGGTTAATTCTGACTTCAGCAGTATCCGGAACCTGCTTTATACAAACAACGCAATTCACAGAAAACCTCCCATACAAATTATTGCTTTATAAGTAGAAAAAAATTATAACCTTTATATTACAGGTGCTTCAACCCTGCACGTAGGCAAGTCAGCTCATTAGTAGCCTGAAGTTAATTTAGCATCCCTCCCAATAACGCCATGAAATATTACGAAGAGTGCGATAAAGATTCGACAGAGCAATTACATCTTTTCAACAAGAACAGTTGCGACGGCATGTCCCCGTTCATGGGAAAGCGTAAGATGAAAGGTTAAATCGCCATCGAGATATTTACATGCCCTCTCTGAGATAACTATATACGGCTTGCCTGAAATCTCGTTATTAATTATGACATCACTCATAAAAATCTGGTCGTTTGCTATAAGACTTGAAAGAGCCTTGACAGCAGCTTCTTTGGCTGCAAAACGTGCCGATAGGCTTGGAAATGGATCCCTTTTCGAATAGCAATAAGATAATTCAGACTCAACGAAAATCCTTTTGACAAATCTATCGCCCCATTTACCAACTGCCTGACGGATTCGGTCGATCTCGACTATGTCAGTTCCTATTCCTGCGATCATCGACGGTTATTGATCAACTCCTTCATTTCCCCCACGGCGCGCTCCATGCCTACCAGAACAGCACGAGATATTATGCTGTGTCCGATATAAAGAGCTCTGATATTTTCCAGCGATGCAACTTCTTTTACATTGAAATAGTTCAGGCCATGCCCTGCGTTTACGCTTAACCCGTGCTTGTGGGCAATTCTGACAGATTCCATTACCCGGTGCAGCTCATTATTTGCCTTTGCTCCGCTCGCGTTGGCATAGTTGCCTGTGTGAATCTCGACCATGTCAGCTCCGATTTTCTTTGATGCATCCACATCCGTAATATCGGGATTGATAAACAGACTTACCGGAATGCCGCACTCTCTCAACTTACGGACCGCATCCGTCAAATGTTTTTTCTGGCTGAGAACGTCCAATCCTCCTTCCGTGGTAAGCTCCATTCTCTTTTCCGGCACGAGCGTAACCATATCAGGTCGAATTTTCAGAGCAATGCCTATCATCTCGCTCGTTGCCGCCATCTCAAGATTAAGTTCACAGTTAACCATTTCCCTGAGAAGCATTAAATCGCGATCCTGGATATGTCTCCTGTCTTCACGAAGATGCACAGTGATGCCGTCAGCGCCTCCAAGTATTGCAAGTGTCGCAGCCATGAGAGGATCCGGCTCAATACCTTTGCGCGCCTGCCGTATTGTAGCGATATGGTCAACATTCACTCCGAGTAACAACTTTAGCCTCCTTGAGTGCTTACTTGCTTTAATGCGATGTTAAATATAATAACATGAGCCTCAGTCGGAGCAAAAAACAATACGGATCAATCTGCGTCACTGAATTTCATTAGAGTGCCCGTCTTTGAGCCATAGCGAAAGACCGTTATGCCCTTCAGGCCTTTTTCGTACGCCTTAAGATAAGTCTTCCATACATCCTCTCTCTTTGCATGTGCCGGGAGATTTATTGTCTTTGACACCGCATTGTCTGTGAATTCCTGGAAAGCTGCCTGCATCTCCAAATGGTCGTCAGGTGGTATTTCCAGCGCCGTTCTGAAAAGCCTTCGTATTGCAGAAGGTATCTCCTTAAGCCCCCTGAGGGTACCCTTCTTCATAATTTTTGTCATCAACTCTTCCGAATAAAAACCGTCTTTAATTGCCCTATCTACAAAAATCTTGTGCACATCGTACAAAGTAGTGTCCAGAATAAGGCGCTTGTATGCTATTGCAAAAATAGGCTCTATCCCGCTGGAGCACCCTGCAATTATAGAAAGAGTGCCGGTCGGTGCTATTGTGGTAAGTGTAGCATTCCGCAATCTCGGCATTCCGGGCATGTCATAAACAGATCCGCTGAAATTAGGGAATTCTCCTCTCCTGGCGGCCAAAACTGCTGAAGCCTTTCTTGCTTTTTCATGAATAAATTTCATAACTGATCGCGCCAGTTCATATGATCTTCTCTGATTATAGGGCAGCCTGAGAAGAATAAGCATGTCAGCCCATCCCATTACTCCGAGTCCTAGCTTTCTGTTTCCCTTGTGCATCAATTCAATCTCCCGCAAAGGGTAAGCATTTACATCAATAGTATTGTCAAGAAAATGCACGGCTTCTGCTACATCTTTTCCAAGCGATATAAAATCAATTTTGCAGTCTGAAACATATTTGGCAAGATTGATCGAGCCGAGCACACAGGCTTCAAATGGCAACAGCGGTTGTTCGCCGCATGGATTCGTGCTTTCGAAATTGCCGATACCAGGAGTCGGGTTGCTTCTATTTAGGCTATCAATGAAGATAAGACCTGGATCACCTGTCAGCCAGGCTGATTCCACGATTTCCTCAAATAGACTTCTTGCGCGCACACGGCTTGTAGTTGCTCCTGTTCTGGGATTGACAAGTCTATATTCCGCGTCTTTCTTCACGGCTTCCATAAAGTCATCTGTCACAGATACGGAAATATTGAAATTGCTCAGCTCGCCGCTTTTTCTTTTAAGCCTAATGAATTCAAGTATATCGGGATGGTCCACGTTCAATATGCCCATATTGGCGCCTCGTCGTGCACCTCCCTGCTTTATGACATCAGTGGCAGTATTATATATTTTCATAAATGATACCGGGCCGCTGGCAACTCCACCAGTGGATTTCACCGTGTCGGATTTTGGCCGCAACCTGGAAAATGAAAAACCGGTTCCGCCACCACTTTGCAGTATCAATGCAGCATTTTTCAGCGTGTCAAATATGCTTTTCATCGAGTCTTCCACCGGCAGGACAAAACACGCTGCTAGCTGGCCGCCAGACTTGCCGGCGTTCATGATTGTCGGAGAATTCGGAAGAAATCTGAGCGAAGAGAGCATCTGATAAAAGACTTCCTCAGAGCGAGAAGAATCTTCGCCATATAAACTGTCAGCCGCCGCAATACTGTGCGCAATCCGCCTGAACATCTCGCCTGCTGTTTCTGTTACTTCTCCGGAGGCGTTCTTCAGCAAGTAGCGCGCTTTAAGGACTTTCTGAGCATTTTCCGTCAGTTCCAAATCAAGCTCCCTCTTCATTAATAACTGCCTCTTCTTGTCAGTATATCCTCAATAGCTGGGCCCAACAATGAAGTGTTAGATGCATGGCTGATCAATTGATTGCAGGAGATAGCACCACAGTCTGTTTGATATAATATGAATGTGAATGCGCTTTCAATAATTGAGAAGTATTACCAGCCGGGATCTGAGTCACACTATTATCTTACAGAACATAGTAAAGCAGTTGCCCGGATGTCGCTGGAGATTGCCCGGCGCCTTGAGCATCTGAATCCTGATTATGCTTTCATTGAAGAGGCAGCCTTGCTTCACGATATCGGCATCTTCCAGACCGATCTGCGCAAGATCGGATGTTTTGGACCGCATCCATACATCTGTCACGGGTATTTGGGCAGAGTGATTTTGGAATCTGAAGGATTGCCAACTCATGCTCTTGTCTGTGAGCGGCATGTTGGCGTAGGGTTAGGCTGCGCCGATATTATCCGCAACGCATTTCCCCTGCCTCTCCGCGATATGCTGCCTCTAAGCCTGGAAGAGCAAATCATCTGCTTTGCCGACAAATTCTATTCAAAAGATAAGACACACCTGACAAGTCCGAGGTCAACAGAAAAGGTCATGAAAATGGTAAGTCATTATGGTGATGACAAGGTTAGAATATTTGAAACCTGGCTCAGATTGTTTAGTCCGGATAAGTCCTAATCATTTCACCCTAACAATGCGATAGATTATCTCTTGCGCAATGCCCTTTCGACTGTCTTGATTGCGCAGAATTCTCCGCACATACTACACACCTCATTAACAGATGGCGGCACTTCGCCCCTCCATTCTCTAACCCGGGTAGGATTGAAACTCAGAGATATCTGGCCCTCCCAGTCAAGATTCTTTCTGCAGTGCGCCATTTGTATATCCTTGTCAATAGCTCCGGGAACACCCTTTGCAATATCAGCTGCATGAGCCGCAATCTTAGAAGCGATAACACCTTCCCTGACATCTTCAATGTTGGGCAGCCTGATATGCTCCGCTGGAGTAACATAACACAGGAAATCAGCCCCGGCAGCTCCTCCAATAGCACCACCTATCGCCGCTGCAATATGGTCATATCCCATGGCAATATCAGTAACCAGAGGACCGAGCACGTAAAAAGGCGCCCCTTTGCAGATCTCTTTTTGCAGTCTGATATTCATTTCAACCTGGTTCAGAGGGACATGCCCAGGACCTTCAATAATGGTCTGAACGCCGGCAGCTAAAGCTCTATCCCTTAATTCACCGAGTGTGACCAGTTCCTCAAGCTGACTTCTATCCGTTGCATCAGCCAGGCATCCAGGCCTGAACCCGTCTCCAAGACTCAAAGTCAGATCATATCTCATAGCAAGCTCGAGAAGCCGATCATATTGTTCAAACAGCGGATTCTCTTTTTCATTGTATATCATCCACTCAAACAGAAAAGCGCCACCACGGCTAACAACATCAAGGATACGACTGTCTGACTTAAGCCTCTCTATTGCCCGTTGCGTAATACCGCAATGTACTGTTATAAAATCCACGCCATCTCTGGCGTGATCTTCTATGACTTCGAAAAGCTGTTCCACCGTCATCTTAGCAATAGAGCCATATTTCTCAACAGTGCGAACGATCGCATCATAAATAGGCACCGTTCCAACTGCTATAGGTGACCTGGCCAATAATGCCTTGCGCAAATCCCTGATGGCGCCTCCAGTCGACAAGTCCATTACCGCATCGGCGCCATATTTAACCAGGACTTCAAGTTTCTGAATTTCTTCATCAAAAGAAATCCTGTCTTTTGACGTGCCTATGTTGGCATTTATCTTAGTCCGCAGCCCCCTGCCTATTCCCAACGGGGCGATATCATGATTGATGTTCCTTGTTATGACTGACAACCCTTGCGATATATCGTTAGCAAACTTTTCAGGCTCTATACGCTCAGCGAGGGCAACAGCCTTCATCTCCGCAGTGATAATGCCCTTTCGGGCTTGTTCTATTCTTGTCATTTTCTTTCACCAACCTTTTTAAGATACTCGCGCGCAGATGCAGCCGGATCACCGGCAGAAAGTATGCCGCTGATTAAAGCGATGCCGGATGCTCCGCATGACATAACTTCACTTATGTTTCCTGATTTAATTCCACCGATACCAAACACCGGCACGCCCACCCTTTCCGTTGTTTCTCTTAGCGGCTTCAATCCAACCGGATCGCCATATTGCATTTTTGAGGGCGTTGGAAAGATTGGGCCAAGTGTAATAAAGTCAGCACCGTCATCATATGCCTCTACGGCCTCTTCGGTCGAATGTGCAGAATAGCCGATCTTGAGCTTTGTCCCAACCACACGCCTAAGATCCTTTAACGGAATGCTCGATCGTCCGACATGAATACCATCGGCACTCGCGCTGAGAGCAATATCCAACCTGTCGTTAATATATAACTTCGCCCCGTATCGCCAGCATAAGTCACGCATTCTGTATGATAGATCAAGCAATTCCCGCGTCATCATATCCTTTTCTCTCAGTTGCAATGCCTTAACGCCAGCGGAGAGGGCCTGCTCAACAACTCTACAGAAGGATTCAACCGAATCAAACATCCTTCTATCAGTAATTAAATATAACCTGAAATAAATAGCTTCTATTGCCACACTTAAAGCATACCTTCAATTGGACTACTGGCAGTAGCATATAATTTCTTTGAAATTCTTCCAGCTTTGAAAGCCAGCCTGCCTGCCAATACAGCATGTTTAATGGCCTCGGCCATTAATATAGGCTCTTTGGCGCCGGCAACTGCAGTATTTATAAGGACTGCGTCACAACCGAGTTCCATTGCGACTGCCGCATCAGACGCGGTACCTACGCCGGCATCTACTATCACCGGCACCTTGGCGAATTCCAAAATGATCTTAATATTGTATGGATTGCGTACGCCAAGTCCGGATCCGATAGGAGCTCCCAGCGGCATAACGGCTGCAGCTCCCGCATCTTCCAATCTCCTTGCCATAACAGGATCATCGTTTGTATAAGGGAAAACAATAAATCCTTCTTTTGCAAGGATCTCAGTAGCCTTTAAAAGTCCTATTACATCCGGGAATAACGTCTTTTCATCGCCTATTACCTCAAGTTTTATCATATCTGATACGCCGGCTTCCCTCGCCAGCCTAGAATATCTGAGGGCATCCTCCACGTTATAGCATCCCGCAGTATTGGGTAGGATCTTGTATTTAGACGGATTTATATAATCGAGAAGGTTTGGCGATTTTCTGTCAGTTATATTCACCCTCCTGACTGCAACAGTCACAACATCAGATCCGGAGGCTTCTATAGCCTTGGCCGTCTCTTCGAAATCCTTATATTTGCCTGTGCCAATCCAAAATCTGGATTTGAACTCTATGCCCTTTATTGTCAGAATATCTTCTTTCATGCACACCTCCATATGTAAATACGAGAAGTATCTGCTTGCTTAGATGAACTATCCGCCTCCTACAAAGTTGACAATTTCTACTATATCGCCTTCCGACAATTGATGCGATTCATAATCTGTCTTCCTTATAATCTGCAAGTTCACCTCCACTGCAACCCGACCAAGCCTGATGTCGAGCTCATTTAGAAGCTCAGACACTGTCTTGCATTTTGTTTGTTTGCTTTCTCCGTTCAATAAAATATTCATGATATTCTGAAAAACAAAAAACCCCTATCCTGGCCGGAATAAGGGTTCCTTTAAAGTTGCTACCATTTCCTACGCCGGAATTATCCGGATCAGGTTCAGGGGTCTTTCCAATAACAGGAAACTCTCAGGCCCATGCCTCCCCCAGGCTGATTAACTATAGAATAATGATGTTTGCCTTGTCAAATGAGCTTCAGCAAGCTGGAGCTGGATGTTTTATATGTTATTTCTACCGTGCAGAGGCGATCAGAGGTTGTCTTGACGGTGATCTCGCCACCGTGCGATTTTACTATATAGCGGGCAATATACAAACCCAGCCCCTTGCCGTCTATTCCACGTTGAATGGCATTTTGCCCCCTGCTGAAAGGTTGAAAGAAATTCTTCATCTCTTCCCGGTTAAAGCCGTCGCACGTGTTAGAAATAGTCAAGGTTAATCGCTGTTCGTCCCTGTGAAGCTCAAGGCCTATGATGCCACCTTCAGGAGTATATTTAACTGCATTGTCTATCAGATTTGCAATTGCACGCCTCATAAGTGCATGATCGCAACTGTACTTCACTTCGTCAATTCCGGTCATATCGATGCTTAATTTTTTTGAAATAATATCCGGCCTTCTAGCTTCGACTATTTTTCTTATCAGCGACCCAAGGTTTGTCTCTTTCTTCATCAAGTCAAGAGGTCGAAATTTAGAGGAGGCCAGCATATAAAGGTTATTGATCATATCAACCATGCGATCAACTTCTCGCAGACCGAGCCTGAGCGTCTCTCTATAATCATCAATACTTCTTTCTTTCCGCAGAGCAACTTCGACATTGCCCTTGAGTGATGCAAGGGGAGATCTCAGCTCGTGAGTCACATTTGAAGAAAAATTCTCATGAAAGGCAAACACGTCAGCGATGGGCTTCATGGCTTGATTTACAAGATATCGGCTGACCAAAAAAGAAATTACAAGCAGCACCGGCATCATCAATAACGACAGATTAACAAAGTTTCTTTCATAAGCCAGAATGGCTGCCAGAGGCATCGCAACCCTGCTTACATTTTGATCATCAACTTGGACATAGGAGACAAGATAACGTTCATTGTTATAGTCGACTGTATCATATTTCTGCTTGCCTGATAGTGCCTGCGCAATTAAATCCCTATTGACGGGAAGATTGAAAAACTGAAATCCGTACGTGCCGGATATTAATTTTCCCTCCTGATCAAATACCTGAAAATATTCATGCTCCCTCATTTCTTCAAGGGTTTTAAAATCACCGTTCTTGGCATAGGCAAGATATTCATCCTGGACGTCATGATTAATATGATTCTTGAGACTTCTGGTAAGGCTGCGGTTAAAGGTGATAAAACTAATTAAAAGAACTAAAGCGTTGAATACGATGACTATAGTGGTAAAGATAAATGTCAGCTTTCGCTGAGTCGGTTTGATCATTTAGAGCCGGGCCCCGTGGCAGCAATATATTTTGCGTCAACATTAAGGATACAGCAGACAAATGAATTAAAGATAAATTTTTCATGAAATTTTCTTCATAAATTATGCGGGCTCATTCACCTTCACTGTCGATTGTATATCCTACGCCTCTGACGCTCCTGATAATATCGCCTTCAAGGGAATGACCCAGTTTTTCCCTCAAAGTTTTAATATGGACATCGACAACGTTGGTTGCCGGGTTATGATCATAGCCCCACACGTTTTCCAGGATTTGAGTTCGGGACACGATCCGGCCTTTATTTCTCAATAGATACTGAAGAATTGCATACTCTTTAGGACTCAGTACAATTTCCTTATCTTCAATAAACGTTTTATGTGCAACAATATCCAGACGGAGCGCTCCCCATGACAATTCAGTAAGAGAGTCTTTTTTCCTTCTCAGAAGCGCTCTCACCCTTGCCAGGAATTCGTCGAATGAAAAAGGCTTCGTAAGATAGTCATCAGCTCCGCTGTCGAGAGCCAGCACTTTATCACCAATCGATTCTCGGGCAGTAAGCATCATCACCGGCGTGTGAATACCATCAGACCTGATCTTCTTGCATATCTCAATACCGTTCAGTCCGGGGAGCATTATGTCCAAAATGATCAGATCGTATTGGTTTGTCGTTATATAGCTAAGAGCGTCGAGACCATTAATTTCATGATCAACAGTATAATGTTCCTCTTCAAGTCCCTTTCTTACAAAATTAGCAACCCCTTTTTCGTCTTCAACAAGAAGTATTCTCATGGCGTTTACTCTTTAAATGAAAGTATTCTTTGGCAACGGAATCCGTCTACGCCTGCTGCAAGAAAAATTATCTATGCATGTCACTTCCGAGCTTCCGCAACCCTGATCTTCCTGCCCTTCAAAACCATGTCATTCAGTGATCCTATTATACAGTCCGCAAATTCCTCAGGAACATCAACAAATGTAAATTTGTCCATTACTCGCACGTTCGCGATCTTCCTTTGTGGTATCCTTGCTTCGGATGCTATCGACTGGACTATGTCAGCTACATTTATCTTATCTTTGCGTCCAACAGTCATAAAAAGTCTGACTCTACGTCCGCTCCCTTCAGGACGGTCCACCGAGGGCATTTCTCCGGGTAACTCTCCATAAGCCGCAAAAAGGGCAGCAGCAGCGAGATCATTCGGGCTAGAGAGTTCAGTGAGTTGATTTACTACATCAGCATAAATCAGATGCTGTTTCTCATTAATAATTGCTTTCAGAGACATTTCAATATTCTTCTTAAGTGCCTCAAGAGCGTCTTTGTGCGACGGCAGTTTCTTCTTTCCTATTACAGTCTGTGCCTTTTTCTCAATCTGGCGCAAAAATGTATATTCCCTTGGTGTCACAAAAGTTATTGCGATACCTGATTTTCCTGCCCTGCCCGTTCTGCCTATCCTGTGAATATAGTTGTCAGGGTTCTGAGGAATGCTGAAATTAAATACATGAGATACGTTTTGGATATCAAGTCCCCTGGCAGCAACATCCGTCGCAATCAGTATTTCCACCTGGCCCTTTCTGAATTTGTTCATGACCTCTTCACGCCGCGCCTGAGAATAATCCCCGTGCAAAGCATCAGTGTTATATCCCATATGCTGTAGTTTCTGATTGACTTCATCAACGTCTCTCTTTGTATGGCAAAACACAATAGCGAGCGTCGGGTCTTCAACATCCAGCAGTCGTGCCAAGGCATTAATTTTATCTTCGTTTCTCACTTCATAAAAAACCTGCTTTATCTTCGGAACAACCATGCTGCCCGGGTTTACACGTATCTTTTCAGGCTTCTTCATATACTTCTTTGCTATGGATAAAATGGGCTCCGGCATGGTCGCTGAAAAGAGCAAGGTCTGTCGTTCAGGAGGAGTCTGGGTCAAAATTGTTTCAATATCCTCGATAAAGCCCATATCAAGCATTTCATCTGCCTCATCGAGAACAACAATTCTTAACTCAGACAATGAAAATGTCTTGCGCCTGATGTGATCGAGAATTCGCCCGGGAGTGCCAACTACGATATCTACTCCCCGCTTGAATGCTTTGATCTGATTTTCTATTGATTTGCCCCCATAGACCGGAAGGACCTGCACTTTTTTATATCTGCCAATATTGCTTATTTCCTCAGACACCTGAACTGCAAGTTCGCGGGTAGGTTCAAGTACAAGCGCAAATGTCTTTTTGCTGCGCTGAAGTGCTTCGACAATCGGAATGCCGAAAGCAGCAGTCTTGCCGGTTCCCGTCTGAGCCTGACCTATAACATCACCGCCCCTCAAAATAATTGGAATTGCTGAAACCTGAATCGGCGTCGGCTCCTCAAACCCGATTTTTGAGAGCGCCTTCATGGTTTCTTTGCTCAACGAAAAATCATCAAACCGCATTATTGACTCCGTAAAGGGATATCATCCCAAGATTTTAAACTATTCACTTTAATTACTGTTAAGTATACTCTCACCAGCTTGATTAATGAAAGAAGTCATTTCATCCGATAACTGTCTAACAGAGCAATTTTGCACGTTTGACAAAGAGTCCTTTATTCATATAATATAGGCGCTTCATAAAGGATAATTTATTATTTAATTTCATGTACTTTCAAGATCTGATAGCTCGATTGAACGAATACTGGACCCGTAAGGGCTGCCTGATACTGCAGCCCTATGATCTTGAAGTCGGTGCCGGAACTTTTCATCCTGCGACTTTTTTTAGGGTTCTTGGACCTGAGCCATGGAAAACAGCTTATGTCGAGCCATGCCGAAGGCCAACAGATGGCAGGTATGGCCAGAATCCCAACCGGCTGCAGCATTATTATCAGTATCAGGTCATTCTGAAGCCCTCGCCAATGGAAAGCCAGGACTTTTATCTCGAAAGTCTTGCGATGCTGGGAATTGAAGCTTTAAGGCATGATATACGTTTTGTAGAAGATGACTGGGAATCTCCTACCCTGGGTGCATGGGGATTAGGGTGGGAAGTCTGGCTTGACGGAATGGAAATCACCCAATTTACATATTTTCAGCAAGTGGGAGGAATTGACCTTAAGCCTGTATCGCTGGAAATAACATATGGCCTTGAAAGAATCGCCATGTACCTTCAGGACATCGACAATATATTCGATATCGAATGGTGCAAGGGGATCAAATACGGAGAGATCCATAAACAAGACGAAGTTGAGTTTTCAAAATTCAACTTCGACCATGCAAATACTGATTTACTTGTCCCCCAGTTTGAATCGTATGAAAGCGAATCGAAAAGGATGCATGACATCGGTCTTGTTATGCCGGCATATGAATATTGCCTTAAGTGTTCCCACACCTTCAATCTTCTAGATGCAAGAGGCGTTATTTCGGTAACTGAACGCACAGGTTACATAGCGAGAGTGAGAGCGCTTGCCAAAGCGTGTGCAGAAGCTTTCCTGCAGCAGCGTGAATCGATGAATTTTCCGCTTTTAAAGAGGAATAATGACCATCAATAATCATGCACCTAAGACAATAAATTCCGCGGCGCTACTAATTTTCGAAATAGGTACTGAAGAAATACCGGCGCGCTTTCTATCAGAGGCAATAGTCAAAATACAGGAGAGTGCAGAAAAGCTTTTCAGCGAGTATCGTATCTTGACACATGATCTCAGAGCCCTTGCTACGCCACGCAGGCTTTCCATGATAGTTGAACTGCAACGCACTCAGACAGCATCACAAAAGGATGTATGGGGACCTCCTGAGAACGTTGCTTTTGACAAAGATGGTAAGCCGACTAAAGCGGCTGAAGCATTCGCAAGAAATAACGGAATCGATATCGGAGATATTGCGGTTAAGGAAAAAGGGAAAGGCCGCTATGTCTTCGCTTCTGTTAAAGAGTCTTCAGCCTCAACCGCGGAAGTGCTGCCAGACCTGCTGCCGAAACTACTAACATCTCTTCATTTTCCAAAAGCAATGCGCTGGGGCTCTGGTGATTTCCGCTTTGTCAGGCCTGTCCATTGGATCTTATCCATTTATGACAATCAGAAAGTGCAATTTGAGTTTGAGGGATTGACTAGTGGTAATACCACAAGGGGACACCGCTTTTTGTCACCTGCAGCCTTCGAGATCAAAGATGCAAAAACATATATAAACCTGCTAAGGAATAATTTTGTCATCCTGGATCCGATGGAACGAAGAAAGATGATTTCTGACGGTACCACCAAACTGGCAGCATCGGTCAATGGCATTATGGTTGAAGATGAAGAACTGATGAACCATGTAATGTATCTGATAGAGTATCCGGTTCCCATGCTTGGCGCATTTCCGTCTGAATATTTAAGTCTGCCAAAAGAACTCCTTGTAACAGTCATGAAGGACCATCAGAAATATTTCGCTCTGGAAGACGGCAGGGGAAGTCTGGTCAATAATTTTATCGTTGTGAGCAATACTCGCCTTGATAATACTGATACTGTAAGAAAAGGTGCCGAGAAGGTTATAAAGGCGCGCTTCGAGGATGCACGCTTTTACTTTGAAGAGGACAAGAAAGTGCCTCTTGTATCCCGGCTGGAAGGGCTCAAAAATGTAGTGTTCCATGATCGTTTGGGAAGCATTCATGAAAAGTGCATCAGAGCATCAGCGCTGGCGGCATTCATCGCAAGTAAGTGCTGTCCTGACAGAAAAGAAGATGCTCGGACTGCGGCACTGCTGTCAAAAGCTGATCTTATCTCCGGTGTAGTACGCGAATTCCCGGAGCTTCAGGGGATAATGGGACATTATTATGCCCTGAACGAAGGACGGCGGAGAGAAGTATCAGTAGCAATCAAAGAGCAATATTTACCCAGATTTTCCGGCGATTCGCTGCCGGAAAGTATAACCGGTGCCATCGTGAGCCTAGCCGACAAACTTGATAATATAGCTTCTTTTTTCATGATCGGAATGGCACCATCTGGGACAGAAGATCCGTTTGCATTGAGAAGGCAAACCATCGGGGCGCTGCTTATTTTAATTGATAAGCATTTTAATATTTCATTAGCTGATCTGCTGCCTGAAGTGCTCAAGCCATATGATGTAATGGAAAAAGATAATATCATCGGCAGCATAATACGCTTTTTCGAGCAGCGTTTTGATCCCATCTTTCAACCTGCCGGTTATTCGGCAGACGTCATAGCGTCCATTACACCTTTTATAGGGTCCGAGCCATTATTCATGGTTAAAGAAAAGATGGATGCATTGATGCGCCTTAAGTCTTACAGCGATTATGAAGGCTTTTTATTAATGATGAAGCGAATAAATAACATAGCGCCTAAGGCTGCTGCATCTGAGATTAATAAATCGCTGTTGGCTTTAGACGAAGAAAAATCACTTCACAATGCAGTGGAGCGAGCCACACCATTAATTGCAGACTGCATCAAAGACGAGAAGTACTTGGAAGCTGTCGATGTTCTGATTACTCTTAAGGATGTTGTCAATAATTTCTTCGACAAAGTGCTTATTATGGACAAGAACGAAGAGATCAAGCAGAACCGCCTTGCATTGCTTAAGTCAGTGCAGGCGCTTGGATTAAGAATTGCAGATTTTTCAAAGCTGACTTAACTTGCAAATTATTTTTGTAGAATCACCATGTTATCGCGGTGGATGATCTCATCATCATGTTTGACTCCAAGAATATTCTGAATCTCTGAAGTCTTCTTGCCTTTGATCATATCCAGCTCTAACGAGGAATAATTCACAATGCCTTTTGCGATCCTATTGCCGTTCTGATCCAGGCACACTACGGCCTCATTATGACCGAAATTTCCTTCTATGCTTATTATCCCCGAAGGCAGCAAACTTTTTCCGCCGTTCATCAATGCATGAACAGCACCATCATCAAGTACAAGTTTCCCCCTGGGGCTCATCGCGTAAGCAATCCACGCTTTTCTTGAAGTCATATCCCTCTTTTTAGATATAAATTCCGTACCGTGATGTGTTCCGCCAAGGAGCGAAATCAGTAGACCTTTTCTCTTCCCGCTGATTATATTGACGCCTATGCCGAAAGATGTAGCCTTCTTAGCTGCCAATAGTTTCGAATACATACCACCGGTGCCGACACGGCTTCCAGCGCCTCCTGCCCTGGCTTCAAGCGCAGGCGTAATCTCACGCACAAACGGGATTATACGAGCCTTGTCATCTTTCTTGGGATCTGCTGAGTACAATCCATCGACATCAGACAGAATGATTAGCCGGTCTGCATCGATAAGGCCGGCGACAATAGCTGCCAGATGATCATTATCTCCAAATTTAATTTCATCAGTTGCAACGGTATCATTTTCGTTCACTATCGGAATAAGTCCGTATGAAAGCAATGTATTTAAGGTATTTCGGGAGTTAAGATAAGTAGGTCTGAATGATACGACATTGCGCGTAAGCAGGATCTGGGCCACCTTCTTGTTATGCCTGCCGAAACTGCGCTCGTAAATCCTCATGAGTGATGACTGGCCTGCTGCCGCAGCTGCCTGTTTCAGCACAATTTCTGTCGGTTTTTCGGTCAAACCCATCTTTTCCATGCCGGCGGCAATAGCACCGGATGAAACCAGTACGACTTCGTAACCAGCTTCACTCGCCAGTGAAACATCATGGGCTATCGAATGAATCCTCTTATGGTTAAGCCGACCATTGGAATGAGTCAGTATGTTGCTGCCTATTTTAACTACTATTCTTTGCATGCCCGCATTTCTTCAATCTTCCGAACTATATGAATAAGCAAATGCTCCAAGCCCTCACCCGTAACAGCTGATATGCCGAAAAAGTCTATGTCCTTCGTACGGCAATACTCCGTAAGCTTCAAAAGCCTGGTCCCGTCAAAGGCCTGATCAGTCTTTGTCCCGACTACAGTCATCGGCTTATTTGTCAGCTCTCGACTGTATAATACTAATTCCCGGTTTATCTTTTCAAAATCTGCAATGGGATCTGCAGATGCCGAATCAGAAACGTCAACCAAGTGAAGAAGCATTGATGTCCTCTCCACATGACGCAAGAACTGGAACCCAAGACCAGCACCCTCGTGTGCGCCTTCGATAAGGCCGGGTATATCAGCCACCACGAAACTAGTATGATCCCGATACTTAACAACTCCAAGATTGGGCACAAGCGTTGTGAAAGGATAATCAGCAATTTTCGGTTTTGCAGACGATATGGCTGAAATCAAGGTTGATTTGCCTGCGTTAGGAAGGCCGATTAAACCTACATCAGCCAAAAGTTTTAATTCGAGCACAAACCGTTTTTCCTCGCCCTCTTCTCCCGGCTGTGCGAATCGCGGCACTTGGCGCGTAGGCGTTGCAAAGTGTGCATTACCAAGACCACCCCTGCCCCCTTTGGCAGCCAGTATTTCTGCGCCGTCGGAATCCAGGTCTGCAACAATCTCATCGTTTTCAGAATCTGTTATAAGTGTACCCACTGGTACGAAAATAACCAGGTCTTCGCCATTCTTTCCATGTTTGTTACTGCCTTTTCCATGCTCGCCATTCTGTGCTTTATATTCTTTCTTATATCGCTGATCAAGAAGAGTATTCAGTCCACTCGAAGCTCGAATGATTATATGTCCACCTCTGCCGCCATCACCACCATTCGGGCCACCCTTAGGCACGTACTTTTCCCGACGAAAGCTCACGCAACCCCGTCCGCCATCGCCTGCCCTAATGTAAATATTTACATAATCAACAAATTGCATAAACAAAAAAGGCAGCCTGCTTTATCAGACCGCCTTCCTTTTCTCCTTAAGAGCTTATTAACTATGCGTTCGCTACCGTAGAGACTGATGCATAAACGCTGACCTTCGTCCTATCCCTGTCTTTTCTCTCAAACTTGACCACTCCATCGATGAGCGCGAAAAGCGTGTCGTCTGATCCCTTTCCAACATTATTGCCGGGATGAAATTTCGTACCGCGCTGCCTTACCAATATATTGCCGGCTCTAACAAGCTGGCCACCGAATCTCTTCACTCCGAGTCTTTGTGATTCACTATCGCGTCCATTTCGCGTGCTGCCAACGCCTTTCTTGTGTGCCATTCTATCCTCCGATGATCTCTTTGACTTTCAAAGTTGTAGAGTACTGGCGGTGCCCTCTGATCTTCTTTGTAGCTTTCTTTGGCTGATGTTTCAGTACAAGGACCTTCTCGTCTTTGGTCGTGCGCATTATATCCGCTTTAACCTTTGCGCCTTGCAAATAGGGCCTTCCAAAGACTGCCTTGCCGTCTTTTTCAATCATAAGCACCTTTTCAAGTGTAATCTCCGAACCGTCTTCTCCTGCAATTTTCTCGACCGATATAACATCTCCGGCAGTTACCCTGATTTGTTCTCCGCCAGTCTCTATGATTGCATACATCCCATTGCACCCCCGAATGAATTAGATAAATATTTAAACAGAATAATATCAATTATGTCAATGATAATAACAGCTTTATTGACCGGAGTGGCAACCGTTTATTATTATAGGACTATAGATCGCTTGGAGGAACAACGTATATGCCGATATATGAATATAGATGCACAAACTGTGGCAAGACTCATGAGATCATGCAGAAATTCAGTGATGCTCCATTGTCCTCATGTCCGGACTGCGGCAGCCTGTTACAAAAAATGATCTCTCATACCTCTTTTGTACTGAAAGGCACTGGATGGTATGCAACGGATTATGCTTCCGGAAAGTCAACGAGCAATAGTGATAAGTCCCCCGATAAGTCCGAGGGCAAGACCGAGGTATCAAAACAGGAAGACAAGACAAAGGCTGAGTCCAAACCCAAGAAAGAAGAAGCTGCAGTAAAATAGATGACCTCACCCCACGTGCATGTGCCTTTCGAAAAGATAGAGCACTACATCGATTTGATAAGACAAAACAGATTGAATCTGGAGATCTATTTCAGTTCCGACTCTCTCGATATATTAGGAAATGATCAATTGAAAAGCGTTATGGGTTTGCTTGACTATATGCCCTCACTCTCCTTTCACGCACCGTTTATGGACCTTTCACCGGCTGCCGTCGATAGGCAGGTGCGTCAGGCCACTATCTCCAGATTCAACCAAGTACTGGATATCGCAGAGATTATGAATCCGCTCGCAATTGTATTCCATTCCGGTTACGAGAAATGGAAATACAACCTGAGCACCGACCTGTGGCTTGCCAAAAGTCTCGAAACATGGTATCCGCTTAATCGCAGAGCCCAATCCCTGGGATGCAAAGTAGCTATCGAAAATATATTTGAGGACGAACCAACAAATCTAAGGATGCTTATGGAAAAGATGTCTTCTGATAATTTCGGCATCTGCTTTGATACAGGACACTGCAATCTTTTTTCAATTGTGCCTATTGCTGAATGGATGGAGCAGATCGGTACTTATATTATTGAACTTCACCTTCATGACAACAACCGCAGTGGAGACCAGCATTATCCTATCGGAGAGGGGACATTCGATTTTAATAAGCTTTTCTCTCTTCTTGGCAATAAGAACTGTATTCATACTATCGAGGCTCACACCCCTGAACGTGTTATTAAAAGCATGGATCAACTGAAAAAATATACAAGGCAGGCTTAGTAATATAGACCCGTTTTCTACAAATTTCTCAATCTGGATCGCAACATAAAGCCGCGCATCCTAATCTCTTTATCACCCTTATACTGCACCATAACTTTATGAGATTCTCCCATGCCCTCCGGAAGAATAAGCCTTTTGATCTTTGCAGTATCGGTTACATCTCCAATTAATTCCGGCCTGTCAGTAAGTATTTCATCAATGCCTAAAGAGATCAGATATGGTCCCTGTGGAGAAAATCCAACGGGACTCAGGCCGACCTCCTCACCCCATTTCTTAAGTGCAGAAAAGTTGACATGCGCCGTTATATCCTGCTCGCCGATATTTATATACGGATTATCATTAACGCTATGCTTGTGATAGCACAACATTGTTCCTGTATTCCGCTCAACGCTATAGTAGTCGTCAGCAGGATAGCCGTAATCAATGGTGAGCACAAACCCTTCTGATAACTTCAGCGCTATTTTGTAAAGCCATTTTCTGATATCAAGGTTCACTTCGGTCCTATATCCATCGTTCATGATCGACTGGAGGTCAACAGAAAATTCCTTAAAATAGCTGATAATCTCACTATTGCATGGCCTCATAATTTCAGTGAAAGCTCCCTGCTCTCCGATAGAAACGAATATTTCGCACAATCCTCCGTTCATTTCAACAAGATGTATCGGGAAAGCATCTAACAGTTCATTTGAAAGAAAGCAGCCTGTTACAGGAGCAAGATCTGAAATACTGCTCTCAAAGCGGACTTTATGGTCGTACTTTTCAAGCAATGAGGTCTGTTTCTTCGCAACGGCTTGATTTCGTTCTACGATTGTATATGTGAGCGAGCTGAAAAAATCTGTGTTATCGAGATATTCAAGTATATCGTATGCCAGAAAACCCATGCCGGCACCAATCTCAACAGCATGAAATTGCTTTGGACTCCCCAAAAGATGCCACATTTCTTCCAGCTGTTTGCCGATCATTGCTCCAAATATTGGATGCAAATGCGGGCTCGTATAAAAATCAGCATTCCGGCCAATCGAAGTTGAATCTTTTGCGTAATAACCTAATCCAGGAGTATAAAGAGCTGTCTCCATAAAATCCTTGAAGGATATGGGACCTTCTCTTCTTATCAGCTCAATGATGAGATTTCTCAGAGGATTTTCGGAAGACATCAACCGCCATATTAGACATCGTTCATTTTATGTCCAGCATACGGTCCAGCGCATTCTTAGCACGTATCCGTATCTCTTCATGCACCCTAATGATCTTCTCATTATGCTTAAGGGCATTGATGATACTCTTGAGAGTTGTTTTCTTCATATTTGAACAGATCATATCATCCCTGAGAGGATAAAATTGCTTTTCGGGATTATCCTGTCTCAGTCTATACATAAGACCAAGCTCTGTGCCGACAATAAACTCTTTCGATTTCGATGAATGGACGTATCTAAGCATCCCGGAGGTGCTTGTCACATAGTCAGCCAGTTCCAACACTTCAAGTCTACACTCCGGATGGGCCATAAGCAGCGCAGAGGGATGCTTCTTTCTTGCATCAAGAACATCATTTTTTGTCACACGGTCATGGACATGGCAAAAACCGTCCCATGCTATAACCTGTTTATTTGTATTTTTTTGGGCCCACATCGACAGGTTCCTGTCTGGAATGCATATGACCTTGTCGTCAGGCAATGACTCTATCACTTTTACCACATTGGCAGACGTGCAGCATATATCGCTCTCAGCCTTAACTTCGGCTGTAGTATTTACATAGGCCACCACTGGTACCCCATGGTATTGCCGTTTCATGTCCCTGAGAGAAAAATCGTGCGGGAAGATAAACATCGGCTGTTCCGAGTATCCGGGAAAGTTTTTCCAGACTTTCCGGGATACTGAAACTTCAACCATGTCTGCCATTGGACATGTCGCATCAGACTCAGGCAAAAGCACAGTCTTGCCAGGCGAAAGAATGGCTGCACTCTCGGCCATAAAATGGACGCCGCAGAAGACAATGACCTCACAATCTATTGATGCAGCAGTCCTGGACAACTCAAGTGAATCTCCAGTATGGTCGGCAACTGCCTGGACCTCATCCCGCTGATAATTGTGTGCCAGTATTATGGCATTGCGCTGTTTCTTGAGCGCGGCTATCTCTTCCCTGAGGAGAGAGTGTTCATTATGCATCTCTAGCCCTTGTTAATCCTTAATTAGTGGAATAAGAGCGGCTGGAATTAAAGGCATTAGTATACAGCATGGACCCATCCTTAAGAACAAGTGTCCTAATCCTGGTTATTCTCCCAGCATAAACATAGTTACCGCCTGAATAATCGCTCATCACGCGTTTGACATAATCCATGGTTTCCGGTATTGACGGCACGCCACCCGTCTTCTCAACCCTGGCAGGCCCTGCGTTATAGGCAGCAAGGGCCAATGCCATATTGCCATTAAACTTGTCAAGCAGGTATCTAAGATACTTTGTGCCTCCCTCTATATTCTCTTCGGCATCAAGTGGATTGCAGACGCCCATATCATTAGCTGTCTTAGGCATAAGCTGCATCATCCCGACAGCCCCCTTGTTCGACACTGCACTGGGATTCCAGTTCGATTCAGCTTTAATAACGGCTTTTACAAGTTTCGGATCAACATTATGCTTTTTTGCCTTTGCCTCAGCTATGTCATTATAATTGCCCGAACAGACATTTCTGTTTTTTGTCGTTCTTATGGCGCCCTTGTGACTCGCTCGCTTCTCCCTAACAATCACCTTGGCCCCTGACGACGGAAGATTGCTGAAAAGCATGCTGCCGTCTTTAGCAATGTTCTGATACATATCAGCATCAACGTCAACAGCCAGCAAAAGAAACATTATTAAAGTCAGTACTGTCCTCACTGTCTGCATTGTACCATGAAAATAGGCATTTATCAAGGATTTAGAACACATTTTAGGACGTGTTTACTGGATCAGACTTTAAGATAATCGCTTTGATTTCTCAATGATTTTTTCTACTGCAGCCTTATCAAGAACTTCCTCGACCAGAAGATTTTCTGCCAGCTCAATCAACGTGTTTTTATTGTTCTGCAGGATTTCAACGGCTACAGACTCAGCTTCCAACATAAGTTTTTGTATTTCCTGATCAATTAGCCATGCCATGTCTTCGCTGTAACGCTTCGGCTGAGCAAGCTCCCGGCCCAAAAAAGGATGCTCCTCTCCACGTCCCAAGTTCAATGGACCAACCTTGTCGCTCATGCCCCATTGTGCGACCATCTTCTCAGCCAGTAATGATGCTTCCTTAAGATCGTTTTGGGCCCCGCTGCTAATATCATTAAATATAATGCGCTCTGCACCCCTGCCGCCAAGAGCGACACTCAATCGGTTCATAAGATAATTTCTTGGATAATAATGCCTGTCTTCAGCAGGAATAAGCTGTGTAACACCCATTGCCATTCCTCTCGGGATTATACTTATTTTATGGATCGGATCCGTGTATGGCAGCGAGTAAGCCACAAGCGCGTGACCTGCTTCATGATAGGCTGTTATCTTTCTTTCAAGTTCACTCATAGGCTCTTCCCTTACTGATCCCATAAGAATAATATCTCTGGCTTCTTCGAAATCGCTCATATCCACGTGCTGCTTATTCTTTCTTACAGCGATAAGCGCCGCTTCATTGGCAATGTTTTCAAGATCGGCGCCGGTCAGCCCTGGAGTTCCCCTTGCGATTGTTTCTAGATCAACGTCTTCCGAAAGTATCTTATTCCTAACATGTACCTGTAATATCATCTTTCTTTCCTTTAATCCAGGGCGGTCAATAACTATGCTGCGGTCAAAACGACCCGGCCGTAAAAGCGCTGGATCAAGGACGTCCGGTCTGTTAGTGGCAGCTATTACGATCACTTCCTCATGGGGGTCGAAACCATCCATCTCGCTCAGAAGCTGGTTCAATGTCTGCTCTCTTTCGTCATGGCCTCCACCGAGTCCTGCACCGCGAGTACGGCCTACCGCATCTATCTCATCAATAAATATAATGCTGGGCTGTGCAGCCCTGGCCTTCTTGAACATGTCTCTCACGCGCGATGCGCCAACCCCGACAAACATCTCGATGAACTCAGAAGCGCTGATGCTAAAAAAAGGAACCCCTGCCTCTCCAGCTGTGGCGCGCGCAAGAAGTGTCTTGCCTGTGCCAGGAGGACCTATGAGAAGTACGCCTTTAGGCACCTTTGCTCCCAGTCTTCGAAATTTTGAGGGGTCTTTGAGAAAATCTATAGTCTCCCTTAGTTCCGTCTTGACGTTGTCCATGCCGGCGACATCTTTAAAGGTAATGTTCGGTTTTGACGAGTCATACAGTCTTGCCTTGCTTTCTCCGAATGTAAATAGTCCGCCTGGTCCGCCCTGCAGCTTTTGAGACCGCTTCATAACGTAAATCCAGACCCCGATTATCAAAGCCCAGGGCAGAACAGCAAGCAGAAACTGCTCGAACAACGATGGCTTTTCTTCCGGCCGGATTGTTACAGCAACATTTTGATCTCGCAATTTTTGCAGAATTCCCTCTCCCTGGAAAGCCGGCAGGTACGTTTGAAAGATTCGAACTTTTGCTGTTTCTTTATCATTCGCAGCAGGTATCGATATGTCCTTCTTCAACTCTCCCTGAACGAGCAGTTTTTCAATCAATACCGATTTCACATTGCCTGAATCCAGTTGCTGAATAAATTCAGAATAAGATAAGTCATATCTAACAATTTTCTTAGTAGATAACAGATTGCCGCTTAAATATACGACAACTAAAATAACTGCGAAGAAAAAAACCATCATCCACGATGGTTCACGAAACATGTCCGGTAATCCGGGCTTTTGTTCTCTGATTTTTTTCGCTTTCTTTTGAATTATGGACATTAGTTTAATTAAGTATACGTTGCAAGATAAAGACCGTCAAGGCTAGGCAATAGTGCAATTTCCGAATAAAAAAAGCACGTCGGCATTGCAAGGGGGGGACCGACGTGCTCGGAGGGGGCTTTTAACAAACCAGACCGGGCTAGTCAAAGTTGATGCTAATCATTCTATCTTTATCTTTCTTTCCCTTCTTTTTG
Organism: Dissulfurispiraceae bacterium; assembly: GCA_035319125.1. GTDB lineage: Bacteria > Nitrospirota > Thermodesulfovibrionia > Thermodesulfovibrionales > Dissulfurispiraceae > Fen-1308. Next base: position 1,642 of record DATHDG010000042.1, on the reverse strand, counting down.
CTTCTTCACTCTTGGGGATTTGAATCTCAAGAACTCCATCCTTGAACGACGCTTTCGTTTTATCCGTCTCTATCCCAGATGGAAGACTGATACGACGTTCAAATGAGCCCATAGAACGTTCCATTCTGTAATAGTCTTTCTTTTCAATCATCTCTTCCCGTTTCTTCTCTCCGGCTATTCTTAAGACACCTTCGTTAAGCTCAACGCTTATATCTTCTTTCTTCAAACCTGGTAATTCAGCCTTCACAATAACTGAATCTTCCTGCTCAAAAATATCCACTGCAGGAGATAAGTCTTCCTCCGAAAATCCCATTCTCGGCCATGCAGCAGGGAACATCGAAAAAGGTCTCCTTATTAAATCCTCCATCATTCGCTCCATATCACTGAAAGGAGACATCACCCTGGGGCTTTCACGTCTTATAAGCTCAGTTGCAGGCTTCTTCTTTTCCATGGTGTCCCTCCTCTTCCATTAATAAAGTAATTTAGGATAAGCCATAATACACATGCCTACTATTCATGTTAAGCTTTTCAAAGCAACGATTGACATCAGACAAAATCCAATTTTCATGTCGTCGCAAGGCTTATTTTCTTGTACGAAATTGTCCTACATAATTAATCTACAAGATGATTCTGTATTGAATAATGCGTCAGCTCTGCATTATTCTTCATCCCCATTTTTTCAAGTATTCTGGAACGGTAGGTGCTGATAGTTTTTACGCTTAATGACAGTTCCTCAGCAATTTCCTTAACGGTTTTACCAGATGCAATGCAGCACATTACCTGATATTCTCTGTCTGAAAGCAATTCATGAGGGGGCTTGACAGCATCGGCTTCCAACCCGAATGCAAGCTTTTCAGCAAGATAAGAACTAATATATTTTTTCCCCTCATAGACTTTTCGGATTGCAGTTATCAAGTCATTTGGAGCGCTCTCTTTTGTCAAATAACCGTCTGCGCCAGCTCTCAGCACGCGTAATGCATACTGGTCCTCCGGATACATACTCAGGACAAGTATCGGCAGCTTGGGTTTAAAGCCTTTCAATTCTTTCAATATATCCAGACCGCTTCTTCCAGGCATGGCAATATCCAGAACGATCACGTCGAATTCATCTTTCCATACCTTGTCCAGCACCTCCTGGCCATTGGTTGCTTCAGCTGCAACCACCATATCGTTCGTATCCATCAGTATTTGCTTTAACCCTTCCCGGACAATCGTGTGATCGTCAGCGATAAGTATCTTTATCATAAATAAGGCTCCCTCTTGCTTTAGTTAGCATGCGAACGACGCCTTTCAACTCATTCTATCCATGTATTGTCAGGTAATCAAGAAATTCAATATAGAAAACAGATTCGTTTTGACCAGCCAGTTATCATAGTTGAGAATGCATGGGGCCCATAGTGCGGAAAAATATTTAATTCAAGCTCAGATGAAAGTCCTTGCATAATATGCATTTATATCAGACAAGCAATAGTCAAGTGAATAGCATGGATTTGCCGAAGTGCACTGCTAATTATTGACAAAATAAACGAGTTTCGTATTTAATGTATAACTGTTGTTTGCTGAATAGGCGCGTAGCTCAGTGGGAGAGCGCTACCTTGACACGGTAGAGGTCAGGGGTTCGAAACCCCTCGTGCCTACCATT
>DATHDG010000041.1:0-24038 GCA_035319125.1 Dissulfurispiraceae bacterium | reverse complement strand
AGATGCCTGCTCTGTCGCTCCCTGAGACATCTGGGTCGCGCTGGAACTAAGCTGCTGTGCTCCGGATGCTACGTTGTCAGCTGCGCCGCGAACATCTGATACAACCATGCGCAGCTTCTCAACCATCAATTGCATGGCTGCCAGCATTTGACCAGTTTCATCTTTGCTCTTTATATCGATGGACATCGACAAATCTCCGGCAGCCAGAGCATTGGAAACCGTAACAGCCTTGTTTATTGGGGTCACAATGCTTCGGGTCAGGAAGATTGCCGTGACAGATGCCGTGACAAAAGCCAGCAGGCCCACTATGATCATAACCATCCTGGATGCCCTGTATTGCGAGACAGCCTCATCGTACCTGAATTTGGTTCTTTCATCCTGGTATTTATTGAGCTCGTCCACAGCTTCTATCCATTTTCTGACAAGTGGTCTTGCTTCTTTTTGCAGCAAATCACCGGCTTCAGCATCCTTGTTGGCTAATGAAAGTTCTATCACCTTTGTGTTTACAGGTCGTGATGCTTCCTGCACCGCCTTAACCTTTGAGATAAGCTCAATCCCTTTGGTATCGGTTTTTGGAGTCATTTCTTCCATTTTTCCAAAGGCCTCGTTGTATTTTGTTCTAAGTTCCGCTATGCGGCGGTTCATCTCTTGCCGCGTTGCCGAATCCTTGACCAGCAAAGCATTACGCAAGGCAATGGAAACTTCCCTGACTTTGTCATTCATGTCCCCTGCCAGCGAGGCTCTAACGTTGTTGATCTTCACTATACGGTCGAGGTTCTGTTCTAGGCTGGACATACCCAATATGCCGATAACAATTAATGCGATCATCAGCACAAGTATTATGCCGAACCCACAGCTCATCCTGGTCCCAATCTTCAAATTCTTTAACATTGCTTACTCCTTTCCGCAAATGGGAACATTATTTATTTCTCAAATACTGCAGAATTGCTGACCGCATGATGTGGCTGCGGTTTCAATTGCTTCTTCTGACAGTATCATCTTGATTACGTCTATGATGAGTGCAACGGAACCATCTCCGAGAATCGTTGCACCCGATACCCCTTGAATATTTCTATACATAGTGCCGAGCGATTTTATGACTGTCTGATGCTGTCCAATAACACTGTCTACAATAAATCCAATGCGAAGAGAGTCTGTTTCAGTGATAACTGCTTGTTGAAGGGAAGGGAGTGTGCCCTCAAGGCCGAACCTGTTGCGCAAATTGATATAAGGGATAAGCTGGCCACGGACATTGATAAGTTGAGCGTTGCGGCCCCTACGTCCCTCTGTTTCGCTGAATTCCACGCATTCCCTTACGAAATGGAGCGGGAGCACGAAGAAATCATCTGCAATCCTTACCAGCAGGCCATCAATAATGGCTAGTGTTAAAGGCAGCTTCAAGGTCAGAGTTGTCCCTATGCCGGTATCGCTGTCTATTTCTATAGTGCCGCGCAATGCACTTATGGCCTGCTTGACTACATCCATCCCGACGCCTCTTCCCGATACACTCGATATACTCTTGGCTGTCGAGAACCCAGGCTCCATGATCAGAGCAAATATCTCTTTATCCGTCATTTCAGCGTCAGCAGCAATCAGTTCTTTTTCGATAGCTTTTCGACGGATCGCTTCTCGGTCAAGCCCGGCGCCATCGTCCCTTATCCGGATAATGACATTTGCACCTGCATGTCCGGCTAACAGGTGAACAATTCCCTTGCGCGACTTGCCATGCGCCTCCCTTATCTCAGGCGGCTCAATGCCGTGATCTATGCTGTTGCGTATCATGTGCACAAGCGGATCGGCCAGTTTTTCTATTACGTTCTTGTCCAGCTCTGTGTCAGCGCCTTCTGTCACCAGGTCCACATCTTTACCAAGGTTGCGTGACAGGTCGCGCACAAGACGCTTGAATTTGCTGAAGGTAGTGCCGATTGGCAACATGCGGATATTCATGGTATTGTCTCTGAGCTCAGCAGTCAGCCGCTCAACCTCTTCCGCTATTGAAAGCAATATGCTGTTGCCGCTGCAGCCGACGGACTGACTTAACCTTGCCTGGACTGTCACGAGCTCCCCTACCAAGTCGACGAGCTTGTCCAGCTTGATGGATGGTACGCGTATACTGGCAACAGTATCTTCCTTAAGCTTCTTTTCCTGAATATCTTTAATGTGCTCTTGTTCAGCGAGAGCCGCCTGTACCATGTCAGTCGTAACCAGGCCTGAGTCTACCAATATCTCACCAATTCTCTTTTGAGTCTTGAGCAGCTCCTGGAGATCCTCGCGCTTTACATCACCGCGCTCTATAAGTATTTCTCCCAGCTTCCTCTGACAGCTGTCTTCATGAAGTTCACTGCCGCCGCAAATAACTTCTATTTTGATTTCTGAATCGTCTTCAATAAAGATGAAAATATCTTTGATTGCATCCAGGCCCTTGTCCGTAGTAAGAACTATATCCCAGCGAAGATAACATGACTCCGGATCAAAACCTTCAAGCAGCGGAACAGAATCTGTCTGTGCGACTATCCTGCATTTGCCGAGCTCTCTGATTTCGTCAAGAAGCATAAGGGGATTTATTCCTTTTGAGTATATGTCTCTGGGAGGAACAAAACGGATGCGGTATGTTACATCTTCACCTGAAGGCTGGTCAGGAACTTCTGCTGCATCTTCAGCAGTAGGTTGTGATTTAGAGGGCAAGAAATCCCTGAAAGATGCGATTAGCCTGTCATTGCTTTGCTGATCGATTGTATCATTTTCATCCAGCATAGCCATGATGTGGTCTCGGGCCTCAAGTGTAAGATCGATTAGCTTCTTGGTTACATGGATTTCTCCATTCCGCACTCTGTCGAATACAGTCTCAACCTCATGAGTGAATGCTGCAATTTTCGCAAAACCAAACATGGAGCCAGAACCCTTTATGGTATGCATTGCGCGAAACACACGGCCTATAGAGGCTTGATCATCGGGCTGTTCTTCAAGTTCCAGCAGGGCTGATTCCAGCTCAGCCAAGAGCTCGTATGCCTCTTCTGTATATGCCGCCTTGTGGTTATCCATATCCCCGGACATCGTCATTCTCCTCCATGTCCTTATCAGTGCTGCATGACTGCAACGTCGGGCGTATAGGCCCAGATACAGCTTTTGTTAGAATCGAGTACGCATCCGCGATGGCGCTCAAACCCGCTTTCCATCATTATCGGCCGTAGCTTGCTGAAGGAGTTTCCAGTTATTCCAAATGCTTTGCCGGCGGAAATAGAAGTGCGGTGAGCTGAGCATAGAAGCTCAATGCACGGAAGGTCAACCGCCTCAGCACCGTCCATATCAAGCACAATTCTGTCGCTGGAGCCAACGGCTTCTAGTAGAGCCTGCTTCAATTCTGATGAGTAACTTATCGTCAATTCTCCGGTAACACGGATGAAAGCCATATCATCTTTCAGCTCGATCTGGTAATCCACACTATTCTCCTTAGCGAATGAATTTTTTTATTAGACCAACCAACTCTTCAGGTTTAAACGGTTTCACTAACCAGCCGCTTGCTCCGGCCTGTTTACCTTCCTGCTTTTTGTTTTCCTGAGATTCAGTTGTCAGCATGACTATTGGAGTGAATTTGGAAGAAGGATTGCCCCGGACATTCTTGATCAGCTCAATGCCATCCATTTCAGGCATATTGAGATCTGTTACTACCATGTCCACTTTGCTTGCCTTTAACTTTTCTACGCCGTCCCTGCCGTGCACCGCTGCTATCACATCGTAGCCGGCGCTCTTGAGCGCAAAAGTTACAAGCTGTCGCATAGATGCAGAGTCATCAACTACCAGTATCGTCTTGCCCATATCGCACCCCTTCTAGTTGCTGCTTTTTGATAAAGCACCCCGCATGGTTTCTCTTTCAGATTCCATCGTATACATCCCTTCCAGCCATTGTGATGCATCATTGCCGCTCCATTGATGAATTTTCGTTTTCATGTCTTCTGCATGACCGATCATTTCTATATATTCATTGGTAAACTTGTCGAGCGGGGCTATGACATGTTCTATGCGCTGTCTTGTAATATCCTGAAACTGCATTGACACCACTATATTGCTGATGTCGTTAGCCAGCGCCCCGGTTTCTTTCATTAGCTCATCCAACCTGTCTTTTGCATGCGTCATGACGCTGTCCAGCTTCATTAGCGTGCTGTCCACTATTTCTCCCGAAACTGAGCATCTGGCGTCATTGTCAGCCGTCGATCCCTGTGTCCGCTTGTAGATCGCCCTTATTTCAGATTCAACTTCAGCAATGTGCTTTCTTGCCTGTTCAGCTGCTACATTGGAGCGGTCTGCAAGGCGCCGTACTTCATCGGCAACGACAGCAAAGCCTCTGCCATGTTCTCCTGCTCTGGCAGCTTCTATGGCCGCGTTGAGCGCCAACAGGTTGGTCTGGTCTGCTATGTATTCAATCTCATTCAACGTTGTATTGATATTCTTGGCTGCCATCATTACAGACTCTATGTCCGTCAGGGTCTGCTTCTCTGAAGCTGCTGTTTCTGCCAGGTTGCCGACTACTCCCGTTAAAGCCTCTTTGCTGATGCTGATAAGATCAGTGCCGCCGTCATCGCTGCCGCCTGCAAAGTTTCTGACCGCCTCAGCAGCCTGCTCCGACTGGTTTTGAGCCCTCTGGACTATGCTCATAAAACGTTCCATGATATCTAAAGCAGCCTTTTCCGTCTGTTCGCTGACTTCTCGCAGCTGGCTTATAAGCACAGGCATTATGTCTTTTCGTTCACTAAATATCTTCCTTACCGGATCAAGCATTTGCTCGTACTCTGCTGCACGGTTTCTTTCACTATCTGCATGCCTTTCTGTCAGCTGTTTTATCTTTTGCTTTGCCGACTTGCAGCCGAAAAACATAGTCGCAGCGCTGAAGACGCATACAGAAGCTGCCCTGAATAATGTTGAATCAATCAAAGATAGCAGGGAGATTACAGCTACCGAAAAGATAATATGAATCGGCATGAATCTATCTTTCTTCATGTAATAGCCTCTTATTGTCATGCCTTTCACCAGCGTCCCAAATGCGCATTGCAACCTCCCCTTTCTGGCATAAATTATCAACAAACTCCCTGTGTCCATGGCTGACCATATCTATAAAAAAGGCCTTGTCGGAAAAGTTTGATACAACAAGAGAGGGAGTGTTAGAGCTGTCATGTTTAAGAGCCTCAGCCAATTTTCTGTTGTCATGATCTGATATGTCCATATCGAGAATCACAAGATCAAAAGCCGCTTTTTTTCTTCTGGATAAATTGAGCTGGGATAAGGCTTCAGTTTCATCTTTCGCTGAACTCACTTTATAGCCGGCATGCCTTAGTGCTATTAACATCGCAAGCCTCGCATCAGGGTCTCGGTCGACAATCAGTATATGCTTCATAATTTTCGTCATCATCGTATCGATTAAGCAATTTTGAGTAAGCAAAAGACATGCCTAAATCCATATCGTTGAAATAATGTGGGAATCACTCAGGGAGTCCTTGTTTGTAATATGGCATCTTGCAATGGACAGGCAATTTGCAATATTGCAATCAGGAGGCAAGGGTACTTTCCCCCTTTATAATTACTCTCCGGGATATGTAATGGAAAAGAAGAAGGTTCTAGTTTTGATGAGACTGCGTTTGTTTGAGTTTTCTGTGAAGAGTAGAGTAGTCGATATTTAGAAGCGAGGCAGCTTCTGATTTATTTCCGGCAGCAAGTTCAAGAGCCCTCTTTATGGCGATCTGTTCAAGTTCCTTGAGGTTTAGAGTGGGCAGGTCACGTTGGAGCAGAGGTGCGTATATCTTGCTGCCATAGCCCCCGCCTATCAGAAACTCAAGATGAGCATCAGTGATGATATCGTTTTCAGCAATAAGAACAGCACGACGCATAACATTTTTAAGCTCACGCACGTTACCAGGCCACGCATATTTCTTGAGGTGTTCTAAAGCATGAGCAGATATTTCTCTCATCGGTTTATTGAGCTCTGAAGAAACTTCCAGCATAAAATTGCGTCCCAGGTATGGTATGTCGTGGGACCTCTCTCTCAGGGGCGGAATATCAATGATGAATTCGCACAATCTATAGAAGAGGTCAGATTTAAGCTTGTTTTCCTGCATCGCCTTGCGTGCATCTACATTAGTGGCGACGATAATTCGGACGTCGATACCTACAGGAGCCAGTGCTCCAATCGGATAAATCTTTTTGTCCTCAACCGCACGTAAAAGCTTGCTCTGCACATGAAGCGGAATGTTCTGCAGATCATCTATCAGCAGTGTCCCACCCGCTGCTACCTCGAAGAACCCCTTCTTCTTATGATCTGCCCCGGTGAAAGCTCCTTTTTCATGACCGAAGAGCTCGCTTTCAATAAGCGTTTCCGGCATGCTTCCAACGTCGACAGATACAAAAGGTCCCAGTGAACGCCTGCTCATGTTGTGAATCATTCGTGAAACTGTTGTCTTGCCGGTGCCTGTTTCGCCCTGCATTATGACCGAAAAGTCCGTAGCGGCTACTTGCCTGATCTGTTCTACTACTCTCTTCATGCCGTTGCTGCTGCCCAGGAAGCTCTCCAGGGAATGATCTATTGTTGCGTCGAGTTTTTTGAAACCGTTGGAAAGCTTGCTCTGTTCCAACGCCCTGTCAATGACGATTGCCAGCCTGTCAAAGTCAGGTGGTTTCACAATGAAATCATAAGCTCCTAGCTTGATGGCATTAACGGCATCCTGTAAATCAGCGTGGGCAGTAATAATAATTACCGGAAGGTCACTGTCGATTTTCTTAAGCTCGCGCAGAGTTGTGATTCCATCGAGTTTAGGCATCCGCATGTCAAGCAAAACAATCGAAGGCCTTTCTGTTTCGCACATCGCAATTGCCTGGAGTCCGTCGGAGGCTTCTTTTGAACTCCAGCCGCGAGTTTCAAGGACCGCTCGCATGAGAGTTCTCATTTTGGGGTCATCATCTACCACTAAAATATGGTATTGTGACAAGTTCATTCTATACAACTATATCATACGGTTTTTCATTATACAATTCCCTTTTTGATTGTAATGGTCATCTTGTCTGGGCGATGTGGCAATGTTTTTTGAGACGAACTTGTATTGGCGACCTTTTGCGACATATAATTAACTTGAATCATATGAAAGAACATCCAGCGGATAAGCCCTGTTACCAAAATCTTTATTCTGTTGGTCCTGACAGCACGAAATACCGACTCTTGACCACAGAATATGTATCGACTGCAAGGTTCGAAGGTAATGATATCCTGAAAATCAAACCGGACGGACTTGTTTTCCTTGCAAATCAAGCTATGCGCGATGTCTCTTTCCTGCTGAGGTCTGACCATCTTTGTCAGATGGCGGCGATACTGACGGATCAGGAGGCATCAGCAAACGACCGCGGAGTAGCCATTGCCATGCTTCGCAATGCAGAAGTCTCCTCGCGGTTTATACTGCCGCTGTGTCAGGATACAGGAACAGCTACGGTTGTCGCAAAAAAAGGGCAGAGAGTCTGGACAGGCGTCAATGATGAAGAATATCTAACCGAAGGTATAATCAAGACCTACAGGGAAGAAAATCTGCGGTATTCACAAACGGCTGGGCTTAATATGTATGAAGAGGTTAATACCGGCAACAATTTTCCACCGCAGATTGATATATATGCAACAGACGATATGGAGTATGATTTTCTGTTTATTGCTAAAGGCGGCGGGTCGGCCAACAAGACAGCTCTTTATCAGGAAACTAAAGCCCTCTTGAATCCAAGTTCTCTCGAAGCCTTTCTAGTAGATAAAATGAGATCGCTAGGTACAGCGGCATGCCCTCCGTATCATATCGCTTTTGTCGTCGGCGGCACGTCAGCGGAGGCTTGTCTAAAAACTGTTAAGCTTGCATCGGCAAAATACTATGACAACCTGCCTGCACAGGGAAGTAAATACGGCAGGGCTTTTCGTGATATTGAACTCGAAAAAAGGCTTCTGGCAGCTGCGCATAAGGTTGGATTTGGCGCTCAATTCGGCGGGAAGTACTTTGCGCTTGACGTACGTGTTATCCGTTTGCCTCGTCATGGAGCTTCATGTCCGATCGGCATGGGTGTTTCATGCGCAGCGGACCGCAATATAAAGGCAAGGATAGATAAGGCGGGTATCTGGCTTGAAGAGCTTGAACGCAACCCGGGCCGTTTTATTCCAGATAAATATCGCTCAATGCACGATCATGGGATAAAGATCGATCTTAACAGGCCAATGAAGGAGGTGCTGGCCGAGCTTACAAAGTATGAAGTCGGGAGCCAGCTGTCGCTTACCGGCACTCTTATTGTAGCTCGTGATATTGCACATGCCAAGTTCAAGGAGCGTATAGATAAAGGGGAAGGCATTCCAGAATATCTCAAGAACTTCCCCGTATATTATGCTGGTCCTGCTAAAACACCGCCTGGCAAGCCATCGGGCTCTTTTGGGCCTACAACTGCCGGGCGAATGGATTCATACGTTGACCTGCTTCAATCTTTGGGCGGTTCGATGATAATGATAGCTAAGGGGAACCGCAGCAGGCAGGTTGCTGGGGCTTGCAAGAAATACGGTGGTTTTTATCTGGGCTCAATTGGCGGGCCAGCTGCGCTGCTTGCTGAGGAAAACATAAGAAAAGTGGAATGTATCGATTATCCGGAACTCGGAATGGAGGCTGTCTGGAGGATTGAGGTTAAAGACTTTCCGGCTTTTATTCTTATCGACGACAAGGGCAGCGACCTCTACGGGAGGATAGCATGCTAATCAGAATCATATGTTTTAGCATTATCGTGCTTATTCCTGCTGTTGCATTAGCTCAGCCTCGGATAGTTTTTGATAGTGACAGTTATGACTTCGGCAAAGTTGCGGCAGATTCTGTTTTGGAGCATGTGTTTATTGTCTGCAATAAAGGGAATGAAGACCTCATCATCAGGAAGATCGAGGCACCCTGAGGCTGTACAGCTGTTCTGGCTAGTTCAAGCCGGATCAAACCTGGTGAGATGAGCCGCATAACAGTAAAGGTCGATGTTCATAATGCAAAAGGACATCTCGCCAAATCCGTGCGGGTTTACAGCAATGACCCGGAGAGGGCCCAGATTACGCTGACATTGACTGCCGATGTAACACCAATCCAACCTCAGAATTAAGTCTGTCCGGCACTTCTGAATTTCTTTGAATCAGCCATACATCTTAGAGCCAACTTAGACTCTAAGACTCAAGAGATGACCAGGCCGGATTACTCTATTTGGTACTGGGCTTATTGCTTTTTTGATATGTCGAATTCATCCATTCTAACCGGCAGTTCATGCCACGGACATAGTTGAAGTGGACGCACCAGAGAGTTAATAAGCCTCATTGCCGATGCCTGTTTGATCTCGCGCTTATCAGAAATACCATAAAAGGGCAACATGATTGAAAATGCTTTATCAATATGCTTGGCGCCGGGCTTGAGCACGTCAGCCCTTCTGGTATAGAACGGGTCTTCGCCCGTTTCGCACGGTTTATTGAAAACGTTAAATTGCCTGCATGCTGCGGGCCTCATCTGGTGTATTGAACAGGCAGCATCAACGAGAAAGGGGCAGCTCCCACCCTTGCGATGTTCAAGAAGTTGTTTTTTTACGATGCTACGGAGGGGTTGGCTCATCTTTTCAATCACAAACCAGTAAATTCCAACAAGCTCTAACGGATAAACGGGTATGTCTCGATGAGTTACACAACAGTTACCGCAACCTTTTGTGCACGCAAGCCTTATCCCCCGCTTCTTTTCTTCTTCTGCTACTCCATGAGCAACGCCCTCATCAATCACTGCATAAGCATCTAAGAGCAACTTTAGCCACGGCTGTGTCTTTTCATCATTAGAATAACTGGTGCAGCGGGCGGATTTACTGCTCACACGCACTGCCAACTCTGCAGTTCCTCCGTTGGATCAATTTCCAAGTATCGTCGTCAAATGAGTCTTTATAGTCAAGAGGATTGTAGATATTGCTGCACGACGTGCAGCTCAATATCACTCGTGCTCAACCTATTACTAGCCGCAATTTGCTGCCGCAATCCTTGCATAACAACTGCATAAAACCATGCCCTCCCATCAATAGTCATCCTGCTCAACTGCAGCTCTCAATCGTTTCTTTTCTCCAGTGACTGCTTTATCGGCAAGCATCTTTTCCTTAGCCCGTTTTGAGCGCTTTCTTTTCTGCCTCCGCAGCTTCTCGATCCTCTGGATCTCTTCGCTTTGATGCCCCTTGATCATCCGCTCGATCTTTTTCACAAGCAGCACCCTAGCATGATAACGATTCAGCGCCTGAGAGCGTTCTTTTTGGCATTTCACTTCAATACCGGTGGGAATATGCTTTAGATAGACACAGGTAGATGTCTTGTTGACATTCTGTCCCCCGTGCCCTCCCGACCGCACAAAAGACTCCTCGATATCGGCTTCCCTGATGCCGAGTTCAACCATCATAGCTTTCAGCGCCTGATCCTTGGTATTTGCGACCGGGAATACGCTCATCTCAAATCTGCCTGCCTGATACAATAATACTCGAAATCGAAGGCCAAATGGAAATATTTTGCAAAATGTGGTGCACCATTATGTTGCAATAATTATTAATGGGGGCGGGTATTCTCAACTTTACAATATTGCTCAGTGAAGTACTTCCTCTGGAAATACAGGGCCACATTTACGAGCCCGATCAAAGCTGGAACTTCGACAAGAGGGCCTATGACAGCCGCAAAGGCTGCACCCGAATTGATTCCGAAGACCGCAACCGCAACCGCTATTGCAAGCTCGAAATTATTGCTTGCGGCTGTAAATGAAAGCGTAGCTGTCTTTGCATAATCAGCACCTATTTTTCTGCCTAAATAAAAGGATACGAGAAACATGACAATGAAATAGACCAGAAGCGGCATGGCAATGCGGATCACGTCCAGCGGCAGCCTGACTATATAGTTTCCTTTCAGAGAAAACATTACTACGATCGTGAAGAGAAGAAAGACTAGCGTCATGGGGCTTATCATCGGAATGAATTCGCGCTCGTACCACTGCCTGCTCTTGATCCTGAGAAGGCTGAAGCGAGTTAGCATTCCGGCAAGAAAGGGTATGCCGAGATAGATAAAGACGCTCTCTGCGATTTGACTGATGGTTACATGCACCACAGTTCCCTGCAGGCCGAACCACGACGGGAGGACTGTTATGAAAGCATAGGCATATACTGAAAAAAAGAGGACCTGAAAGATCGAATTGAAGGCAACTAGGCCTGCCGCATACTCAGGATCTCCGCAGGCAAGGTCGTTCCAGACTATAACCATCGCAATGCAGCGGGCCAGTCCGATCATGATGAGCCCTACCATATACTCAGGATAGTCCTGGAGGAAGATGATCGCCAGAAGGAACATCAATATTGGACCGATTATCCAGTTCTGGACTAGCGAGAGTCCAAGGACCTTCCGGTTCTTGAAGACCTCCGAGAGCTCTTCATACTTGACCTTTGCCAGAGGGGGATACATCATGAGGATAAGCCCGATCGCTATCGGAATATTAGTAGTACCGACCTGGAATCTGTTGATTAGGCCTTCCACGCCCGGAACAAAATATCCGATTCCCACTCCTAAGGCCATGGCGGTGAAAATCCAGAGGGTGAGGAAGCGGTCAAGAAAAGCCAGTCGTTTAGAAATAGTGTTCATTTATATTTTCGCTCCTTTTCGGGGCAAAATGTATGTCAAAATTATAGCTCTACTTTGAAAGGCGGGATTTCGACTTTTATGTCTTGCCCGGTTACGTCAGAGACCCAGCCTTCTATCTTCGCTTTGATGGCATCTCGAATCTTTCTGACTTCAGCTATCTTCTCTTCGTGGGTGCCCTGCAGCTGCGAAGGATCCGGAAAGCTCCAGTTGATGTATTGCAGTGCTCCGGGGAACACCGGGCACTTCTGCGCATTGGCTGCATCACAGACAGTAATAACATAATGAAAGCGTTTTCCGCTCTTGAGAAGATCGAATGCCTTTCGCGTTTTATTACCCGATATATCTATGCCAATTTCAGCCATAGCCTCAACAGCAAGCGGATTTAATGTTCCTGCTTCAATGCCTGCGCTTTCGGCCTCGAAACCGTCACCTGCCATCAGGGTTAAAAAGGCTTGCGCCATTTGGCTGCGGGCGCTGTTATGTATGCACACGAACAATACACGTTTCTTTTCCATTAATCCCTCATACACTATTCAACAGTTTCTGCCGCACGCGGCATCCATGTCCTTGCAGCGCCGGAAATTTTCGAGTCTCTCTCTGTCCTCATTTATGACATCTTCGGAAACCCTTTCTATGACGGTATGGAGCAAAAACCGCCTTAACATGTCCGAATCATCGAGGCTGTAATGGACCCATCGCCCAGCCTTTCTGTCCTTTATCAGGCCGGCCTCCTTCAGAACCGAGAGATGAAAGGAAACCTTCGGTTGAATCATGTCGAGGGCAGAAAAGATGTAACAGACACAGAGTTCCCCATGTTCCAGAAGTTTCAATATCCGAAGCCTTGTCTCGTCAGAAAGGGCCTTGAAGATATTCAGTATTTCCTGCATTCTACTGAGCCTCCGATTTTATGAGTTCTTTCACTTTGTCGATGCCCGGCAGCGGCTTTCCTGAATGTTTGAGTTTTCCGTTCACAACAAGGCCGGGAGTAGACATTGTATATTTCATAATCTCGCGGATGTCGCTCACTTTCTCGATATTCGCCTCAATATTCAGCTCCTTTACAGCTTGACGGGCAAGCTCCTCCATCTTGTGGCAATTTGCGCAGCCCGGACCCAATACCTTTATATCCACCTTCTCCTCCCTTATAAGCTAACTTCCTTTTTATAATCCCGTCGCTGAAATGGCGCTGCTTATGGTTTCTTCGTTCACTTCGGTCTTTCCTTTCTTGAAACCCAATTCTTCAAGATTGTAGGAGACCGGGTTGAAGCCGGCATTTTCGAGCACTTTCTTCGCGCATAACGAAGAGCATCCGTCAATGGTCACCGAACCCAGAGCGGTCTTCAACGGGGCTATCTTCTCGGGGATGTTCGCCCCTACGGCAGCCATGCAGTACATCTTTCCCTTCCCGTCCTTCGACAATTTCCTAGCAACACGATCCGAAAGCAACCCCACATCGGCCGCGCCGGAACATGCAAAGACATAGATATTACTTTTCTCTCCACAAGCGCACTCGGTCATAATATTCCTCCTCTTGATTCAATTATCAACAATCGGCATTCCTCATAAGAGCGCATTAAACAAATATCCAACGATGACAATGCCGACCGCTACAATGCTGAAAAAGGTAACAATGAGAGGCGGCTTAAGTACATTTTTCAGTATGACCGCTTCGGGAAAGGAAATAGCGGTAACCGACATCATGAACGCAAGAACCGTCCCCATGGCCATCCCCTTGTCGACGAGAGCCTGTACAACAGGGATCATCCCGGCTGCGTTACTGTATAGCGGTATTCCTATCAAAACAGCTACCAGGACAGCCAATGGATTATGCGGTCCGGCATACTTGACAACAAAATCTGTCGGCACATAGCCATGAACTATCGCCCCGACACCGACACCAATAATTACATAGGGCCAAAGCTTTTTCAGCAGATCTGCCGTATACCCGCGGGCGTATTCGATCTTTTCACGAAAAATGGTTTCGACAACCTTCATTTCCCCTGCCCTTATCTCCCAGACATAATCCTGAACGTGCCTCTCCATTTTGAGCTTGCCGATAACAACTCCGGAGACTATCGCAAGTGCAACCCCAGTTGCGGTATAAATCACCGCGATCTTCCAGCCGAATAGGCCCCATAGCATGATCAGGGCAACTTCGTTGACCATAGGAGAAGAGATCAGAAAGGAAAACGTTACGCCGAGCGGAACTCCCGCCTCCACGAATCCGATAAAAAGAGGAACCGCAGAACAGGAGCAGAACGGCGTAACTATGCCGAGCAGGGCAGCCAATATGTTACCTATAATTTCTTTTTTATGTGAAAGGATTTTCTTGGTCTTCTCCGGAGGGAAATACGAGCGAATGATAGCGACTGCAAAAACTATGGTCGTAAGCAGCAGAAATATCTTAAGCGTATCGTAGATAAAGAAGTCCAGGGCTTCACCGGCATGCCCGGCCGGATCAAGTCCGACAAGAGTATAAGTTACATAATCAGCAAATCGCTTCAACATTTCAAGGTTACCCGATAATTTAAATATAAATATTTTTTGATATATTGTCAAGAAATGGGGAACCGTCTGCAGCTCAGAGATATACCTTGCTCCGGCGTTGAGCATAATGGCGATCTTTTCTTTTTAGGATCGCCGCGTGTTTGTTGCTATACTCTTGAGAAATAAATGCGAAAGGGAGGTTATAACATGGCAGCACCCAAGGCACACGCAAGGGATCGTGAGCTGCTTACCCTTCTGAGAAAGTGGAAGGGCATTGAGGCCGCCACGATCAAAAATTGTGATTCTATTCTAAAGAAGGCAAAAAATCCAATCATTATGACGCTTACTTCGGCGATCCGGAATGATTCGCAGAAACATGCCCAGATCCTTCAGCTTGTCATCGACAGCATGACCAAGGCAGCGTATGAGCTCTCACCGGACGACCTTGCCGGCGTTGCTTCCCTCTTGAACAAGCATATCGACATAGAGCAGGAGTCTATCGATATGGCGACACAAGCGATTGAAATGACGCGCGACAGCATAGCCAAACAGTTGTTGAAGCTTATTTTGGAGGACGAAAAAAAGCATAAGATGATGGCGACACGGATGAGCGAACTCAAGTACCGCATCACCGCCGGAATTCCCTAAGAAACGCACTTGAGGAGAGCGGCCTTCGGGTCGCTCTTTCCAAGCACGCCGCATGTATTTACCGGCTCTTTCTGTGATACAATTAAGCAGTAACACATCACGGAGAGGATTGATCCATGACTTATCGTGCAGCAAGAGTTGAAAAGACTGCGGAAAGCGCTACCACTCAGAAGCAGACGCGGCAGGCTCCGACAAAGAAACAGAAGCTTTCCTTTGATGATGCATTCACCGCTGCATTCAAACGCATGGACGATGCGCAGCCTGCCCTTGCAAGGCTTGAGCATATGCGCATAGATTTCGGGAAAGACGTTTTTAATCCCGCTGCTGCCGTGCCTGCGCATAAGAAAGGGCCGACCTCGGCGGCTTCAACCGGGATGCAGTCCGGCTCGGACTTCAGGGCCGTCATGAAAGTTGTCATGAAGCACGAAGGCATTACATATGTGAAGCTGGACGGCGGCAAGGCGCCTTCAAAGATGGGCATCCTGCAATCCACAGCGAGGCAGTACGGCTATTCGGGAGACATCAAAAACATCACAAAGGCCCAGGCCGAGGCTATCTACAAAAAAATGTGGGAGCAATCCGGTGCATCAACCCTTTCTTATCCATTGAGCGTTATTCATTTTGACACATTCGTCAACAGCCCTGCTGCCGCGCGGAAGATCCTCAAGCAATCCGGCGGAGACATTGATGCTTATCTCAGGATCAGGGAGCAGCGCTATGTCAGGCTGGCCTCTATAAAACCGGAAAGATACGGCAGGTACCTCAACGGATGGATGAACCGGGTCAACGACTTGCGAATAATTGTCGCCGAATATTCCAGAAACAAACCCTCTGAACAGACCCAGATCGCAAAGGCAGAAAGCGCCAAGACCACATCGTAGACCGTTCTATTCAAATCTCAGTCCGGGATGGCTGAGATAAGTATATCTTGCAGTTGCATAATATTTCTGACGACGTTCCTACCAGCCTGGTTATGCAACATTGGAGCATACCATGCAGACACTGATCAGTACGAGATATTTTGAACCGTGGGGATATCGTCCTCTATTTCTTCTATGTACCTTGATCGTGTTGCATAGACAGCGTCTCCATAACGTTTTCGATAGGACGCTGAACTCAGATATAGCCGCTCTTTCGCCCTCGTAACCGCCACATAGAAGAGCCGCCTCTCCTCTTCAAGTGCCTGATAATTGTCCAGCGAGCGCGCCGACGGGAATATCGATTCTTCCAGCGCTGCGACAAACACAACTGGGAATTCCAACCCCTTTGCGGCATGAACGGTCATTACCTTAACGGAGTCGGACGGCCCTATCTTGTCCTGCTCGGACGCCAGGATGGTGTCTTCGAGGAATTGTGAGAAGGGCTTCCCCTCCATTTCGAGTGCCTTGAGCACGTTGACAAGTTCCGAGATATTGCCCTGACGCTCCTCGAAATCTTCCTTGTAATGCATCGCCAGATATTCCTCATAGCGGATGTCGCGGAGCAATTCAGTCAGTGCTGCAAAGGGCCTTTCGTCGACCGTTGATGAATATGATTCGATAATCGCAGCAAAACGGTCTGCGCTGGCCTTCTGCTTAACCGAAAGCTTGGTATCTCGCAGGGCCTGGATCCAGTCGTCGCTAAAGTGCTCCCTTATGTTTGACAGGGTCTTGGTGCCGATCGAGCGGGGCGGGGCGTTGATGCTCCTTTCAAATGCAGCCCTGTCCTTTCGGTTCAGCATCAGGCGCAGGTATGCAAGCAAATCTTTAACCTCTGCCCTTTCGTAGAAGGCCGCTCCGCCTATGATTTCGTAAGGGACACCGCTGTTCATAAAGGTATGCTCGAAACCTCGCGACACGAAGGACATTCTCATAAGCACCGCCATGTCAGAGTATTGATATCCCAAGTCGGTCAGTTTCCTAATCTTTGATGCTACATAGCTGCATTCTGCTATGCTGTCGCTGTTCTTTGTATAAATAACCTCGCCTTCGTCTCTTCGGTCGGTTGATAGTTGAAGAATTCTTCCTTCCCATATCGTGTCTGCTTTAGCAATTATCTTGTTGGCGATCGATAGAATTTTTTTTGTCGATCGGTAATTTTTCTCAAGTTTTGCTTCAGCTGCGCTGAAGTCCTTTGTAAAGTTCAGGATATTGAGCGGATGCGCGCCCCTCCATGTGTAGATGCAATTATGAACGACAACTTCGTTGGCCGCAAAATTACGTGCCAGCGGAACGGACAGATCAAAGACATATCCGTCATAGTCAGCAATTTCCACTCTTTCTATTTCGTCCTCAGCTACTGCACCGTCCTGCAAAACGGGCATTTTCATGCCCGGATGCAGGTGTGAAGCAGGCATCAGCATGTAAGGCTTGCCGCCGGTCAGGCGCGCACGCCTGATAAGTTCAATGTCGTCGAGCCCCTGGATATCTCTTGCGAGAACGAGGGCGTCGTCATAATATTTTCGAGAAGTCTCGATCCTCCAGGTGCCTCTCTGACCATCCCGAATCCTGAATCTTTTTTGCGCTTTAGCTTTCAAAACCGAACAAGAGGTCACCAGCTGCACCCTGTGATCGTGGCAGCTGCGCCCCGCGTAGGACCTCGTGTCGCCGAACATGGTAAGCCATATATACTGTCTGGATATATTGTTGCGCACGACAGCAAATGGCCTGTGATGTGGATAGTTCGGATCTATCCGCAGGTCAGCCATCAGTCTGCCGGCACGGTCTGCGGTATCGATCTCCTGATAAAGCCTGTCGACAAAGACCTGATCCATATTCCTTCCACTTGTGTGAAATACAGCAGTCGGTATTCCATAGCGGAGCGAATAGAGCTGCTCAAAATAGCGTGCCTCGGACCCGTCATGGCAGGAGTGCAGAATCCATGTCTTATCAGATACCTCCTGATTGGTGCGCACCTGCACCCCGTTTGCGAGGACCCCTTCAGCCGTTCTGCGAACCCCCGTCGTCACCCCGATCCGGAACCCCTTGTCTTTGCGCTGCATCAGGTAGACATAATGCACGCCCCGTAATGGTTCCAGCCGACTGAAGCAGATATGTTCAGGCGTTGCCTCAAGAGACCTTCCCGACTTCATTATTATCCTGTATAGAGGACCCTTATAACGCCGCTTCAGTATCTTCTCGGCCATAACTATAGCCGTTTTGCCTTGCCCTACTCCGGCTATGATTTTATCCCCGGCCCTCATCTGATCGATCCGCTTCTGTCCCTCAGGAATGGAAATCATGGTATGTGCGGGAATGCACTGTTGTGGGTCACCCACAACGCATATGTCGCCCTTATCACTGACGAGCAGATTGATCAGCAGATACTGGATTCTGTTTGTGTCCTGGTATTCATCGACGAGGATATAGTCGAATCTTTCCTGCCAATGCTTTCTAATATCCGGCTTCCGCGATAGAAGGTCGACAGCAAGATAAATGATGTCATCATAATCGAGGGCATTGCTCTTTTCCATTTCGACCAGATACTGAGCTGCAACCGGAACAAAGCCGGAAGCAGGATAGGGGAGACTCGCAATATAATCGACGATGTCTCCGCGGTAATCCTGTTTTGCCTTCGAAATGATTCCCCTTGCGGAATCGGCATGTTTAATGTCCATTCCGCCTTCTCGCATGATCTCCTTTATCATCTTTATGCTGTCGTGTTCATCATAAATAGCGAAATTCTTGTCGTAGTTCCGCTCAAGTGCTGCTATGTTTTCGCGCAATATCCTAACGCAGAAGGAATGGAACGTCGATATCCATTTAGGCTTTACCGCAAGCAGCCTTTCGACCCGTTCCTGCATCTCCCTGGCAGCCTTCTTGGTAAATGTGATAGCCAATATCCTGTTTGGCCTGATGCCCTTTTCCTTTATCAGCCAGGCGATCTTGGTCGTTATGACTTTTGTTTTGCCTGACCCGGCACCTGCCAGAACGAGAAGGGGTGACCCGAAATGTTCGACAGCCTCTTTCTGCTGTTTGTTGAGCCCGGCTGTTATCATTGCTCTTCCTCCTCGGTTTTGTCCGCGACAAAGCAGCTGCCCATACACAACTTGGCGCATTCCTTCAGTTCGGCCGCTATTTCTCCGACCTGCAGCGTGTCCTTAAGCTCGCGCTCACGGTTGGTTACAACAGCCCTGCTCGCAGTCTTTGGCTCTGTAGAATTGAGGGCCTTATGGCTTCCACTGATTTCTTGTCAGGAGCGCTCATAAGTGATATCACGAATGGTTATTATAACCCAGCAGGCAAACTCCGGTCGAAATCCAGCGGCGGCTGCGGAGTGATCGGCAAAAGATGGGATAGTTTCAGACGATGAAGGGTTGTCAGGAGGAAAAAGGAAACAGTTTGTGTCGTAATCTCTCAAGACGCGAACCCATGTAGCTTCTTCCTTTAGGGACTATGAGAGCAGCTGCCCCAAAGGCACTGCCCACAGGCGATTGCCGAGTTTGACCATTTCGGTCCCGTTATAGGCAAGCAAACCCGCAATGCAATGCGGGGTGGCGGACAGAAAAGCCCTGATCCCGGCAAGGTCCCTGTCATCCCAGCGCGCTGCGGACTTCACCTCTATTGCCAGACACCTGTTACCGGCCTCTATGATAAAATCCACTTCATACCTTCCCTGGACATGCCAGAAGAAAAGACTTGCCTCAGGCCAAAGCGCATTTATTATGCCCGAAAGGTCCTGGGCCACATAAGTTTCAAACATCGAGCCCTTTAAAAGTCCCTTCTCCCCGCTCTCGATGCCCGACAGATAGCACGCGAGCCCCGAATCGTTCAAATACATCTTTTGGGATTTGATAAGTCTGCTTGCCCTGTTTTTCAAATAAGGGCTCATTCTTTGAATGATAAAAGACGCTTCGAAAAGGGAGAGATAGCGCGACGTGGTTACTGCGTTGAGCTTTGCGTCCCTGCCGAGCTGGCTCGGACTCAATAGCTGCCCCGTCCTCAGGGCGGTCAGATGCAGCAGGTTCCTGAATGATATGATATTGCCAACCTGACTCAATTCGCGCACGTCCCGTTCAAGATACGTCTGTTCAAATCCCTTGAACCAGACACGTCTGTTTTTGACCTCACCGAGACATACAGACGGCATGCCGCCCTGAAGCACATCAGCCGCCTTTATCACATCCTGCGTTGCGGCCTTTGACAGCTCCTGTTTTGCGAAGAATTTCCTGATAAACGGGGACTCTCCGGCAGCACCGGCTATTTCTCTCCGCGTGAAAGGATGCATAGTGAAATATATAGCGCGTCCCGCAAGGCTTTCAGATACGCCCTTGAGCATGGAAAGATTGGCGGAGCCCGATAACAAAAACTGTCCCGGACTTCTTTTCTTGTCCACCGCCCTTTTTATCGCAGTCAATAGCTCCGGGCATTTCTGAACCTCGTCTATTGTCATCGGTTCGCCGGAACTGACAAACCCGTCGGGATCGGACTTGGCGGCTTCAAGCTGGGCAAAATCGTCGAGACTGACATATAGCCTGGTTTTGAGTTTGCGGTTGTTTTGCAGGAAAGTGCTTTTACCGGTTTGCCGCATGCCGGTAATTACTGTTACCGGCATATCATGCAGTGCTGTCAAGACAGCAGCGGCAATGTCGCGTTCAACATATCCTGTCATAATATAACATCTTATATGGCATTATGACAGGATGTCAAGAGGAAGAAGGAAACAGCTTGCGTTGGCTCCGTGTATTTGATGGTGGCTGAGGGTGCGTCTTGACAATAATATCAATTGGTGATAGTATTGTTTCGTGATAGCATCGTTTAGAGATGACGAGACGCGGCTTATCTGGCAGGGCAGTTTTTCGAAGAAGATCAAGCTGCCCACTGAACTTCATAATCTGGCAAGACGAAAACTGAGAATGATCGCAGCTGCCTTAACAATCGATGCATTAAGGATTCCGCCAAAAAATTATCTCGAACGTCTGCATGCAGACAGGGACGGACAATGGAGCATCAGGATCAATGATCAGTGGCGAATCTGCTTTCGATGGCAAAATGGCAGTGCCCATGATGTAGAGATAACCGACTATCATAGGTAAGAGGTGCATGATGAAAAAATTGAAGAATATTCATCCCGGAGAAATACTGAAAGAAGAGTTCCTTGATCCCATGGGAATCAGTGTATATCGGCTTGCAAAAGAAACAGGGCTTTCGCAGACGCGGATATCACAGATCATAAAGAAAGAAAGGTCCATAACTGCCGAAACCGCGCTGAAGATCGGAAAGTTCTTCGGCACCGGGCCGGAATTCTGGATGAATCTGCAAACGCTTTACGATTTGGAGGAAGTGTCCAGGCAGAAGGCCAAAGAGGTTGCCGCGATACGTGTCTATTCGCCACGGCACGCTGCGTAGTGTTTTTCGATCATAACGCGATGTCGTCTCTGTTTCTAAATGCATGAACGCAGGCCCTCAATGCACTTTCCATGATATTTCAAGACCTGTTGTTCGCGCTCAATAATTAGGTATACTGTCCCCGGAATTCCCCGTAGACACTTTAGAGCCTACTACACTGCTTTACATCCTGCCGTGGAATTTATTGTTTTTATTCCACTTTGCATCGCTACGATATTTTGCACGATAAACCTTAATATCGGCTTCATTTGCCCAATTAGCCCAATAGATTTTGAACGAGGCTTCATTTTATACTTTACAAAAAACCACCTTGCATCGCCCTCTGCATCGTTAGCATACGATTCAACATAGTAAATGAGGTCTGCATCGGATGCATATTTAACCTCAAAGACTTTTGCATCTGCTTCGTTCTTATTATCGACCACAAAAATTTTAGCCATTTGTTCCCTCCTTAGGGCACTTTCTCATGGTAATTTTCATTCATAATCGATAGCTTTTAGCAGTTCATCGCTTAGTTCATTGTATTTAGAAAATAGTTCTAGAATCACTTCGAATACTTCTCTGCACCCAGCAACAGTGATATCATCTCTATCTGCCGCATTTTTCGCAAGTGCGTTTATTTTGCCTAAAATACGTGATCGCTCGTTTCTAATATCTTGTACTAGTCTCATGACAGTTTCATAAATTAACAACCTGAGATTGCCATTTGATTATATTCTTGGGTATGATCCCTTCATTGTTTGCAATAAATGATTCCATTTCTTCTTTTGCTATGATACTAAAATTAGCCTTGATTTCTCCTCGGATATTATCATGCGGCTGAAAAATAAAAACTCGGTCCTCGACATTATAATAGTCCAGCAGGTTGATATAAGATTCGCCGGTTTTAGCTTGAACTATTGCTCTTTCAAGGGTAAATTTATTTATAAGATAAAATTCGTACGACATGGTATCCTTCTTGCGAGAATTCGGTACTACATACCAGTCCTTTGTCTGCAGATATAGAAAGATTAGATCTTCAACCTGCTCATCAGACAATAGGCTCCATATCGAATCTATTTTATTTACATCATAATCAGGCGAACTGTTTAGCTGATTCCATAACTTTTTTGTGTATTCAATTGCGGCATCATCATAGGTTGCTTGTATGGTTCTGGGTGCCCTAAAACAAGCAATTATTTTTCCTGGCACCTCATCAACCGATCCTACCTTTACTAATTTAACTCTGAAAATATTTACAATATCTGCATCCCGCGCCTGTTGGTTGTCAAAATACTCCTACGGTGATATAACCCGACCGAGATAATATTGACCGTACAAATCTCTTGTCCATACCAAATCATCTCTATCAACCGATTTCTTTATATAGGAGACTATCGGGATTTTCTCATACTTATCGATAGCTCTTTTCTCATATGTATTCCAATCGATTCTTTCGTTTGGCTCCAGTTGTATTTGCCATCCTACACCCAAGAGTTGATTTGTTAGACAGTACTCAAAAGACAACACGGGATCATTCAGTCCGCCATTTGGCCTCTAAAGATATTCATTTTTAAAAAAGTTTTTCAGTATTTCAAGTCTTTAATTCCAGAAACACGGTATCGATTTTATCGGTATCACCACAGACAACAAAAACAGTGCTTTGCATGGGGTCAGGTCTTTGAACATCACATTCCGTCTCCACCTCATCGACCATTTATGTAGTCTCCTAGCAACAATATTACCCTTTTGCACAAGACTCTGCAACAAATATTTAACTGCTACCAAAGCAACTACAAGTAATCGAATTTGGCCGAAATTCACGCGTGATCATACCAACACAGGGTGGAAGTTATCAGAATGAAAATGTATATTTTGGAACATTTTACTTTTCCTCATTTCATGGGTTAAGACTTAGCTCAATCCCGTCCAACTCCAACAAACTTCTTAAATCTCTGATTTGCTGCGCCGTTTTAACTCTTTGTGTCTGAAGCAGCCCGTAACGTGGTCGTTAACCATTCCGGTCGCCTGCATATGTGCGTAAACAATTGTTGGTCCGACGAATTTAAAGCCCTTTTTTTTCAGGTCTTTGCTGATCAGAACAGAGAGTTCGGTTGCAGCCGGTAGTTCATCGAGAGTTTTGAATTTATTTTGTATCGGTTTGCCCGCGACGAAACTCCAGATGTAGTTATCGAACGTACCGAATTCTTTCCTGACCCGTAAAAATGCTGCTGCATTGGCGACAGCAGCTTGGATCTTCAATCTGTTCCTTATAATTCCCTCATCCTTCAATAACGCGTCTATCTTTCTTTTATCGTACTTTGCTATCTTGTTGAAGTCGAAGCGGTCGAAGGCATTGCGGAAGTTTTCTCTTTTTCTAAGGATGGTCTGCCAACTCAACCCGGCCTGAAACCCTTCGAGGATGAGAAACTCGAAAAGTTTTCTGTCGTCATGAACCGGCTCGCCCCATTCCTCGTCGTGATAACGCAGCATCAAAGGATCGTCCACAGGCCACGGGCATGTCTGTTTTGTTTTCACAGCGCCTCCGCATCAAAAAAAGAAACCAAGAATGTTTTTGCAATAACAATTTTACGCAGAACCCAGCCTCTCGGCAACTGGTCCTGAGTGCGGTCTCGCCGGTTTGACTTTTCAGCGCGATATGTTCAGAATATACCCATCAGGCGCTGAAACGCTTAATAGGGAATCCCGTGGGGGCTTGATGCCCGATCCGGGAGCGGTCCCGCCGCTGTAACCGGGGACGAGAGCCGACTTGGCCACTGTCTGTATATTGAGACGGGAAGGCCGGCAGGTAGGACGATCCGGGAGCCAGAAGACCTGCCTGATGTGAAAGAAAGAAGTCAGAAGCCAGGCGTTTTGCTTCTGATCGACTCCTTCCCGCGGATGGAAGGTGGGGATGAAGAAACAGGGTG
>DATHDG010000040.1:0-98569 GCA_035319125.1 Dissulfurispiraceae bacterium | reverse complement strand
CTGAAGCCTCTCTGGACTCTGCCTCCATAGACGCGCGATTCGGGACGAAGTCCACGTTTTCGATAAATGAAGAACATTTTGAAGATATTCGTTAGAAACTGACACCGGCCTTATCTGTCGATGTAGATCCCGAATCGTCGGCGCGAGAAATCTTTCAAAACGAATCACCGGCGCGTTTCGTGGGCGAAATCTTCTTCGACTTTAGTTGCGGACCGAAAGGTTACAAACGGCATTAAACATTCTGTTCTGCCAATTATTTATGGGAAGCGTTATTTCGGAGAACTGGGCTGCCATGTTAAGTAGAAGATGCAGTTTCCACTTCGGACTCGGGCCGTGCTCAGCCCGAAAATGCGGCGCGCGCCGAAATGATTCTTATTTAAGGTTGTAGCAGTTATTCTCATTTTTTTTCATGCGGCATTTCTTGCGGGCTTTCAGGTGCCGATCACAAATTGATCCGATAGCTTTAGGAAGAAATTTTGGTGTTCACAGAATGAGTCTAAACTGCTGACAGTTCCAGAAAAGTGACTACACCGCTGCGCGGTGGATTCAGAGCAGGCCTATCAGTAGTAGTTCCTCACTTTTATAATAGCCATTTTTGCCTGATCACCTTTTTTGATGAAGCATCTAAGTCTCATTACAAACTGCTGTTGCTGTGATGCTCGCATGAGCCGGCACTGTGATAAAATTGTGATAGAATCATCACAATCCATGGAAATACTGGAATTAGTGGAAATAATAGAATGACCATAAAGCCTATGATAATTAAGCATTTAACCCTAAACGCCCGTCAGTAGCCAATCTGTTAATTTTGCCCCTACCGCTCTTTCACGGCGGTAACTGGGGTTCGAATCCCCATGGGGACGCCAAGAAAATCAAGGAGTTATGTGGAATAGCTCCTTTTTATTGTCCTATCACAATCGCTTGCAGCAGAACTCTTGAATTTGTCCGGCGCAGTGCTAAAATTTGTTTGATAAAGTGCCGGGTACTGACTACTGCATTAACCGCCGATAGCTTGCTCACCCTTTCAATTCTTATATTTTAGTGAGCGTATTATAATGTCAGCCTGGTTAAGTAAAAAGTTGCTGTTTCGATAATAAATATAGTATAAGAGCAGAATCAAAGAGGCTTCGGAGTTGTTTATGACGAATGGAACAAAAAGAATTCTTTGCGCTGATGATGAGCCGGCTAACCTTAAACTTCTGGAAGCCATTCTTATGCCGAGAGGATATAAGGTTATTGGAGCCAGAAATGGCCGCGAAGCCCTTGACATTATCTCAGCACAGCAGGTTGATCTTGCCCTTCTGGACGTCATGATGCCAGAGATGAATGGGTTCGAAGTCTGCAAGGCTATAAAAGACAGTGAAAACTACCGAAATATCCCTGTTGTGATGATTACTGCTTTGACGTCGAAGAAAGATCGCATAAACAGCATAGAGGCCGGAGCTGAGGATTTCATATCAAAGCCGCTCGACCAGGCTGAGGTCATAGCTAGAATCAAGATGTTACTCCGCATGAAAGAACTCAATGACTGCCTGAATTCAGCGTATTCCAATATTAATAATCTGGTGTCTTTCGGTGAAAGTGTTGTTAAGGTTTTCGATCCTTTAACATTCGATTTCATGTTTGAAATAGACAGGATAGTTGAGCAGATAATTCGCAAGACACCGGATATTGATGATAAACCGCAGCTGGTAGCGGTAGGGTTGCAGGACATAAAAACTGGTCACTGGCAATGGAGCAGATATGAATTTACTCCGCTTGGCATAAACAGGACCGTGCTATCAACAGACATTTTGCGCTATATGAAAATGCCGGATAAGTCTGCAACCATGATATTTAATTCGAATGAGATCGCACATTCTGACATGGTCCAGTTCAGAGGTATTTCTGATGCGATACGTGTTGAGCCTTCTAACATGGTCATTCACCTGACTAAAGGTTTCTGCATAATCGCTATGAACTATGGAAGTGATATAACCAGGTATGATGCAGCAGTGCTGGACAGTCTGGTGATGCAGGCGCTGTTCCTCAGGTCGTTATCTGGACAGGTCCGGGAGACTGAGGAGGCATTTGAATACACTGTTCACGCTTTGGCAAGGGCGTCAGAAATGAATGATGAGGATACGGGCAATCACATATTGCGTGTTGGTGAATACAGTGCTGCGCTTGCCAGGCGGCTTGGGATGTCGGAAAGTTTCATTAGGTCAATTCGCTATCAGGCCCAAATGCATGACGTTGGCAAGATACACACGCCTCCTCATATTCTCAAGAAGCCGGGGAAACTTACAACCGATGAGTGGGATGAGATGAAAAAGCATACTATATACGGACATACCATAATAGGGGAACACCACAGGCTTTCGATGGCTGGAAGTATTGCAATATCCCATCATGAAAGATGGGATGGGAGCGGCTATCCACACGGATTAAAAGGTGAGCAGATCCCTGTAGAAGGTAGAATCGTGACTATCGCTGACCAGTATGATGCATTACGGAATGTGAGAGTATACAAGCCTTCGTTCGATCATGACACCTCCTGGAGAATAATCAGCGAGGGAGATGGCAGGACTATGCCGTTCCATTTTGATCCCGCTGTTCTTCAGGCTTTTCGAGATGTTGCATCCCAGTTTGAGGAAATTTACGCAGAACTGAAAGGATGATCCAGCTTGCTCCTGCGAACTCGTTACGGGCATGTTTACCTTTATAGTGTTAATATGTTAATTAATTAACATATTCTTTGAACACTTCCCTAATTCCCTCGGTTGAGCCATCACTATGATATTCGCTTAAAACTGGCTATAATTTGATCAAACCTGTTTTTGCTTAACTTAAGAGTATCTGTAAGGCACAAAGATTGCTAATTCCTACTATTGCAGGAAACCTGTCCTTGACAGGGCGATTCAAAGTCAGGAGGTGGCAATGAAGGCAACTGGTTTCAGTGTAGCTGTAAGACTGATGCTTGTGATGGCGCTTTTGGTTTTCGGCGCCCCAGGCATGGTCCAGGCGATGGACCAGGACGATCTGCTCAAGAAGATTGACTCTCTTTCCAAAGAGTTGGACAATCTGAAGAAGCAGATGCAGGACATGCAGAAAAAAGACGCGGCCAAAGATGAACGGATGGCTGTAGTCGAGAAGAAGGCCGACGAGGCAAAGGAGGCGACAGGACCGTCGTGGTTGGAAATCGGCGGAGATTTCAGGGCAAGGTATGATTATCTTTCGGGTAAGACGCACGATGCAGTGTTGTTGAATCCACAATTCAATCCAAGTACTCCTATGGGACCAACAAATATGCCGGTCCTTTCTTCGACTGGACAAACTGTAAAAAATGACTCTCTTTTGACAAATCGGTTGGGCTTGAACATTAAGGCAAAGGCCACAGAAGACATTCAGGTTAAGGCAAGGTTGCTTATGTACAAAGTCTGGGGTCATGATACGGCCGATGCGGTGACAGGAAATAATTCCTTCTTTGCCGACAAGCAGTCAATATTTGACGGCAATGTCAGCCATACCCCCAAAGATAGTATTCTTAGGGTCGATCAGGCCTATGCTACATGGAGCAATATAGCGGGACAGCCTATTTGGTTCTCTGTCGGCAGAAGGCCGTCAACAGGCGGCATCCCCACTAATATCCGTTTGAATACTGAAAAAGTAGGCACTGCTGGTGTTCCAGGCCTCCTGGTGGATTATGCATTTGACGGGGCTACGGTCGGTGTTGCACCGGATATCTCGTTCCTGCCGGGCGCATATGCTAAATTATGCTATGGCAAAGGCTTTGACAGCGGATTCAGGTCTACGTCGAATTCAATGGTTGATGTCAATTTTTTAGGATTCAATGTGGTTCCGTATGACACCGACAATCTGCATCTGGAATTTCAGGTAAGCAGAGGATACAATATTTTTGGCTCTCCAGAAACGTCAACTGTTTCATTCGGTCCGAATTTGATACTGAATAATGACAATCTAGGGGATATTACACAGTACGGAACAGTTGTTATGGGCAAACTTGAAAATCTTGGCCCCGGTGACCTGAATCTCTTCCTTTCAGCTGCAGCCAGCCACTCCAGTCCCAATAGCCATGCCCTCGGAGGCAGCGGCGGATTCCCGCAATTTGGTCTTTTGTGGGATTCCGGAACGGGCGAACATAGCCGTACTGGCTACGGTGCATATTTGGGCGCGCGTTATGATATCAAATCTACTGGAACTAAGCTTGGCCTCGAATACAACCATGGCTCAAAGTACTGGATCACCTTTGTGCCAGCGTCTGATGACATGTGGACAGCTAAGTTGGGGACAAGGGGCAACGTTTACGAGGCATATGTTATCCAGGAACTCAACAAGAAGCCGATTGCAAAAAGAGGCAAGGCCTTCTTCAGGCTTGGATACCAGTATTATGACTTCCAGTATACAGGTAGCAACAACTGGGTAGGAGCTCCTCAGAAGATATCCGATCTGAGTGCTATGCCATCGGCAAGTACGATACCTCAGTTCTTCCCTGTTCTTAAACACGCTCAAGACGTATATCTCACTTTTGACGTAATGTTCTAAAACAAAGGCCGGGAGGGAGACCTCCCGGCTCATGTTTCCAGGAGGACAGCATGGTGATACACTGCAAGGCAGATCATCGTATCCTGATAATCCCTTTCTTTATGCTCGTTTTGATCATATCTTTAAGTTGTGTTAGTCAGGCTGCTGAAGACCAAATCCTGTTAAACGGCAGAGTAAAGATCATTGAACTTTCGACCAATACTGTTGTCGTGACGGATTATGAAGGCAAGGACTACAAATTTTATATTGAAGATTCAGAGATACTTGATAAGTTCAAAGACAATCGCATAAAGATAGGCGACGACGTTAATATCAAGTATAAAATAATAAACGGCAAGAACATTCCCTTTTCATTTAGAAGAACAGCTGGCTGTTAGAGCTGCTTATCGATATAAAACAGTGTAAAAAGTATAATGATCAAATCTCTGCTGCTATCTTTGACTTGCCTTTTATTTGTTGACGCTCCCGTTTCAGCGACGGGGCAGCAGAGCTGTATCCTATGCCATAGTAATGCGCATATAATGACTGCCCTTGGATCTACTCAATACTTAACGACAAATTCACTCATTATGGCTCAAACAGGAATGCCTGCCCAGTGTACAGATTGTCATTTAGGCGACTCCTCTACTATAGAAAAGCAGAAAGCTCATGAAGGGTTGCTAACGGTTAAGGCGATACAGGACAGGACATGGACGGGTGTCTCAAGAAGCATGATGAAAGGTTCCGAGCTTGATATGTGGCGCAGTCTAGAACCTCGCGGAAATAATAGGGCCGATGCGCTGATGCCGAAGCTTTCGTATAACGGCATTCTCAAGAATAATCCGGAGTACAAGCTGATCATCTGGCATGATCGGAATATCGAAACACTTGCTTTTAACCCGGTGCTGACAGAACAGACATGCGGGCAATGCCACGAAGGCATCGTCAGCTCTTTTTTGAAAAGCCCAATGGGTGGCGGGAAAGGTGCACATACGCAGAGCCAATATGTGACATGGACAGGTCCGACAGGACCTCAGAGCTGCGGACTCTGGAGCGGTAAGCTGGCGGGACGTGATCAAGCGGCTTTTTCGTCTGAAAATATGGAGTTATATAATCGACACTCTTCTATGAAGTTAGACGAGAAAATGGCGTTTGACAATCAGCGCCGGTGTAATCAATGTCACGTTGGCTGTCTTGACTGCCACTATTCGCCGCAAAATAGGGATCAAAATGATCCGCGTAAGGGGCTGCATTCATTTTTTAAAAAACCTGACCCTGTTAGCTGTTACGGCGGCGGCAAATCTTTCAACTGCCACGCCGGGCCTCTTGAGCGCAGGCGCGGAGACGGTTACATAAGGGCTGAGTTCACGCAGTCTTCCAAAGAAGGCAAAAGGATATTGAATGGATTGCCGGATATACATATGCAAAAGGGCATATATTGTGTTGACTGCCATGAACCCAACTTAAAATCAGGCATACATGCCGATCTTCAAAGGCAGGTCGATTGCTCCAAATGTCACGCCGGTATAGTGGCTGAGCACGCAAAAGGGATGCACAGGAAAGTTGACTGTGCGTCGTGCCACACTGCACTCATCGGAGGATATGCATTTAATTTCTGGAGCGCTGTTGGTCCAAAGGGAAAGGAGAATCCACTGACAAGAATTCAGGATTATCTTGTAGGTGCAATTCCTCCGCTTATCATAAAGAACCCGATTGGCCTGTGGATACCTGTGCATGTTGTTCCACATACATCGGGCAATGTGAAAGCGGATGAGGTGACTCTTTCTAATAAGCTTTTGTTTCGTAACACGCCAGACGTGGTCATCGACAGACTTTATTTTTCTAATGACGCGTATGCCATTACAGGGCTTGTTAGAAATCTTGACTACAGAGACCACGATACGATAGCGTGGCTGAACGTCGACCGTGTTGCCCATGCAACCGGAAAATCCAGAAGCTGCGGAAGCTGTCACGATTCGACTGCGCAGACTATTAAGACTTCGTACAGTGAAGGCTCGTATAAAGATGTGGGAGCCGGCACTTACACCATAGTTGCCGACGAGAAAGGCCTCCGCATTGTTTTTCTACCGGGAACCGAAGCAGAACCTTTGCCGAAAGGCCTTAATAGACTCTCTGACATGTGGGCGCTCAAGGGTGATTTCTCTCTTCCAAGGGTTGCGGCAAGGAAACAGTTTGAGGAGATAGAGTCAGCATACAGAAAGGGTGCTTTCAAGCATTGATGTTTAGGTCGTTGCGCAGATTGCAGCGGATCACTATGGAATTTTTATGGATTAGTTCAAGAGGCACATATGTCAAATGCATATAGCATGTATTAATAATGTCTATGGGAAAGCTTTTAGTGATAGATTCCTTGTGTCTATTTCAGTAGAATTATAGTATTAAAACGCGCAGGGATTCTCTGCCATCATTAAGAAAGGAGGGTACAATGAGATTTCTGAAGCTGTTTTTCGTCGTTCTGCTTGTTCTGTCTCCTCTTGCTGTTTTCGGCGCTCAGGGCGATGTTGTGAAGAAGGCAAAGACAATCGATGAGCTATCAAAGATGTACGATTCGAACTCATGCAAGGACTGCCATGCAGAGATTTACTCTGAATGGTCTAAATCGTTGCATGCCCGATCTATATTTGGTCCTGCGGAGGTGGGCAGAACAGCTGCTACCATCAAGACCACAATTGAGAACGGGCTTAAAGATTGGCCTTCGTCAGGGGTCAAGAAGCCTGAAGATGTAGGGGTCAAGCATCTGATGATTTGTGCAAAATGCCATCTGCCGCAGCTGATAGAGGCTGAAGACAGCGTCGCACAAGAGATCGTCAAGAATCTTTATGCTTTCAAGGAGCCCGATGATCAGGCTGCAAAAACTTTGCAGAAGCTGAATATCGGCTGTACAGTGTGCCATCAGCGAAATGCAATCGTGCACAAATGGAAGTTTGGCTATCCGGATAAGGGTGCTGTTTATGGAAGCAAGGATGGCGAGCATGCTTCACCGGATTTCCCTAAGATGAAGAAAAGCCCGTATATAAAGGAAGCCATTCTTTGCGGGCAGTGTCATGGTCAGGGACCGAATTTCGATATTGATCAGCCGACACAGTGCGCTACTCTTTATAGCAGTTACAACTTTGCCTATAGGCCTGAAGGCGGCACTGAAAATTGCCAGGAATGCCACATGAAGAAATCCAAGCTTGGCCATAATATGCAGAGTTATCGCGCAATGGGGCCGATGGCTGTTGATATGAAAGTTGAAGCCTTGGCTTACCAGTGGCGTGATGTTGTGACAACAACACCTGCAGCGTCGGTCCAGGTTGATCTATTCAACAAAGCCGGGCATGCAATACCGGATGGCTGACCAACGCCGAACCGGGTGGTCCTGTATGTGACCGCGAAGACAAAAGACGGCAACGTGTTTTACAAGGATCAGCGTATTTATATGCCGATACCGTTGCAATTTGGTATTGGTGACAAGATGGGTAGGGGCCCCTACGAGAAGAGCGGAATCCTCCGCGACACGAGTCTACCTCCTATGAGGACGGTGACTGAAAAATTCTATATCCCTGTATATAATGAGTCGACAAAAGAAGGGAAACTGGCCCGCGATATCATCACGAATGACTTTACGGTAGATGTTGAACTCTGGTATCTGCCTTACGGGAAGAAGGATGATGAGGGCAATGCACAGATGTGGCAGAAAGTCACAAAGAAACTAAGCATTGAAAAAGGCGGTAAGTAGTTAATCATAGGGGCGTTGTAAGGCAACGCCCCTATATATTTTTTATAGAATCTGCTAGTTTTGCAAACTCTTCCATGCTTAAAGTTTCCGCCCTTCTTAGCGGATCAATTCCGGTATCTACAAGGATTCGTCTTATATCAGGGAAAAGAGCTTTCAGAGCGTTCGACAAAGTCTTTCTACGCTGGGAAAAGCCTGCTCTTACAATCTTAAAGAAAAGACCTTCATCTGTGACAGATACTGACGGCTGTTCCAGCATCTCAATTCTGATAACAGCTGAGTCGACTTTCGGGACAGGCTTGAATGACGCAGCCGGTATAACAAACTCCAGTTTCGTTTTGGCAAAATACTGGACAGATATCGACAGCACGCCATAGTCTTTTGATCCCGGTGCGGCTACTATTCTTTCCGCAACCTCTTTCTGAATCGTCAACGTCATAGTGCTTAAGAGTGGTTTTGCGTCCATCAGCATGAATATAAGCGGCGTGGTAATGTAATACGGTATGTTAGCCACAACTTTAAAAGGTATGCCGATGCATGAATAGTCGAATTTCAATGCATCGGCGTGATGCAGTTCGATATTCTGCACTTTTTCGAATCTCGCCAGCAGGCTCATATACAACTTGTCATCGAGTTCCACAGCAATTACCAGCTTTGCCCTGGATGCGAGAATCTGCGTCATCGAGCCGGGTCCCGGCCCGATCTCCACTATGGTATCTTCCGGAGTAATTCCTGAAACATCAACTATTCGTGACAGTGTCGCCGGATCGAAAAGGAAGTGTTGTCCAAGATATTTCTTTGCCATAAATGGGCTATCTTGTTATTGAATAGGACTTCACATTGATTCTGACAATGTAGTTTCTCAGCTGGATTTTAACGATAGAAGGATACCAAGACAACGGGGAATCGTCAGCGGCAGCTCTGCCGTCTTCCATGATAATTTTAGCCGGTGAATCGTAATGAATGGCCAGAATATCCCCATTTTCCATTTCAATTGTCTGTTCAACAGGTAAAAGGCTATCCTTGTTTACAACAACTTTTCTGTACCCGTTTCGCAGCTCGTAGGTGTCTTTTCTGTCAAGTATTTCATAGTCAGTGATGTCCCACCAAAAGAGGCTGCTTTTCAAGCCTTCAACGAGGATTGTGCTCTTTGTCTTGTCCATTTTCGGTCTGCTGCTGATATTGCCATTGTCCTCGTATACCTCACCTTGCAGGAATCCGAGATAATAGATTCTGAGAGCAAGCTTGTTGGGAGATGCTGACAGGGACGCATCGCCGCTCATGATTGTCCCATTCTTTTCGTACTCCAGTCCAACCACTGTATTTATAGCTGATATTTTTCTGTATTGGGCAAGGGCATCATTCAGCGTGATTCCCTTATGAGACGGCATCTCGGCAGGTTTGGGTGTTGCACAAGAGGCAAGCAAAGCGCATAAGAAAGTCACCAGTAACCATAAGCCTGAGGTCAAAAGAGCAGAAGGAAACGCACACCTTCTATTTTTCCGACTTCTTACTTCTGACTTCTGACCCCTGTCTCCTGCGTTCTGTTCTTTATATCCCGATATATTCAATCGCTTCATCTATGTTCCTCACCCCTGAAATAATCAAACCAAAATCTTCTTTCAGTCTGTCTGTATTGCCTGCAGGCACTATAGCACGTTTGAATCCCACCTTGGCAGCCTCTCTGATGCGTGCCTCTCCTTGAGCGACTGCCCTTACTTCACCGGACAGCCCGACTTCACCGAAAACGAAAGTTTGAGAAGGGATGGCCGTTTCTCTGAAGGATGATACCATTGCGGCGATGATTCCCAGATCGGTTGCAGGCTCTACAATCTTTAGTCCCCCGACGACATTGATAAAAACATCCATGCCACCCAGCTGAATGCCGGCCTTTTTTTCAAGGATAGCAATGAGCAGATTCAGTCTGTTGAAGTCAATACCCATACTGGTTCTGCGAGGCATGCCGAAGGTAGTAGGCGAAACCAAGGCTTGCAACTCGACAAGCAACGGCCTTGTGCCTTCAATGCTTGCAATCACTACTGATCCGGAAGTGTTCAGTGGTCTCTCGGAAAGGAAGATCTCTGAGGGATTCGTTATCTCCTCGAGTCCACTGTCGGTCATTTCAAATACACCTATCTCGTTGGTAGAACCAAAACGGTTTTTGACGGTTCTAAGTATACGAAATGGTTGTCCTCTGTCTCCTTCAAAGTAAAGAACCGTATCAACCAGGTGCTCCAATACGCGCGGTCCGGCAATTGCGCCTTCTTTTGTTACATGTCCGATGAGAAACACAGGGGTGCCGGATCTTTTTGCATAAAACATCATTTTGGCCGCCGATTCGCGTATCTGGCCTACAGAGCCAGGCGCAGAAGACATTTCTTCCGTATAAACCGTCTGGATTGAATCTATGACTATTGCAACCGGTTTCAGTTTGTCTGCTGTATTCAAGACATGTTCGACCACAGTTTCAGGCAACAGCATTATTCTGTCGGAATCTATAGATAACCTCTGAGCCCGTAACTTGATCTGTTCAGGTGACTCTTCTCCGGAAACGTATAAGACCGTGCCTGTCTGAGAGGCTATTTTTGATATCACTTGCAATATTATAGTTGATTTTCCTATCCCGGGATCTCCACCTATCAGTATGACTACGCCTTCGACAAGCCCGCCGCCCAGCACTCTGTCAAACTCCGATATGCCTATTGCCAAACGTCTTTCGTTTCCTCCGGTTACGGAACTCAGTGGCATAGGGCCGGAAGCTCCGCCGGAAAAGGACTTAAGCGACTTGGACATTTGCCTCTCCTCAGAGAAACTGTTCCAGGAGCCGCAGTCAGGGCACTTGCCCATCCATTTGGGACTGCTGTAACCGCAGGTTTGGCACTGAAAATTTGTTTTTATCTTAGACATCCAGAAGCTTCATCCCCTTCCCAATAGCATGAGCTTTGATTATTGCATCGTACACAAAATCCTTGGCTTTTTCAGCAGCATGAACTAAGCTGAATTCTTTGGCTATATACGCTGCAATAGCTGCGGAGAATGTACAGCCGGTTCCGTGAAACTCTCCATCAATTTTTTTTGACTTTAATTTAACAAAATTATCTTCAAAATAGACCATATCTATGGTTTCGTGTTCAAGGTGACCGCCTGTAATTATAATTGCTTCAGGTCCGAAATTGCTTAACGTCATACAGGCTTTTTCCATGCTTTTCTCATCAGTAATGCTAATACCCGACAAAACATAAGCCTCATAAATATTTGGAGTAATCACCTTCGCTAGAGGGAAGAGTTCATTCCTCATAATATCAAGACCGCCGTCCTCGATGAGTGGCCGGCCGGATGACGACATAGTTACCGGGTCAACAACAAGGTTATCAAGATCAAAACCCCGGATAGTTTTTGCAATGACTCTTACGGCATCTTTTGAATACAGCATTCCTGTTTTCAGGGCGTCCGGACGAATGTCATTAAGAAGTGAGTTTAGTTGCATTTCGATAAATTGTGCATCTATGCCCAGTACGGCATCTACTCCACCTGTGTTTTGAGCGGTCAACGCTGTAGTCACTGAAAGTGCGTGAACGCCCAAGCGGTTGAAGACCCTGATATCAGCTTGCAGACCCGCTCCTCCGGTAGGATCTGAACCTGCTATGGTGAGAATGCTTTTCATTCTTGATAGTATAACAAGCTGTACGGAATGTTGACAAATATCAGGGATTTAGATTATCTTATCTAACTTATAGCGTTTTTTTGATTTTGCATCTTGAGCATATTTAGGAAGGTGAAATAACGATGAAGACGACGAAGTTTGCAAAGAAAGAGGATATCCAGCGCAAATGGTATCTGGTCGATGCAAAAGATGTTGTATTGGGCAGGATGGCAACTAAAGTTGCTGATTACCTGAGAGGCAAGAACAAGGCTATTTTTACGCCTAATGTCGATACCGGCGATTTTGTGATAGTTATCAATGCTGACAAGGTCAAAGTGACGGGCAACAAGCTTGAGGATAAGAAGTATTACAGTCATACCGGTTATATTGGGCATATCAAGGAAGTAAGCTTGAAGGACCGCCTTAGTTCGACTCCTGACAAAGTAATCAAGGATGCGGTATGGGGAATGCTTCCTAAAAACAGGTTAGGCAGGGCGATGCTGAAGAAATTGAAGGTATATGCCGGCACGGATCATGGGCATGCCGCTCAGAAACCGGAACGCATACAAATTACGAAATAAGGAGTAGGAAAAGAAATGGCAGCCATTACTTATAATGCAACAGGAAGAAGAAAAAGATCGATTGCCCGAGTTGTCATGACACCAGGAACGGGTAGAATCATCGTTAACGATAAAGATGTCGATACATATTTCCCCAGAGAGACGCTCAGAATGATTATCAGGCAGCCTCTCAATGTTACCGGCACGATTGGCAAGTATGATGTGAATGCAAGTGTGCTTGGAGGCGGATTGAGCGGTCAAGCCGGAGCGTTAAGGCATGGTATTGCTCGCGCGCTTGTGGTAGTAGATTCCGATTTGAAGGCAAAGCTCAAAAAAGAAGGTCTCATGACTAGAGACCCAAGAGAAGTCGAAAGAAAGAAATTTGGGCAGAAAGGCGCGAGAGCGAGGTTCCAGTTCTCGAAGAGATAAAAAGCGAAATAGGTCGGACAGGACCTATGGCACTTATATGATCTTTAGCCCGCTCTATGCGGGCTTTTTTATTCGTGCGTTGAAAGGTGGTAAAAATGATAAGGGTTGCGATTTGCGGCGGCAGCGGTTATACCGGAGCAGAGCTTCTGAGGATATTACATCACCATCCGGAAATTGAGGTAACTGCAGTTACCTCTGAGAAGTCTGCCGGGAAAAAGGTTACTGACCTGTTCCCGCATCTTGTCAAATACAATGGGCTGGCATACGTGCCAATGGAAAAAGAGAGCCTTTTATCAAAAGCGGATTTCTTCTTTATGGCACTGCCTCATGCGGCCTCACAGGAAGCAGTAAGTTTTTTTTATCAGCAGGGTAAGAAAGTGGTCGATCTGTCGGCTGATTTTCGATTAATTGATCCTAAAATATATGAAGAGTGGTATAAAACTTCTCATAATTATACTGATACGTTAAAGAAGGCTGTTTATGGGCTTCCGGAGTTGAACAGGAAGGCTATTAGAAAGGCTCGTCTTATCGCTAACCCGGGCTGTTATCCAACTAGCGCCATTCTTGCACTGGCGCCGGCCATAAAAGAAGGGCTGATAGATGTAGAACGCATCATAGTTGATTCAAAGTCGGGGACATCTGGTGCAGGTCGAAAAGCCGACATGGCCATTTCTTTTTGTGAGGTGAATGACGGCTTCAAAGCCTATGGTGTTGGAGTGCACAGACACACGCCTGAGATTGAACAAGCATTGTCGTTAGTCGCTGGCAAGCAAATCTTTATAGATTTTACACCTCATCTTGTGCCGATGGACAGAGGTATAGTTACAACATCATATGCAAAATTGACGAAGACGACAAATACAGACAGGGTAATCGCGCTTTACAATAAAATGTATTCACGAGAGCCTTTTGTGAAGATGCTTGAGCCAGGATACTATCCAAACGCCAAGCACGTCAGAGGCAGCAACTATTGCTTTATAGGTGCTAGGGTCAATGATCGAACCAATACGCTGGTGATGGTTTCTTCGATAGACAATCTTGTAAAGGGAGCATCGGGACAGGCTGTGCAGAACATGAATATCATGATGGGTTATGACGAAACTATGGCATTGGAGGGATTGGCATTATGCCCATAAATAGTAAAAAGACTGTAGTGCCGAAGGGTTTTCTTTTTTCTGCAGTCGAAGCTGCAGTTAAGAAGCCGGGTCGCAAGGACCTTGCATTGATCTATTCCGAGCATGAAGCTAAGATGGCAGGAATGTTTACAACTAACAGTGTAAAAGCTGCGCCTGTTAAACTGGATATGGGTCTGATCAGACAAGGTAAGGGCAGGGCGATAATAGTTAACAGCGGAAACGCCAATGCGTGTACTGGTCGACAAGGGATGAAGGATGCTGTGGAAATGTGCAGACTTGTTGCTAATCACATGGGCATTAACGATGATTATGTATATGTCTGCTCCACAGGAGTAATCGGGACGCCTATGCCAATGGCAAGAATTAGGCCCATAATAGGCGATCTTGTTGCCAAACTCGGAAGTGCTTCAATTAACGATGTGGCGGCAGCAATTATGACGACAGATACGTTCTCAAAGATTATTGTCAAGAAGAAGAGGATAGGCGGCAGGATGATAACCGTCACAGGCATATGCAAGGGAGCTGGAATGATTCAGCCGAATATGGCAACAATGCTGTCTTTTGTGCTGACCGACGCTGCCATAGAGAGTAAGGCGCTCGGTGAGGCTTTAAGGCAGGCTGTAAATAGGTCGTTCAACCGCATAACCATAGATGGTGATATGTCTACTAACGATACGGTGTTGATCATGGCCAACGGTGCTGCGGGCAATGAAGTGATAAAGAAGGGATCTGATGAATATGAAGCATTTTCTGGCATGCTTCAGCGACTCACTTATGAGTTGAGCGAGCTGATAGTCAGGGATGGCGAGGGTGCAACTAAGTTTGTGGAAGTGGAAATCAAGAACGCGCGAACTGAAAAAGAGGCTGAGAAGGGCGCCTTTGCAATAGCCAATTCTCTGCTTGTTAAGACAGCTATCTACGGTAATGACGCCAACTGGGGCAGGCTTATGGCGGCCCTCGGCTATTCCGGAATAATGCTCAAAGAAGAGAAAACTGACATCACCATTAACGGATTAAAGGTTGTGAAGGGCGGCATTGCGACCGGCGTTGATGTGCAGGCAAACGAAAGGTTGAAAGAGAAGAAGATCAAAATAATTGTTGATCTCCATTTGGGTGAGGGCTGTGTTAAGGTACTTACCTGCGATTTAACAGAGAACTACGTGCAAATTAACGCGGAATACAGGACCTGATATTTCGCGTTGTGATGGTCACTTTGCATCGGAGCGGATATCAATTACAGTTGCAACTTTGCGTCCAGAGCGCTCGATGAAGGTTATCCTTACGGGAATTCCTGTTTTAAGGTCGGACAGTGCAGCCGGTTTGCCTTTGCGCGTCACTATAGTTTTATCATCTATTGTGATAATGTGTTCCGTATTATATACCGTGGCTGTCAGCACAGAATCCTTGAGGTCCTTTATTATAGCGACAGCAAGTTTTTTAGGTGCCGCACCGCCAGTAGTTGGATGACCTTTTACGCTGAGTGATTCTGTCGCAATGCCAGGGTT
Source organism: Dissulfurispiraceae bacterium (assembly GCA_035319125.1). Lineage (GTDB taxonomy): Bacteria > Nitrospirota > Thermodesulfovibrionia > Thermodesulfovibrionales > Dissulfurispiraceae > Fen-1308. Next base: position 83,033 of record DATHDG010000040.1, on the reverse strand, counting down.
GATAGATATTAATATGAGAATCAGGGCCCATGCGATATAGCTCATTGGAGCTTGTCTTAGCATTGCGATCTCGTCTTAAATTTATAATAGGTTGTTCTTTTCGTCTAGCCTGATTATGGTTGGCTTAAAGGTTTTCATTTGCTCATCGTTGTCAATCCAGCAATAAGAAAAGATAATAATGCGGTCTCCCACAGCTCCCTTGCGGGCAGTAGGACCATTCAGGCAGAACTGCCGTGACCCCCGCTTTCCAGGGATTACATAGGTCTCAAAGCGCTCGCCGTTGTTCATGTTGCTGATCATCACTTGTTCATAAGGCAGAATTGCTACCATATCCATCAAATCTCTGTCTATCGTTATACTTCCCTCATACGCAAGGTTGGACTCGGTGACAGTTGCAAGATGTATCTTCGACCTTAGAAAACAGCGAAACATTCTCAGATCTCCTTTTGCTTTATCAGCAAACAGCAGCTGCTATTCAATTATCTTGGGGATACGGTAAAACTTCTCGGTCGAATCAGGTGCATTTCTTAAGGCTTCATCACGCGGCAAGCACATACCCAGGACATCATCAGCCATTACATTGTTTAGTGCAATGATGTTAGATGTAGGCTCTATATCAGATGTGTCCAGATTATTAAGCTGTTCCACATAATCGATAATTTTGCTCAGCTGAGGAGCATACAACTCTAACTCTTCATCCGTAATGGAGAGGCGTGAAAGCTGAGCTATATGCCTGACTTCTTCAAGAGATAATTTCATGTCAGATTCTTTCAAGGTTGGCCAGTTTTGCTGCAAGCCTTTTCAGGCCAATCCCGGGGAAATTAACTGTGACTTTTGCCTCTTCTCCTTCACCGCAGCAGTCTCTGACTATGCCCACGCCCCATGCCGGATGCTTTACCCTTGACCCTACGATAAATGATGGTACTTTTCTTGCCGAGGACTGGAGCATCGTAGACATAACAGCCTTTTCCTTTTGCTGGGAGCGCTCAACCCATATGCAGCAATCCTTAGGCATGTCGGCAAAGAACCTTGATGGCTCTTGTTCCTGTATCTTGGAATATACCCTTCTTTTCTTGACACTGCTCATGTAAAGCATGTTTTTAGCACGCGTCATGCCGACATAAAGCAACCGCCTTTCTTCCTGCATTTCGGAAGCATTGTCAAAGGCTTTGAAATAAGGTAGAATGCCTTCCTCGATACCAATAATGAAAACAACCGGAAACTCTACGCCCTTTGTGTTCTGAAGGGACATAATGGTTACAGCACGAGCAGGCAAGGCATCGTCTGTGGAAGCAGTCAGCGATATGCGGTCAATAAAGTCCCTTGGTGAAACATTTTCGGCAGATGCCGCAAGCTCAAGAATGGATTGAATTCTCTCTTCTTCAAGCTCATCCAGATAGCCGGTTTTTTCTACTATATCTTTGATCATGTCCGATGCGCTTCTGTATGAGCTGCCTGAGAAGTCCTCGATTGTTTTGACGAAAGCTGCAAGCTTATCTTTAAAAGAGGCTGCAACAGTATTGGCCTGGAGCATTGATTTCAACGCCTTGAAGAGGCTGAGTGAATTCTTTTTTGCCTCCTGCTCTATCCTGGATATAGTGGTAGAGCCTATTCCGCGTGAAGGGCTGTTTATAATCCTGCGAAGGCTCACGTTATCATTGTTATTAAGTGCAAGCCGCATGTATGCAATTACATCCTTCACCTCTTTGCGGTGGTAAAAAGATACGCCTCCAATAACTCGGTACGGTATGCTCTCCTCGCGCAGGGCATCTTCCAACGCTTTTGTCTGAAGTGTTGCCCGGTAAAAGACCGCAAAATTGTTGTATTCAAAATTACTTTTCAAGTAAAGATCTTTTATAGCACGAGCTACATACTTTGCTTCGTCCTCTTCCGTCCCCAGGTTACAATAGCATACTTTTTCACCGCAGAGATTTTCTGTTTGGAGATTCTTGGGTTTCCTCTGAACATTCTTTGAAATGACAGAGGTTGAAACTTTAAGTATATTGCCGGAAGATCGATAATTGCGTCCGAATTTAATGATCTTGGCCCCAGGAAATTCCTTTTCGAAATTGAGAATATTGCATATGTCGCAGCCTCTGGATTTATAAATGCTTTGATCGTCGTCACCAGCCGCACAGATATTCTTTTGTTTTCCCGACAGCTGTTGCAGCAGCTTCAACTGAGCTCTGTTGGTGTCTTGAAATTCATCCACCAAGATAGCCGGAAACATCGCTTGATACTTATGAAGCACTTTCGGGTTTTCTTTGAACAGTCTAACTGTTAACATTACAAGATCGTCATGGTCAAGCGAGTTGGATCGTTTCAGTTCATCCTGATATCTAAGATATACCCTGCCAAGCTTCTCGTCGAAACTAAACCCATCTCCCTGGGCTAGAAAATCCTCAGGACTGATAAGTGACGCCTTCAGTACGCTGATACGAGAAGCAACGCCTTTGTAAAGAGCTTCATAAATATTGAACTCCTTTAATATGTGCCTGATTAAAGAACTCTGATCATCTTCATCATATATAACGAAATCAGGCTTGAATCCAAGAACTTTTATCTCTTTTCTCAAAATCCTGTTGCAATGCGAATGGAATGTGCCTATCCAGTTCTGCTTGTAGTCACAGTCCAAATGCTTTGAAATGTTCTCTTTCATTTCCTCGCCGGCCCGATTTGTCAGAGTTACAGTTAGTATGGATGATGGAGAAAGTTTCTTTTTCTTGACAAGATGGGAATATCTGCAACCTATAACGCGTGTCTTTCCACTTCCCGCTCCTGCAAGTATAAGCAGTGGGCCTTGAGTATGAAGAACGGCTTCTCTTTGTTGGGAATTAAGGTCCTCTAATAATGCATCTTTAGCCATTTTCGTCTCCTTAAATTATACCATACGCGACCCCATAAAAGCAGGGCCGAATGCCGAAAATAAAGGACCAGAGCTACTCTACTGTTACGCTCTTGGCTAGATTCCTGGGTTGATCGACATCGCAGCCTCTAAGAACTGCAATGTGATAGGCCAAAAGCTGAAGCGGGATAGTAAATACTACTGTATTTAAGTATGCATTGCTTCCTTGCATGAATATGGAATGGCGCGATAATTTATTAATTGCTTCATGGCTTTTATCAGTCAGAGTCAGCAGGATACCGCCCCTGCTGTTTACTTCCTCCATATTGGATAAGACTTTTTCAAATAAATGATCTGATGGGGCAAGCACTACTACAGGAAGTTCTTCGTCAATCAGGGCAATCGGACCATGCTTCATCTCGCCGGCAGGATAACCTTCTGCGTGTATGTACGATATCTCTTTTAATTTCAGAGCTCCTTCCATAGCGATCGGGAATTGTATCCCTCTGCCCAGATATAGAAAATCTTTAGCCTTGAACAGTTCTTTGGATATAGACAAGATATGGCTGTCCATTTCTAAGGCTGATTCGATGCATCCAGGCAGGCGAAGCAGATCATTTATGAGTGTTGATGCGATGCTTGCATCAATACATCCCCTGTTTTTGCCAAGAGCAATCGCCAGCATATAGAGAGCGACGATCTGGGCAGAGAAAGCCTTCGTTGATGCAACCCCAATCTCAGGGCCTGAATGCGTATAAAAAACATAGTCAGCCTCTCGAGACGCTGTACTGCCGATTACATTGCAGATAGTGAGGGCAGAAGCGCCAAGTCTCCGGGCTTCTCTCATAGCAGCAAGAGTATCGGCCGTTTCTCCCGATTGAGTGATAGATATAAAAAGAGTTCCTTTGCCCAGGATCGGTTTGCGATATCTGAATTCGGAGGCAATATCTACTTCTACCGGGATGCGGGATAGTTCTTCAATTATATATTTCCCTACAATGGCTGAGTGATAGGATGTTCCACAGGCCACGATAAAAATCTTTTCTATCTTTGAGATGGCATTAGAGTTCAACCCGAACTCCTCTAACGCCACTTCTCCCTTTTCAGGGAAGACTCTGCCACGAATAGTATCGGCGATAGACCGTGGCTGCTCATTGATTTCTTTGAGCATGAAGTGGCGATAACCACCTTTTTCCGCCATGGAGGGGCTCCACGATATTGTCACAACATTTTTGTTGACGGGAGTTCCATCGAAGTCTGTAATTATGACGCCATCCCGGTGCATAACTGCCATCTCATTGTTATCCAGAAAGATGACGTCCCTGGAATAGCTTAGAAATGCCGGCACATCAGAGGCCAGAAAATATTCGTTCTCCCCAAGCCCAAGCACTAATGGGCTTTCTTTCCTCACGGCTATGATCTTGTCGGGTTCCCTTTTGTCGATGACGGCAAAAGCATATGCGCCGTGAACTTCTTTTAGCGCAGCCCTTACCGCATCCTCAATTGACCTGCCAGAGGAATGTTTATTTATCAGATGGCAAAGGACCTCGGTGTCGGTTTGGGATTTGAATACGTACCCCTCAGCCTGCAATGCATGCTTTAGCTCAACGTAATTTTCGACAATGCCGTTGTGGACAAGAACAATGCCGTCAGATCTATGCGGATGCGCGTTCTCGTCCGATGGCTTTCCATGAGTAGCCCAGCGAGTATGGCCGATTGCAGCTGTGCTGTCTATTTTTTGAGCATCAATAATAGAGTCAAGCTGTTGAATCTTGCCTTTGCAACGCTTGACATGTATATCCCCAGCCTCGAAGAAGGCGACGCCGGCGGAGTCGTATCCTCTGTATTCGAGCCTTTTCAACCCCTCCATTACTATCGGAATAGCTTTCCTGTAACCGATGTACCCAATGATGCCGCACATGCTGAATCCTCCTCCGAAGGTTATGAGTTGTAGACTATGCTTTAGTTAGGTTTGTGTTTGTCTTTTGTTTTGGTTTTTGTTGCAGCCCAGCCCTCAATATTTCTCTGAGGCGATCGTGAAACAGCCAGTGCAACCGGTGGCACATCCTTTGTTATAGTGGATCCTGCTCCAACATATGCTCCTTTGCCGACCTTGACAGGGGCTACAAGCTGGGTGTCGCTGCCGATAAAGACGTTTTCTTCGATGACGGTCTTGAATTTATGAGTGCCGTCATAATTGCATGTGATTGTGCCGGCGCCAATATTGACATTATCGCCTATTTCTGAATCTCCCAAGTAGCTTAGGTGAGAAGCCTTAGAACCTGAACCGATTACTGATTTCTTTATCTCAACAAAATTGCCTATTTTCGCTGATCGGCCTATTACCGAGTACGGCCTAAGATGGGCGAATGGTCCAACTGACGCCCCCTCCATTATTGTTGAAAATTCTATCACTGTTGAATCTTTAACTGTAACATTGTCGTCTAATTTGCTTTCCTGTATTCTACAATTGGGATAAATAGTGCAGCCACGACCTATAGAGCTTTTACCCTCTATGATTACGTTTGGATATATGACGGTATCAGTTCCTATAGAAGCAGCAGGATCAATGACGACGGTCTTTGGATTGATGAACGACACGCCGTTATCCATCAATTGCGAAACAATTCGATCCCTTAGATATAAGCCGGCGAGGCTGAGTTCTCTTCTAGTGTTGATGCCGGTCAACTCGGTTTCATCCCCTAACATATGCGAGCCTATGCGACAACCCCTTCGTGCTGCCAGTGTTACGATATCTGTTAAATAGTACTCTTTTTTTAGGGGATTCATTCTGATATATTTGATCAGAGAAAGGACGTTCAGCTCTATAGCGTATATGCCGCTATTCACTTCTGCTATTTTCTTCTGCTCTGCATTTGCGTTTTTGTCTTCAACAATTCCGGTCACATTATTTCCGTCTCGAATAATCCTGCCATATGCATGCCTGCCGTGAGCAATAAACGATAATATGGACAGTGCTTCTTTCCTGCTCTTATGCAAATCGAGCAGATGCTTCAGCGTGGCTGGATTGATTAGAGGGGTATCTCCGCTAAGCACCAAAACGGTCTTGAATTTTGCTTTAAGCTTATCAAGTTGATGCAGGGCAGCCTTGAGCGCATCGGCTGTTCCTTTGGGCTCCTTCTGAACCGCATATGATACTGTTTCGTCTTTAAGTGCCATGCGTATGTTATTGCTCTCCGGTCCAACAACAACTATGATATGCGCTGGTTTGAGAGTTTCTACAGCATCTATGACATGCTTAACAATCGGCTTGCCATTGATTGTATGCAGAACCTTTGGTGTTAAAGATTTCATTCTGGTTCCGAGCCCGGCAGCCAGGATAATCGCGCATGGTCCCACTATATTCCCTCCTTTGCAGTAGTTATTAAAGTGGGGGCCGCGATTCCGCCTGACAGCACTATACGAATACCTTCCTCGATAGGAATGTTTGTATAGATTATGCTCTTGTCATCCAGCAGAATTATCTCTCCCATGTACAGATTATTAGTAGGAATGTAAACTGCCTTCAGCTTTGTTTTCTCGTTTTCAGAATGAATGCAGCATTCTTTCGTCAGAAAGCCGAAAGAATAACAGCCTATCCGTGGATATTCTGCGATTACAAATTTGCGGAATGCCCCCTTGCTATCAGGTGAGAAAGCGTCAACCAGCTGTTTGATCGATGTGTAAATGCTCTTGAACACCGGGATGTTTAGGAATACAGATTCAACAATGCCCAGCACGCGCTTTCCAAAGACATTGGTTGATATTATTCCAACAAGAAAGATTATGCACACTGCAGCTATGAATCCCAAGCCGGCAATATGGCGTCCAAGGAAGATGTCAAAAAACTGTCCAAGAATGCCGTCTATGAATTTGAAGAGGGTTGCTATAACAACTATCGTAAGAGTAACTGGAACAGTAATTATGAGTCCTGCTAGAAATTTGCGCTTGAATGTAATACGGATCGGCTCAAACATAGATATCATTTATAATCTACCGTTACGATTGAAGCTGTCAATAGCACTCGGATGGATATATGTCACGTTTTGAGCGTTTCATCCGCTACATCGAAGTTGGCATAGACGTTCTGTATATCGTCATGGTCTTCGAGAACATCGATCAGCCTTATCATCTGCTCAGCATTGCTGCCATCAAGGGGGATATAATTTTTTGGAAGCATGGTAACCTCTGCGACTGATATGTCAATTTTGCTTGCGGCAATTGCATTCCTTACTGGTTCCATGTTTTCCGGAGTGGTGATGATTTCAAAATTGTCTTCTTTCGGATCATTTTTCATGTCTTCAGCGCCGGCATCAAGAGCAATGGACATTAGAGAGTCTTCATCAACTTTCGATTTTTCGACCAGAATATATCCCCTTTTATCGAAAATCCAGGCAACGCATCCTGATTCTCCGAGATTACCCCCATGCTTGGAGAGCAAGTGCCGTATTTCCGAAACGGTTCTGTTCTTATTGTCTGTTAAAACATCTATCAGAATCGCAACTCCCCCCGGACCATAACCTTCATACATTATTTCCTCATACGTAACTCCCGGCAGTTCACCTGTACCCTTCATAACCGCTTTCTTGATGTTATCCGAAGGCATATTGACTTCCTTAGCCTTATCAATAGCAAGGCGAAGGCGCGGATTGCCGTCCGGATCACCTCCTGAACGAGCAGCTACTGTGATTTCTTTGACTATCTTCGTGAAAGCTTTCCCTTTTTTCGCATCAGTATTGGCTTTCTTGTGCTTTATCTGGGACCATTTGGAATGTCCTGACATCAAGCCCTCCGCAATCTATAAATGCAACAGAATTAATCTCAGTCGGTCAGGAGACCTGTTGAGACAAAAATGACAGAAAAATTAATAATATAAGCTGCTCTTGTATATTAATTATAGCGCTCAGGCTCTGTCAATTGACTAACATAATGTATGCGCGCTCAATCTCGCTGAAAGTATCACAGCCCTGCATCGTTAAGGGCGCTACTGCATGGGCAGGAGCGATGTTCCGGTATCCTTGGCAGCAGGGCCAAGATCAGCCGCTTGATCAAGTCCGCGGAGTCTGTCATCTTCTCAACTACTTCCCTGGCAGTGAGCTTATGATCTACAGTGGTGCCGGCTGCATAATTAGTGACTACTGACAAGCCGAGTACGCATATTTCAAGTTCTCGGGCCAGAGCTGTCTCAGGCATTGCAGTCATACCGACAATATCTCCGCCGCTGTTTGAGAAAAAGCGGATCTCTGCTGCTGTCTCAAGCCGCGGCCCGTTTACACAAACATACGTAGCTGTATTTTGCACAACCAATGAACTCTCAGTAGCAGCAGCCATGCAGAGTGCTCTCATTTCAGGGCAGTAAGGCTCTGTGAAGTCTATGTGAATTACTTTTCCGTTATCATAATAAGTCTGTTCTCGTCCATACGTCTTATCAATTATCTGGTCTTGCAGCACAATGATTCCTGGATAGAGGTCTTTGTTGATCGCACCAACGGCATTAACTGAGATTATCCTGTCTGCTCCCAGAGACTTAAATCCCCATATATTGGCCCTGTAATTAACCTTATGTGGAGGGATCGAATGAGGTGATCCATGCCGCGGAAGAAATGCCAACTCGACATTGCCGATTCGGCCTAGTCTATATGTTGATGAAGGTTCGCCGAATGGCGTAATCAGAGAGACTTCTTTAGAAATGGTAAATCCTTCTATTTCGTAAAGGCCGCTGCCGCCTATAATGCCTATAACCATTGTTATATTGTATTAGCTTTGCTTAGAAGGTTTCAAGGCTGAAGCTGTCTGAGCTTTCGCATCATCAAAAGAGATTTTCGCCGACCCGATCCTGTGGTATCATGAATTATATTCGGTATTGGGGGATAGTTGAACGTGGACATTGGTCTGATGGAAGCTCTCTTGAGGCGTACGCTTACTGGCGGCGGTGATTATGCAGATATTTTTTTCGAACAGAGAAACAGTACCTTTATTCAGTTCGAAGATGGCAGAATAGAGAAGGCTGTTTCCGGATCAATTGCTGGAATCGGCGTGCGGCTGATAAAGGATAAAAAAACAGCCTATGCTTATAGTAATGATTTTTCCGGCGATGCCTTAAATGAACTAACCGACACTGTCCGTGTAGCTTTGGACAGGTTCGGGCAGGCTGCCATCAGTGATATTTCCATTGATCTCAAGAAACGCTATGCGACAACTAAGTTTGCCATAGAACTGTTCCCAGACATTATCCCGATGTCAAGAAAGATAAATATCACCCGCGAGGCTGAATCCATTGCCAGAGATTACAGCGAAAATATCAAGCAGGCAAATATGATTTACAGGGACACAATCCAAAAGATAAAGGTTTATTCCTCGGATGGATTCCTCGCGGAAGACGACAGGATCTATACTACTGCAATGGCTCAAGTTGTTGCGATCAGAGATGGAAAGATACAGACTGGATACGAAACTGAAGGCGGTCTAACGGGGTTTGAGCTGTTTAAATCCAGGTCATTCGGCGAGATAGCTCATAAAGCTGCCAAAAGGGCCGTGAAAATGCTGAATGCAAGGCGTGCACCAGGAGGCAGGATGCCAGTAGTGATATCTTCACAGGCAGGCGGCACTATGATACATGAAGCGATTGGTCATGGGTTAGAAGCTGATTTGGCTCAACGAGGCCTGTCAGTCTATTCTGGGCGGAAAGGGCAGTCAGTGGCATCGTCTGTCATAACTGTTGTGGACGACTCTACCCTGCCTAATAAGAGGGGTTCCTTTGTTTTTGATGACGAAGGTACGCCGTCTAGACGTAACATACTGGTACGAGATGGTGTTCTTGAAAGCTACATGTACGATAAATTTTCAGCATCAGTCGATGGAACTGAATCTACAGGAAACGGACGCAGAGAGTCTTATGAGAACAAACCTATTCCTAGAATGACAAATACATTCATTGCCCCTGGCAAAGACGAGCCAGAGGACATCTTGAACTCAGTCAGTCAGGGCCTTTTTGTAAAGAAGATGGGCGGAGGACAAGTAAACACTGTCACTGGCGACTTCGTATTTGACGTTCAGGAGGGATATCTTATAGAGAATGGCCGAATCGGAGATCTGGTCAGGGGTGCGACTTTAGTTGGAAGTGGGCCTGATGTACTCAAGTCAATAGATATGGTTGGGACTGATCTGGGATTTTCTATTGGCACCTGCGGTAAGGACTCCCAGGGCGTTCCGGTTTCTGATGCTGTTCCAACCTTAAGAATTAGAGAAATCGTAGTTGGGGGAGAAGTCCGCACCTGATGTCGAGCGTTGTTTAATAGTTACACATATGTGCAATAAAACAACACTCTGATTTGATAAGTTCCTGAAATTAAAAGATATGACTGTTGGTATCATATTTGCATGATACCATGTCATTATGATGAGACTTCAGCGAACGATCAAGAGAGAAGCCTTTTTCCATGGCATCGGTCTGCACACCGGCAAATATGCGACGGTCAGGCTAAAACCGGCACCGCGAGATACTGGTATTGTTTTCTTTCGTTCAGACAGGAACGCAATAATACGCGCTGGAGTTTCCTCAGTAATTGATACGGCTTTTGCCACTACTCTCGGTTATGATGGAGTGAAGATTCGAACTGTCGAGCATCTGCTGGCTGCAGCTGCAGGCTTGGGAATTGATAACCTCTTTATTGATGTGGATGGCCCCGAGATCCCGGTATTGGACGGAAGCTCGACAGAACTTGTATCTATATTATTGGAAGCCGGTATCGCTAAACAGGCAAAGAAGATATCGTACATAAAGATAACAGCACCCATTTCATATGAAGATGCCCATTGTCGAATAGTAGCGCTACCGTACTTAGGCAGGCGTTATTCATACTTCCTGAGCTTTGGGCATAAGTTCTTAGGAAACCAGGATTTTACTCTTGATCTTGATGAATCCAGTTTCGCTGCACAGATTGCTCCTGCGCGCACTTTTGGTTTCTTAAAGGACATTGAAAGATTGAGAGCTAATGGACTTGCACGGGGAGGCTCTCTGGATAATGCTGTTGTAGTTGGCGATGACGGTATTTTAAACGCAAGCGGTTTGCGCTTTGCTGATGAGTTTGTCCGGCATAAAATACTTGATTCTATAGGGGATTTGTCTTTAATTGGCATGCCTATTGAGGGTCAGATTGTAATGGAAAGGTCAGGACATAATGCCAATATACATTTTCTCAAGAGATTGCTTGCTTCTGCTGATTGTTACCAGGTAGTTTCAGAAGTTGACCAAGTTGACCTCAGAGTATTAAACTACACCTAAAAAAAAGAGGGAATACCCAGAGTTTGACCCGTCTGCCACGGGTATTTTCTAAACTGAACGCTGGGTATTCCCTAAATTCTTGTTTGCTGCGAATTTCAATTCTTATTTCTTCTTTGCAGGTTTCTTCGCCGCTGCCTTCTTCGCAGGAGCTGCCTTTTTTGCCGGCTTTTTTGCTGTTGCCATTCTGTTCACCCCCTTTCGTCACCACAAGAACTTTACATTCCCGCGGTGAATTTGATAGCCTAAGCCCGCCCGATCAGAGTAATTCTCTTTTCAGCCAGGATGCGTTTCAAGCCCGCATCTTTCCTTTTCTTCTGCTTGTAATCAGCTTCTTCTATGACGATGCAATTGATCCGTTTCCCGAATTTTCTTTCAATGTCACGTAAGCCTATCAGAAGCGCGGGGGTAGAAGGGCCGATTACGATCAGATCAACCGTTGAGGCCTCTTCCCCCGCCGCGTAAGGACCGTAAATAAAGGCGAGCTTTACTTCATTTGCGCGCAATAAACTCTTCATTGCGCCAGGCAATCCCTGCGATTTGGCTATTAGCTCCTTAAGTTCCGAATAGAGTGGTGAAGCCTTGTCTGCCTGAAAATATTTAAGGTTGGCAACCTTTTCACTGGTGACAATGCCCATCTCCTGAAGTTTATCGAGCTCTCGTTTGACACCTGAGGGGTTTTTTCTGAGAAGTTTTGCGATTTCCCGAACGTAAAAACGTTCATCCGGGCTGTTCAGAAGAAGTGACAGCACGTCGGCACGAATTGATGATGAAAAAAGACTTTTCAGCACTCTTTCATTTCACCTCAGAAAAATTATAAACGATAAAATACAATTTGTCAACATAAAAGTTAAAAAAATATACAATAGTTGTAATTTTGTGAACATTCTATTTTATAAAACGATTGTTGACTAAAATGCATTCTTCATTAATCATTGGTGCTGAAAGGTTTGCTCTGATGGAAAGGACTAAGTAAAACAGAAGAGATAAACTGCTGTTGAGAGACCGGATAGAAATAGGAACAATTGTTGAACAAATAGGGTTCTTGACAGATTAACCGGAGAATATGCGGGAAGCCTTGATCGCCCCTTCCCTCAGCACTAGCGCTGTTTCCCCGGATACATCGACGATTGTTGACGGCAAATCAATGGCAGCTTGACCGCTGTCTACGATCAAGTCCAAACTGCCATTGAAGTACTCTTGTATCATTTGGACATTCGCGGCTGCAGGCTTTCCGGAAATATTCGCACTTGTTGCCGTAATGGGGAACTGAACTGAGCGCGCCAAATCCAGGGCAAAAGACGCTCCCGGCACTCGGATAGCTATCTTGTTATCACAGGTGATATATTTGCTAAGCCCAGCTTTAGCGCTAAAGACAAGGGTTAAAGGTCCGGGCCAGAACCTGCGAATCAGAACTCTAGCGATCTCAGTCACATCGCCAACAAGGATATCGAGTTGTTCCGGCCATCCTATAATAATAGGTAATGTCTTTGCAAGTGGCCTTTGCTTGATTGCATATAGGCGCTCTAAAGCGGCGCTGTTATCATATTTGACTCCCAATCCATAAAATGTTTCGGTTGGATAAGCAATGATGCCGCCATCGAGCAATTTGGTTGCAGCTAATTTAATCGCATCAGATGAGACACTAGAATTGCAGATTATAATGTGCATTATTTTATTATACTTTAGCTTGCGGTGAGCGCTGCAAAGCAACTTACGGCGAAAAAAGTACTTGACAATTTCTGCTTAAAAGGGCTTGATCTTTTAGTGTGACTGTGCAATACTATTGACCAGAAGTTCTGGAAGTTTTTGTTTCAGCCTCGGATACTGTCGAATAATCGGCTTTTTCAGGCACTCTTCCTCGGCTTCGATCAACATTTATTAGGAGGTGCAGCATCGTGGCAAAAGGGACTGTTAAATGGTTCAATGAGTCCAAAGGTTTCGGTTTTCTTACAAAGGAAGACGGCGGGGATGTCTTCGTTCACTATTCGGCAATTCAGGGTGACGGCTTTAAGACGCTTGGAGAAGGTCAGGCTGTAAGCTTTGACGTTGTTGAAGGCCCTAAGGGACCTAAGGCAGAAAACGTAGTTAAAATCTAGCAGTTACGGGCCACGGCTATCCGGGGCCCGTATTTCAATATAAGGCACAGGATCATCCATCCTTTCAGGCGCGCTAAAGAAGCGTGCGCAGCATTGTTTTTTCTCCTACCGGGGATTTTGCCGATTTCTCAAGTCTGTTTTACATATACATATTTGTCCAGTTATGACATTTCTTTATGCGCTTGAATACGCATTGCATAAGAGTTAAGCTAAGGTGTAATTGCGGAGGTGGTGATGAAGAAACGAATAAGCATAATAATTATAGCAGCTATATTGTTATTGGGCGGCATGTTTATATTTACCCGCTTGGGAAAAGAAAGCGAGCCGGGAGTTATCCTTCTTTCCGGCAATGTAGAAGTGACTGAAGTGGATATCGGCTTTAAGATTGGCGGCAGGGTGACTGAATTATTAACCGACGAAGGGCGTAAGGTTGAAAAAGACCAGAAGCTTGCGGCACTTGACAAGGCAGAACTTGAGAGTTTAGTTGCCCAGAACAAGGCGGCAGTCAGCGAAGCAGCATCCAGGCTTATGGAATTGAAGACCGGATCTCGGCCGCAGGAAATAGCGCAGGCATTAGCAAACAAGAAAGCTCTGGAAGCGGAGCTTGAAAGAACCAGCAAGGACTTTGAGCGCGCAAAGAGGCTTTTTAAGAGCGAAGCGATATCGGTTCAGCAGCTGGATGCAGCGCGAAGCGCATATGATAGCAGGGCTGAACAAGTGAGAGCTGCTGCTGAGCAGTTGAGCATCGTTAGAGAAGGACCACGAAAAGAAGTAGTAAAGGCAGCAGAAGACAGGTTGCAGCAGGCCAGGGCTGGGCTTCAAATTGCTGAGGAGCGGTTGGGAGACTCGATTCTTTACGCCCCAAGCGCGGGAGTAATATTGAAGAAAAATGTGGAACTAGGAGAGATCGTTCAGTCTGGAGCATCGGTATTTAAGATAGGCGAAATAGATGACCCGTGGGTAAAGGTTTATGTTAAGGAAGATAAGCTTGGTTTGGTGAAACTTGGGCAGAAAGCAGACATAACGGTGGACACATATAAGGGAAAGATTTACGATGGGACGGTAAGCTATATTTCGTCAGAGGCTGAATTTACTCCCAAAACAGTTCAGACGCAGGATGAAAGGGTAAAGCTGGTATTTGGAGTAAAAGTAAAGGTCAAGAATATTAACCAGGAGCTGAAGCCTGGCATGCCTGCTGACGTGAAGATACATATAAAATGAATGAGGAAGCTATACGCGCTGAGAATTTAACGATGTCTTTCGGAGATAAGCCCGCTGTGGATAGTTTGCATCTTGATGTCAAGCGGGGTGAGCTGTTTGGACTGGTTGGCCCCGACGGAGCCGGCAAGACAACAGTGATGAGGCTATTGGCCACTCTGTTAAAACCATCATCAGGAGAGGCCTTTGTAGCAGGGCATTCTGTTCTGACCGAAGCAGAGAAGATCAAAGAGAAAATCGGCTATATGTCCCAGCGGTTTGGGCTGTATGAGGAATTGTCGGTCGACGAAAATATTAATTTCTACGCCGATCTATATGATGTGAGCGGAAAAGAAAGAGCAGATCGGATCGATCGGTTGCTGGGTTTCAGCAATCTCACACCTTTCAGAGATCGTCCTGCAGGAAAGTTATCGGGCGGAATGAAGCAGAAACTGGGCCTTGCCTGTGCACTTATTCACACGCCTGAAGTTCTTCTTCTCGATGAGCCCACAAACGGCGTTGATCCGGTTTCTCGAAGGGATTTCTGGAGAATACTCTATGGTCTCTTGAAGGATAAAGTGACCATATTTGTTTCAACTTCTTATCTTGATGAGGCAGAGAGATGCTCGCGTATCGCGCTAATGCACGGCGGAAAGATATTGGCTAATAATACTCCTTTGCAGGTGAAAAGATCTATTTCCTTCCCAATGATTGAAATATGGTGCGAGTATCCGCGTTCCGCTGCCGATGCGGTAAGGAACTTGACTGGCGTAAGCAGCGTAAATGTATATGGTGATCGCTTGCATGTGGAAGTAGACAGCGAATCGAGAATGGATGAACTTATCGCTGCTTTGCAACGTGAATCAATCGGGTTCAAGGAGCACAGGAGGATACTGCCGTCTATCGAGGATATATTTATATCGATGGTGGAAAAGAGGTAACAATCGTAAGGTCAGCTGCATGGATAACTTAACGTCCTATATGAATAAAGAACTATGACATTAGTCACCAATACCGCCGTAAAAGTGGAGCGCCTAAGTCGCAGTTTCGGAAATTTTATTGCAGTGGACGCTATAGATATTGCAGTGAGCAAAGGTGAGATATTCGGCTTCTTGGGTCCAAATGGTGCAGGCAAGTCTACGACCATAAAAATGCTATGCGGGCTATTGGCGCCGACTTCAGGCAGCGGTCATGTAGGGGGTTTTGACATAATCACAGAGACCGAAGAGATCAAGAAACATATTGGATATATGTCGCAGAAGTTTTCACTTTATGATGATCTGACGGTTGAGGAAAATATCGATTTCTTCAGCGGCATTTATGGAGTCCCAGCTCATCTGAGGCAAGAACGAAAAGAATGGGTGCTTGAAATGGCGGGAATCTCGGACCGGAAAAGAGCAGTTACGCGAACCCTTGCGCAGGGCTTTAAGCAGAGGCTTGCGCTTGGCTGCGCGGTGCTGCACAGACCGCCGGTGCTCTTTCTGGATGAGCCAACATCAGGCGTGGACCCGATTTCGCGTAGGAATTTCTGGGATATTATTTACGGTATGTCCAGGGAAGGGACTACTGTTTTTGTCACGACGCATTATATGGATGAAGCCGACTATTGCGATAGACTGGCCCTAATATATCGCGGCCGGATTATTGCTAGCGGTGCCCCGCGTGAACTCCGGCTACAGCATATGAAGAAGATTGTACTGGAGATAGATGTCGACAATGCTGTAGAGGCAGTTGACATATTGTATAAAGGCGGGATTGAAGCAGCTATTTTCGGAAGTCGCATTCATGCTGAGGTCGACGGTGTCGAACTCGCCGTGCCTGTCATTAGGGACATGCTGGAGAAATCAGGGATAGATGTGCGCAGCATTGAGAAGATTGAACCCTCTCTCGAAGATGTTTTTGTGACTCTGATCGAGGTTTCATAGAGAGTAAGACCTGATGAAATTGATCCGTATAAAAGCCATGGTAAAAAAAGAGCTGATCCAGATAAGAAGGGATCCGCTTAGCCTGGCGATAGCTTTTTTGATGCCCATAATGCAGCTTTTTATTTATGGTTATGCAATTACGTTTGACGTAAATAATATCAAAACAGTGGTATTTGACCGGGATAGGAGCAGTCTTAGCCGGGAACTAATATCAGAATTCGAGTCATCCGGCTATTTCTCCATTATGAAATATATTGACCGTTATGATGATATAGACTTTTATTTTGAAACTAACAAGGCCAAGGTTGCCATTATCATCCCTGAGCGTTTCTCAAAAGAGTTGAAAACAGGGAAAAGCTCTCAGGTTGGGGTTATACTCGACGGCAGCGATTCCAATACGGCAACAATTGCTCAAGGATATATAGATGCGGTCGGCGTGCTCTTCGCTCAGAGAACAGGGGGAATAAAGGTATCACCCGTAATCGATATGCGAGGCAGGGTCTGGTATAATCCGGAACTCAAATCCAGAAACTTTATAATACCGGGACTTATAGTGGTAATCATGGCTGTGATTGTAGCGCTCCTTACGTCGCTAACTGTGGCGAGAGAATGGGAGCGTGGGACCATGGAACAGTTGGTCTCTACTCCGATTAAGCCTGTTGAACTGATCATTGGTAAATTGATCCCATACTTCTGCATAGGATTTGCGGACATATTGATGGCGATCTCTGTTGGTGTATTCTGGTTTGGGGTGCCTCTTAAGGGCAGCGCCTTGCTGCTGATTTTATTGTCCGCCATCTTTACTTTCGGTGGCGTCAGCTTTGGCATATTGATATCTATAAGTGCAAGAGGCTCGCAGGCAATAGCCAGTCAGCTGGCCCTTCTGTCAACCTTTTTGCCGTCATTTCTCCTTTCAGGCTTTATGTTTGCGATATCGAACATGCCTAAAGTCTTGCAACTCGTTACATATATATTTCCGGCTCGCTATTTTGTGACTATATCAAAAGGCATCTTTCTTAAAGGCAGCACATTGAACATGCTTGTATGGGAATCAATTATGTTGACTCTATTCGGCGTCGTGGTCTTTATTGCATCAGTGAGAAAGTTCAAGAAGAGGCTCAATTGAAATGTTTGAACGCATAAAGCATATAGTGGTCAAGGAATTCATTCAGACCTTCCGGGAGAAAAGGAATTGGATGCTGCTTTTTGGCACACCGCTGATCCAGTTATTCATGTTCGGCTATATCGTTACTACGGACGTGAACGATATTCCAACTGCTCTTTATGATCTCGACAAATCGCCGGAGAGCAGAGAGTTAGTTCGTAGGCTGCAGGCATCCGGCTACTTTTCTATCAATGAATATCCTCAGTCCCCGAATGAGATACGCGATCTTTTAGATAAGAGTAAAGTTTTATGTGCAATCCAAATTGACGAGCATTTTGCCAGGGACATTGCATCGCACAGACCTGCTGGAATTCAGGTATTGGTTGATGGCACTGATTCCAATACGGCAATGATAGCTATGAATTATATGGCGAGGATAGTAACTCAGTATAGTGCCGATCTAATGGCCCCTTCGATAAGAGCACGGCTTTCACTGCTCGATATTAGACCCAGGGTCTGGTACAATCCTGACTTGAAAAGCCGGAACTATAATGTACCGGGCGTCATCGCCTCAATCATTATGTTGATATGCCTTATGCTCACGTCTATGGCAGTTGTGCGCGAGAGAGAGATGGGTACGATGGAGCAGTTGATGGTTTCGCCAATCAAACCGGTTGAGCTTATGCTCGGCAAAACGATACCTTTTGCAATCATCAGCTTTCTGGATATGGCGCTTGTCACAGCTGTTGGCGTCTTTTGGTTCGGGATAACGGTTAAGGGGTCGCTTATCTTTCTTTTTCTGGGTACATCTGTGTATCTATTGTCTGTGCTTGGCCTCGGCCTTTTCCTGTCCACGATTCTGAAGACCCAGCAGCAGGCTATGATGGCAACCATGTTTTTCAATATGCCGGCTATGCTTCTATCCGGATTCATGTTCCCGATTGACAATATGCCTGAGATCTTTCAGTACCTGACCTATCTGAACCCGTTAAGATATTTTCTTGTCATCATTCGCGGTATATTCCTGAAAGGCAGCGGGTTGGATGTCCTCTGGCCGCAGATATTGACGCTTTTAATGCTGGGCGTAATTATAATTACTATGAGTTCTTTCAGGTTTCGTAAAAGGCTCTCCTAATAGATACTGCGGTCTCTTATCTTTGTCTGCCAGAAACATTCTAACGTATAAACGGTATAACTATTCATAGCGCAATGCGTCTATCGGATCAAGAAGTGACGCTTTGTAGGCTGGATAAAAACCGAAAAAGATGCCCACAAATCCTGAAAAACTGAATGCCATTAGAATTGACAAGGCAGAAACTGTTGTGGGCCAGCCCGCGATGGCAGAAAGAATCAAGGCTCCTGAAACTCCTGTGATAATCCCTATTATTCCGCCAATCAGGGATAAGGTAAGAGCCTCAACCAGAAATTGAAGTCGTATGTCCCAGGTCTTTGCTCCCACAGCCATGCGTATGCCGATTTCCCGAGTTCTTTCAGTGACGGATACCAGCATAATATTCATTATGCCTATTCCCCCCACGATCAGAGAGATAGATGCGATTGCACCAAGAAGAATAGTCATAACCTTTGTAGACTGTTCAGCCGTCTGCATTATTTGTGTTAAGTTTCTGACAGTAAAATCGTCATCCTGTTTTGCAGCTATATGATGTCTTTGCCTCAACAGCTGAATGATCTGCTTTTCAGCATCTGAAATCACTTCAGGGCTTTTCGCCTTGACCATTATAGTTCTTACCATCCCCGGGAAAGAAGCCCCAAATAACTTTTTTTGCGCTGTTGTGACGGGAATATAAATTGTGTCATCCTGGTCCTGTCCCTGTGGTGACTGGCCCTTGGTGTCGAGCACTCCTACTACAGAAAACGGAATGTTTTTTATTCTTATTATTTTTCCTATCGGATCATCTGAGCCGAAGAGATTGCTTACGACTGTCTGCCCCAGCAGGGCTGTCTTTGTAGCACTCTTGACATCATCATCAGTAAAAGGTCGGCCAGCTGATACTGGCCAGTCTCTGACCTCAAGCATGGCAGGAGTCGTACCGACGATGGCGGTTGACCAATTGAGACTGCCGTATACAATTTGTGCAACTCCGTTATGAACTGGAGCAGCATATGCTACCGACAGACATTCTTTCAGGATTGAATCCACATCCAGGAGTGACAGCGTTGACTGGGTGCCGGCTCCCATTCTTACACCACCTGAGGTTGTTGAGCCTGGAAGTATGATCAACAGGTTGCTGCCGATGCTGGATATCTGTTCCGAAATCCTCTGTCTCGCACCTGCGCCTACGGCCAACATGGTTATAACTGCGCCGACTCCTATAATTATGCCGAGCATGGTAAGGGCCGAACGCATCTTGTTAACGGTAAGGGATTTTATTGCAATTCTCATAGTAGAAGGGATATTAATCATGAACGTTCCGCTTTCTCGTCGCTGACAATCCGTCCATCAACAAACCTTATGATTCGTCTGCTGTATGCCGCAATGTCTGGCTCATGCGTAACCAATATAATAGTAATTTTAGAATCTGCATTCAATTTCACGAACAGCTCCATGATTTCGGCGCTTGTTTTTGTGTCAAGGTTACCTGTCGGTTCATCAGCGAATATAATGGGAGCGCGATTGACAATGGCTCTTGCAATGGCAACGCGCTGTTGCTGTCCACCAGACAGCTGATTTGAATAATGGCCTTCACGGCCAGCTAGGCCGACTGTCACAAGAGCATCAGCTGCTCTAGCCTTCCTGTCCGCTGAAGGCACGCCACTGTAAAGAAGCGGCAGTTCAACATTTTCAAGCGCAGATGTTCTTCTAAGCAGGTTGAACCCCTGAAAAACAAATCCTATTTTTTTATTTCTAATCTCCGCGAGCTCGTCGCGATGTAAAGTCGATACGTCGCAGCCATCAAGAACATAGCTACCGCTTGTAGGCTTGTCGAGGCAGCCGAGTATATTCATAAAAGTGGATTTGCCGGAGCCGGAGGGTCCCATAATGGACATAAACTCGCCATTTTCGACCGACATGGAAACGTTGTTGAGAGCTGCCAGCGGAACGTCGCCGAGCGGGTATATCTTTACAACATCTCTGACATCGATCAGCGCCATATGTTAGAACATCCTCGGAGGTCCGGACGGGGCTTGTTGGGTCTTGCCTTTAGTCAGCGCCTCAATGATAAGCACGCTTCCTTCCTCCAAATTACCAGACAAGACTTCTGTGAAGTTACCGTCGCTTATGCCGTTTGTCAGTTTGACTCGCTTGGGGTTGCCGTTTTCCAGTGTCCAGACACCTGTTCCCCTTTCTCCTTTATCGGAAGGTGTTTTTCGCTTATCATAGGGGTTGAAGCGAAGCGCGGCATTTGGAATCCGAAGAACAGAGTCCTTTGAGGATATGATTATTGAAACATTGGCAGTCATACCTGGTTTAAGCTTGAGATCGGCATTGTCAACAAGAACAACGACATCATATGTCACAACATTTTGAACAGTTACCGGTGCAAGCCTGACTACTGAAACCTTTCCTTTAAACGTAGTGTCCGGGTATGCGTCCACTGAGAACTCGACCGGCATACCGACCCTGACCTTTCCTATATCGGCTTCAACCACGCTGCTGTCGATCTGCATTTTCGTCAGATCCTGCGCAATATTAAATAGAGTTGGGGTCTGAAAGCTTGCTGCAACAGTTTGGCCAACGTCCACATTGCGTGAAATTACTATGCCGTCGACGGGAGAAATTATACGTGTATACTGCAAATTGATTTCCGCAGTCCTCAATGCTGCCTGGGTTTGGGCTACCGCAGACTTCGAAACGCCAACCTGAGCCTGCGATGTCTCAAGGTTGGTTTCAGAAGTGTCAAGGTCGCTCTTGGCTATATATCCTTTTGCAAAGAGCTGTTTATTTCGTTCAAAAGTTCTTTTGGCATCGATAAGACTTGCATTTGATTTATCCAGGTTGGCCTTTGCAGAAAGCCAGTTCGCCCTGGCCTGGTCAACCTGAGCATCGAAGGTAGACGGATCTATTCTAGCTATCAGCTGGCCCTTCTTTACTGGAGAGTTATAGTCTACATAAAGGTTTTTGATCGTCCCCGACACCTGAGTTCCAACCAGAACAGTGGTTACAGCATTAACCGTTCCGGTGGCCGTGACAGATGACGTTATTGAGCCTTTTGTCACCTTATCGGTTCTATATTTCGGCTCACTATTTTGTGTGTCAACAAAGTAATAGACTATGCAGGCCAACAAAACTACAGGGATTGCAATCATTGCAACTTTTCTTTTCATAACATTCACTCCTGCAAGATAAAGAGAATGTAAGTGCTTACTTACATTGTAGGATTATGCAGCCGCCATGTCAACTAAAAAATAGTGAAAAATTGTGAAGAAGAATAGAAAATCAAGCAACAGTTCATTTATTTTGCTGCAGAGAAAACTACTTTTTCAGGCTAGTATTTTACATCGAAGCCCACTAGGCCTTCAGGCTGTTCATTTCGATTAAGATCTATCGATTCAACTATTGCAGAGCGCGGTCCTTCATGACACTGATTGATCGCAACCTCTATTGCTGATTCCTCGCCTTCAAAGACTGTCTCGACTCTGCCATCCCGGAGATTCTTTGTCCACCCCGCAAGCCCCAGCGACGTGGCTGTATCGTACACGAACCAACGGAACCCCACACCTTGTACGCGTCCATTTATGAAGAGATGCACTCGCGTTTTCATAATCTATATAATAACCTCCTCTGCCGAAATGAGGAAAATAGTATATTGCCATATCCCGCATGATGACTGTGACAACCTTTGATATATTGAAAGGCCACAAAAGTTTTCATAGACTAATTGAGGTTGCATCAGTAACTGCGAGTTCTCTAAAGAATTATGAATGATTGAAACAGAATGGCTATGTTTCCTGAGATATTCCTCTGGTTTGGAGCATTGCCGCGCTATAGCAACAGACGTAGTTTTGCTGGAGGGTCATGGTCTCTTGATATTGCTTTTTGCTAATTCGGAATGGCGGGGCGGACGGGGCTCGAACCCGCGACCTCCTGCGTGACAGGCAGGCGTTCTAACCAGCTGAACTACCGCCCCAAAGCGGTATGCTTACTCTCACTCCAAGCTGCTAATGGTAGGCGGTACAGGGATCGAACCTGTGACATCAGCCTTGTAAGGGCTGCGCTCTCCCAGCTGAGCTAACCGCCCAAAAGAGCTTATATTTAACTATACAATAAAGGATTTTGTCAACGCTGGTCTCTTGCTGACGACCAGCAATTCTTTCAATCATTATCAGGTTTTCAGGTATACTCAAATGAAATGCCTATCGAAAAAACGCAAAGATTTTCAGCATTGTATACCCGCGACTTCAGACTATTCTGGTTCGGACAGATAATATCACTTTCCGGCACCTGGATGCATTCGGTCGCCCAAAGCTGGTTGGTATATTCAATGACAAAGTCCCCTCTTTATCTGGGTCTGATCGCATCTTTGTCATCCCTTCCAATCCTGTTCTTTACGCTAATTGGCGGCTCTGTTGCAGACAGATACCCTAAACGTAAAATAATCATCATCACCCAGTCGCTGTCTGTAATCCCGGCATTCACCTTGGGTGTGCTGACTTATGGTGAATGGGTTGCTATTTGGCAGGTAGGCATAATAGCTTTTTTTTTCGGGACAGTGAATGCCTTTGATGTGCCTGCCAGACAGGCTTTTCTGGCTGAGGTTGTGAGCAAAAGCGACATCACTAATGCTATTGCTCTGAATTCTGCGGCTTTCAATGGTGCGCGCATAATAGGTCCCCTAATGGCGGGTTTTGTTATCGCGAACTTCAGCATGCCGTTGTGCTTCTTTCTCAACGCGTTGAGTTTTTTGCCAGTGGTGCTGGCTCTGACAATGATCAATGCGTCAGGAACTGCACATGCGGGTAACAAGAAATTTTTCGATACCATCAGGGAGGGAGCGCAGTTTGTGCGGCGCGAAAAATCGGTCTTCTATATAATGTCTTTGATAGCGATATTTAGCCTCTTTGGCATTCCATACATAACACTGTTGCCTGTTCTGGCCGATGCAGTCTTCAGTGAAGGAATTAAAGGGCTGAGTTTGCTGGTTTCGTCAGCTGGTGTCGGGTCATTCGTAGCAGCTGTAATTATTGCTTTCAAGGGAGAGATCAAGGACAAGGGCTTCTACATCCCTTTTGCAGCCTTAGTTTTTTCGGTCGCCATTTTAGGGATTGCCCTTTCTGGTAGCTTGCATTTTGCATTGATTCTGATCTTTTTTGCAGGTTGGGGAATAGTAAGCTTTCTGGCAGTATGCAACAGCTTCATCCAGCAGGCTGTCCCAGACGGTCTCAGAGGCAGAATCATGAGCTTTTATACGCTTGTCTTCCTTGGACTGGCACCTATTGGTAATTCTGCGATAGGACTTGCAGCGCATGCATTAGGCACATTGCTATCGCTCAGAATCTTTGCTGCCATATGCATTCTAAGCAGTATTGTTTTTTTTATTTTGTTTAGAAATAGTTGCGGGGAAAGAGCCTTATGAAAATTCTAGCCATTGAGACAGCTACAATGTTGGGCGGACTAGCTATAATGGACGGCGATACACTTCTTGCAGAGTCAAGGATCAATGTCAGGGCTACGCACTCTGAACGTCTGATGAAAGAGCTCGATCACATGCTTTCTGTAACCGGGCTGGATCTAAGAGAAATTGATGTATTTGGGGTTTCCGCAGGTCCCGGATCATTCACCGGCCTGCGTGTAGGATTTAGCACGATAAAGGGCTTGGTGTACTCAACTGGAAAGAAGCTTGTGACAGTGCCGACATTGGAAGCTTTAGCATGGAACGTGCCTTTTGCCAAGTACTCTGTCTGCCCTTTGCTTGATGCCAGAAGAAAAGAAGTCTATGGGGCGCTCTTCAAATGGATGGGTTGCAATTTTGCAAGGTTGATCACGGAGCAGGCAATAAAAATCAGCGATCTCCTGACCAAGATTGAAGAACCGACAATTTTTCTGGGTGAAGGTGCGCTGTTAAACAAAGATATGATTATAAACACGCTGAATGATAAGGCCCATTTCGGCGATCCTCAGCAGATGATGCCGTCGCCGGCAAATGTCGCAGCACTGTGCATGAAAAAGGCAATAGCTGGTGACTTTGCAGATGCAATGACTGCAGTGCCTGCATATTTAAGAAGGTCGGAAGCCGAAATAAAATTTGGCATCTGATAAGTTGATGATTTGTGAAATATGAATTCCATTTCCCTGCGCGATATGTGCCCTGCGGATGTGCGGCAGGTGATTGAAATTGAACGGTCATCGTTCACTACACCATGGTCTGAAAATTCGATCTATAGCGAAGTGTATGGAAAATATTCGATAGCCCGCGTTGCTGTCTTCAATGAGCGTATTGTGGGCTATGTAATGGCAAGGCTTATTCTCGATGAGGGTCACCTGCTGGACTTGGCTGTTCATCCGGCATTCAGAATGAGAGGGATAGCCAAGATGCTGATGGAAGACCTTATAGGCGGATTACTGCTCAATCGTTGCAAAGTCTTCTTTCTTGAGGCTAGAACGTCAAATGAAGCCGCATTGAAACTCTACGCCGACATCGGATTCAACATAGTAGGGACAAGAAAGAACTATTACAAAGATCCGGTTGAAGACGCTTTTATTTTTATGCTTGATTTAAAGGCTGGTGCTGTTTGACATTGATTCGGCTAATTGGAGAAAATCTAAGGTTAGTTTTCATAATGGAGGGATTGTAATGCCGATTTATGAGTATGATTGTTGCCGGTGTGAGATTTCATTTTCAGTACTGCAGACATCGAAGACAAGTAGCGTAAAATGCCCCAATTGTTCTTCGGAAGAGATAAAGAAGCGGATATCTATGTGCAGTTCATTTGCTCCGACTTGCAGCATCAATAAGACAGGCGGCTCTGGAGGCAGCTGAGGTCCCGTATTCTGAACCGTAGGTTCAGACAGGCAAGATCATTTCAAGCCCATCATATTTATTCTGTGTGCGAGACATCCGGCACCAAACCCGTTGTCTATGTTAACGACTCCAATGCCGGGCACGCACGAATTCAACATCGCAAACAGAGCAGTCAGGCCTCCTAGACTTGATCCATAGCCGACTGATGTTGGCACGGCTACCAAGGGCTTATTTGTTAATCCGCCTACCAGTGAAGGCAAAGCGCCTTCCATTCCTGCTACAACAATTATAACGCGCGCTCTTTTTAGTGCTTGTTCATGATCAAGGAGTCTATGAAATCCGGCTATGCCAACATCGTGCAACTGTTCGGTGCTGGATCCGAGAAAATTGGCTGTTAGCTCTGCCTCTTCAGCGACCGGCCTGTCAGAGGTGCCAGCTGACACTACTGCTACACAGCCTTTTAGCTCCTCTGGCCCGCCCATTGATATTATTCCCGAGTCAGGATGAAAACGTGCTTTCTTCATCCTTAATTTGCGGTAGATCTCTTCAGATGCCCGTGTGATAAGAAATTTACCACTTCTCTTCATCATGGCTTTCGCAATTGCAATTACATCATCTGTTTTCTTGCTTCCGGCTAAAATTACTTCAGGGACATCTGTTCTGATAGCCCTGTGGTGATCAATTTTTGCGCAAGAAATATCTTCATACGGCAGATGCCTGAGCTTGGCGACAGCCTCATCAACTGAGAGCTTGCCCTTTTCAACATTTTCCAGTAGTCGCCTTATCTTTTCAGAATCCACCTGTCAGTACCTCATGAATTCCGACTTGAGCGACCGGTTCATCAGCTCCCTAACAGCATCAATTGGGGCCTTGCCCTCATAAAGCGTACAATATACTTGCTCTATTATTGGCATTTCGATATCGTAGCTGGCCGCAAGCTGACGAGCAGAAAGAGCAGTCGCAACACCTTCGGCTACCGAATGCGTTTGGCTGACAATATCAGAGAGCTTCATCCCCTTGCCAAGTTTATGGCCAACTGTAAAATTGCGGGACTGCATGTCAGTGCAAGTAAGCACCAAGTCGCCTATGCCGCTTAATCCGGAAAAGGTAACTTCATTGGCGCCGATTCTAAGCCCTAGTCTGACGATTTCAGACAATCCTCTCGTAATAAGCGCTGCCCGTGAGTTATGCCCCAGGCTCAAACCGTCGCATATGCCGGATGCAATAGCAATGACATTTTTCAGCGCTCCGCCGATTTCAACGCCCTTAATGTCGTCGTGAGTGTACACCCTGAAATAATCAGTGTTGAATACTTCTTGCAACAGCAGGCCAGTCTTTGCATCACCTGTTGCCAGTGTAACGGCTGTGGGCTTTCTGCTTGCGACTTCCCGTGCAAAGCTCGGACCTGAAAGTACAGAGACTTGTCTTCCGAGTAACTGTTCAATGATTGCCGATGGAGTCAGCAGGGTATTGTTTTCAATGCCTTTCGAGGCACTAACTATAATGGCCTGCTCGTCGATATGATCCCGGATCAGGCTAAATACGGACCTGATAAACTGGGTCGGCACGGTGTTTAATATATAACGGGCGGTGCTCAGCTCTTTGCTGTTAAACGAGGCATGAAGCAGCGGCGGCAAAGTAAATCCTGGCAGGAATATACTGTTCATTCGCTCTCTGTTTATTGACACAGCGAGATCATGGTCATGCGTCCAGAGAATAACTTCGTAACCCTTTTCGGTCAGCAGCGAGGCGAGGGTTGTTCCCCAGCTTCCAGCGCCTATCACAGCGATATAGCTCATAGGGTTTGAATATAAACAAAAACTGCCGGATTTGGCAAATTAGGAAATTATTGTGAAAGGGGGATCGGTAGCAGATAATGAGTTATGCTTTTCTGTGCTTTTTCTTCTTTTCAACTGCCGGCAGCAGGTTCATGAATTCCTGATAATAATCGAAGAGAATGACTCTGAGTCCTTTGTGGGAGATAAATTATTTTCATCGAAAGCGGCGTGTGCCGCGCGGTCCTTGATCTCACTCAGTGAAAGAGGCGTTACTGTCGCGTGTACCCTTTTTTCATTTCCTCAATTATCGATAGTTGCAGGGGAATAGTCAAGGGGGTTATCTGCAGTCATTAACGGCTTGAATTAGCGCATATATATCCTCATCTGAATGGGCGGCGCTTACAGTAATCCTAAGACGCGGAGTTTTAACCGTCGGCGGTCTTATAGCAGGCGCATAGATATGGCGCTGCCATAATTTGTCTGAGAAAGCGAGCGTTTCTGCAATATCTCCAACTGTCACGGCGAGGATCGGTGTCTCTTTGCATATGATCTTGAAACCGGCTTCAGATATGCCTTCTACGGCTTTCTTATGATTTTGCCAAAGCTTGACATTAAAAGAAGAGTCCTTTGCAATGGTCGTAATTGCAGCGAGGGAAGCAGCTATTACGCCGGGAGGCAGTGCCGTGGAATATATCAATCCGCGAGCAGTGTTTATCAACCAATTGATCACCTCGCGTGAGCCTGCAACAAATGCGCCGAAAGAGCCTAGGGCCTTGGAAAAAGTTCCCATCTGAACAATCCATGGTTCAGGTCTCAAGCCGAAATGAGCCAGCGCGCCCCGCCCGCCTCCCAGAACTCCGGTTCCATGAGCATCATCGAGATAGAGGATTGTATTGGACAAGCTTTTGCAAAGCGTATAAAGATTATTGACAGGCGCAATGTCTCCATCCATGCTGAAGACGGTGTCAGTAACTACGAACTTATTGCCTGATTTCTCTTCTTTTATTAGCGCCGCCAGGTGGTCTGCGTCACAGTGTCGATAGATGCGCTTTTTTGCTTTGCTGAGCCTGCATCCGTCAACAATGCTGGCGTGGTTGAGTTCATCGCTGAAAATTACATCACCATCGCGGGCAAGGGCGGCTATGCAGCTAACATTTGCCTGATAGCCTGAATTAAATACTAAAGCAGACTCAGAGCACTTGAAGCGGGCTGCCGTCTCTTCAAGCAATGCGTGCAACATCGTGCCGCCGGAAAGCAATCGTGAAGCTCCAGCGCCAAACGGAAAACTTTTCAACGCTTCTTCCGCTGCTTTTGTGAGGATTGGTGAAGCAGAAAGCCCCAGATAATCGTTCGAAGCGAAATTAATACACTCAGTTCTGTTGATATTTACATGCGCAAGTGGTGAAATGAACTTTTCTTGGGCAGTCCTCTCCCTGTCGGATATTGTTCGCAATAAGCCTTGATCAATTAGTCTCTTAAGGTCGTCTGAGAACATTATTTGCCACTTTACGGGTTGGAGACATCATCTATATGTTGTGTGTACTTAGCCAACCTGACTACATTATATGGGGAAGAACAAAAAGGCATATTTATCTTCTTGACAATAATGCATATTTATATTAATCTTGGTGGTATAAAGTGAAATAAAGTGGATTGAAATTATGGGCTCCTTTACCGGAACATATTATTACACCCTAGACCCGAAGGGCAGAATCATAGTCCCTGCTCCTCTACGAGAGATTCTTGCCGTAAAATACGGCTCATCGAAAATATATATCACAAATGCAGCCTTTGACAAGTGCCTGCATATTTATCCTGAAGTTGAGTGGGGCCTTCTTGAAGAAAAGATAAAGGGCAAGCCAATGACCGATCCTGCACTTCAATATTTTATGAGGCGAGTCTTTTCTGCGGCTGTACCGTGCGAAGCTGATAAAAACGGCCGCGTGATGGTGCCTTACGAACTCAGGAAGAATGCCGGCATTGAAACGGACATCGTCATAGTGGGTCTCATGGACCGGCTGGAATTGTGGGACAAGCAGAGATGGGATTCCATTACAGACCCTGACAAGGTTGATATCGAAGCATACACCAAAAAGCTTTCGGAATATGGCATTTAACGACAAGGCACTCCATGTGCCTGTTCTTGTAAATGAGGTGGTCGAATTGCTGAATGTGAAAGAAAACGGCACATACCTGGATGCAACAGTGGGTCTTGGAGGCCATTCCCTGGAAATACTGAAGAGGATGGGCTCTAAGGGTACGCTTGTCGGCATCGACCGTGATTTGGAGGCACTTGCAAATGCACGCGTGAATCTTGGCAATGAGCGGGTGATTTTGCAACAGGGAAATTTTTCCGATCTTTCAGCAGTTATACACTCTTTGAAACTGGACAGTTTAGACGGTGTGCTTTTTGATCTGGGTGTATCCATGCTGCAACTGAAAAAACATGAGAGAGGTTTCAGTTTCATGTCCGATGCAAGACTCGACATGAGGATGGACCCTTCACAAACATTGAGCGCATGGGACGTTATAAACAGGTATCCGGAAAAAGAACTGCAAAGGGTGTTGCTGGAATATGGCGAAGAACCACTTTATAGAAAAATCGCGAAAAGGATCGTGGCTTGCAGAAAATCAGCTTCTATCGATACATGCGCAGAATTGGCAGACATCGTAGTGCAGGCATATGGCGGCAGAGGCAAGATCCATCCTGCTACCAAGACTTTTCAGGCAATAAGAATTGAAGTCAACGAGGAACTCAGTCAGTTAAGAAATGGGCTCACCGCGGCACTAGGCATCTTGAAGACTGGCGGCAGGCTATGCGTTATTTCATATCATTCGCTGGAAGACAGGATCGTAAAGAACCTGCTAAGAGAGTGGGGCAAAGAGGGTTCCATCAAGGTGCTGACTAAGAAGCCTGTTGCTCCTTCAGTGGATGAGAAATTTAAGAATCCGGCTTGTAGAAGTGCGAAATTAAGGGGAGGTGAGAAGCAATGAAATACAGGAAGAGCAGGACAGTGACGGCCATGCAGGCATTATCTATTCTTCTTGTCATCATGTCAACATTCTGCATAGTTTGGCTGAGGGCAAGCGTAACTTCCCTCGAATATAAGTTGAGCAGCCTTGAACACACCAAGATGGAGGCTCTCAGGGACCAGAAGTCGCTTGTAGCTCAGAGAGCAGGCCTTATGACTCTTGCACGCGCCGAGAAGTCTGATCTCGCAGGCATGGGCTTCTCTTTTCCGGAAAGAAAGAAAGTTGTCTATGTGACCTCCGGACAATTCAAAGGAGCCTTCAAGGCTTCATATAGTAAATAGAGATGCCTCTATCAGAAGTGGGTGACAAAAGGCAACATGGCAGGAATAAATAATAATCACCGAAAAAGGGCAGTCATGATGCTCGCATTTCTTTGTGTGAGCTTTGCAGCTGTCTTTTTGCGACTGGTTGACATAATGCTTATCAACCATGAGTGGTATGTTTCAAAAGCACGCGGCCAGCAGATCAGAAAAGAAGTTATCCCGGTTAAGCGTGGGATCATAATGGATCGTCGCGGTCACGAACTGGCTGTCAATCTTGAAACCGAGTCGATATTCTGCAATCCCACTGAGGTAACTTCCGCCAAAGAGGTTGCACGCTCTCTCTCAACAACCATCCACAAGGACGCTCGCGCGATTTATGCAAAGCTTGTCACAGATAAGCATTTCAGTTGGGTCGAAAGGAAGGTTGAAGTTGAGAAGGCCCAAAAGATTCAGGCCATGAAGATGAACGGAGTTGGGCTTGTTACGGAAATGAAACGAGTATACCCAAAGGGAGCACTCGCATCCCATGTCGTAGGGTTCGTCAATCTGGATAATAAAGGCATGGAGGGCGTCGAGAGAGGCTATGAGAAATATCTGACAGCGAAAGAGGGCAGTACCTATGTGACAAAAGATGCAAAAGGCATCTCGCTTTCCGAGGGCAGCAGGCAGGACATTCATGGTAATGACATAGTTCTGACGATTGATGAGGGGCTTCAATACATTCTTGAAAAGAATCTCGATGCCGCTATCAAGAAGTGGAGGCCGGCATCTGCCACTGCTATAATGATGGACCCTTTTACGGGAGAGATTCTGGCGCTTGCCAACAGGCCAAACTTCAATCCCGGGGAGCTTGCTGATGCTAACCCTTCAGAAATAAGAAACCGTGCAATTACCGATTGCTATGAACCAGGTTCAACTTTTAAAATAGTAGTTGGTATCGCTGCTCTTGAAGAAAAGGTTGTTAATCCGGAGACGCATTTTGACTGTAGTGCCGGAGCAATCGAGGTCGGCGGCAGAAGGATCAAGGATGACCACAAGCACGGCGTTCTCCCGTTCCGTGAAGTCATTCAGAAATCCTCGAATGTCGGCACTATCAAGACAGCACTGATGGTTGGTAAGCCGAAGGTATACGAATATATTAAGAAATTCGGCTTTGGTGAAAAAACAGGCGTAGACTTGCAAGGTGAAATATCGGGGCTTGTGAAATCACCTGAGAAGTGGTCCGGCACTTCCATTGGCGCCATGGCAATTGGGCAGGAAATTGCTGTAACGCCTCTTCAAGTGCTGAGAGCCTATTCAGCAGTGGCTAACGGCGGCTATCTGGTGACACCCCACGTTGTAAAAGAAATACATTCCCCTGCCGGAGAAATGATATTGAAAGTCGAACCAAAGACTCATAAGATTATTTCCGCCCAGACAGCAGCTGTATTCAGAGATATATTGAAGACGGTAACCGAGACCGGCGGTACGGCGACTGAGGCTGCAGTAGAGGGAAATGATGTGGCCGGAAAGACAGGCACTGCTCAGCTATTTGATCCCCAGACTAAGCGATATTCCAAGACAAGATACATAGGCTCTTTTGTGGGATTCGTACCCGCAGATAAGCCGAGGCTTGCTATGATTGTTGTTATCAAGGAACCGAAGGGACAGATATACGGGGGCGTTGTCGCTGCGCCGGTATTCCGGCAGATATCTAATGATGCGCTTTCATACCTAACCGTTCCAATGGATAAGCCAATCGACAAGGGTATGCTCCTGGTGTCGGATCAGCGCTGATAGATCAGGAGCCGAAAACTGAGAATATATTAATGAATCTCGCCACTCTTATAAAAGATTACAAATGTACGCCGACGGGGCCCCAAGAACAGTTGATCTCAGGCATCACTTATGATTCCCGTCAGGTGGCAAGTGGATCTCTCTTTGTGGCGATCAGAGGCGAGAAATCAGACGGTCACGACTTTGTAGACAGGGCAATTGTTAAAGGCGCCAGGGCTATTGTCTATGAGAAGAGCCATCCGTCGGCCTCTGAACTGATAGGACATTATCCAAATATTTCATGGATCGGCGTTGATGATTGCAGAGACAGTCTTGCTGCAATTTCAGACAAGTTTTTCCGTCATCCCTCTAAGGAAATCTGTGTTGTGGGAATAACCGGCACCAACGGAAAAACAACCACATCATATCTAATAAAATCGGTGCTTGAGAAATGGTCGAAAAGTGTCGGACTAATAGGCACTATCAACTATATGATCAAGAACGACAGCTTCGAGGCTCCTCATACTACTCCGGAGGCAAGCGACTTTCAGAGTTTGCTCAGGCAGATGGTAGACAAAGGGTGCAGCCATGTAGTTGCAGAAGTGTCCTCACATGCTCTGGCGCAAAAAAGGGCTGATCATACTCAATTTAAAGTTGCGGTATTCACAAATCTCACCGGAGACCACCTGGATTACCACGGCACTATGGAAGACTATTTCAAAGCCAAAATGAGGCTTTTCACAGAACTTCTGATTGACGGCGGCGCGGCCATCATAAATATAGACGACCCGTATGGCAAATTGCTTTCGGATCATCTAAAAAACGTGAGGCCATCCATAAAGCTCTTGACCTTCAGCTTATCAAACAAAGAGGCGGATTTTGTTGCAGAGGAAATAATTGCCGGGTTTAGGGGAACTTCGTTCCTGATAAGAGCAAAAAATTCCCTTTCGAGCATTCCAGTACGCTCTCCGCTTGTCGGACGCACTGGGATATACAACATACTTTCTGCGGCTAGCGCGGCTATGGCGCTGGGAGTACCCGTTGAAGTCATATCTGAAGGAATTGCCGCTGTTGATATTGTCAGAGGTCGTTTTGAAAGAGTAGACCTTGGCCAAGCTTTTCTGGCGATTATAGATTATGCACATACGCATGATGCACTAGAGCGCCTGCTTGAAACATCTCAGCAGTTGCTTGAGGCATGCTCGATAACAGATAAACAGAAAGAACTGTCGGGAAAGGTCATTACAGTCTTTGGTTGTGGAGGAAATAGGGATAAGAGCAAGCGTCCCAAAATGGGACGAATAGCTTCAAATTTGAGCGACTTTGTTATCGTAACCTCTGACAATCCGAGAAATGAAGAGCCTATGGGAATTATCAGGGATATTGAAGCAGGGATCGAAAAAGATAATTATATTGTTATTCCCGACAGGCATACGGCTATTAGGATGGCAGCGCTACTGGCATCACCGGGAGACATTGTGATCATTGCAGGAAAGGGGCATGAGGATTACCAGGAGATAAAGGATGTCCGATATCCTTTCAGCGATAGAACTGTTCTGGAGGATGCCGTCAAGGAAACATTTGCAATATCGATTCGCGGGCGCAGAAGAAGGCGTTTGAAGGGGAAACCTAGATGTTAAAGCTCGCTGATATACTTGCGGCTACAGGCGGTCAGCTTGCAGCAAGGGGTGCAGACGAATTCACAAGGGTTTCAATAGATTCTCGCACTATTAAGAGCGGCGAACTGTTTATCCCACTAAAAGGTGACAGGTTTGATGGGCATGATTTTGTGATGGATAGCCTGAAAATCTGTGATGGCATCCTGGTTAACAGTTCATGGGCTGAAAACATTGAGTTCAGCGCAGGTAAGACAGTCATAAAGGTTGATGATACGCTGCTGGCGCTTCAGGAACTCGCCTGCTTTATCAGAAAACGCTTTAGAGGTCCTGTGATAGCGGTTGTCGGCAGCAACGGTAAGACAACAACGAAAGAACTTATATCTTCCGTGTTGGGAACAAGTTTCAAGGTGCTGAAAACAGAAGGAAATCTGAATAACCACATAGGCATGCCATTATGCATTACCCGGGCGGATGAAGACACAGGCGCGATGGTTCTTGAGATGGGAACCAACAGGCCTGGCGATGTCGATCTCTTGTGCAAGATAGCATTGCCCGATATAGGCGTGATTACTAACATCGGGGCTGAGCATCTCGAAGGGTTCGGCTCGATGGAAGCCGTGCGGGATGCTGAGCTTGAAATACTGCCTTATCTAAAAAAGACTGTGCTGAATGGTGACGATGCATTTCTGATCGGTGGCCTGTCGCTCAAATTCACTGGACCGATAGTCACTTTTGGTATATCCGAGAAGGAAAACGATATCACGGCGGGTGAAATAGTTTCAACCGGCAACGGGTGCAGTTTTTCAATTCATACTTATGCGGGCAAAGTCTCAATCCAATCGCAGCTTTCCGGGCGCTTTAACATTTATAACTCTCTTGCAGCGTGCGCTGTAGCACATACGTTGGGACTAGGGCTTGATAGAATAAAAGAAGGACTCGAGGCTTTCGGCGGAGTTAAAATGAGGTTTGAGATCAAAAGGATAGGGCGGATTACATTTATATATGACGTATACAATGCGAATCCGTCCTCAATGAAAGCCTCGATAGAAGAGCTTGTATCCATTGCGAACAAGAGGCCGGCCGGATCGAGATCTATTGCGGTGCTCGGAGACATGCTTGAACTGGGAAACTTTAGCATCGATGCTCACAAGGAAATCGGCAACATACTTAAAAATAAAGGAATAGATCTATTTATAGGCGTTGGGCCCCTTATGAAGGAAGGTGTTTCAACATTCGGCAGAAATGCTAGTGCAGTAGAGACTGCCGATGATGCCGGCAAACTGCTGACGGATCAGATTGCTGAAGGTGATGTTGTGCTGATCAAGGGATCTCGAGGCATGAAGATGGAACGCGTAATGGAGTTTATAGAAAAACATAAGGATAACAGTGGCATGCTGGTTGTGACCAGGGGGAAATAAGGTTGCTCTACGAACTGCTATACAGTCTTTACCAGTATTTTTCTCCGTTCAATGTATTC
This sequence comes from Dissulfurispiraceae bacterium, assembly GCA_035319125.1. Lineage (GTDB taxonomy): Bacteria > Nitrospirota > Thermodesulfovibrionia > Thermodesulfovibrionales > Dissulfurispiraceae > Fen-1308. Next base: position 47,734 of record DATHDG010000040.1, on the reverse strand, counting down.
AGGTATATTACGTTCAGGACATCTCTGGCAGCCCTGACCGCACTCGTTATAACGGTTGCAATTGCTCCGCGCATAATTGAAAAACTCAAACAGATAAGCATGATACAGCAAATAAGGGATGACGGCCCCAAGACGCACCTTTCCAAATCAGGTACTCCTACCATGGGAGGGGTCATCATTATAATCGCCGTAACTGTCTCAATGGCGCTATGGGGCAATTTCAGGAGTGCATATGTATGTGTCGTACTATTGTCTTTATTAGGATTCGGAGCTATCGGTTTCGTAGATGACTATCTTAAAGCAGTGAAAAAGAACCCTAAAGGCCTACGCCCGTTATATAAATTCGGAGCGCAGCTTTTTCTTTCCTTTTTAATCGGCATGTTCCTGTATGTCAATCCCAAAGACCAATATGCCTCTGTGTTGAGCATTCCTTTCTTTAAACACTGGCTTTTCGATCTGGGTGTTTTTTACATTCCGTTTTCAATTTTCGTAATTGTAGGCTCATCAAATGCAGTGAATCTGACCGACGGTATCGACGGCCTGGCAATAGGTCTGGTTGCTGTTGCTACTCTTGCAAACGGCGCCCTCGTATATTTATCAGGTCATGCTCAGTTCGCACGATATCTGCAAGTCTTATATCTGCCGGGCACTGGTGAACTCACAGTCTTTTGCGGCGCGCTGCTTGGAGCTTCATTAGGGTTTCTTTGGTATAATGCCTACCCTGCAGAGGTATTTATGGGCGATGTCGGTTCGCTAGGGCTCGGAGGAGCGCTTGGCACCCTAGCGGTTGTTACAAAACATGAAATTGTTTTGGCTGTTGTTGGAGGAATATTTGTAATCGAAACCATCTCGGTGGTGCTGCAGGTTGCTTCATACAGACTGACCGGAAACAGAATTTTTAAAATGGCTCCGATTCATCATCATTTCGAATTAAAAGGATGGTCGGAACCGAAAGTAATCGTCAGATTTTGGATAGTTGGCATAATCCTTGCACTTTTTAGTCTGGCAACATTAAAATTGAGGTGATGTGTATGAAAACGGAAAACTTTGAACATCCGGGATTTGCATCTTCTGACAGCAGGTTCACTTTGCTGAAGATGCTGATTTTTATCATCATGATTATGCTGGCTGCACTTTCTAATACAGACTGTGCTTTCGCTGATGACATAAGCGCAAAGGCAGCAGTAGTAATAGATGGGGCAACTGGAAATATTCTTTATGCTAAAAACCCGAATGTGAAGCTTTTCCCGGCAAGCACAACCAAGCTTGTCACTGCAATGATAGTTCTAGACAGGCTTGATCCGGAAACTATTGTTACCGTGAGCCAGGAAGCCGCTGATACACCCTCTGTGTCGCCGCATCTCAGGGCAGGCGAGAAGCTAAAGGTACGGGATCTGCTGAATATCGCGCTGATAAGATCTGTGAATTCTGCGGCGGTAGCGCTTGCTGAGGCGGTTTCAGGATCGGAAGAGGCCTTCACAAAGTTAATGAATGAGAAAGCGAGGAGTCTTGGCGCTGAAAATACGCATTATGTTAATGCTTCGGGCCTTCCGGGTGGAGGACAATATATTACTGCCTTTGATCTCTCCTTGATAATGAAAGGAGCTATTGGCTATCCGGTAATTAAAGAAATTGTTAAAACCCGTTCACAGCAGGTATACACCGAAGGCGGCCGAAAGATAGTTGTAAAAAATACCAACCATCTCTTGTGGACTGATGAGGATATGGTCGGTGGCAAAACTGGATATACCAGGGCTGCAAAGCATTGTTTTGTATGCGCAGGACAGAAGGGCGACAGGATGCTGGTGGCTGCGGTGCTTGGTGAATCAGTTCGCAACGAACTCTGGCATGATTCTTCAACTTTGCTCGCGCGGGGTGATGATGTATTAAACAAGAAGAGAGAGCCGGAGATTTACTACACATCTGTTTCCAACAGTCCGGTAGTGTATGCTTCTCATAAGGTTAAGAAGAAACAGAGACTTGAAAAAATAAGAGCAAGCAAGATCGGCAAAGGGGGCAAATCTTCAAAAAAGAAGATAGCAGCCAGGAAGAAATCTGCAACGAAGAAAAATTCAGCAACAAAAAAGAAGGTTAATAAAAAGAAGGGCGGGGCAGTCAACGCCCGAAACAAGACCGCAGCACAAGACGTTTCATAACATCATAAAGCAGCGGGAGATAAACATTTTTTCCAGTAATGGGGACAACGTACAGTGGACAGAGGATTGTAATTGTAGGACTTGCCAGGAGCGGCGTCGGAGCTGCAAATCTTCTCGCCTATTTGGGGGCCGGAGTTACGGTTACCGATCTGAAGAAGCCTGATCAGCTGACCCCATTTATTAAAGCATTAGATCCAGCAATTTCACTCTCACTAGGCAGGCATCCTGTCGAACTTTTTGAATCAGCTGACACCATAGTTGTCAGCCCTGGCATTCCGCTTGATATCGAACCCCTTAAGTTAGCGCAGCGCAACGGGATCAAGATCATTGGCGAGCTTGAACTGGCATGCCATGTTATCACCCAAGTTTTAAAGGTAGATGCCCCGGAATTTCTGGCAATTACCGGCACTAACGGCAAGTCCACTACGACAGCGCTTCTGGACACGATACTCCGGAGCGGAGGTATTAGTACAATTCTTGGTGGTAATATAGGCAACTCGCTGGCGGCTGAGGTTCACGATATATTGATAAATCCACCCGCAGCCCCTATTAAATATGTAGTCGCAGAACTGTCGAGCTTTCAGCTGGAGACTATAGGAAATTTCAGGCCGAAAGGCTCAGCTATTCTAAACATTACTCCGGATCATCTCGACCGTTATCATGAGATGGAACTGTACGTTAGAGCGAAATGTCGGGTGTCCATGAACCAGAAACCGGGCGACTATCTTGTGTTGAATGCTGACGATCCTTTTTCTGCAGAGATTGAGCAGATAATTGGCAAGCAGGATCAGAAGCCTCAAGTCTTTTATTTCAGCCGCAAGAAAGTGGTTGAAGGTATCTGTTTTCTCAATGGAAAGATCAGCTTTAACCTTTCGGCTGACAAGTTGGGTGCTATCAATCGGGATCTGGCAGTGCCAAGTTCATCATTTGATTTAGATCCATCATCATTTGTTATAAAAGGTGTCCATAACATTGAAAATGCAATGGCTGCCGCGCTTATGGCATATCTTGCTGGGTGCAATTTAGAAGGCATAAGGAATGCGCTGGCCACATTCCAGGGGCTGGAACACAGGCTGGAGCTTGTGCGGGAGCTGGAAGGGGTTAAATATATAAACGATTCCAAGGGTACTAATGTTGGTGCGGTAATGAAGTCTCTTGAAGGGTTTGCAGAGCCTGTCATCTTGATAGCCGGAGGCCGTGACAAGGACAGCGATTTCACGTTGTTGAGGCCGTTGATAAAAGAGAAGGTCAAGAATCTGATTCTTGTAGGTGAGGCTGCCGAAAAAATTAGAAAGGCAGTCTGCGATGTTACACCGTGTGAAATGGCAGGCTTCGACTTTAGGGCTGCTATCGCTAAAGCAAGTGAGGCAGCAACTCAGGGAGACGTGGTCCTACTTTCACCTGCATGCGCAAGCTTCGACATGTTTATGGATTTCGAAGACAGAGGGCGACAGTTTAAACAGATGGTGATGGAACTATGACGCAGCGCTTTGACAAAGTGGTCTTGTTGCTTGTTGTACTGCTGATGATTATTGGCCTCACAGCTGTATATAGCTCTACATCCGTTGTATCGCCTGCTCTTCAGCATAAAGGCAAAGCTCTGGGGGTTACTGTCAGCCAGTTCAGCTATCTGAAGAAGCAAGTCCTTACCGTTCTGATTGGAATAGTCGCGATGTTCATAGCGTATAAAACGCCTATCGAATATCTGAAGAAGATGGTTATCCCTCTACTCATTATATCATTGGTCTGTTTACTCCTTGTCTTTACGAGCCTCGGTATCAGCGCCGGTGGTGCGCGTAGATGGTTAAGACTATGGCCATCCAGTTTTCAGCCGTCTGAACTGGTGAAATTGTCAATGGTTATATTCTTGGCGTGGTTCCTGAGTCATCCTTCATACAATAGGGACAAGATTATCTCGTTTGCCATTCCTTTATTCATCATGGGAATTTTTCAAATCGTATTTTTGAAACAGCCGGATTTCGGAGCGACTATGAGCTTGGCGATTCTTACGGTAGCCATGCTCTTTTTATCGGGGACGAGGATGCAGTATCTGCTATCGCTCGTTTTGGTTGCGATTCCTGTTATCATTAAGCTGATTATGGAACCATATCGCTGGAAAAGGGTTACGGCATTTCTCGATCCGTGGAAGGACCCTCAAGGGTCCGGCTTCCAGCTCACTCAATCTTTTATTGCACTTGGAAGCGGCGGTTTTCAAGGAGTAGGTCTCGGTGAAAGCAAACAAAAGCTTTCGTTTCTGCCGGAGGTGCACACAGATTTTATTTTTTCGTTAATTGGGGAAGAACTCGGTTTTATAGGAGCGATCGTTGTTGTAGCGTTGTTTTGCGGTCTGTTTGTCAGAGGGTTCATGATTGCCAGGAGAATCGAAGACCCATTCGCGTATTATCTCGCCTCAGGTATTTCCTTAATGATCGGGATACAGTCGGTGTTCAATTTTGCAGTAGTCACAGGGCTGTTGCCTACAAAAGGACTTCCGCTTCCTTTTATTAGTTATGGAGGATCTTCTCTGGTAATAAGCATGATAGCTGCAGGACTGCTGCTCAACGTGTCAAGACTGAGAGGTGATCTGAGAATGGCACGTGAGAAATTGCATATACGAAATAAATCTGCAGGAGCTGATTCACCGGCTGCGACAGAAGAGGCCAAGACAAGCCAGTATGCATTCGGCAAAGGTTATAGTCAATTCAATGCCAGACGTGGCGGAAGGATGAGCTTTTTCAAGAGAAACAGGAATAGATCATGAGGGTTATAATCGCGGGAGGGGGAACCGGAGGTCATCTTTTCCCCGGAGTTGCAGTTGCGGAAGAATTTACCAAGAAAGGTCTCACGGCAAGAATTGTTTTTGTAGGCACAGAACATGGCATAGAGGCCCGAGTCATACCTAAGGAAGGTTATCCTATTGAATATTTGAGCGCCGAGGGGATGGTGGGCAAGACAGCTTTCCAGAAGGCGAGAGCTGTTTATCTTTTTTTAGTATCGCTGTATCAGGCCCGACGGATCATTGCATCTGTTTGTCCTGACATCGTCATAGGCGTTGGTGGTTATGCTTCCGTCGGCATGGTATTTACAGCACATTTCATGGGTGTACGCACTATTATTATGGAACAGAATTCAGTGCCGGGTTTTGCTAACAAATTCCTTAGCAGATTCGTTGACGCTATTGCTGTGACGTATCAGGAAAGTATAGCCTCTTTCCCTAGGGAGAGGACATTTCTTACGGGAAACCCTGTCAGGAAAAAGATTTTGACCAGAGATACGGTTGATGCAACAAGACAGTTCTCGCTGGCAAGAGATCGCTATACTGTTTTGATATTTGGCGGCAGTCTGGGCGCTAGAACGATTAATAATGCGGTAGTAGAGGCGTTGCATTATCTGCTGGATTTACGAGACAATATCCAGTTTATTCACCAGACTGGCGAGAAAGACGTCAAGGGTATTAAGGAAATATACGATAAGCTGGGATTCTCTGCGACTGTCATGCCATTTATCTACCAAATGGCAGATGCATATGCAGCAGCAGATCTCGTAATATGCAGAGCCGGAGCTACCACGCTGTCTGAGCTAACTGCAGTGGGAAAGGCAGCGGTGCTGGTGCCATATCCTTATGCTGCTTCTAACCACCAGGAGGCGAATGCTAGAAAGCTCGAAGACATGGGCGCAGCAACTGTGATTCTTGACAGGCATCTTAGCGGTGAGGTAGCAGCGAAGGCAATCAGAAGCATGTACGACAATCCGGAAAAGAGGAAGGCCATGCAGAAGGCATCCAAGGCATTTGGCAGACCCGATGCCGCTGAGAAGATTGTCGATCTGGCAATGAATCTGACGCGAAGGACGTAGAGGAGGAATAATCCGGAAGTGTTCAATCAATACAAGATTATACATTTTGTGGGTATAGGCGGAATAGGCATGAGCGGTATTGCAGAAGTTCTGCATAATCTTGGTTATGAGATTACAGGATCTGATCTCAGAGAATCAGATATTACCTCTAGATTACGAAAACTCGGTATAAAGATTTTTATTGGACATGATGAGAAGAATATAGAAGCAGCTCATGTAGTTGTGACCTCCTCTGCCGTGTCTTCAAGCAATCCGGAAGTTACTGCTGCAAAAGACAGAGGTGTCCCTGTTATCCCTAGGGCTGAGATGCTTGCCGAACTTGGCAGGCTTAAGTATGGCATACTCGTTGCGGGCGCTCATGGAAAGACTACAACCACGTCGCTTATAGCAACGCTGCTTGGTGAAGGAGGACTTGATCCTACGGTAGTCATAGGAGGCAAGCTTAAGGCTTTCGGCAGCAATGCTAGGTTGGGTCAGGGAGAATTTCTTGTGGCTGAAGCTGATGAAAGCGACGGATCATTCCTAAAACTGAGTCCGGCGATTGCGATCATTACAAACATTGATCGGGAGCATATGGATTATTTTAAAGATATAGATACGCTTAAGGCAGCTTTTCTTTCATTTATAAATAAAGTGCCCTTTTATGGTGTTGCTATCGTGTGCAAGGAGAACGAGCACACTCGGGAGATCTTGCCGCAGATCAAAAGGAGGGTATTAACCTACGGTCTTTCGCACGATGCGGATATGTATGCCAGGAATATCAGGTTTGGAGAATCCGGCATGATATTCGAGGCAGTCTTCAAGGGTAACCTTCTCGGCGAATTCAGAGTGCCGATACTGGGGGTGCATAATGTGCTCAATAGCCTTGCGGCCATATTGACAGCCATGCAACTTCAAATGCCTCAAGACAAAATTAAGGTTGGCCTGGGTGGATTCGGAGGCATCCAGCGCAGATTTGAGTTCCGAGGGCAGTCTCGCAGTATAAAAGTTTACGATGACTACGGGCATCATCCGGTCGAGATTAGAGCTGTGCTTAAGGCTGCGCGGGAATGCTTCCCCGATAATCGTATCGTTGTAATCTTCCAGCCGCACAGGTACACACGCACCCGAGACCTGATGAATGATTTTGCATTGAGCTTCGGCTCTGTAGATAGACTCTATTTGCTTGACATATATGCTGCGAGCGAGACGCCCATCAATGGGGTGGATTCGGCCGCACTTCTCCGTAAAATACAAGAAGTGGGATTGCTCAAGGCTGAATATATAAACGATAGGGATGAATTGATCAAGTCTTTACTGTCCGATTTAAAAAACGGTGACATTGTTATTACATTGGGTGCCGGTGATGTCTATAAGATAGGTGAGGAGCTACTGAAAGCATTATGATCACTGATAAAAGGATAGGAGTGCTTGCAGGCGGGCTGTCAGCAGAGCGCGAAGTATCGCTAAGAAGCGGCAACGCAATACATAAGGCATTGCTCGAAAGGGGCTATGACGCGGTTTTTATTGATGCAGCCAAAGATATCTATACAGCTATTGTTGAAAATAATGTTGAGATAGCATTTATCGCTCTTCATGGAGGTCATGGAGAAAACGGCTCATTGCAAGGATTTCTTGAGGTGATCGGCGTCCCGTATACAGGGTCCGGCGTGCTCGCATCTGCAGTAGCAATGGATAAAGCCGCATCGAAGAAGATATTTATGTATCATGGCATACCTGTCCCTTCTTTCAAAATCATCCATCGTAAAGAGCTTCCGGAAGAGATGGATGCTTCTGTGGCAAGAATCCTTTTGGGCGGGTCGATGATTGATTTCGATATGCCGTGGGTTGTTAAGCCCTCAACAGAGGGGTCGAGCATAGGTGTACATATAGTTAAGAATAAGGAGGATCTGCTCCCTGCCCTTAATGATGCGTTTAAATATGGAGAGGAAGTGATCATAGAACGATTTGTAAAAGGCAGAGAGATCCAGATCGGCGTGCTAGGCGACAGGGTTCTAGGTGGGGTAGAGGTCAGGCCGTCCCTTGAGTTTTACAGTTATGAGGCGAAATATACACCGGGCCTGACAAGCTACATACTTCCGCCTGATGTTAGCGAACATGAATACGACATGCTTAAGTCCACGGCGCTAAGAGCCAATAAAGCGCTGGGATGCGCCGGTGCAACGCGGATAGATATGATCCTTGCAGAAGAAAAAGCCTATATGCTGGAGGTCAATACTATCCCTGGGATGACTGAGACGAGCCTGTTGCCCAAAATAGCCGGACTTGCCGGATATGGATTCGCAGATCTGGTAGAAGAAATCCTTAAATCAGCTTGTGGAAAATAGAAGTATAATGGATACTAGAAAGGGCACAAAAAAACAGACGGGGATTAAGAAGTCGCTGGCTGCAATTGCTGGACTGGCTGCAATCCTTTGCCTCATAGGCACTGTTTTTCTCTGCACTAAATTTATGTTTGTAAGAGAGATAAATTTTTTTGGGAATAAACATCTTACGACCGCTGATTTATTGTCGCTTACGGGACTCTCTTATAAAAAGCCGCTCTTCTCTATTACAACCAGAGAGATATATAAAAAGCTTAAGACATCCCCGTGGATCAAGGATGCTCTGGTGCGGAAGGATCTGAGCGGAAATATTACGATATATCTGACTGAAGCGGTCGCTGAAGCTGTATTGCTGGTGAATGATAAGCCATTCTTAGTAGACAGCGAGGGAACGCGGCTTGAACACATTAAGCCTGAATCTCTTTATTTCCTGCCGGTAGTGAAAATCAATCCGACGTCACATAAAGATGCCTATCTGGATGCTCTTGAGTTGGCGACAGCTCTGAATGAGCGAAAAGTGGCTGCGCACGGCGGTAACATTGAACTTACCGGAATAAAACCTGAAGACGTGACTATGAAGGTTGATGGTGTTCCGGTTAAGATAGGCGCGGGTGATCTGCAGAGCAAGCTCGAGAAGCTGGATTTTGTCAGGAATGAGCTTGCTAAACGTAATATGGAAGTTGAATACATAGACCTCAGATTTGCCGACAGAATTGTGGTCAAACCTCTGAAAAACCCCAAGGATCCAGAAAAGAAGCCAGAGCCGAAGGCAGCAGAGAAGAATCCAAAGAAGCCTAAAGAGAAACAAAAGAACCCTAAAGAGAAACAAAAGAACCCTGTTCATAAGAAGGGCGACAAAAAAACTGCAGGGGGTAAGACAAAGAGAAATGTCGGCTAAAAGAAGAGCAAGTGGCCCCTTTATAACGGGCATAGATGTCGGTACGTCTAAAATCTGCGTGGTTGTTGCCGAGGCAATTGACGACGGAATAGAAATCCTGTCAATCTCATCTACCCCTTCTGCCGGTTTAAGAAAGGGAGTTGTTATAAATACTGATTCAGCTTCTGCGGCCATCAGAGACGCACTGGCGGCAGCACGGCAGCAGTCAGGCGTGTCTATCAGAGAGGCTCTTGTAAGCATATCTGGCAACCATATTCAAGTTTCAGCCGATTCGGCGACTGTTGCTGTCAGCGGAAAAAATATATCTCAGGCTGATGTCGATAAGGTGATAGATGATGCTGGAGCATTTCCGGTTACCACTGGTCGGGAGATCCTGCACATGCTGCCGACTGAATTCATTGTAGATGGTAGCCGAGGGATTAAGGATCCTTTGGGTTTGCCGGGATTCAGCCTTGAGGCGCACGTTAACATAATAACCTCATCTGCTGAACCTTTGCGACGGCTGATAATGAGCTGTGAGAAAGCGGGGATTCAAGTATCCGATGTTGTTCTCCATTCGATTGCTTCTGCCGAAGCGGCAATGACATCAGAAGACCGGGATATGGGAACTGCCATTGTCGATATAGGCGCCGGGACGACTGATATCGCTCTTTTCAAGGACGGGTGGTTGCAGCACGCTGCGGTTTTAGGCATAGGCGGCAATCATTTTACCAATGATCTTAGTGTAGGTCTTCGCGTACCTTTTGCCGAAGCTGAACGAGTGAAGAAGCAATTTGGAATGACAGCTATCGCAAATAGTGAAGATGAGGAAATAGATGTAGTGGGTCTCGACGGTGAAGTCAGGAAGATATCAAGGCATCTCGTAACTGAGATACTGCAGCTGCGTTGCGAGGAGCTATTTGAACTGATACAGAATGAATTAAAACGACCTGAGGTGAAAGATGCAATCACCGGCACAGTATTTACAGGCGGCGCTGTGCTTGTGCCGGGGTTCATCCGCCTTGCGGAAACCGCAATCGTGCTTCCGATCAGAACTGGTCGTCCTGATCTGACATCATCCGTATCCGGACAAGCCGCTCCTTCGCTGCCGTTTGTGAAAGGTGTTAAAGATCAGTACCAGGGTCCTGAATATGCTGCTGCAGTAGGGTTGGTTCTATATGGGAGCGGCTATTCAGCATCGACCGGTTCTGATGACGATCCGGGACTGCTCAACAAGATGACTCGTTACTTCAAAAATATAATGGGTAAAAACAAATAGGAGGCCGTTATGTTTGAGATAGAAGATGTTGGAAGGCCGGTTGCCAAGATCAAAGTAATAGGGGTCGGCGGGGGCGGAGGCAATGCTATCAACAGCATGGTGGCAGCTCACATCTATGGTGTTGAGTTTATAGCCGTCAATACCGACATCCAGCATCTCGAGGCCTCACTTGCTCCTGCAAGGATTCAGATAGGCACAGACCTGACGAGAGGCCTTGGCGCGGGTTCCAATCCTGTCATCGGCCGTGAGGCTGCGATGGAGAACAGAGATATGTTGGCCGGTTTTATCGACGGTTCAGATATGGTTTTTGTAACGGCGGGCATGGGTGGAGGAACCGGCACTGGGGCTGCCCCTGTGATAGCAAGCATCGCCCAGGAGATGGGTATACTTACAGTTGCAATAGTCACAAAGCCGTTTTTCTTTGAAGGCAGGAAAAGGGCGATGAATGCTGAAGAGGGAATTCATGAGCTCAAAAACCATGTCAATACGCTTATCGTGATTCCAAATGACAGGATCAGCCTCGTTGTGGAAAAAGGCACTTCATTGCTACAGTCGTTTGCTACCGTTAATGATGTGTTAAGGCAGGCAGTCCAGGGCATTTCAGACTTAATACTAGTGCCGGGTCTAATCAACCTGGATTTTGCTGATATTAAGGCGATCATGCAGAAGTCGGGCAAGGCAGTCATAGGGCTTGGGGTCGGCAAAGGTCAGGGCGGGGCGTTTGAAGCTGCGAAGAAGGCAATCCTGAATCCGCTGCTTGAAAAATCGTCTATAGAAGGAGCTCGCGGGATATTAATAAATATCACGGGTGGACTGAATATGTCTCTGGATGAAGTTCAGGAAGCTGCTTCACTTATCCATGACAATGCTCATGAGGAATCTAACATCATACTTGGAGCTGTAATTGATCCGGAATTGCAAGACCAGATCAGAGTAACCGTCATCGCCACAGGGCTTGACGAAAAAAGCGATAAGGTTGAACTGCCGGAAACGCTTACGTGGAAACCTAAGAAGGAGTTATCGGCAGCTCCGGCAAAATCGGCTGGAAAAGTTCTTTCGAAGAATATTGATCTTGATATGTTTAGCGAAAGCATACCGAAAGGGGCAACAGTGCTCAGGGAAGAGCCTGTTAATAAAGAGTTTGAAGCTCTTCTTCAGAAGAAAGATGATATTCCGGTAGTCGAGGTTCCTGAGCCGGCAATAGAAGAACCGGTAGTGTCCGGGACTTCTGATCAGGCCGAGCATGTTGAGGATCAGGCAGCCAGTGAAGATGTTAAGTATATCGTAGAGTCCGGCGATGCTGCTGCGCAATCAGCTGCAGCACCTTCGTTAGAGGCTTTAAGTCATAAAGCAGCAGAATCGCTGATAGAACCTGATAAAAAAATGGTTTCGATCGATGACTTGAAGCGGGACGTGCGACTTGCAGAATCTGCCATACCACCGGAGGACAAGTACGATATCCCGACATTTCTCAGAAAGAGAATGCAGCAAGCATAGATATCAAGCAGGCCCTGACAGGGCATTGTTTCGGCTATGAATCGCAGGCTCATTGAAAAGGCCGATGTGCTGCTTTCAAAAGAAAAGGGGACTATCTTAAAGGACCCGGGCGGAAAGATATCAATCTGTCTTGTATATCCCAATACATATCATGTGGGCATGTCGAACCTCGGGTTTCAGGGACTTTACGGTATTTTAAACCGGCGTGACGATGTTGTTTGCGAAAGGGCTTTCCTGCCTGAGAAATCTGACATGGATGAATACCGCAGGACCGACACGCCGGTTTTTTCGCTGGAAACAAAGAGACCTTTGAATGTTTTCAATATAGTGGCTTTTTCACTTTCGTTCGAAAATGATTACCCAAATATCTTTAAAATACTTGCACTCTCAAAAATACCGTTTAAAGCCTCAGAACGCACCGAATTCGATCCACTTGTTATAGCTGGTGGCGTGGCTGTTTCATTTAATCCTGAGCCGCTCGCCCTTGCGCTTAATCTGATATTCATAGGAGAAGCCGAGGAGTCTTTGATGGAATTCATCGACATGTACAATAGCGCAGGCAGCCGTGCATCTGTTAGTAATAAAGCTATGGAACTAGCAGGGGTGTATGTTCCATCGGCGTATGAGACATGCTATGATCAGAGCGGCCACATATCCGGACGATTAGTGCAAAGCGGATATCCGGATTCAATTCGCAAAAGAACCGTTAAGGACCTCTCGCTCACACCCTTCAATACGTCTGTAATTACGACGGAAACAGAGTTCTCTGATATGTATCTAGTTGAGGTAATGCGTGGATGTCCCTGGAAGTGTCGTTTCTGTCTCGTAGGCAATTTTTTTGGTCCGATGAGGATGAAGGATGTTGGACAAATATCAGACGAAGTCGAAGCTGGGAAGCAGATTGCAGAAAAGATAGGTATAATCGGTCCTTCATTGTCAGATTATCCGCATATTTCGGATATTCTCTGCATAGATGGTGTCCGTTTTTCCATTACATCTCTTAGGGCCAGCAGCCGCAGTGCTGAATTGGTTGGGTTCCTCAAAGGATTGAAGAGCGTTGCAATCGCACCGGAGGCAGGCACTGAAAGATTGCGCAAGGTTATCAATAAACAGGTTACCGAATCCGACATTCTTTCTACCGCAGACCTTCTGTTTGGCGTAGGCATAGAGAACATAAGATTATATTTTATGATAGGACTCCCTACTGAACAGAACGAGGATATACAAGGAATAATCGACTTATCAATCAAAATAAGAGCACTGAGCAGGACGTCAGGCATTGTTCTTAGCATCAGCACATTCGTTCCGAAGCCTTTTACGCCATTTCAGTGGCATGTGATGGAGGGGCTCGATTCCATAAAACTTAAGATCAGATACATAAAGAAAGCATTGGAGCCTAAAGGCATTAAAGTTTTCCATGACGTGCCGAAGTACGCTTATATGCAGGGACTTTTCTCGCTGGGCGACAGGCGGATATTGCCTGTGATCGAAAGAATGGCGGAAACTGACGACTTTCGCAGGGCCTGCGATGAGACAAGAATTAATCCTGATTTCTATCTTTTCAGGAAGAAGGGCATTGATGAAATTCTGCCGTGGGATTTTATAGACATTGGCGTACCAAAGGAACGTCTCTGGCAGGAATATGCCAAGGCTGCAATCAACAGTTGAATGATATCTTTATCATACCGAACTTGCTTACTGACTGCCAATCACTAACGTTCAATTGAGTCTTATTTGAATAATTCTTCCAAGAACTGACGCATAGCCTGCCATGATCTTTTGTCGGCCTTTTCATTATAGGCAACACCTTTAATACCTGCACTGTCTGCATCAGGATTTGTGAAACTGTGGACGGCGCCGCCATAAAAGTTCATCTGCCAATCTGCTCCAGCTTTACGCATTTCGTCCATAAAAGCATTTATCTGCTCTTTGGTCGAGAAAGGATCATCTGCTCCATGCAAAACGAGTATCTTCGCCTTCAGCTCTTTCGTAGATGCAGCATCCGGTGTCGCAAGGCCTCCATGGAAACTTACAATCCCAAGCACTGGAGCATGTCCGCGAGCCAGCTCAAGAACCGTAGTTCCACCGAAACAATAACCAGTAGCGGCTATCTTAGATGAATCCACCAATGGATGGTGGAGAAGTACATCAACTCCTGCCGTTGCGCGCGAGCGCATTAGAGCCCGGTTGTTGAGAAACGGCCCTGAAAGTTGAGAAGCTTTTTGCGGATCACTCGCCTTGATCCCTTTTCCATACATATCAATGGCAAAAGCTAAATAGCCAAGATTCGCGAGCTTTTCAGCGCGTGCCTTGGCAAAGTTGTTGAGCCCCCACCATTCATGCACTACTATCACTCCGGGACGCTTACCAGACAGGCTATCGTCATAAGCAATGTAGCCTTCGAGGTCGGTATTGCCATCTTTATAATTAATTGACTCTGTTCGGATTGCAGCTTCCGACAAGCTGCACATTAATATTGTGACGATGAATGCCGCAAATAAACGCATGTTTAACCTCCGGAACGTATATGTTTCAGTCTAACAATCCTAAAGGTTTCTGCCAACTGCTAGGCTGCTTTGCGGGGTAACTATCCCTTTGACATTTGACCGAAATGCGTGGTATAAAATGTCACAACTCTGAAACCCTGTTTTAGAGTAAGCAACCTGGGTCGCAGGTTTAAGGAGGGACCGGCAGTCATGGCACTTGAGGGAACTGTTAAATGGTTCAATGAATCCAAGGGCTACGGATTCATTCAACAGGACAACGGGCCGGACGTTTTCGTCCATTACTCTTCAATAACGGGTGAGGGATTCAAGACATTGACCAAGGGACAGAGGGTAAAGTTCGACATAACCAGCGACGACAAGGGGCCGAAAGCAGCGAACGTAGTGAAAGTTTGATTGCAGCTGTTTCTCAGCGGCCTTGAACTCATTTCAAATCTGCTACCTACGGCATATCTGATGGGTATGTGACCGCCTTACAATACCACATCTGTTTTGTCTGAATATTGTTAAACTTTTATGATTTCCGTTATTTTAACTCTATGCGTCTGCCAGAGTGGATAAGATCCGCGACCCGGGCTTCCGCTATGCGGCAAGGTCAAGTCAGTAGTCGAGGGCAAAGTCATACAACAAAGCATTTGCTCAGAAGCCATCGGCTTTTGTCGGTGTGCGAGGAAGCAAGGTGTCCTAATCAGGGGCTCTGTTTTTCCAAGCCAACAGCGACATTCATTGTGCTGGGAAATATCTGCACCAGATCTTGTACATTTTGTGCGATAGATCATGGTATGCCTTTGGCTGTAGATCCATCTGAGCCCGCAAAAATATTGGAAGCGGCGAAGGAGATGGCATTACGTTATGTTGTCATCACTTCGGTGACGAGAGATGATCTGCCTGACGGTGGAGCCTGTCATTTTGCCGCCGTAATCAGAAAACTGAGATTAGGCCTTCCGGATATAGGCATAGAAGTCTTGATCCCTGATTTCAAGGGAGACCTTGAAGCAATGAGGATAGTTGTTGATGCTGGACCTGACGTGCTAAATCACAATATGGAGACAGTGAGGCGATTATATCCTGTCGTACGTCCGCAGGCAGATTATGAGCGTTCTCTGGATTTGTTGCGAGCCATGAAGAATATGAATCCAGGCATGAGAGTTAAATCGGGGTTTATGCTTGGACTAGGTGAAACGATCGCAGAAGTTGAGAGTTTGCTTTGCGATCTGAGAAACGCAGGATGTGATAGTTTGACGATAGGGCAATATCTGAGGCCCACAAAAAAGAACCTCCCTGTTGTAAAATATATAACTCCCGAGATTTTTGATGCATTGAAAGCAAAGGCCATTGGACTGGGGTTTGAGGGAGTGGCATCGGGGCCGCTCGTCAGGAGTTCCATGAATGCTGAGGAACTTTATCATATTATGCGATGTCAGCATGCGTAAGCTAAAGAAATCAGGAATATTTTTTCCTTGATTCCTGATCGCTCCTAAGGGGGATCGAATGTACGAATTTAACAGGATCAAAAGGCTGCCGCCTTATGTATTTGCAATCGTCAATCAGTTGAAGATGGAGTCCAGGCGGCAGGGTGAAGACATTATAGACCTGGGCATGGGCAACCCGGACCTGCCTGCGCCGAAGCATGTGATCGATAAGCTGTGCGAGGCCGCCAGAAACCCAAAGAACCATCGATATTCAGCCTCAAGGGGTATTACGCAGCTAAGAGTAGCTATAACAGAATGGTATAAGCGCCGCTTTGACGTGGATCTCGATCCGGAAACCGAGACTGTAGTTACGATTGGGTCTAAAGAGGGACTGTCACATCTTGCGCTTGCCATGGTCCAGCCTGGAGATGTTGTGATGTCGCCGACTCCCGCATATCCTATACATCCGTATGCTGTAATTATATCTGGCGGTGAGGTGTCCAGTATTCCGATAGGTCCCGGCATGGATTTTTTTGCGGAGATGGAAAAAACATTTAAGAAGACATGGCCCAGACCTAAAATACTAATAATCAACTTTCCGCACAATCCAACAACTGCTGTGCTTGACGGGCTGGACTTTTTCAGGAAAGTTGTGGACTTTGCAAAAGAAAATAATATAGTCGTAATACATGACTTTGCATATGCTGATCTTCTATTTGATAATTACGAGGCGCCTAGTTTCCTTCAGGTCCCTGGCGCAAAAGATGTTGGAGTTGAATTTTACTCGTTAACAAAGAGCTATTCTATGGCAGGATGGAGAGTCGGCTTCTGCTGCGGTAATAGAGAAATTGTCGGAGCACTGACTAAGATCAAAAGCTATCTTGACTACGGCATGTTCCAGCCGATTCAGATCGCAAGCATCGTAGCACTAAGGGGGCCGCAGAATTGTGTCGAGGAAATGCGTCAAATCTATCAGTCCAGGAGAAATGCGCTCATCAAAAGCCTGAGCCAAGCAGGATGGAAGATCGAACCGCCGAAGGCCACCATGTTTGTTTGGGCTGAAATCCCGGAGCAATTTAAGGGAATGGGTTCTCTTGATTTTGCAAAATTTCTGATTAAAGAGGCAAAGGTTGCCGTATCGCCGGGAGTAGGCTTCGGTGAAGGCGGAGATAATTATGTAAGATTTGCCCTAGTCGAAAACGAACATAGGATAAGACAGGCTGCCAAAGGGATTAAGAAGGCACTGAACAGAGGCGCATAAGGAGTGAACACGTAATGGGAAAGAAAGAAATTTCGGTCGGTATTATTGGATATGGGATCGTGGGATCCGGCACAGTGCGCATTCTTCTTGAAAATGGAGATCTCATAAAAGAGCGGACTGGTTGCAATATCAAACTTAAGCGTATCGCTGATAAAGACATAGCAACTGACAGGGGCATAAAGCTGCCGCAGGGGATGCTTACAAATGATGCCAACTCGGTGCTGCATGATCCGGAGATCGACATTGTTGTGGAACTCGTCGGCGGTATCCATCCGGCAAAGGAGTTTATGCTTGAGGCTATAAGGAATGGGAAGCATGTAGTAACGGCTAATAAAGCTCTTATTGCAATTGAAGGAAATGATATATTTGCTTCTGCAGCTGAAAGAGGAGTTGAAGTCGGATTCGAAGCTTCAGTTGCAGGAGGTATCCCGATTATCAAGGTTATCCGTGAGGGTTTGGTGGCCAACAAGATGATCGCTATTTACGGGATTATAAACGGCACATCCAACTACATATTGACCAAGATGACAGAAGAGAAAGTCGAATTCTCGGTTGCACTTGCTGAAGCCCAGAGGCTCGGATATGCAGAGGCCGATCCCACATTCGACATTGAAGGCATTGACACGGCGCATAAGCTTACGATCATATCCAGCCTTGCTTACGGCATACCTCTTTCATATGATGAAGTATATAAAGAGGGCATCACTAAGATTACAGCGCGTGATATCGATTTTGCCGCTGAGTTTGGGTATAAAATAAAGCTGCTTGCAATTGCAAAGGCCGATGATGGTGAAATAGAGATGAGGGTGCATCCTACGATGGTGCCAAATGAATACCTGATATCAAAGATCGACGGCGTGTTCAATGCAGTATATATTGAGGGGGATGCCGTTGGATCGACGCTTTATTACGGACGCGGGGCAGGAGATATGCCTACAGGCAGCGCGGTGGTGTCAGATATCGTTGACATTGGCAAGAACATAGGATCTGGAGGTTCGGCACGCATGTCGGGCGTTTATTGCGCTGGTAAGAAGACCTCGGTCAAAAAGATCAAAAAGATGGAGGAGATCGAGAGCATGTATTACTTCAGATTTTCAGCTCTGGATCAACCTGGCGTTCTTTCCAAGATCGCTGGAATCCTTGGCAGTTATAACATAAGCATTGCGTCTGTTATACAGAAAGGCCGGAATGTGGCAGGCTCGGTGCCGCTTGTCGTGTTGACGCATGTTGCGCGCGAAAGAGATGTAATGAGAGCTGTTTCCGAGATTGATGCGCTTGCTGTTGTTCCTGAAAAGACACTTTATATCCGCGTTGAGGGGAAAAATTAGGCGTAATGCCTCTTTCCGGTGATCAGCTACATAGATACAGCAGACATATCAATCTGCCGGAAGTAGGCCTCGAAGGACAGCAACTTCTGTTGAGCGCAAGCGTCATTATAGTAGGCGCAGGAGGCCTTGGCTCACCCGTCGGTTATTACCTGGCTGCTGCTGGAGTTGGACATATAGCGGTAGTTGATGATGACATTGTGGAGCTCAGCAACCTTCAGAGGCAGATCGCCCACTCGACTGATAAGATTGGCATGCCTAAAGTCTTATCTGCTCGGAAAACATTCATAGCCCTCAATCCGGGCATAAGAATTGATGCAATAAGGGAAAGGATTGATAGAGGCAACATTACTGGCCTGTTTGAGGATTATGATATAGTTGCGGATTGTTCCGATAATTTTGAGACCAGATTTCTAATTAATGATGCCTGCGTGATTATGAAGAAACGTCTTGTCAGTGGCGCTGTGAATGGTTTCGAGGGTCAACTGACTACGATACTCCCCGGTGAAGGGCATTGTTATAGATGCATCTTTGAGGATATGCCGCCGCCGGATGTAATTGCTTCCATGCAGGGTGCAGGTCTCGTTGGTGCAATACCTGGCGTAATAGGATCTTTGCAGGCGTTGGAAATTATCAAGCTGATACTAGGCAAGGGGCAAACGCTTAAAGAAAAGCTGCTTGTTTTTGATGGATTGAAGGGCGAATTCCGATACCTCAATATAAACAGGAATTCAGAATGTCTTGTATGCGGCGACAATCCTAAGATTGTTTCGCTCAAAGCATGAGCGAACAGTAATAGGGCTATTCTCAGCATTCCAATCGTAAGGAATCAATTGATAATCGATACTCATGCTGCAGCACATGGTCGATATGAGAAAGAATCATCTTTTCCAATTGAGCTTTTCCCCTGATTTATGATTTCTTGCGACTATAAATGATATTCCGGCGTTCTACGGCAGTTGAATGAAAGAATCATCTATTGTTATCCATATGCAGTAAGTTTAGTTTGCGCCAAACACTTTGTCATAACGCGAGTCAGTATAATGAAGCAGTGCCTATTGCCTGATCATAGGTGTGTCTCGGCGAGAACATTGAAGTAAAAACATCAGTAATATAACCACTTATGACAAGTTGTATGCTTTCATTTTATGAACGCTTTTGTTTAAAATACACTTTACTATTTTACTGGTAGATTCCGGGCATGCTGGAGGGGACTGTACGAGCTGGCGCGATGATGGAGTACAAATTGCTTTGGACCTAAATCATGAGGAGGAATAACCATGAAGAAAAAGGTCAAATTAATCTTCCCGCAGCATCTCGTTAAGGAACCTATTATATTCGCCATGGCTAAAACATATGATGTTATGCCTAATATTCGGAGGGCCAGGGTGACTGATTCCGGCGGAGAGATGATCCTTGAGCTGGACGGTCAACAGGAAAATCTCGACAAGGGCATAGGGGCGCTAAAGAACCAGGGGGTAGAGGTTTTTTTTATTGAAGCAGACGATGCTGAATGGCGTTAAGTGCCTATTACTATAAAACATGATGCGGAAGAGGTGATTGAATAACAATTATGAAGTATATAGTAATAATAGGCGATGGCATGGCCGATAGGCCAATAGATGAAATAGACGGTTTGACAGTGCTTCAGAAGGCAGTTACTCCCAATATGGACCGGCTTGCCGTAAAGGGCGTCATAGGAATGGTGAGGACTATCCCTGTTGGAATGCCTCCCGGCTCAGACGTAGCTAATTTGAGCATCATGGGTTACGATCCCGCAAAATATTATACTGGCCGGGCACCCCTTGAAGCGGCAAGCATGGGAATTCCATTGGAAGACAGCGATGTCGCTTTCCGCTGCAATCTAGTGACGATTGAAGGAGATGGACACTCAGCAGTTATGAAAGATCACAGCAGCGGTCATATAACTACTGACGAAGGGCGTGAATTGCTTGCTGCTATTAGTGCTGAATTGAGGAGTGAAGGGATTGATTTTTATCCGGGCGTCAGCTACCGCCATCTTATGGTATGGAAGAATGGTAAGGTCGCAGCCGAATGCACACCCCCCCATGATATTCTCGACCGGCCTGTTGCTGATTATCTGCCGAGAGGTGAAGGAAGCGAATTGTTGAGAGAGCTGATGCTGCGATCTGTGAAGATTCTCGCGGCCCATCCCGTTAATGCAAGGAGACGAAGCGAAGGCAAAGGGACTGCAACGTCGATATGGCTATGGGGCCAGGGCAAGAAACCAGCTGTTCCTGCATATAAGGAAAAGTACGGCATTGCCGGGTCGCTAATATCCGCTGTCGACCTTACAAAAGGACTGGGCGTTTGTGCCGGGCTGAGGATTATAAATGTTCCAGGCGCGACAGGATGGGTTGATACTAACTATGCCGGCAAGGCTGAATATGCCGTGAATGCGCTGCAAGAAACGGATTTTGTCTATATCCATCTTGAGGCGCCCGATGAGGCAGGACACGCAGGAAGCCTTGAGCATAAAATCAGGGCTGTAGAGGATCTGGACGCGCTTATCATAGGCCCGGTACTCGAAAATGCAATAAAAAAATATGGCGATGTGCGGCTACTTGTCATGCCCGACCATGCAACTCCCATTAAAGAGAGGACTCATACAAGCGAACCGGTTCCTTTCATCATCTACGACAGCCGCACTGAGAGGAATAACGTTGGTGCAACGTATGATGAGTCTATTGCATCTAGAGATGGCATAATGACAGTTGATAATGGGCATGCCCTAATGGACTATCTCATTAAGGAGGCGTTCATATAGATGCTTATCGTTCAGAAATACGGAGGCACATCGGTAGGCAGCACTGAACGGATAAAAGCAGTTGCCGAGAGGGTGCTCTCGACTACGAGTCAGGGCAACAAAGTGGTAGTCATTGTGTCAGCCATGTCAGGAGAGACTGACAAACTTATCAGCTTTGCCCAGCAGGTATCGTCAAATCCGGCTGACAGGGAAATGGATCTCCTTTTATCATCGGGCGAGAGGATAACCACAGCTCTCACGTCCATGGCTATTGCCGATTTGGGTCAGGATTCCGTTGCTTTGACAGGACGGCAGGCTGGCATTATTACTGACTCAATCTTTACAAAAGCCAAGATCGAAAGGATTAATACCGACAAGGTCAGCAAGGCTCTCAATGAAGGCAAAGCAGTTGTCATTGCGGGCTTTCAGGGGGTAACGGAGGACGATGAAATTACAACACTGGGCAGGGGCGGCTCCGATCTTTCAGCCGTTGCTGTGGCTGCAGCGCTGAAAGCTGACTTGTGCGAGATTTATACTGATGTGGACGGAGTATTCACGACTGACCCTAACATTGTGCCGGAAGCCAGAAAACTGGAGAAGATTTCATATGAGGAAATGCTTGAACTGGCAAGTCTCGGGGCTAAGGTCCTCCAGACCAGATCTGTTGAGTTTGCAATGAAATACGACGTCCCGGTTGTGGTTCGTTCAAGTTTCAACAATAATCCGGGAACGCTGGTCACCAAGGAGGATCGGGATATGGAAGGAGTTGTAGTATCCGGAGTAGCGTATGATAAAAACCAGGCAAAGATATCCGTGCTTCAGGTGCCTGATAAGCCTGGTATCGCTGCTGCTATTTTCAACTCTATAGCTAAGGCAAATATTGTTGTCGACGTTATAGTCCAGAATGTAAGTGTTGATGGCAGATCTGCAGACATTTCATTTACCGTGCAAAAGACCGACAGTAGGAAAGCGGTCGAAATCACTCAAAAGCTGGCTGACGAAATGGGAGCCAAAGGGGTAGTTATCAGGGACGATCTTGCAAAGATTTCAATAGTTGGAGTTGGAATGAGAACGCACTCTGGAGTTGCAGCTAGAATGTTCGAAACCCTTTCAAGGCACAGTATTAACATAATGGCTATCAGTACGTCTGAAATAAAGGTTTCGTGCCTGATCGAGGCGAAATACACCGAGCTTGCAGTGCGCGTACTTCACGAGCACTTTGGCCTCGAAAAGCAGCCGTGAGGAATTGATGCGCAGGATTGAGATATATGACACGACTCTGCGGGACGGTGCCCAGGCCGAAGGCATTGCGTTTTCGGTCGAAGATAAGCTTCGCATAACCGAAAAGTTGAATAATTTCGGCGTTCATTATGTTGAAGGTGGAATGCCGGCGTCAAACCCAAGAGATGCTGAATATTTCAGGAAGGTGAAAAGGTTGCATCTTTCTAACTCAACCGTGGTTGCCTTCGGAAGCACGCATAACCCTAGGCATAAAGCAAAGGATGATCCCGGACTAGATGCCCTTATCGAATCAAAGGCAAAGGCTATGGCTATATTTGGCAAAACATGGGACTTCCATGTTAAAGAGGCTTTGAAGATTTCTCTCGACGCTAATCTCGGTATTATTCGGGATTCGATCTCTTTTCTGAAGAAACATGCTGACAAGGTCTTTTTTGATGCTGAGCACTTTTTCGATGGTTATAAGGATAATCCTGAGTATGCAATAAAGTGCCTGCTTGCGGCCGAAAAAGGCGGCGCTGATTGCCTCGTGCTGTGCGATACAAACGGAGGCTCTTTGCCGTTTGAGATAGTAGCTGCTGTCAGAGAGGTAGCAAAAAGACTCAGAAGGCCATTTAGCATTCACGCCCATAACGATGCTGATTGCGCTGTTGCAAATTCCATTGCAGCTGTGGAAAACGGTGCATCACAAGTGCAGGGAACGATAAATGGCATTGGAGAGAGATGCGGCAACACGAACCTTATATCTGTCATCCCTAACCTGCAGCTGAAGATGGGTTATCGCTGTCTCGATGATGGCCAATTGGTTAGGTTGAGGGATGTATCCAGATTCGTGAATGAAATCGCAAATATACGACATTTCAAACGGCAGCCATTTGCAGGCGACAGCGCATTTGCTCATAAGGGCGGTGTACATGTCAGCGCGATTCGGCGCAGGCCTGAGACTTATGAACACATAAGGCCTGAACTTGTTGGCAATTCGCAGCGTGTATTGATATCAGACCTTGCAGGTCGAAGCAACGTTCTGAGAAAGGCGGAGGAATTCAATATCAAATTGAATCAGGATTCGCCGGAACTTCAGACGATATTAGACGAGCTTAAAGAACTTGAGCATCAGGGATTTCAGTTTGAGGGGGCTGAAGCATCATTCGAACTACTTCTCAAGAAAGCCCTCGGGCTTCATCGCCGATTCTTTGACCTGATCGGGTTCAGGGTAATCATTGAGAAAAGGAAGGAAACAGAAGACGCTTTGAGTGAGGCCACCATAATGCTTAAGGTCGGCAGGAACGTGGAACATACGGCTGCCACGGGACTGGGCCCGGTCAATGCGCTTGACAATGCTCTTAGAAAGGCTCTGGACAAATTTTACCCGGAGCTTAAACGTATGAAGTTGCATGACTACAAGGTCAGAGTGCTTGCTGCAGGAAAAGGCACATCTGCAAAGGTGCGTGTTCTGATTGAGAGCGGAGACGGCGATGCAAGATGGGGTACTGTTGGAGTCTCTGAAAATATTATCGAAGCATCATGGCAGGCTCTTGTGGACAGCGTTGAATACAAACTCCTGAAAGAGAAAGGCTGATCGGATGGAAGAAACCGGAGTTGTAAGCAGATTGGATGGCGCAAAGGCCTTTGTTTCAGTGAAAAGGCAAAGTGCATGTGATGCATGCGCAGCTGGTTCTGTCTGCAAGGTTTCTGAAAGCGGCGCAGAGATCGAGGCATTCAACGCTGTACATGCCGAGGTCGGAGACACGGTTAAAATATCATTTAAGGCTTTCACTTATTTGAAGGGTACGATTCTTGTTTACGGGGTGCCTGCAATCTCCCTGGTTATCGGTGCCGTACTGGGG
Source organism: Dissulfurispiraceae bacterium (assembly GCA_035319125.1). Taxonomy (GTDB): domain Bacteria; phylum Nitrospirota; class Thermodesulfovibrionia; order Thermodesulfovibrionales; family Dissulfurispiraceae; genus Fen-1308. Next base: position 23,391 of record DATHDG010000040.1, on the reverse strand, counting down.
AAGGATGTTCTAAGCGGCTTTCTTCCCGGAAGCGATCCTGATATTTTATCTGCAATATCCGGTTTTAGTTTAATGATTGTGTCTTTTTTATGCGTAAAACTATTGATTAGGAAGTTTGAGAAGAAGAAGGAACTTGTACCTGTAGTGGAGGAGATTATCAGCAAAAGGTAGGAGCGGGACTTTTTCAGCGGCCTGCTTAAATATATTGAGGGGGTAGTTTATGACCAAGATTGATGCAGCGCATATCCGGAATGTGGCCATCATTGCGCACAGTGGCGCTGGAAAGACGTCGTTGTCTGAAGCAATCCTTTCCAACGCGGGCACCATTGACCGTACGGGTACGGTTGAGGGTGGCAATACCACTATGGATTACGAGCCTGAAGAAATCGACCGCAAAATCAGTGTAACTTCCGCCGTTGCCTATTGCGACTGGAAAGATATCCGCCTCAATCTGATCGACACCCCTGGTTTTATCAACTTCATAGAAGATGCCAGAGGCTGCTTGCGCATTGCAGATGGAGCAGTCGTAATAGTCAGCGCAATTTCAGGCGTCAAAGCGGAGACAGAAAAGATATGGAAATATGCCTGCGAGTTCGAAGTTCCTAGGATTGTTTTCGTCAACAAGCTTGACAAGGAGGCAGCCGACTTCTTTAATGCTGTAAGCGAACTGGAGAAATCCTTTGATCAGGAAGCTATTCCATTGTTTATTCCGATCGGCACCGGAGAGAGTTTTAGCGGAGTAGTCGATCTTATTACCATGAAGGCTTATATATATAAGGACGGAAAGCCTAATGAGACTGCCATTCCTGATGAACTGAAGACAACGGTTGAAGATTACAGGAAGAAGCTTGTCGAAAAGGTTGCGGAAGCTGATGACTCGTTGCTTGAGAAGTATCTCGAAGGCGGCGAGTTGACACCGGAAGAGATAATTAAGGGTATTAAAGAAGCGTCGCTTACCAGGCGTTTTATACCTGTAGCCTGCGGCTCTGCAACTATGAACGTGGGCGTTTCCCAGCTAATGGATCTGATGCTGTTATGTCTGCCGACACCTGAGGAAATGAGCAGGATTTCTCCGATTCGGGGCATCACCCCCAAAGATGGCAAGGAGGCAGACCGTAAGCCTGTTGCGACAGATCCGCTTACTGCATATGTATTTAAAACAATAGCTGACCCGTTTGCAGGTAAACTGTCAATATTCCGGGTATATTCTGGTGTATTGAAAGCTGACTCTACTGTGCTCAATGCAACCTCTGGAAGTAAAGAAAGAATAGGACAGGTCTTTTATTTGATAGGTAAGAAACATGTTCCAGTCGCAGCTGTTAATGCCGGTGAAATTGCTGCTGTAGTTAAACTTAAGGATACCAATGTCGGAGATACTCTCTGTGAAGAACATCACCAGATCGTGCTGCCTGGTGTCAAGTTTGCGGAACCGATAATATCCTATGCCATTGCACCTAAAACCAAAGGCGATGAAGAGAAGGTAAGTACGGGCCTGCACAGAATCCTTGAGGAGGATCCGACTCTGAGGTTTACAAGAGATGAAGAGTCGAAGGAGATGATACTCTCCGGTATGGGACAAGTGCACTTGGAAGTTGCGCTGGACAAGCTTAAGAGAAAATTCGGCGTAGAAGTCCTTATGAAGGCCCCCAAAATCGCTTATAGAGAGACTATTAAGGCGAGAACCAAAGCGCAGGGACGATACAAGAAACAGTCGGGAGGACGCGGTCAATTCGGCGACTGCTGGATAGAATTTGAACCGCTGCAGCGCGGCAGCGGTTTTGAATTCGTCGATAAGATCGTCGGCGGCGTAATCCCTCAGCAGTATAGACCTGCAGTCGAAAAAGGCATAGTCGAAAAACTGAAAGAAGGCCTTATTGCCGGGTACCCGATGGTCGATGTGAAAGTAACGCTGTATGATGGATCATATCATTCTGTCGATTCTTCTGAAATGGCATTTAAAATTGCGGGGTCGATGGCCCTTCAAAAGGCAGTGGTTGATGCTAAACCTATTGTGCTTGAGCCTGTTATGAAGATCGAAGTTGTTGTGCCTGATGACACGTTGGGCGCTGTGATTGGAGACTTGAACTCAAAACGCGGCAAGGTGCAAGGCGTGGAGCCGCAGGCTGGCGGCAATCAGAAGATCATGGCGCTTGTGCCAATGGCTGAAATGCTGGTATATGCTAATCAGCTCCAGAGCATGACTTCCGGGCGCGGGCTCTATTCAATGGAGTTTTCGCACTATGAAGAGCTGCCGGCTCATCTTACGCAAAAGCTCGTTGCCGAGCGTGATAAACATAAAGAAGAGGAACATTGATGGCAAAAAAGCCCTGGGCTGGCCGGTTTGTTGAAAATACGGCTAAGAGCGCCGAAAAGTACACTGAATCCATATCGTATGATAAGCGGCTCTGGAAGTTTGACATAGAAGGCTCCATTGCTCATGCGCGAATGCTTGCGAAGCAGGGTATTATCACGAAAAAAGAGTGTGCTCTTATCGTAAAAGGCCTGAAGGAAATTTATCGCGAAATTGAAGGGGGAAGTTTTATATTCAAAGAAGAGCTCGAGGACATTCATATGAACATAGAAGCTGCTCTCACTGATAAGATCGGAGACGTCGGCGGCAAGCTTCATACTGCGCGATCACGCAATGATCAGGTGGCTCTTGATGTCAGGCTTTACCTTAGATCCGAGACGAATGAAATTTTGAAACTGCTTATGACCCTTGAGGCGAAGCTGGCGGAAGTTGCCGAGCGTCATCTGGGGATCATTCTACCCGGCTTTACACATATGCAAAGAGCTCAGCCTGTTCTGTTGTCTCATCATCTGATGGCCTATGCTCAAATGCTTGAGCGTGACCGCGAAAGATTATCTGATGCAATGCCGCGCATAAACATTTTGCCGCTTGGCTCGTGTGCACTTGCCGGTACTTCATTGCCGATTGACAGGGCCTATGTGGCTGAGCAACTGGGCTTTGGCACTATATCCGAAAATAGTATCGATGCAGTTTCGGATCGAGACGCGGTAATTGAATTTCTGTCATGCTCGTCTATTCTGATGATGCATATATCCAGGATGGCGGAAGAACTGGTGCTCTGGTCGTCGGAGGAATTTTCCTTTATTGAAATCTCCGATGCTTTTACAACAGGATCAAGCATAATGCCTCAGAAGAAGAATCCTGATGTCGCGGAACTTATGAGAGGGAAGGCTGGCAGAGTGATCGGAAATCTTGTGACTCTTCTGGTTATCATGAAGGGGCTTCCGTTGTCATACAACAGGGATATGCAAGAGGATAAAGAACCTTTGTTCGACACATGCGATACTGTCAAGTCCACACTCTCTGTCTTGACGGAAATGCTTGACGGGATCGTGTTCAAAGGGGATAAGATGGCGCGCAGTGCGGGTGCGGCATATTCTACTGCTACTGATGTGGCGGAATATCTTGTGAGGAAGGGAATGCCTTTCAGAAAAGCCCATGAAGTTACAGGAAAGATCGTCAGATACGCTATTGATCGCAGCAAAACATTGGCGGAGTTAACATACGAGGAATACAGCCAGCACTCGCCGTTGATCAGGGAAGACATTTTTAATTGGATTGATTCTACGGCATCCGTTAACGCAAAAAAATCATATGGCGGAACAGCGCTTGTAACGGTTAAGGAGCAGATAGCCCGTTTCAGGAAGCGGCTGAGGACATGACTGAATATGATGATCGTTCCTAGAAAGGTTTGCCTGGCAAGTGCCCTGATGCTGTTTACAGTTGTTGCAATTATGCTTTCTGGTTGCGGACAGAAGGGCAGGCCCACGATGAGGTCTTTCGAAAAGCCGGCACCAGTATCCGGCATGACTGCAATACATAAGGACGGTAAAGTAACAATATCATGGTCATATGTTAAGCAGGCTAAAATTGTGGTCAAGGGCTTTTATGTGGAAAGGGCCGAAGGAAATGCACCATTTAATAATTTGGCCTTTGTTCCAGCAGATATTACTCATTATGATGACGAAAAGTTTGATTCTGGTAAGGAGTATCGTTACAGGATTCGCGTATACAGTCTCAGAAACATGATCAGCGATGCATCCCAGGAGCTGAAGGTGGATCCGGTAAGACCGCCGGATCCGCCAGGGGATTTGACGTATCGACTGACTGATGATGCCATCGATATAACATGGCGAAAAGTTGATGGGGGTGTTAGCTACAATATCTATCGGGGGACGGATAGGGAAAAATGCAACGGGCTTCGGCTTAATGCAGAGCCGCTAAAGAGCGCTTTTTTCAGGGATAGTGTGACGGTTAATCAAGTTGTATATTATTCAGTCAGCTCTATTATCATGACTAATCTGGCAAATGAAGGAGATAGCTCTAAATGCTTGATCGTCGACCCTCATCTATTCGTGCCAGTGCAACCATCCGACGTGAGATTTGCAAGGGCAGAAGGCAAGGTGTACATATCGTGGAAAGAAAATTCCGAGAAATGGCTGAAAGGGTACCGGGTCTACCGCAAATCAGAAAGTGGCGAGTTTGTACCGGTTGCGGATGTTGAGATCCCTTCTTTTGTCGATGAGGTGCCTTTGCATGAAGTCGTTTCATATCGTATTGCAGCTCTTGGACCGTTCAGCGAAAGTTCTCTTTCTGAACCGGTGAGAGTCAATCCAAATCGAAGGTGAACCTTATCTGTTTCTGATTGGACAAGAAGCGGAAAGGTATCAATGGTGGAATAATGGACAAGATTTTGCTTGGGCATGGTAGCGGCGGCAGATTGATGCACTCACTGATTCGAGATCATATTGCACCCCGCTTTGACATGAAAATGCTTGCGGATTCTGCTGTATTAGACAGCGGTGAATTCATTAACGGCAAGCTTGCATTTACAACAGACTCGTATGTTGTATCACCGCTGTTTTTCCCTGGAGGGAATATTGGAGAATTGGCTGTAAACGGGACGGTGAACGACCTCGCAATGGTAGGAGCCAGACCACTCTATCTGTCTGCCGGCTTCGTGATTGAAGAGGGATTTCAGATGGACTCGCTGCGAGAAATAGTTGTATCGATGGCTGACGCCGCCATAAAGGCAAACGTCAAAATTGTTGCAGGCGACACCAAGGTTGTAGATAAAGGCAAGGGAGACGGCATCTTTATAACTACGGCCGGAGTAGGAGTCGTGCCTGAAAGTATCAATCTGGGCGCGGATAGGATTATGCCGGGCGATAAAATCATAATAAGCGGCTCGATCGGCAATCACGGCGTTGCTGTCATGTCCGAAAGAAACGGTCTGACTTTTGAACCGGCCGTCCTGAGCGATACTGCGGCTCTCTGCGGACTTGTCAGCACGATGCTTGGATTTGAGAAGAACCTTCGCATGATGAGAGACCCTACCCGTGGCGGCGTAGCTACTACGCTTAAAGAAATCGCACTCGAATCCGGACTGCCGATCATTATAGGGGAATCATTGTTGCCCGTTCCTGACGGAGTTAGAGGGGCGTGCGAGATATTGGGCCTCGATCCCCTTTATATTGCTAATGAGGGCATACTGATCGCTATAGCGCCTGCTGATACGGCTGATGCGCTAGCGGCTTCGATGAGAACGCATCCTCTGGGTGCGGGCACTGCAGTAATAGGCGAGGTGGGAGAGGCTGATCCCAAGAGAAACGGCATGGTGCTGCTGAAAACGGCAATAGGCGGAACGCGCATAATTGATATGCTTTCCGGCGAGCAGCTGCCGAGGATCTGCTAGTACATTGAAAACGGCAAACATACAAAGACCTATGATCGACTACGGGGGAGGATTTACGATGAGCATATGGTTGCGTTTTTTTTACATCTTTATTGTGGCGGCTGCGGTGGGCCTGTGCTCTGCAGTTGAAGGGGCCATCCTTCTCGATAAGGTTGTAGCGGTGGTGAACTCTGACGTCATTACGTGGAGCGAGCTTTATAAGGCAATGGAATTCGAGGCGAGCCAGCAGGTAAAGGCAATGAGCGAACGCGAGCGGCATAAGATATTCGAACAGAATGAAAGAGCCTTTCTGGAAACATTAATAGATATGAGGTTATTGCTGCAGGAAGCGAAAAAGGCCGGGATAACAGCCACGGATGATGAGATAAACAAAACAATGGCGTCGATTAAGGAAAAATACGGCATGACTGATGATGCCATGAAAGAGGCAATCACCAAAGAGGGATTCACGCTTGAAGAGTACAAAAAGAAACTTGCAGATCAAATCATGATCAACCGTCTTATCGACCGCGATGTGCGTGCAAAGGTCGTTGTCACTGATGAAGAATTCAATGCTTATATGGCCGGCAAGCCTGAATTATCTGACGTAGAGGAAGGCTATAAAATAAGTCTTATCCTGGTAAAAAATAGTGATAACCCGAAGGAAGCCGAAGGCAAGGTTGCCGACATTTACCAGAAGATTAAAGCTGGAGGAAGCTTTGCTGAGCTTGCCAAGAAATACTCCGAGGATCCCAGCGCAAAGGCAGGGGGTGACCTTGGATTTGTAGGCAAATCTGACCTGTCCCAGCCGTTTCTGGAAATCATTCAGAAGATGAAACCAGGCGATGTGAGCGCACCGTTCAATACATCTGCCGGCTACAATATTGTCAAGCTTGAGAGCGAACGGACCTATAAGAGTCCAGCTGAACTAAAACAGGCGATGCGGGACAAGCTTTACTCGGATAAATTCGAGCGAGATTATAAGGCCTGGATCAAGGGTCTTAGACAAAGGGCATATGTAGAAATACGTTAGTCAAATCTGTCTGACTGTGGAGCAACGAATACAGAAAATCTTGGCGCAAATGGGCGTTGCATCGCGAAGGGGCGCTGAAGAACTCATTGCAGCCGGCCGCGTATCGGTCAACGGTAAGACCGCTGAGCTTGGCATGAAGGCCGACCCATCCAGGGATCACATAAAGGTCGATGGGAAGCTTTACAAGAGGCGTGAGTCGAAGCTATATCTTATGCTGAACAAGCCGAGGAGTGTTGTTACATCACTTTCAGATCCGGAAGGAAGGCCGACAGTTAAAGATTTTTATAAAGGCACACGATCCAGGGTCTTCCCGGTAGGACGGCTCGACTATGATTCAGAAGGTCTTTTGCTGCTCACCAACGACGGAGATTTTGCAAATGCTATTATGCATCCATCAAGCAAAATACCGAAGACATATGTCGTTAAAGTGCGCGGTGCCATTTCGGATGAAGGAATCCGGAAATTGCGGGCAGGCATAAGCCTTGAGGATGGAAAAACTTTGCCGGCAAAGGTTTATTTTATCAAGAAATCCCAAACAAATTCATGGATTGAAATAACTATAACTGAAGGCAGAAAAAGGCAAGTGCGTAGAATGGTGGAGGCAGTTGGCCATCCTGCTTTGAAACTGCGTCGTGTCAGTATTAATGGTGTGAATCTTGGAGGCCTCAGACCAGGTGAAATCAGGCCTCTTACAGAAAAGGAATTAAGGGATTTGCATAGAGAGATTTCCAGACAATAATAATTATGATCGAGAATCGAGGGGAAAAAAGTGATGATTTTGTATGAACGGAGGATTTATGTATCGCGATATATGGTGCGGTGAACTGAGGGAGTCGCATGCCGGCTCCCGTTTCAAGCTGTGCGGTTGGGTTTTTAGGAGAAGGGACCATGGCGGCCTGATCTTTATTGATCTGCGGGACAGAAGCGGTATTGTCCAGATTGTATTCAGCCCTGATGTTTCTGCTGAGTCGCATAAGCTTGCTCACAATCTTAGGAGTGAGTTTGTTATTTCTGTTGATGGAGAAATAAGACTTAGGCCTGACGGCACAGCTAATGATGAAATTGCAACCGGCAAAGTAGAGCTTTATGCCGGCAACTTGCAGGTGCTGAATGAGTCTGCAGTGCTGCCATTCATGATTGAGGAGGCTGCGGACGCCTCAGAGGCGCTGCGTCTAAAGCACAGGTATCTTGATTTGCGAAGGCCTGAGCTACAGCATAATTTCGTGATACGGCACAAGACAACCAAGTCCGTCAGGGACTTTCTGGATAGTGCCGGCTTTCTTGAAATAGAGACACCGATGCTGACGAAATCGACTCCAGAGGGCGCCAGGGACTATCTTGTTCCGAGCCGGCTTAACCCGGGGTTCTTTTATGCGCTGCCGCAGTCACCACAAATATTCAAACAGATTTTAATGGTTGCGGGCATGGAGCGATATTTTCAAATTGTGAAATGCTTCAGGGATGAGGATCTCAGGGCTGACCGCCAGCCCGAATTCACTCAGGTGGATCTGGAAATGGCATTTACGGACAGCGCTGAGATCATGGCACTTATTGAAGGTATGATAGCGAAACTATTTCATGATGTGATCAACGTCACCATATATACGCCCTTCAAGGTGCTATCCTTTAAACAAGCTATGGAAAAATATGGCAGTGACAAGCCTGACCTGAGATTTGGGATGGAAATTGCCGATATGGGCGATTTGGCCAGCTTGAGCTCTTTTAAGGTGTTTTTGGACGCACTGGATTCGGGAGGCCGCGTTAAGGCCATCTGCGGTAAAGGCATGGCAAGCCTGTCTCGTAAGGAAATAGATATGCTCACCGAGGATGCAAAGGCATACGGCGCCAAGGGACTTGCATGGATAAAAGTGAAAGGAGGCTTCGAATCACCAATTGCGAAGTTTTTTCAGAATGATGTCTTGCAACAGATAGCTGCAAGAGCTGATGCCTGTGAGGGAGACTTAATTTTATTTGTAGCCGATAAGGAATCTGTTGTACACAATGTTCTCGGCAGGATGAGGCTTGATCTTGGTAAGAGATTGAATCTTATCGGTGCAGGCTACAGTTTCTCATGGGTGACCGATTTTCCGCTTTTTGAATGGGATGAAGAGGAGAAGAGGTATTCGGCTATGCACCATCCTTTTACATCTCCGTCGTACGAGAGTGAAGAGAGAATGTTGCAACTGCCGGTTGAAGCATTTCAGCCCGGAGCACCATCAGATATTCTGTCTTCATTAACGGCAAAGGCATACGACCTTGTGCTTAACGGTTATGAGATAGGCGGCGGAAGTATGCGTATTCACAAAAGCGAAGTACAGAAGAGAATGTTTCAAGTGCTTGGAATAGGGGATGAGGAAGCATATAAGAAATTTGGCTTCCTGCTTGATGCATTGCAATATGGCGCACCGCCTCATGGAGGCATCGCCCTGGGCCTCGACCGATTGGTTATGCTCATGGTGGGAGCATCATCCATCCGGGATGTCATAGCGTTTCCGAAGACACAGAAGGCAGTTTGTCAAATGAGCGGAGCGCCTTCGGCAGTGGACCAGAAACAACTCAGAGAACTCTATATAAAGGTGAACGCGCCACTATAAGATGGCGTGAAATAAAGAAAATGCTTGACAAACTGAAGTTTTTCTGCTAAATATAGCATTATGTTAATAGGAAAGAAGAGCACCATAGGGATTGATATCGGGTCGCGTTATCTAAAAGTAGCGCAGGTTAACACGAGCAAAGATGGCTACGAACTTTCGCTTTTTAGCATGCTTCCGATAGAACGCGACATAATCGGTGATGGTCTAGTGCTCAACAAGGCAAAACTTGTCGATTCGCTCAAGGCATTGATGAGCCAGGCTGGGATCAAGAAGGCCGAAGCAGTTTTAGGGCTTTCCGGTCATTCTGCTGTAATAACAAAGGTCATAAAAGTCCCCCTGATAACCGAAGAAGAACTTAGTCTAAATATCAAATATGAAGCTGAGCAATACATTCCATTTGATATCAAGGATGTAAATATTGATTTTGAAATCCTCGGCTCTGATGCAGAAGACCAAGGCATGATGGATGTAATGCTGGTTGCGGTAAAGAAGACCGTTATGGGTGATTATGTTGATGTTGTCCATCAGGCGGGACTTACACCGGTTGTTGTCGATATCGACTCCTTTGCTATCGGGAATGTCTATGAAGTAAATTATGGAATCTCCGATAAGAAGAATGTGGCCCTGGTTAACATAGGGGCAAGCAAGACCAATATCAACATTCTCAGGAAGGGGTTGCCGGTGTTTATGAGAGATACTGCAATAGGCAGCAACTATCACACTGAGGCGCTTGAGCGAACCCTCAACATCTCGCGTGAAGCGGCTGAAAGCGTTAAGTTGGGCGAAAAGGTTGAAGGCGTTTCTCTGGAGTCGGCGCGTGAGATTATCAATGGTGCCTCCGACGAAATATATGCAGAGATTTACCGGTCGTTCGAATATTTCAGAAGCAGTATAGGCGATGAGGACATAAACAGTATCATATTAAGCGGCGGGGCTGCTCTGATCAAAGGTTTTTCAACCCTTATGTCCGAAAGACTCGGGATATCTGTTGAAGTGGCTGATGTCCTGAGGAATATCAAGAAGGCTGATAGTTTGTCATTGGGTGAAATTGCGCCTATCACTGCAGTTGCTGTTGGTCTTGCTATGAGACGGTCGGGGGACAGACAATGATAAGAATCAATCTGCTGGCCGAAAGAAAACTGAAGAAGCAAAAGAAAAGCGACCTGCCTCTTGCGATCGAAGAAAGAAGATCTCTTCCATTCTTGACTTTGCTTGGAATTGTTTCCGGTGCTGCACTTCTCCTCGCCGTGCTTACTATTGTTTTCCTGAAAATGCAGGTTTCTAATCTCAAGAGTGAATATGCTGCCAATCAAGTTAAAATTGCCGAATACAAGAAGAAGATTGATGAGGTTAAGAAGTTTGAGGCGCTGAATAAGGCAATTCAACTAAAGTCTAATTTAATCGAGACGCTGAAGAAGAACCAGTCTGCGCCTGTTAAATTACTGGATGATATAAGCAAATTGCTGCCTGATGGAATATGGCTTTCAAGCGTTACTTTCAACAACCCTCAGGCTATTATTGAAGGAGTTGGATACACAAATATGGACGTAGTTTCCTTTGTTGACAATCTAAAGAAATCCCCGGCATATTCCGACGTATATCTTGAGGAGACAAAGCAAGGGACCGTTGAGAAGACGGACGTCTATAATTTCAAGCTAAACTTCAAGGTGAAAATATGAACGTGGAAAGCTTAGAAAGCCTGAGTCCGTCAAAGAAAAATTTATTGCTTGTTCTGCCTGCGCTACTGATAATAGTTCTGAGCGTTACGTTTGTCATCTTGCCCACGTTGGATGAAAAGAGCAAAATTTCAACTGATGTGGAGAAGCAACGCGCAGATTTACAGAGTTCTCAGCAACAAGCTGACCGTTTAAGCGCACTAATAGGGGAAAATGAGGCGCTTAAGAAGAAGCTGGCTGCACTTGAATCTCAGCTTCCAGAGGAAAAAGAGGTATCAGGACTTTTGAGGCAAGTATCTCAACTGGCGTTTATGTCCGGTTTGGATACTGTGCTCTGGCGTCCGTCGTCAAAGACTGTCCATGCTAGCAAAGAAGTATATGAAATCCCTGTGAGTGTCGAAATGAAGGGAACCTATCACCGGTTCGGTCAGTTTTTCAGCAATATTACCAAGCTTGAGAGGATAGTCAATCTTGATAAAATTGTTATGAAAAGCACAGGTAAGGTGTCGAGAAAGGGCGCAGCAGCCCTCAGCGTTACATTCTCTGCCGTGACATATTCTTCTATTTCGGAGGCCGAGAAAAAAGCAATAGAGAAGGCTGAGAAGGAGGGCAAGAAGTGAGGAGAATTCCATATATCTCAGCGATAACAATCTTGGGTTTTGCATGCATTGTCATCATTTCAATAACTTATGCAGCCTCTATTGCAAATGCAGCTGATCAAGCAGGTGCGGCTTCCCAAGCACCGGCTCCGGCGGTTGCAGCCGTACCTGAAAAAGTCGGAGCTTATGAGTATACCGGACTTGATAGGCGGGATCCATTTGCCCCGTTAGTCTCAAAACGTGAGTCCGGGAGAGAAAAGGGATCTTCGCCTCTTGAATCATATGATGTGAGTGAAATGAAAATCATCGCGATCCTGTGGGAAAAGAATAAGTATTTTGCCGTAGTGTCGTTGCCGGACGGTAAGTCATATAACGTGAATGACGGAGTCAAAGTAGGCAGCCACAGCGGCGTTGTAGCAAAAATAACAAAAGACACGGTAGTTATTAGGGAGCGTATGAGAGACGCAACTGGTGTTATGAGTCCACGAGACACCGTATTAAGACTCCGCGGGGAGGAAGAAGAATGAATTCCATTATTTCAGAGATAGACTTAAAAGAAAGGAAACGCATGCAGAATCGTGCTTTGAATACGATATTGTCTTTCTTGTTGCTGTTTGTATTTTGCGGAGCCATTGGGACTGCGTGGGCGGCTGGTACTGCTGAGCAAGGATCGTCTGTGGTACGTGATATCTCTATTGTGGACAACACGATCAAGGTTAAAATTGACGGCCCTATCAAATATTCTATTTCAAAGCCTTCGGATCCTTTCACGGTTGTTGTGGATATATCTGGAGCTTCACTCGGGCAGTTCAAAAATAAAATAATTTCTACTGTGCCCAGCATATCAGAAATTGTACCTACTCAGATAGAGGTGCCTAACTATACTGCTCGGCTGACTATTCTGCTGCAGTCTCCAGCTGAAGTTAGTGGCGATGTCAGAGGCGATGAGCTGGTTCTCAGTCTCGATAAAGCAGCTGATGCGGAGGCATCGGGACAGGCTGTCAAACAGGCTGCTGCAAAGAAGGATACTTTGGCAAAAGCAATTACGGATGTTGCATTCGACAAGGACGGAGAGACGAACGAACTGATTATCAAAGCCGATGGAAAGCTTTTGGAACCTGTAGTGTATCAGGTTGATAACTCGCTCAGCGTCGAAATTCCGGGCGTTGCTATGAAAGCTTCCATGCCGTCCAAACTTCCCTCAGTTATGAAGGATCTTAGAGTCCGGACCGGCGCTGACAAGTTGAAATTTGATATCGTCTTGGCGGACAAAATGACCTCTGAAGTATATGTTCTTGATGATGAGGTTGTGATTGACGTTATAGCTAAGGCAAAGAAAGGCAAGAAGAAGAGTGCTCCGGAAGTGCGCGTTGCTCCTCCGAAAGAAAAAATAGCTAACGGCAGCAAGGTCATTTCTCTTGACTTTCAGGATGCTGATATAGTGCCAATTCTTAGGCTATTAGGAGACGTCGGCGGTTACAACATGGTTGTGCATCCTGATGTGAAGGGTAAGATAACCATGAAGCTTATGAACGTGCCTTGGAATCAGGCGTTGGATATTATTTTGAAGACGTTTAACCTGGAGAAGGTCGTTGAAGGCAATATTATTAGAGTAGCTACCGTAAAGGCGTTTCAGGAAGAGAAAAAGGCTGTTGCAGAAAATAAGGAGCTGTTTGGTAAGGCTGAGGATATAGAGACAAGAATATTTACTGTCAACTATGCCAGCGTCGATGATATTGTTGAGCATGATGAAATCACTAAGCAAGACAGGAAAATCCCTGGCATTAAGGACTTGATAGAAAAAGGCAAAATATTATCCCCGCGTGGAACCATAAGTGTTGATTCCCGCACGCGCACAATAATCGTTAAAGACATTGCTTCGAGTATTGAAGAGGTTCAAAAACTCCTCAACGTTCTCGATAAGCCGACGCGTCAGGTTCTTATTGAAGCAAGAATTGTTGAGATGAACAATGATTATGTCAAGAGCCTTGGAGTGGATTGGGGGTTGACTGCGTTCTCACACGCGACGCTGCCTCATTCAATAGCAATGGCTGGGGGTAGTTCTGGTGCCGCAGTCAGCAATGTGCCGGGTGGAGGTCTAGACGTTATAAATAAGACGGATTTGTCTAAAGTGGGAACCATAAATATACCGGGCGCTATTAATCTGCCTGCTACGACATCAACTATAATTAATCCGACAAGCGCGGTGACGTTTGGTTTCCTCAATAGAGCTCAAACTTTTGGTCTTGATCTGCGGCTTTCTGCAATTCAGGATACCGGCCAGGCGAGAATTGTATCCAGTCCTAAAATCTTGACTCTTGATAATAGGTCGGCGGTTATAAAGCAAGGTAAGAAAATTCCTGTGACAACACCGCAGAGCGGGTCGGGTGGAGGCAGCACTACTTTTACTACGGTTTATATCGATGCCAACCTGAAATTAACCGTTACTCCACAGATTGCTCCCGACAATTCAATCCAGTTGAGAGTTGAAGTTAATAAGGATCAGCCGGATTTCACCAATAAGGACATATTTGGTAACCCGGCCATTGACATTAAGCAAGCACTGACACAAGTGATGTTGAATGATGGTGAAACAATTGTCATGGGTGGAATCTATACCAGTAATGAGACAACTGATGACAGCGAAGTACCAGGTCTTGGTAAGGTGCCCGTGCTGGGCTGGCTGTTTAAGAAGAACACGGTTGAGAAGCATTCGACCGAATTGCTGATTTTTGTTACCCCGAGAATAGCACAGTAAGAAAGACTTTAATTGCAAGAGGGGATGAAGTGCCAGCACTCCATCCCCTCTCTTATTTAGACCTCAGGCACTAGCATTCATTCAGCAGCCGTATCCCCGCATAATAACAACATGAATGATTGCTGAGATCATTGATAAACGACCGTTCGCAGCCATCCTGAAAAAGAATCCTGACAAAGCACGCACCTCCAGGAAGATCGGAGTGCTTCTCTTCGACCACCTCTCCGGTCCCCCATGAAAAGTAATTAAGATGTTTGACTCTGTCGCCGGTTCTCAGAAATAATCTTTTGTTTTCTTTTAATTTCATGCAATCAGGTATGTATTGCAATCGCTATCTTATATACTGCCCATAAAGAGAATATATAAAGTGGCCTGTTATCGTAAGGCTTTGCTCTTTAATGTCATCCGGAAGAGGCCAATATGGGTCTGCATCCTTCAAAGCCTTGATTGCATACTCATCCAGGTCTTTGTAGCCCGATGTTCTCACTAATTGTACGGCACCGAGTCTACCGTTCTTTTTGATAGTGAATTCTATATAAAGGTCGCCATAAATGCCTTTTTCTGCGGCACCTGGTGGATATTTCCAGGCATTCTGTATCTTCTCTCTCAGGCGCTGCATATAGCCATAATACTTGAATTCCCTGGTATCGAAAGTGATTGAGCTACCTTCTTTGGTGCCTTCCTGGTCTTTTCGTGCCAGTTTGGCGATTATATCACGGTCGAAGAGCTTATTGCGCATAGGAGCCTGTTTCAGTCCCGGTGTTTTGGACTGATCGGGCCTGTCTGCGCTATTTGTATTTGTAAAACCTTTATCGCCCCCTGTATCGGGCAAATGCTTGGGTTGCCCCCCTTTAGGCGGTAATACGCGAGTTAAAGCGCGTGGTCCAATAGCAGACTTCTTTGCTGTCCGACTAGACGGAACAGCTGAAAGCATTTTAGGAGTATTCTTTTCTTTAGTCAAAATCTTGCTCGGTGGCTTCGGTCTGCTCTGCTTGGCTTTATCCTGCACAGTAGGCTTTCGTTCAATCGGATTGATGTCTTTAGATGTATCCTCCGGCGTGACAATCCGCGCTATGAACGGCTTCAGCTCCTTCTCTTTCTTTTGAGGTATTAGGAAAAGGGCGATGCTTATGATGACAACGTGCAGGATGATGGAAAAAACAATATAACGCTTCAAGATGTTTATATTTTAACGCAATCGGCCATGTCTTCGTAAATATGCATCCTATACATTATGAAACTACCAGGCTACTGAAGGCTTTAAGATATGATAATAATTGAAAGTTGCCTGGCTCTTTCTGCAGCCATAATTTCATGGCAATATCCTGGACTGCCTGTGAACTGTGCACTGCTACCCATTTCTCAATGCTTCTGTCATCTCTGAAAAAATGGTCCTTCAAATGGTTCATAAGCTGAAACCTTTTACCGAATCTGGCTTCCCAGAGCCGCTTGTAGTTATTAGGTTTATTTTCCAGCACAGCAGCGGCTGCAAACTGTCCTGATTTCATAGCATAATATATGCCTTCATATGTAACCGGCATCACCATTGCAGCCGCATCTCCGAGAAACATTATTTTTCCTGATGCAAATGAACTCTTACGCCATGCAGGAATTGGAAATATGCGATATCTGCTGAAAGCATTTTGTAGCTGCATTTCTTCGGCATCGCATCCGAAGCGCCTCTTTAAAAATTGTTGCAGCAATGCGGGACATTCCTGAGCAGTTCGGCCTCCAGTGCCGATTGAAGCGTTGCCTGCAGTTGGAAAAACCCACGAATAAAAACTAGATGCATGAGAAGTTCCAAACCAGAACTCGCAATAGTCTCCATTAAAAGCTTTAATTCGAGAGCTGATTGTATAAAGGCGGGATAACGTCAGCTGACCGCTTTTTCGAGCAACACTAGATGTTATCCCATCAGCCGCAAGGATATAATTCGATTGAACCTGAATAAGCGTGCCGTCTTCCTTTCTCTTGATAGTTGATATGAAGGCGCTGCCTGTTGCCTTGAAACTGGTGAACTCTCCTTCTATAAGCAAAGCGCCCCGGTCTTGTGCCATTTCCCTTAGACACGCGTCAAAAGCGCCTCGTTCTGTAATGCAGATGAAACCATCTTTAAGAGCGATTTCGATCCTTCTATTTTCAGGTGATACTATCAGTAATTTTTCAATACGTTTTTTTATAATATTCTCAGGCAGGGAAAATTCTTTAATGGCGCCGGATGGAATGCCACCACCACATGGTTTGACATAGCCGAAGTTCCGTTCAACTAATACAGTCTCAACACCTTCGTCAGCCAGAAACCTGGCGGCGGTGGCACCGGCCGGACCACCGCCGACTATGAGAACGGCGGGTTTAAGCATAATTAGAAGACAGCTGATCGCAGATTCTTCGTTTGCTGGCTACGGCATTCTTATTGTCAATACCGGACAAGACGAATTTCTGACTACCCGCTCTGCTGTGCTGCCGAAAAGAACCCTGTCAAGACCCTTTCGCCCGTGAGTTGCCATTACTATCAGATCGATGTTCTTAGATGGAGCAAATTTCAGTATTTCTTCGTAAGGTATGCCTCGGAGAGTAAAGGTTTCAATTCCCTTGCATTCCTCCTGCACTGAAACGCAGAGCTTGTCAAGGCCTTTTTTTGCGCTTGTTGAAAATTCATTAAACAGAACATCTACTGACTGATGCGGAATATGGAGATTTGATGAAACATCGATGTCCTGGATAACATGCGCTATATATAGCTTAGCCTTGTAAGTCTTTGCAAGGTCTACAGCATAAGATAATGCGTGCGCAGCGCCTTCGGAAAAATCGGTTGGGAACAAGATGTTCTTAATAATCATTGAAAGCCCTCCTGTTTAATGTTTCATGCTTTTATATGCATGAGATAAGTATACACAATTAAATGTCAGTTTTGTTTGCTATGTATCAACCGAATCCCTTCAAAAATGAGACTTGGAATCAACAGATGTTTTTTGCTTAGCAGTGGTGATAACAGGGCGGCATGTCCACCTGTCAGAATCAAGGCAAGCTTTGTGTCAATTTCCTTTTCAATCCTGCTTTGAATGTATATGATTGCTGCAGCGGTGCCGTTGACAGTGCCGGATATAATGGCCGATGACGTGTCCTTACCCAATGCTGACCGCGGTTTTGCAGGCGCTACAAGTGGCAACAGGGACGTCTTACAAGCCAGCGATCCAATCATTGTCTGAATCCCAGGCATTATCGCTCCCCCCAAAAGTCTGGCGCCCCTACCTACTACTGTAATGGTCGTAGCTGTTCCAAGATCTACGACTGCAACAGGCTTCCTAACTTGAGTATAACCAGCCAGAGCATTAGCTATCCTGTCCGTGCCAAGCTTTTCAGGATGTTTGACATCCAGCGATAAGCCGGTCTCCGTCGAAGGAGTGATTATTAAAGGCGCGGCGCAAAATCTCTGTACAGCCTTGCTTACCGCGTTGTTGAATTTGGGGGCTACGGATGAAATGGCGACGCTTATATATCGCGTGGCCGGCTTTGGGATTCGGCAATGTTTCAATAGAAAGTCGGATATGAAGTGCTCTGTAAATGCAGACGATGTTATCCTGGTCAGCTGTAGTTTTTCGATGGCCAATATTTTATTTGCGGTAGCATCTGGATAAAGCCCGAACCCAATAGTAGAATTGCCTATATCGATAGCCAGTAAGGCCTTTGCCTTCATTCTGCACCTTTTGTTCTAGCAAATTTCACATCTCCAGCGCTTATTTTACTATAGCGGCCGTCATCCAGTTTTAAAATAAGCAGACCGTCATCGTCGACAGTTTCAGCAAGACCTTCAAGAATTGTGCTGCCTGTTGAAACTATAACGCGCTCTCCGATGGTAGAGGAGAAGGAAATCCACTCATCAATTATGGCTTGTTTCCCCTTGGCAACTAACCGGCTGTACCACTTGTCGATTTCCTCCAATATAGCCGCCGCGAGTTCCGTTCGTGATGTCAATCCGCCGGACTGGTCCATAACAGATGTGGCGATTAAGCGAATATCATCGGGTATTTCTGAAGGCGAAAGATTTACATTGATGCCAATCCCAACAACAGCATACGCTATGCTGTCAATATCCGCCTTGATTTCAGTAAGAATGCCTCCCAGCTTTAACTGCTTGACCATTATATCATTAGGCCATTTTATGGTAGCGGGCACTGACGTGACTCGTCTGATTGCTGATACGCAAGAGACAGCAGACATAAGGGTTAGCGATGTAGCATCCCGCGGTGAGAAAGAAGGTCTTAAGACGATGCTCATGTATATGTTTTTTCCAGGTGGCGACATCCAACAGCGTCCAAGTCGGCCTTTTCCACCTGTTTGGGTATCAGCCATAACAACCGTTCCTTCTTGACAACCATTGGAGGCCAATTCCATACCTAATGCATTTGTTGATGTGGTTGATTCGAAGAAAAATATTTCTCTACCTATTATATTGCCTGATGGAACAGTTCTTCTTAATTCCTGAATGCAGAAATCCGGTGACTTTAGCAGACAGTAACCTTTAGCCGGAAATGAGTCGATTAGATATCCTCCCTTGCGAAGCTGTACAATGGTTTTCCATACGGCAGCTCTCGTAACTCCCAAGGTGGAGGCTATGCCGGATCCGGAAAGGAACCCCCCGCTTTCCTTTAGAAGCTGCACAATATCTTCTTTTCTTACTTTCTTTTTGGCCAATCAATCTCCAGAACGATCATTACTCATGCGTCAAAATAGTGACATCTACTTTGCCTTTGAGCTTTTGCGCAAAAATATCAGCATCTTTTTGAGATCCGACAATAGCACCATAGTGCATAGGTATCGCTATTTTTGGCCTAATTATCAGAGCTGCTTCAGCAGCTTCGTCTGCAGTCATGACATATGTTCCGGAAACAGGCAGCAGCGCTATATCGATATTTTTGAAGGCTTTCATTTCAGGTATAACGTCGGTGTCGCCAGCAAGATAGATTCTCTTACCTCCTGTTGTAAAAATATAACCAGCCCATCCACGATCTTTTGTGTGAAATTGTTTGTTCGTGTTATAGGCTGGAACCACCTCAATCTCAACGCCAGAGACTACAAGCTTGTCACCTGGTTTGACGATCCTTACCTTGCCTGTCAGTTTCTTCGCGCAATCAGACGTGGCTAGGATAACAGTGTCGGCTTTAAGCAGCTTCTGTACATCGTCAGGAGAGCAATGGTCATAATGCTCGTGGGTAATAAGGATGAGGTCAGCCTTATCCGGCGATTTAAGTCTAAATGGATCTGTATAAATTACAGTCGCTCCTGAAATTTTGAAAGTATCATGTCCCAGCCAGTGGATGTCTTTAGTCATGCTTCCTCCATGCGTCTCCGCCTCTGCTGCGGCTGATGCAAATATGATTGTAATAAATAATAGAAAATATCTTTTCAGCGCCATAAAGCCCTCCAACAGAAATATTATAAACATACTTCGATGAGAAGAAAAATGCCACTTTATTTTTTTGTTAAGAAAATGTTATATTTTTTCTCTTTCTTTTGGTAGTTGGCTATCAGGAAAAGGAGACTGAAAGGCTTGACAAAATAATCTTTTTCTGGTAAGCTTAACAGGTTTTCCCGGTAAAACTGGGATAATAATTGTAGAGACTTAATGATAACTGGAGGAAATGTGCCTACTATCGCACAACTGGTCAAAAACGGGCGCAAGCAGCTCGAGAGAAAAACGAAAAGTCCGGCGCTTAAGAGCTGTCCTCAAAAGCGGGGTGTATGTGTCAGGGTTTATACTACAACTCCCAAAAAGCCCAACTCTGCTTTGAGGAAGGTTGCTAGAGTCAGGCTTACTAATAGTATGGAGGTCACCGCGTACATACCCGGTGTAGGTCACAATCTCCAGGAGCATTCGATCGTGTTAATCAGGGGCGGAAGGGTCAAGGACCTTCCAGGCGTGAGGTATCACATACTCAGGGGTGCGCTAGACTGTGCAGGTGTGGGTAACCGCAAGCAGGGTCGCTCTAAATACGGCGCTAAGCGTCCTAAATAGATATAGTCGGAGCATATTAAAATGGCAAGAAGAAGAGAATCTGAAAAAAGAGATGTCCTACCAGATCCCAAATACAACAGTAAGCTGGTAACCAGAATGGTCAGCGTGCTGCTAAAGGAAGGCAAGAAATCCACTGCCGAGCGCATTTGTTACGGCGCCTTCGATATAATGGCGGAGAAGACAGGCATAGACGCGCTAAAGGTCTATAAGGCCGCTGTGGAAAACGTAAAGCCTCTCGTAGAAGTGAAACCGAGAAGGGTTGGCGGTGCAACCTATCAGGTGCCTGTAGAGGTCAAGCCCGCCAGAAAAATAGCCCTCGCACTGAGATGGATCGTCAAATATGCTAGGGATCGCAAAGAAAAAACCATGCGCGAGAGGATTGCAGGCGAACTGCTAGATGCATACAATAACACGGGTGCATCGATTAAGAAGAAAGAAGACACTCATAAAATGGCCGAAGCCAACAGGGCCTTTGCGCATTATCGGTGGTAAGAAGGTTTATATCTAATGTCGAGATTCCCTTTAGAAAAGACGAGAAATATTGGCATCATGGCCCACATCGATGCCGGCAAAACAACAACCACTGAACGCGTTCTCTATTATACAGGAGTTACATACAAGATCGGAGAAGTCCACGATGGCACGGCTGTCATGGACTGGATGCCTCAGGAGCAGGAACGCGGAATAACGATCACCTCAGCTGCGACAACGTGTTCATGGAACAATCATCGCGTAAATATAATAGACACGCCCGGCCACGTCGATTTCACGATCGAGGTCGAGCGCTCGCTGCGCGTTCTTGACGGCGCGGTTGCCGTATTCGATTCTGTAGCCGGCGTCGAGCCGCAGTCCGAAACGGTCTGGAGACAGGCCAACAAGTATGGTGTTCCCAGGATAGCCTTCCTTAATAAGATGGACAGGGTAGGCGCTGACTTTTTCATGGCGGTCGATTCGATGGTCGAGAAGCTCGGTGCGCGTCCCGTTCCTATTCAGATCCCCATAGGTAAGGAAGAAAAATTCAGGGGTCCTATCGATCTGGTAAGGATGAAGGCCTTTTTCTTCGATGACGAAACCCTGGGCGCGAAATTCGTGGAAGCCGATATCCCTGCAGAATATGAAGCTCAGGCCAAGGAATACAGGGACAAGATGATTGAGGCCATAGCCGATGTCGATGATTCGATAATGGAGAAATATCTCGCAGGAGAAGAGATTGCGGTTGATGATATAAAAAGGGCTTTGCGCAAGGGGACGATCGCGATGACGATCAATCCTGTTATTTGCGGTTCAGCGTTCAAGAACAAAGGTGTGCAGATGCTTCTTGATGCGGTTGTTGACTACTTGCCTTCGCCCCTTGACATCCCGCCTGTGATAGGCAGCAAGCCTTCAGATGGTTCTGATGTTCAAAGGAGTGCTGCGGATGAGGAGCCGTTCTCTGCTCTTGCATTTAAGATAATGACAGACCCATATGTCGGGCAGCTGGTGTTCGCCAGAGTTTATTCGGGTGTATTGCCTTCGGGTTCTTACGTTTATAATTCCACGAAAGATATAAAGGAAAGGGTTGGCCGTCTTCTGCAGATGCATGCCAACAAGCGTGAGGAGATCAAAGAGGTAAGGGCTGGAGATATCGCTGCCATTGTCGGCCTTAAGCAGACGCTTACCGGCGATACTCTCTGCGACGAAGGCAATCCAATTATTCTCGAACTTATGGAATTCCCTGAGCCGGTAATCTCTGTAGCCATAGAGCCGAAAACAAAGGCGGATCAGGAGAGGCTATCCATATCACTCTCAAAGCTTGCGCAGGAAGATCCTTCCTTCAGGGTCTCTTTCAACGAGGAGACTGGACAGACTATTATTTCCGGAATGGGTGAACTTCATCTTGAAATCATCACTGATCGCCTGATGAGGGAGTTCAAGGTTGGCGCTAATGTGGGCAAGCCGCAAGTAGCATATAAAGAAGCGATAAAGAATCACGTAAAGATAGAGGGCAAATTCGTAAGGCAATCGGGCGGTCGCGGCCAGTACGGACATGTCGTGATCGAAATGGAGCCCCTCGAAAGAGGCAAGGGTTTTGAGTTTGTCAACAAGATAGTTGGAGGCTCGATTCCGAAGGAGTACGTGCCCGCAGTTGAAAAAGGCGTAAAGGAAGCGATGGACGGCGGCGTACTTGCCGGTTATCCTGTCATGGACGTAAAAGTTACCCTGATCGACGGATCATATCACGAGGTTGATTCCTCCGAAATGGCCTTCAAAATTGCCGGATCCATGGCATTCAAGGAGGGTGCAAAGAAGGCACAGCTTGCCCTGCTTGAGCCGGTGATGAATGTCGAAGACGTTACCCCTGAAGAGTATATGGGCGATGTAATAGGCGATCTGAATTCTCGTCGCGGTAAGATACAGTCCATGGAGAAGAGGGGCAAGACACAGGTGATAAAGGCCACCGTGCCTCTGTCCGAGATGTTCGGATATGCCACTGATCTCCGGTCTAAGACCCAGGGGCGGGCAACTTATACGATGCAGTTTTCCCATTATGAAGAAGTTCCGAAGAACATCATGGAAGGCATTGTTGCTAAGATAAAAGGCGAATAGCTTAAAGTAATAAAGTTTTAACGGAAGGTACTAAGGAGGAGATATGGCCAAGGCAAAGTTTGAGAGGACGAAGCCGCATGTAAATGTGGGAACGATCGGGCACGTAGATCACGGCAAGACGACATTGACGGCAGCGATCACGAAGGTATTGTCATTCAAGGGGCAGGCGACATTCAGGGCGTATGACTCCATTGACAATGCACCTGAGGAGAAGGCGAGAGGAATAACCATCGCGACGGCCCACGTTGAATACGAGACGGACAAGAGGCACTATGCGCATGTAGACTGCCCTGGCCACGCGGACTATGTGAAGAACATGATCACGGGAGCGGCGCAGATGGACGGAGCCATCCTTGTGGTAAGTGCAGCGGATGGACCGATGCCGCAGACCAGAGAGCACATCCTTCTGGCGAGGCAGGTAGGA
>DATHDG010000039.1:0-24228 GCA_035319125.1 Dissulfurispiraceae bacterium | reverse complement strand
TTCGTAAACAACCTTTTCGACTACCTTGTTGCCGGCCGACTTGGCGCATATGTCAAGACCATCCAGTATGGGGACGCCGCTGCTGATCAAGGTGCCCAATGTCCTTGCAAATCTTGCAACTGCAACTTTTCTTATAAGATTGCCTATAATAGGTATTCTAAGTAAAAGTCTATCTGTATTCATTCTGCCAGTAGCAGTCCTTCTATACTGACTAAATCCGATTATGCTACCGACAATTATGAAAAAAAGTATGAGACCACCAATGCCACTTAAAAAATTACTCAACCCGATAACCAGTTGGGTTGGGCCGGGTAATGCAACACCCATTTCTCCAAATACTTTTGCAAATACCGGTATAACGAAGATCATAATTATAGCAACAACAAGCGCTGCAATAAAAAGAACTACAGAGGGATAAATCATGGCCCCTTTGACTTTCTTTTTCAGCTTCATTGCTTTTTCTATATAAACAGCTAAGCGCTGCAGTACTGAATCCAATACTCCGCCTTGCTCACCGGCGGCCACAAGGTTTACATATAATTCACTGAATGCTTTGGGATGTTTCCTCATAGCATCGGCCAGAGTTACACCAGCCTCAACATCCGCTTTCACTTGGCCCACGATTGCACGCAAGGAAGTGTTTTCAGTCTGTTTTGACATAATTTCTAGGCTCTGCACTATTGGTATGCCAGCGTTATACATGCTTGCAAACTGTCTGGTGAAGACAATGATGTCTCTATCTTTGATCTTCTTGCCTCTGCTTATGCCACCGAGTTGAAAGGCAGCTGCCTTTTTTTCAGCAACTATAGTTGGAATTATGCCCTGCTTACGCAGAGTTGCGATAACCTCTTCCCTGGTCTCGGCGGTAATTTCACCATTTTGAACCGTGCCCTTAGGGGTTTTTCCAGTCCATTTAAAGGTAGTCGGCATCATTGTCTCCTTAAACTTTTAGTGCGTCTGAACTGCCCAATCTTTTTCAACATATCTCGTCAAAATGTACCACATTAATTAAGTGTGATACAACTGTTTTTCAATAGCTATAATCAGTATACTGCCAGATTAATCCATCTCTTCGTGATACGCGTCACAATTAGGCAGTGATTTCCAGGTGCGATTATACAGCTAAAACGTGAAAATCCCCCTTATGTTAACAGGGGGATTTTCAGCAATTACATTCTTTTCTTATTCTATTCCGGACGCAATCTTTGCAGACTTGACAGTATTTTTCATGAGCATGGTAATTGTCATCGGACCCACTCCGCCCGGCACCGGAGTAATGGCACCCGCTATTTCCTTAGCCCGATCAAAGTCCACGTCACCTCTGAGAATAGGCACCATTTTACCCGTCTTTTCGCTCTTCTTTTCACCCACACGATTGACGCCGACGTCGATTACACATGAGCCCGGCTTGATCCATTCCGGCTTGACAAGGCCCGGTACCCCAGCTGCAACTATGAGTATATCTGCACGTTTACAGTGTTCTGCGAGATTCTTCGTGCCTGTGTGTACGATGGTGACAGTTGAGTTTGCACCCTTTGCCTTCTGGCACATAATCATCGCTATTGGTTTGCCGACGATATTTGAGCGCCCGACTACAACAA
This sequence comes from Dissulfurispiraceae bacterium, assembly GCA_035319125.1. Classification (GTDB taxonomy): domain Bacteria; phylum Nitrospirota; class Thermodesulfovibrionia; order Thermodesulfovibrionales; family Dissulfurispiraceae; genus Fen-1308. The sequence continues at coordinate 22,627 of DATHDG010000039.1, read as the reverse complement.
CTTCTGCTCCGGCCGTATCGAATCCTGAACGCACTATCAGCTCCTGGATACCAGCCGGGGTGCAAGGCAGGAATTTCGCTTCTTTGCCGCCTATCATCAGTCGTCCTACGTTAACCGGATGAAAGGCGTCAACATCTTTGTCCGGGTCTATGGCATTGAGGACTTTCTTTTCATCAACATGTTTAGGCAGAGGGAGTTGCACAAGTATTCCATTGATTTTGGGGTCTTTGTTATATTTGTCTACCAACTTGAGAAGATCTGCCTCTGAAATATCAGCGGGCTGGTTGTCCTGCACCGAATGAAAGCCAATCTCGTGCGCGGCTTTTTGTTTGGCGGTTACATAACTTACGGATGCGGGGTTTTCACCAATAAGAATTGTGACCAGACCCGGCACCACACCATGTTTCTCTTTCATCGCTGTGACTTCTACCTTCAGTTCTGCTCTGATCTGAGCTGCCACTTCTGTTCCACTGATGATCTTGGCTGCCATTTACGACCTCCATTTATGATTTTTTAGTGGTGCGGCTTTAAGAGTTCCAGCATTTCCTCTCTAGTGCTTTGTTTGCTTCTGAATATGCCTCTCACAGCTGACGTGACTGTTTTTGAACCGGGCTTCTTTATCCCTCGCATACTCAGGCACAGGTGCTCGGCATCTATTACAACCATGCAACCGCGCGGTCTGAGCTTCTCCATAATGATATCTGCCAGTTGCGTAGTCAACCTTTCCTGCACCTGCGGCCTGTTTGCAAGGTGCTCAAGAGCTTTCGCCAACTCGCTAAGTCCGGCGATCTTTCCGTCCGGGATATAGGCTATGTTGGCCTTTCCGATAAAAGGCAATAAGTGATGTTCACAGACAGAATAAAAGGGGATCTCCTTAAGCAGCACCATTTCATCGTGGCTTTCGCCTTCAATAGGCCTGAGGAGATCATCTACAGGATCCTTGAGGCCTGCAAAAATCTGCTCATACATTTGTGCTACCCTTGATGGTGTGTCTTTTAACCCAGGCCTGTCTACATCCTCTCCGATACCCTCGAGGATGAGACGTACGCCATCTCTAATTTTTTTGCGATCCATGGCAGTGAATTATCCTCTTATCAGTGATTATCAAGTCCATCTTCATGTCATGAGGTTTAAACGGTATAGACCGGACGATCTGCTCTTCATATGCCAGCCCTATTATCAGCGGGTGAACATTGGTTTTTCTGCTACTTAGCAGCTTATCATAATATCCCTTTCCATAACCTATTCTGTTGCAATCTTGGTCAAATGCCACACCCGGTACCACGACTAAATCTATATTTTCCACTTTCATCTCTCCGGATGGTATCATCTGCGGTTCAGGAATGCCCCAACATCCCGGCTCAAGGTCTGACCAGGCTGCAATTTTAAAGAGTCTGAGCGTTTCTGAGTATTTTTCAACTCTCGGCAAGACGATATTGCGGTGTTTAGCAAGAGCGTTTCTGATTATATTTTCAGTGTCGACTTCACTGCGGAAAGACGCATAGACGAGCAATGTTTTGGCGTTATTGAATTCATCCAACGATTGCAAACGATCGTGGATAGCTTGATCTTTGATCTTTTTTGCATCAGGAGATATAGAATTACGTTTAATAATAATTTCTCGTCTGATGGTTGCTTTGTCGAATGAATAATCGGTTGAATTATTGGGGCAATTATCGAAGGCAGCCTTTTGTTCAAAAGCCCCCATCATAGTCTCATTTCTGCGCGAGCGAATCAAGCTGCAATTTAATTTCCTTGACCTGAGCAACTGCCTCAGGCGAGCCGTAAAAAGGAGAAATTCCATTGATGTCGGAATCCATAAGCGACTGGCTGAACTTAATAGCTCCGAGGAATAGCACATCCTTGATATTTTTCTTCAGGAATTCTATATCGCCATTGGTCCTGATTTTGTTGGCGACAAAGAATACCTGCTTTACACCCAGACCACGCGCCAGTTCTTTCACTGTATTAGCTGTCTGTATACTTCTCTGTCCCGGTTCCACTACCACTATAAAGGCATCGACAGCTTCGGATGTGCCGCGTGTCATATGTTCTATTCCAGCTTCCATATCAACGATAACAATTTCGTCCCTGTCAATAACAAGATGTTTCAGCAACTGACGGAGCAAGACATTTTCAGGGCAGTAACACCCGGAAGCCGCATTCTTGGCCTTTCCCATCATAAGCAATGTAATGCCATCGAACTTGTAACCAATCTCTTCGGGCAGGTCATCAACCCTGGGATTAAGCTTAAACATACCGCCTGAGGTGCCGGGCTTAGCACCTGTGCGTTCTTCAATGAGATCGGCCATCTCGGCGATGGGCCTTATGTTCTCAATATCCGTGGCTGAAACACCAAGGGCTTGGGCAAAATTTGCATCGGGGTCGGCATCGACGGCGATGACTTTTTTGCCTTCTGATGCATATAAGTGGCTGAGAATCGACGAAAGGGTTGTCTTGCCGACGCCGCCTTTGCCGGTTATAGCTACTTTCATAGCACACATTATAGCACAACTTTTATCTTTTTTGAGATATGTGTTATCATTCTTGATGGAATCCAGGAAAATCATTGAAGAAGCCGATCATTATCTGATGCCGACTTACAGCCGCTTCCCTATTGTCTTGCGCAAGGGAAGGGGTGTCAAGGTATGGGATACAACCGGCAAAGAATACCTCGATTTTGTGGGCGGTATAGCCGTAAACATATTAGGGCACTGTCATCCAAAAGTAGTAATTGCCATACAGAAACAGGCTCAACGGCTGATACACGTATCTAACCTTTATCACATTGAACCGCAGGTTAAGCTTGCGAAACTGCTGGTCACCCAGTCTTTTGCCGATAAGGTCTTTTTCTGTAATTCAGGGGCCGAGGCTAATGAAGCTGCGATCAAGATAGCGCGCAAATACTCGAGAGAGCACTTTGGCGCTGAACGCTACGAGATTATAGCGACATTCAATTCCTTTCATGGCAGGACTCTGGCTACATTGACAGCCACTGGGCAGACAAAGTTCCAGAAGGGTTTTGAACCGCTCATGCCGGGGTTCAAGCATGTTCCATTCAATGACATAGATGCCTTGAAAGTCGCGGTCAGCAATAAAACATGCGCTGTCATGCTGGAGCCGATTCAAGCTGAAGGCGGTGTTCATTTGCCGTCGGAAGATTATCTCCAAAAGGTGCGTGAACTCTGCATTGATAAAAAGCTTCTGCTGATGTTCGACGAGGTACAGACCGGAATGGGCAGGACCGGCAAACTGTTTGCATATGAGCATTACGGTATGAGCCCGGATATTATGTCTCTTGCAAAAGGCCTGGGCGGTGGCGTGCCGATAGGCGCTATGCTGGCCACCGACAAAGTTGCTGCTGCTTTTCAGCCTAAAACCCATGCATCAACATTTGGCGGCAATCCGCTGGTATGCGCAGCTGCGATAGCTTCGATAGAGGCGATACTGGAAGATGGGTTTATCTTGGACCAATGCAACAGAATGTCCAAATATCTCATTGATAGACTCAATGATCTGAAAGATGACTATGAAGGCAAGATCATCGATGTCCGGGGTATGGGCTTGCTGGTTGCAATGGAATTGATGCGCGATGCCTTACCTTATGTTACAGCTTGCATGGAGCGGGGAGTGCTTGTTGGGCTTGCCGGTGCCGGAAACATATTGAGGTTTACGCCACCTCTGGTTGTAGAAGAAAAGGACATAGATCACGCTGTAGATGTATTGGAGGAAGTATTAGACAGGGTGCCATGAAAAGAGACTTTCTGACTTTATTCGATTTGTCCGACAATGAAATAAAGCTTCTGTTGAAGAGGGCCATCGATATGAAATCCGGTATTGATGCAGCGAAATGCCCTCTTATTGGTAAAAGTATAGGACTGTTTTTTGAAAAACCCTCTACAAGAACCAGGGTTTCTTTTGAGGTGGGCGTCTATCAGCTCGGTGCCCAGCCTATATATCTCAGCCCAAAAGACATTCAACTGGGCAGGGGAGAGACGATTGCCGATACTGCGCGTACGCTTTCAAGGTATCTGCATGGTATGGTAATGCGAGTCTTCAAACAATCGACTGTTGAAGAGTTTGCAAGACACTCCGGCGTGCCGGTTATAAACGGTCTATCTGATTTGCATCATCCCTGCCAGGCATTAGCGGACCTTATGACGGTACTTGAGAGGAAAGGGCGTCTCGAAGGGATTAGGTTTGTATTTATCGGCGATGGGAACAATGTGGCCAATTCGCTTATAGAATCAGCCGCTCTGACAGGTATGGATTTTGTGATTGCGACGCCTGAAGATTACGGCCCAGACTTGGATACAGTAGACCGTGCGCGACAAACAGGCAAGGGCAGCATTAGGATCATGACTGATCCCAGAGAAGCTGTTACAGACGCTGATGTCTTATATACTGATGTCTGGGTCAGCATGGGGCAGGAATTGGAGGCCGAGGAGAAAGCGAGGAAGTTTAGAGCATATCAGATAAATGAGGAACTATTGCGCAGCGCAAAGCCAGATGCTGTGGTGCTGCATTGTCTGCCGGCATATCGAGGTAAGGAAATAACTGATGGGGTGATGGATGGCCTTCAAAGCGCTATTTTTGATCAGGCCGAAAACCGGCTCCATTCAGAAAAGGCTCTGCTGGAATTTCTGATCAGATAGCGTTACTCCTTTCTTGACTTGGTTTCTTCGTCTTGGATATGATAAAAACCGCCTAATTTCTATTGGAAGCATATGGTAGTTATCTGAAAGGGGAATGTTATCATGCTCGTTGCAATCGGTTCCGACCATGCAGGTCTCGATCTTAAGACCGAGGTCATCTCTCTTCTGAAGGATTTGGGGCACGAGCATAAAGATTTCGGCACTGACACTCCTCAATCTGTTGATTACCCGGATTTTGGGGAAAAAGTTGCTGAAACGGTTGCCCAGGGCGTAGCGGCCAGAGGTATTTTGATCTGCGGCACAGGGATAGGAATGTCTATAGTTGCAAATAAGTTCCGGAATATCAGAGCCGCGCTATGCAATGATCTCTTTACTGCAAAGATGAGCAGGATGCACAATGACGCCAATATACTGGTGATGGGAGGCCGTGTCATTGGCAAAGACCTGGCAAAAGAGATTGTTACTACCTGGATGAATACTGAATTTGAGAGCGGACGTCATTTGAACAGGCTAAAAAAAATATCGTTAATTGAAATAAAGAGTTCCCAGAAATAAAAAATATATAAGAAACCAGAGAGACCTTTCCCATGAATTCAGATTATTTGAAGGCCGTTGATCCTGACATTTACGCTGCCATTGAAAGCGAGGAAGATCGTGAACGCAGGAAGATACTGCTGATAGCATCCGAAAACTATGCAAGCCGTGCTGTTATTGATGCACAGGGATCGATTTTTACTAATAAATATGCAGAGGGTTATCCGGGAAGACGTTATTACGGAGGGTGCGAATATGCGGACAAGGTTGAAAAGCTTGCGATAGACAGGGCCAGGGAGCTTTTTGGTGCAGAACATATTAATGTACAGCCTCACTCCGGCAGCCAGGCTAACATGGCAGTCTATTTCGCAGTATTAAAGCCTGGTGACACGATACTGGGAATGGACTTAAAGCATGGCGGGCATCTTTCCCACGGCGCATCTGTGAACTTTACCGGCATGCTGTACAAGACGCTGGCCTATGGTGTTTCCAGAGAAACAGGTCGTATCGACATGGATGAGGTCAGGAGGCTGGCTTTTGAACACAAACCTAAAATTATTGTTGTCGGTGCAAGCGCGTATTCCAGAACTATCGATTTTAAGGCCTTTGCGGAGATTGCAGGAGAGTCTGGCTCTTATCTGATGGCGGACATAGCCCACATAGCCGGGCTTATAGCTGCCGGAGAGCATCCTTCGCCGGTTCCTCACGCTGATTTTGTTACTTCGACTACTCATAAGACATTGAGAGGGCCAAGAGGCGGTCTGATCATGTGCAAGGCGGAACATGCCAAAGTCATCGATAAAACAATATTTCCGGGGATACAAGGCGGACCTCTTGTCCATGTGATAGCATCGAAGGCAGTTGCGTTTAAAGAAGCATTGACGCCGGCTTTTAAAGACTATCAGAAACGTGTTGTTGCCAATGCCAAGAAATTGGCTTCAGCTCTTATCAGTAAAGGATTTACCATCATATCAGACGGCACCGATAATCACCTTATGCTTGTGGATCTCGGCCGGATGAATGTTACCGGAAAGGACGCTGAAGAGGCACTCGATAGAACCGGCATCACTGTGAATAAAAATGGCATCCCATATGATCAGAAGCCTGCAACCATAACGAGTGGCATAAGGCTTGGTACTCCATGCGTTACGACAAGAGGTATGGGCGAGCTAGAGATGGAAGAAATCGCTGATATCATCTCAACCGTAATTCACAACAGAAATAATGATTCAGTTTTGGACTCTATAAGCCTCAGAGTTCGGGCTCTCTGCGACAAGTTCCCAATTTATAAGCCATGAAATGTCCGTTCTGCGGAAGCATCGAGGACAAAGTCATCGATTCAAGGATGGCCAAAGAAGGAGATGTCATCCGCCGCAGAAGAAAATGCCTGAAGTGCGAGCAGAGATTCACATCCTACGAGCGCGTTGAAGATCCACTGCCGATGGTTATTAAGAAAGATGGCAGCCGCGAGTTTTTCGACGCATACAAAATAATATCCGGTCTCAAGAAGGCATGCGAAAAAAGACCTATCCCGATCAACAGTCTCGAAGAAGTAGAAAAGAATATTGAAAAAAAGCTGATGGGTATGGGAGTAAAAGAGGTGGCCAGTTCATGGATAGGCGAAGAGATCATGTCATCGCTGAAGGATCTGGACAAAGTAGCATATGTCCGCTTCGCTTCTGTATACCGTCAGTTTAGGGATATCAACGATTTGATAAAAGAAGTCAAGACACTTTTCGATGATAAGGGAAGGGAAGTCAAGGGCTGATTAAGTGAGAAAGTACTTAAAAGTAGCGACTTCAGGCGCAGCACCTATCCTTATCGGCAGGGCTACCGTGCCTAAGCCTCTTGATACGTATAAAGGTATCTGACTGCCTTTATACCAGCCTTTTACGTAATTCCCACATGCATCTGGAAGCATAGGCGCCGTACCAAGAATGTTAACCTGACCGCCGTGAGTATGCCCCGAAAGCATAAGATTTATTGTATAAGCCGAGTTCTCTAACTGTTTCTCAACTATATCATGTGATAGCGGGCAATGCCCAAGGAGTATGTGATTAGCGGAAGGCATGACGTTATGAAGGGCTGCTTCAATGTCGGGGTGTCCGTCTTTAAGCGAATCGATACCTGTAATTGTTACCAGCCTGTCAGCAGCCGGGAACGATATAGAACGATTGATCAGCAATAAACAACCATGTTTCTTATAAACCTCTTCGATATCCCTTACATTTGCGCCGCTTGTCCATTCATGATTGCCCATAATCGCCAGCTTAGTGCTGTTACGGTCTAAGAGTGAAAGGAAATCATCCAGCATCGTAATATCTTTGTCCCTATCTATGGAATCTCCAGTTATGACGACAACATCCGGCGCAATGTGGTTCACTCTTTGAGCCAATTTTTTGTACATGTAAACGATAGACTTAAGGTGAAGATCTGATAGTTGTGTAATTGTCAAAAATTTATCTGATGCACCTGCCGGACGTACTTCATGATATGTGCAATCCACACTATTTTTTTCGTGCCATAATTCACCGCCGGACACCAGGCCTATCCCGGCAATGAATGAGGATTGCAGAAATATTCTTCTGCTAAACATCTGGCCTGAATCCTTATTGCTATTATCCTTTTTATATTCAACGCTCATATTGCTCTCCATTAAACATATGCCTTGCTGCAGCATGCTACTGATGATAGAAAAATTAACTGTACCGTCTGATATAGTTATCGCACAATTACATGACAAGATTAATCGGCTAAAGAGCCCTGCTTAATGGGCATCGTGCACTGACGTAATCTCGCACAGAAAATCGCGGCGAACCTTCTTCTTCGCAGGATATCACATTAATATTAATATAGAGCGAAAAGATTATGAAAGAACATGAATCAGAGCAAAAAAAGCTCAGCCTGCCAAATAATGCAGCCTTGCATTAGACGGGTTTTGTGCTAGCAATAAATACTCTGAAGAAACTTCTTGCCATAACGTTTTGTTTCTATGCGCTCATCGCAAATGACAACCCTGCCGATATCTGACTTTGACCTAATCAGTCTGCCGAATCCCTGCCTAAATTTAATTATAGCACGAGGCAGCGAGTATTCATAAAAGGGATTTCCACCTTTCTGTTCTATATTTCTTGTACGGGCATATGTTATGGGCTCGGTTGGCACCTCGAATGGAAGTTTAGTTATTATCAGCGACCTTAGCGCGTCTCCGCTGATATCGACTCCTTCCCAGAATGAGTCAAGGCCAAAGATAACAGCATTGCTGCTTTCACGCATAATTTCGAGCATTGTACGCTTTTGTACGTGCTCTCCCTGCATCATAGGATTAAGACCGAGCGATTGCAGTTCTGAGGCTGTCAGATCCCATGTTTTTCTCATTACATCTTTGGATGTGAAGAGGACAAGCATACCACCTTCTTTTCTCGCTGCCTCGTCAGCTATTGCAGCAGCCAGCTTTATCAAACTTCCTGGATCGTTCCGTAGATCTATGCCAAACTTAATGTCAACTTCGACCTGCTGTTCAATATTGAAAGGCGATGGAAACATCACTTTTTCAGCGGGCTCCAGTCCCAATATATATTCGTAAAATCTGAAATCTCCGGATACGGAGAGCGTAGCTGAGGTGACTATAACTGATTCATGCATAGGTAGTATGTTCTGGGTGATAAAGTCACGCGGATAGATCGGCGACATCCTTAGAGCTGTCCTCTTCTCTCCGATTTCAATCCACCGTACAGTATGAGGCACTTCTTCCGGGAACTGTTCGATGGAAGCTGCGAGCGCCTTCAACTTTAGCATGGAAGCCTTAAGCTCCAGTTCGTCATCTTCTTCGAATAAACCAGTGGTAGTATCTCTCATACTTTCAACAAGCTCCAATATGGCATCTGCAAGCTTTATCAAAGGTTCTTTCAGCTCGAAAGTCCCTTTGATAATTTCACCATCAACGTGTGCCCTTCTGAGCAGGATCCACAAAAGCTCTGCATCGCTTCTTAGCGATTCAACTGCCGGGAATAGGTTTGGAGACTGAGAAAGCAACCCCTTGTATGTTCCTTTGTCGCTGACTTTCAGCAGCTTGTTTAAGATATAATCAAAAACCCGATTCGATATGTTCAACCCAATCTGATCAGTCACCGCGTGATCGAGTGAATGGCCCTCGTCGACTACAAGAATTTCTGTTTCAGGGAATAGTTTTAAATCATCCGGAAGCATTGCATTGACTCCGACCAGTGAATGATTTGCGATGATTATCTGGGCTGATGCCCAACTTCTTCGTGCTGAAAAATAAAAACACTGGCCATAATGTCTGCATTTTTTCCACTTGCACGCGTCCGGGTCTGATGCTATCCGATCCCATGTCGAAAACCTTATTTTGCCAAAATCCTCGACATCGCCGGTAGAGGTTTCGGATGACCATTGCAGCACTGCTCTATAATCCTGCTCTTCCTCATCAGTTTCAGCTCGGAATGCATTGAGTCTCCTTAGGCAAAGATAGTTGCTCCGACCTTTAGCGACAGCATAGTCGAACTCGGTAAGCGAAGAGAGGAACTTCAAGTCTTTGTGGGCGAGCTGTTCCTGCAGATTTATTGTGCGAGTGGATACGACGGCCTTTTTGCCGGATATGATTATTGGTATGAGATAGGCAAAGGTTTTGCCGGTGCCTGTTCCGGCCTCAGCCATGAGCAGTCCACCGTTTTCGATGAATCGTGCGCATGCTTCTGTCATCGCTATTTGTGACAGACGTGGTTCGTAGCGGTCCATGGCGTCAGCTACCATCAGTTCGAGGAACTCAGTAGAAGCTGTGGCAAGAGATGAGACAGACATCGTCTATTTTAACCTATTTTTATTGTATACTTAATTCGAGACTAATGCTTCAGCATAGGGGCCTGGCTTTTGAAGAACGGTCGATCGATTTTTACAATTGCTGCATTCTTCATCCTCATGTCGGTTATCAGTTCCGCTGAACCGGAAAGAGGAGCAAAAGTGGCGCCTTCCGAGGCGAATACTGCCTCAACGGAATCGCGTCAGCCTCAGGATACTGGAGCTGATATCGTGCTTCTTATGGACAGTTCCGGAAGCATGAAGAAAACCGATCCTAACAATTACCGTAAGGATGCGGCCCGTCTTTTTATCTCTCTTCTCGGAGCAGATGATCGCGTGGGAGTAATGAGTTTTGGAGATTCTGCAAAGACTCTTATTACACTTACCCAAAATTCCGGGAAAAATCGCGCTGACTTTATTAAAGCTATTGGCAAGATAACCTCTAGAGAGCTAACTACCGATATCACAGGAGCTGTTAAACAAGGTGTCAGTGAACTAGCAACTTCAAAGAGAAAAAACCGTTATCTTATCATAATGTCTGACGGCAAGCTTGATCTCGGAGATTCTGAAAAGGAAAAGGCTTCGCTTGCAGAGCTCATGCGTCTGCTGCCTGAAATTAAGGGCATGGGGATAAAGCTTTTCTCTATAGCATTCTCTGAACTCTCTGACAAGGAGATGCTATCTGACATGGCTGAAAAAACAGGTGGCTTTTTCAGATATGCCGCAGCTGACAAAGACATTCATCTTATGTTCGCTTCTCTATTTGAAAAGATCAAATCGCCGGATTCGGTGGCGCTGGAAGGAGATTCTTTTAATATAGACAAAGATGTTAAAGAAGCTGTGCTCCTTATTACAAAAAAGCCGGGGACTGCAACGCTGCTCTTCGATCCAACCGGCACTAAGATTGCGCAGGGCAACCCAGGGCGCAATGTTCAGTGGTATAGCTCTAACGTTTTTGATATGATCACCGTCCAGGAGCCGGTTGCCGGAAAGTGGAAAGTACAGCTTAGCAGTCAGGAAGGCAATAAGATCTTCGTTCTTACCGATCTCAAGCTGAAGAGCTCTTTCGATCGCAATACGCTAAATATTGGAGACAAGGCGGTCATCGATGCCTGGCTAGAAAAAGAAGATAAACGGATAACCGATAATGGAATTCTGTCACAGATAGTCTTTTCAGCCGAGATTATTGGACCAGATGGCAGAGGACTGAAAATACCGCTTTCTGCCAGGGAAGGCGCCGATGCTGGAGTATACTCTACATCCCTGAACATAAATCAAGGCGGTAATTATACTGTGCGACTGTCTGTTGAAGGCAAAACCTTCAATCGCACTAAAGATATTCTTTTTAAAGCCGTGGAGCCCATGCCTTCTGCGGAACCGGCGTCACAGACGCATGAGACGATTAAACATTCTGATGAAGCAGAATATATCGTGGACTGGCGTATAGTTGCCCTTATATTAGCTGCGGTTACAATTCTGCTGATGGCAGTCCTGATATATCTTTTGTTGACAGCCAGAAAATATCGGAAGCTTTACGACAGTTCTCACAGTAAGGCTAGTATCTCTCAGGATGAAGTTACCGCTGCTAAACCTATTCCGAATGCAGAGGTGGTCGCCGGCGATGTGACGACTTCACAGGATATTACTTCAGAAAATCAGGATAGGGATATTGCGACAGAGACTGCACCTGCTGCCAATAATGAAATGCCACCTGTTCTTTCAGCATCCGAAGTCTCAACGGAAATCGATAAAGAAGGGCCACAAGCCGATTTGTCGCGTATTGAAAGACTGCTTGATATTATCGAATTCCAGAAGAATAAAATTGCTGAGCTTATGTTTGTAAAGGACACATTTGAAAATGCACGCATCAGGCTCAGCGCACTTCAGGCAAGAAATCGGCTTATGCAGGATAAAGCTAGATCTATTGCGGAATCGCACGGTATAGCGAAAGAATTCGATGAACCCTTAGCTGCATTGGAAGACGATGCAAGCGAACTGGTTTCGTATATACTGGTTTTCGAAAAAGAGGAAAACCGTCTTTCTGAAAAGTTCCAGCAATGGGAAGATGAACTGAGCAGGCTGATGTCAGGAGAAGACAATATCAAATTTGCCCGGATGGCTGATTCTCCGGAAGCTTCGGCAAGAATAGCTGAGCTTGAGGTGAAATTGAAGGAGACTGAGGAACAGCTTGCAGCCAAAGTCAGACAACTGCAAGATCTCGAAAAGCAGCATGAGGACATCGAAAAAGAGTATATGATCCTGTACCAGCAATCCCAGAAACAGCAGCAACCGGAAGTGTAGAGATTAATGACACAAGGACCCGGAATGCATATTCCGGATTAAATCGAGAGGTGAGGGCATGAAAAAAGTAATCGTTTTACTCGTTTGTTGTATTTTTTTTGTGGCTTAGTTTTGCTTTGCATCTGATCTGAAGAAGGTTGACAATCCTACGGTTGAAATGCTGCAAGGCAAATGGGAAGGGAAATTTGAAAGAACTTCAAGCAAGAGATTTTCAGGGCCGTTTGAGATGAAATTCAAGGGCAACAAAGCACTCGTCACGCGCGGTGCAGTTGGAACCGATCCTATTACCCAATGGGTTGTCACTATCGACAAGATCGAAAAAGGCAAGATATACATGTCTAACGAATGGTCGGAATTTGAAATAGAATTATTTACCAATGGCAAGGCTGAATCCTTTATTGAAGGCAACTATTCAGGCAGGAAGGCCGGCGCTCTATCAAGAGCTAACAGTGACATCAAATTGCAACGGGTGAGCAAAACTGTAGACGACAAAGATATCCCTGCTGATGCTAACAAATAATCGTCATGTATTGAAAAGATCGTACGGAAAATAGACTGGAATAAAATCTTGAAAGGGCAGGGTTACCTGCCCTTCTTTTCGAACAGCATCTGCTCGTAGTCAGGAAACGCCTCCAGATTGAGGGGCCGTTCCCTGAGCATGTTAAACTTCACTATCTTGAAATTCAGCTCACGCAGCCGCCTGATCTTCTCCTTATCGTCGTCGATGGTCTCTATCAGATCCCTCAAAGTAACGATCTCATTTCTTAGTTCGAGTTCAGGTGGGATACAGCCTGCGTTCTTCAGAAATCTGTAGGCGAGGCGCAGCTCTTCCGGAATCCAGGTCTCGTCCTCGAAAACAATCGGTTTGCCGGCGCCTGAAAGGTTGGAGAATTCGCCGGCAGCTATTGCCTGTTTGATTCGCTCTTCAGCTATTTTTGCGACGGCATCCATTTCAATTTTAAACTGTCTGCAATCTGTTGTACGGCGCTTATTGGTTGCTTTTCTCTGATAGCGGACATTATCTCTTTCCTGCCGCTCATATCTCCGCACAAAATGCATCCAGCGACACAGTTGTCCTTAACCACAAGTTTTCTGTAAATACCGCTCTCTTCATTTTTATATTGCAAGGATGGCATTGTGCAGTCAACGTCGATATCACCGAATGATATGACCTCTATACCGGCTACAGTGATCGAGTTGGATGGTATTGTTCCTTCATATAAAGCATTTCCACCGGCCATGTTGATGCCGGCGACTTCACCCTGCTTTTCCGCGGCAGGCCATATGCCGTAATTCCTGTTGCGGTGCTCGGCTGCATCTCCGGCTGCATATATATCCGGCAACCCTGTCTCCATTCTGTCGTTTACCGGGACACCTCTATTAAGAGTCAGACCGGAATCCGCTAATATTGAAGTGTTTGGTGTAACCCCAGCACTGATGACCAGCATCTGTCCACTCAGGATGGTTTTATCTCCGAGCCTAAGCCCGGCAGCCGAATCACGGCCCAGCACTTCCTCCGCTCTGGCGTTCAGAATAAAACGCAAACCGAGCGATTCAAGTTTCATCCTGAATACCAGTGAGCCCGCATCGTCCATCTGTCTTGGCAACAGGCGCGGGAAAAATTCTACGATAGTAACGGATTTGCTGATCTTCTGCAAGGCATTGCCAATTTCGAGACCTAAGACTCCTCCCCCCAAGATGATTGCCTCACGAATATTTTTTGCATATTGCTTTATTTTTCGGGCATCTGAGACATTTCTCAATGTAAATACGCCTGCTAAATCTGATCCTTGCAACGGCGGCATGGATGCTCTTCCGCCCGTGGCTAACAATAACTTGTCATAGGTGATTGAAGTGCGGTTGTCAAGAATAACCTGTTTCTTTATTACATCAAGTGAAAGCACGCGCCTGTTTGTAGCAAGTCTGATATTGTGTCCCTCATACCATGTGTCGTTGAACAGAATGAGCTTTGTTTCGGTCACAGAGTCTGACAGGTATTCGGGAAGACGCATGCGACTATAAAACGGTATATCTTCGTCAGTTATGACCACTATTTCTCCCGCATCATCGAACTTTCTGATGTTTAGCGCGGCGGTAACCCCTGCTACTCCGTTTCCAATGATCACATATTGCATATAGTCAGTGTATTTTAGCAGGCCGGAAAAGTAAAGCACTATCTTCAGGAAATGCAAATTGCATGCTAACCAATGGCTAAGCCATTAACATGCCTCGATAAATTGACAAAAGGAAGCTGTTTAATTATACTTCTAAAAGTATTTATTTATAAAAGGAGGCTGTTTATGTCAGAGGGTATTGTCAATCTTACCAGCGCAACATGGGATAAAGAGGTAACTGAATATAAAGGTGTTGTAATGGTTGATTTTTGGGCAGTCTGGTGCGGACCGTGCAGAATGATTGCACCTACTATTGAAGAACTGGCAAAAGATTATGCCGGCAAGATAAAGGTGGGCAAGCTGAACACGGATGAAAACTCCGAGATTGCCAGCAAGTTCAAGATCATGGGCATCCCGACTATTATCTTTTTTAAGGATGGACAGAAGGTGGATCAGATAGTTGGTGCCGTGCCAAAACCACAATTAAAGTCAAAGATAGATACCCTTTTAGCTTAAGGTTATAAACTATTGCATTTCCGCTGCAGGGCGAAGTTCCTCGCCTTTTCAGTTTTAATTTTTTTTATGGTTTTCTTGGCTTGCTCGTGCTCTAAAGGAGATGTGGAGCCAAAAGGGGCTGGTGCCGGTCTTGCCCCTGTATTTGTCCTTAATGACATTGCCGGCCAAAAGATAGATTTGGCTGCCTATCGCGGGAAAGTGGTTGTGCTTGATTTTTTCGGCACATGGTGCGAACCCTGCAGGATGCTGGCCCCTGAGCTCAAGTCATTTTATGAGCGGCATAAGGACAGGGGAGTTGCGGTAATTGCTGTTTCAGTCGATGAAGAACCAAACGCTGCTAAAACTCTAGCTGATTACAGAAAAGAATTCGGCCTGACCTATCCGATTGTTATCGATGACGGAAAAGTCGGTAAGATGTTTGGGGTTTTCAGTCTGCCAACCACGATCATTATAGATGCTGACGGAAAGATCAGGGGTAAACATCTTGGTATAATTGAGGATTATGCTAAAGTGCTGGAAGCAGAAATCAGCCCTTTGATAAAATGATATATATGGAGACAAGATGTTTGAAAGCTTAAGCGAAAAGCTGGAATCTATTTTCAAGAAGCTAAAGAGCAGGGGAATACTCAAGGAAGAAGATGTCGATGCGGCACTCAAAGAGGTTCGGCTTGCCCTGCTTGAAGCCGATGTTAACTTTAAAGTTGTAAAGGATTTTGTTCAACATATACGCGAACGGGCTGTTGGTAAGGAAGTGCTGGAAAGCCTTTCGCCGGCGCAGCAGGTTATCAAGATAGTTCTTGATGAACTGACTGAACTGTTGGGCGTAGCCAATGAGAGGATTCATCTTGCCCCGAACCCTCCGACTGTTATCATGATGATCGGGCTTCAGGGATCAGGAAAAACTACCACTTCAGCTAAACTTGCCCGCCTGTTCAAGAAAGAGGGCAGGCGTCCGATGCTTGTGGCTGCGGATCTGAAGAGGCCTGCTGCTATTGATCAATTAATCACGCTCGGCAAACAGTTGGATATACCAGTGTTTTATTCAAAGGAAAACAGGGATCCTGTGTCTGTATGTGGCGATGCAATCAAGCAATCGAGGCTTGACGCCCGCGACATTGTAATTATTGATACTGCCGGTCGTCTTCATATCGATGAAGAGCTTATGGACGAACTCAAGAAGGTTAAGGAGAGGGTTCAGCCAAAAGAAGTGCTCTTTGTAGCAGATGCAATGACTGGCCAGGATGCAGTGAATATTGCAAAAAGTTTTAATGAGCTCATCGGGATAGATGGTGTAATTTTGACCAAGATGGACGGAGATGCAAGGGGTGGTGCGGCGCTATCTATCAGGCATGTGACAGGACGGCCCATCAAATTCATGGGTATGGGCGAGAAAATCGACATGATCGAGCCTTTCTATCCTGACCGGGTGGCAAAAAGAATTCTCGGTATGGGAGATGTGCTTACGCTCATCGAGCAGGCACAAGATACGTTTGACCGAAAGGAGGCCGAGAAGCTCCAGGCTAAGATCATTGAGGACAAGTTTACATTTGAAGATCTTAAAGATCAGTTGAAGAAGCTCAGATCAATGGGACCTCTTGAAAACCTCCTTGGTATGATTCCCGGCATGGGAAAGGCCATGAAAGACATCAAGGTGGATGAGAGAGAATTTGTCAGGATTGAGGCGATCATAAATTCTATGACCATGAAAGAGCGCAACGACCATACCATCATCAATGGAAGCCGCAGAAAGCGGATTGCAATGGGAAGCGGAGCGACTGTAGCGGATGTCAACAGGCTGCTGAAGCAATACCTTGAAATGCGTAAGATGATGAAGATGATGAAAGGCGCCGGTAAGAAGGGTTTCAAGCTGCCAAAGTTCCTTCCATTCTGACAGTGGCTATCAGCAATGTCCAACCGTTTGAAAGTTTGAATTAATCGTATTAAATATATTAAAATTTTCAACTATGCGAATTAGTTTAGGAGGTGATTAGTTGGTTAAGATTAGATTAACAAGGTTGGGGGCACACAAGAAACCCTTTTACCGGATTATCGTAGCCGATGCCAAGGCAAGAAGAGACGGCCCTTTTATAGAGATCCTAGGGACATATGATCCCAAGATCGAGCCATCTAAGCTGGATGTCGACTTGGAGCGCGCGAAGCACTGGATCGGCAAGGGTGCCCAGCCTAGCGAAACCGTAAAGAAACTTCTGCAAAAAGCCGGCATATAGGCCGGGAGTTCCCAGCTATCATTACATCTGTCGACTCTAATCCTGCGGAGGTGACGCATGAAGGCGTTAATCGAGGCAATGGCGAAATCACTTGTAGACAAGCCGGATGAGGTCAAGGTAAGTGAGATTGAAGGGGAAAAAACAACAGTGTATGAACTTAGGGTTTCCCAGAGCGATCTTGGGAAGGTGATTGGTAAGCAGGGCAAGACGGCGAGGGCAATGAGGACCATACTCGGCGCGGCCGGGACGAAGGTCGGCAAAAGATGCGTTCTTGAGATACTGGAATAGAAAGCGTTTACACGCGACAAACGTTTGAGGGGCGTTCGTCGAGAACGCCCTTTGTTATTGAATGCATTGGGCAGATCAGATTGGTTATGTGCATAAGCTTTGATGTCTTAACAATTTTCCCCTCGATCATTCATGCTTATCTTGGCGAGAGCATATTGAAACGGGCTGTCCACAATGGACTGCTGGACGTTAAGGTATACAACCTGCGTGATTATGCTACGGATAAGCATAGAACCGTTGACGACTATCCATACGGAGGCGGCTCCGGTATGGTGATGAAAGTTGAGCCGATGTTTAATGCTCTTCAGGCAATCGATGCTGAATGTCGGCAAACGAGAAAGATATTACTTAGCCCTCAGGGCAGGACATTCGATCAGGATTTTGCAGAGAATCTCCTGCATGAGAAAAGGCGAATACTTCTTATTTGCGGCAGATATGAAGGAATTGATGAGCGGGTGCGAGAAAGGTTTATTGATGAAGAGGTTTCAATTGGCGACTTTGTCATGACTGGTGGCGAGCTGGCTTCATTAGTTATAATAGACAGCGTTGCCCGGCTCTGTCCCGGGGTTTTGGGAGATGATGAATCATCAAAGGAAGAGTCGTTTACCTGGGGGATACTAGATTATCCGCACTATACAAGGCCTCCGGACTTTAAGGGACTTCTAGTGCCGGACGTGCTTCTTTCGGGCAATCATGCAAGGATTGCTGAATGGAGAAGGATGGAGGCCTTAAGACGCACACTTGAGAAGAGGCCCGAATTATTAAAAAAAGCCGCTTTGAGCGCTAAAGATAGAAGAATGCTGCAAGAGCTTTGCTCGCAAATGGATATCATAATGTCGGAGGAGAATGATGAACTTAATAAAGGCTGTTGAGGAGAGATTCAGGAAGGAAGTCCCTAAGTTCAATGTCGGAGATACTGTCAGAACATTCGTGAAGGTCGTCGAGGGTGACAAGGAAAGACTTCAGCCATTTGAAGGTGTTGTAATTGCCAGAAAAGGGCAAGGCGTAAATGAGACCTTCATGGTCAGGAAGATCTCATTTGGAGTCGGAGTTGAGAGAGTCTTTCCGGTACATTCGCGGTCTATTGACAAGATAGAGGTGCTTAAGAAGGGCGATGTCAGGAAGGCAAAGCTCTACTATCTCCGCCATAAGAAGGGCAAGGATGCCAAGGTCAAGGAAAAGGCGAGGGAACTGAAGAAAGAAACCGCAGCAGAATAGAACTTAATGGACCCCTATGATTATGATGAATCTGCCGGCAACGGTGAGTTCTCTGTAATAGCCGGGGTCGATGAGGCTGGACGGGGCCCGCTAGCCGGGCCGGTAGTTGCTGCTGCAGTTGTTCTTGACAAGGGCCAGAGGATAAGTGGTCTAAGGGATTCTAAGAAGGTTCCTGAGGCTGAAAGAGAGACATTGTACAGAATTATTCTATCTTCTGGAATGGTTAGCGTAGGTGTAATCGACGCTGACGAGATAGATAGGATCAATATATTGAATGCCACAAAAAAAGCTATGCATCTTGCTGTTATGGGTCTTGAATCAATTCCTGAGCTGCTTCTGATCGATGCCTTGACTATACCGGGGGTCAGCGTCAAACAAATTCCCATCATTAAAGGTGACGCCAAGAGTGCTTCGATAGCGGCTGCATCTATCATTGCAAAGGTTACTAGAGACAGGATGATGATGGATTATCATGCTACCTTTCCTCAATACGGTTTTGATCATCATAAGGGGTACGCAACCAGAAAGCATCTTGAATGCCTGAAACTTCATGGCCCCTGTCCAATTCATCGAAAGAGCTTTCATCCAGTGATATCGCTGTCTTTACCTTTTGTTGGCTGACTGGCCGGGGGAATTTTATGGAAAAAGAGAGAATAGACGAGGCCCTTGAGTTGTTGTGGATATTAGCAGAGGAAGGCCATCACGACATGAAACGTTTCAGGCTCTCTTCTGATGATCCAGATGTTGATGACATGCTCGAATCGCTGAGACGCGAAAACCTTGCGGAAATTACTGGTGAAGAAATCAGGCTATCGGACAAGGGCAAGGCAGCTGCCACTGGACTGATTCGGAGGCACAGGCTGGCCGAAAGACTATTCACTGATGTCTTCGATCTATCAAAGGATACTATGGAAGAGGACGCATGCAAGGTGGAACATATATTGAGCGAAGAACTGACTGAGAGCGTCTGTACATTTCTTGGTCATCCCCCTGTATGTCCGCACGGGAAGCCTATCCCCCGCGGCGAATGCTGCAAGAAATATAGCGTGGATATCAGGCCGGTTGTCTCCAGGCTTACGGAGTTCGAGGTCGGAAAGACCGGAAAGATAGTATTCATCACACCATCCGAAGCGGCCAGGATCGGACGTCTCAGCTCTATAGGGATCATCCCTGGTACGATCATAAAATTGATCCAGAGAAAACCATCTGTCGTTCTGCAGATGGACGAGACTACAATAGCCATCGACCAGGAACTTGCGAAAGAAATCTTTGTCAAGAAGGTTATGTAAAGGCATAGCAGAATCCGACTGTATGGTCGTATTTCGGTGCGCCTCTACCGTATTTTTATGCATCTTCGTCTGACAATCAAGGGAATAGTGCAGGGCGTAGGATTCAGGCCTGCGGTCTATAATCTTGTCAATAAGTTGGGGCTGAATGGATATGTTACGAACTCATCCACCGGCGTCATTATCGAGGTTGAAGGGCAGAACGCAGCCTGGTTTGCCGACACACTCAAAGATAACCTGCCGCCGCTTGCGAAGATAGATTCGATAGAGACAAAAGAACTTCCGCTTGCCGGGTTTAAGGAATTCAGCATTATGCAAAGCGTTGACGAAGGCGGGTTTACTCATATCTCTCCTGATATGTCCATTTGCGACGATTGCCTGGAGGAGTTGTTCGACAAGCATGACAGGCGCTATAGATACCCGTTTATCAATTGCACGAACTGCGGTCCGAGATACAGCATAACCAAGAAAGTTCCATATGACAGGCCTAATACTACTATGTCGGGTTTCCGCATGTGCCCGCAGTGTGACGCCGAATATAATAATCCGTCTAACCGGCGTTTTCATGCCCAGCCGAATGCATGTCCTGTTTGCGGGCCAAAAGTCGAGTTTAAGCTTCGAAACCTAAAGTACGATATTGACAATTCAGATCCGATATCGGCATCAATCAATGTTATGAAGCTTGGCGGCATTATGGCCGTAAAGGGAATAGGCGGTTTTCATCTTTGTTGTGATGCGGAAAATGAAGAAGCCGTTGTACTGCTCAGGGATCGGAAACGGCGCCGCAACAAGCCGTTCGCGCTTATGTCTCCTGATATAAATGTTATCCAGCGTTATTGCGATGTGTCAGCTGCGGAAGCGGCACTTTTGAATGATATGCGCAGACCTATCGTTCTTTTGAAAAAGAAGGCTGGTCTGAAGCTTCCAGCTGCACTGGCGCCAAACAACCGGTATCTCGGATTCATGCTTCCTTATGCGCCACTGCATTATCTGCTATTTAACGACCCGGCGGGGGCGCGCAATTTTAATGCTCTGGTCGCAACTAGTGCAAACCTCTCGGAGGAGCCCATCGTTATCGGCAATGACGAAGCGATAGAAAGACTTGACGGTCTTGCGGACGCCTTTCTGCTCCATGACCGTGATATATTCATGCGCGTTGACGATTCGGTTGCAAGGGTGTGCAACGGCAAGACACTATTCATCAGGCGCTCCCGCGGATATGTCCCGCAGGCCATAATGCTGAATGAAGAAGGTCCGGATGTCATGGGCTGTGGTGCCGAAGTCAAGAACACGTTTGCGCTTACACGTTGCGATGCAGCCATTGTCAGCCAGCACATAGGCGATATGGAAAACATTGAGACAGCCGATTTTTTTGAGGAAACGCTGGAAAATCTTAAGCAGGTGTACCGCGCTGAACCGCTTGCAGTTGCATACGATCTTCATCCCGGCTACCTGTCGACGAGATGGGCGACAAAATATATATCGGAGAAAAGGCTTCAAGGTTTTGCTGTGCAGCACCATCACGGACATATTGCCGCAGTCATGGCTGAGAAGGGCATCAAAGACAAGGTGATCGGAGTTGCCCTCGACGGTACCGGCTATGGCACAGACGGGCACCTGTGGGGGGGAGAGTTTTTGGTATGTGATGCTTCTGGATTTGAAAGGGCCGCGCATTTCAGATATGTGCCCTTGCCGGGAGGAGAGATGGCTATTAAGGAGCCATGGCGTGTTGCTATAAGTTATTTGAAACAAGCTTTTGGCAATGAGGATATTTACAGCGTTATGTCTGACATCGGGTTCGATGAAAGATTCAGCAGATCAAAAATAGAGTCGGTTTTGAAGATTGCGGACAATCCGTCTTTCTCACCGCTCTCATCGGGAGCCGGAAGGCTTTTCGATGCAGTATCGTCTTTGGCCGGAATATGCCATTTCAATACCTATGAGGGCGAGGCTGCAGTGGCTCTTGAAAGTGTGCTGCCTGATGAGGATGAGGGTCCGGGGCCTGATCCTTATCCATATGAAATCAAGGCTGCGATGCCGGCTGTCATAGACTTCAGCGGCATAATGCGCGAAATCGCCCGTGAAGTTGCTGCGGGAACTAGGCCATCCATGATTTCTTTGCGTTTTCACCGCACTATAACAACTTTGATAACAGACATGGTTCTTCGCATCAGCGCAACATCGGGTCTTAGCAATGTTATTGTTAGCGGCGGCTGCTTCCAGAATGCGAGGCTATTGCAAGACGTTCTGATCGATCTGACTGCTCATGGCCTGTCTGTAGCTACAAGCGAAGCACTGCCGTGCAATGACGCCTGCCTATCGCTTGGTCAGGCTTTTATAGCGCTGCAACATTTGGTGGCGAAATAGTATGTCTCATATAGACGTATTCTATACATAGGCATCCATTTAAAAAATTAATAAATTCATAACTAAAGAATCTATTGACAGCAAAATCCATTTCATCTAAACTGTGGTACTATTCTATACTTGGCTCTATATTTATAGAGTAAAACTTCGTCATGAGGGAGGACGAGCATGGAGCGCGAGAGCATTTATTCGTATCTGACGCGACGAGGCGTGTCGCGCAGAGATTTCCTGAAGTTCTGCGCAACAACAGCAGCAACTTTGGGACTCTGTTCTTCGGGGGCGACGCAGATAGCTGAAGCCCT
>DATHDG010000038.1:0-42126 GCA_035319125.1 Dissulfurispiraceae bacterium | reverse complement strand
GGTATGTTTAAACCGACCGATGTTAAATTTTACATGCAAGATAGGGATTGCTCAGGAGAACAAGAAAAAATAGATCAGTGTGCAGCTCAGATGAATCTGTACAATAAAACTAAAGATAAATTAGAGCCTATCCCTTTTTATTTTCGTTATTCTTTCAGATGTGCTAATGAGTCCCATTGTCCCGGACATACACTACCAATTATTGACTGGGAGATGGGCCAATGTTATCGCTCATGGCGCACAAAATATCCTGAAAAGAGCACGCTGTTTAATAAAATAGAAGAAAAATGGCTAGGTGAATTATGCTCTCCCGAAAGGGATACTTATTTTTTTGTCGGGAATATGCACCGTTTCCAAGATCAATTTTTAATTCTTGGTGTTTTTTACCCAAAAAAAGAGACGTAAATATTGTGATAAACTGGGTGCTTTTTGGGTGCAAATTGGGTGCAGGTGGGTGCAAAATGCACCCTTTTTTGACACTTAGGGCAACTTTGTGATACTATAGACACACTTGCAAATGATTGATTTGCAAGGAAACCCATACCAGCCGGTGTGGTGGAATCGGCAGACGCGCCGGACTCAAAATCCGGTGGGAGCAATCCCATGAGAGTTCGACCCTCTCCACCGGCACCATTTCCTCTTCAGGCAACACCTGTATCCTGCGGTTCAATTGTGACGCTAATCACCTTCCTGCATATGCTGCTATGTTATTATTCCTGTATGAAGTGCATAGCAGCAGCCATAATTATAAGTCTCTTGATCATAAGTCCTTCTATGGCGTTCGATGAGCTTGCATATCTTGATGATACATCCCGGTTTGCAGAACAGATGTTAAGTCTGATTAACAATTACAGACATAACAATGGCCTTAGCCATCTTTCTTTCGATGCTAAACTAACCGGTCTTGCAAAGAGCCATAGCGCGGAAATGCAGCATCGTGGTGCGTTGAGCCATGATGGCTTCGATGAACGGTTTCATAGGTCCGGGCACAAAAGCTGCGTTGAAAACGTCGGCTGGAATTATGCAACGGCCAAAGAGCTTTTTAATGCATGGCGGAACTCTGCGGGGCATGACAGAAATATGCGAGCCGAAGACATCAGGCGTGTAGGCATATCGCGCATTGGCCAGTACGTAACCTTTTTCTCCTGCAACTGAAATTATTCCTTCAGTATCGAGTTCAGCGCCCGGTATGCCGTACGGTTCAGCTTGTTCTTTACCTCGGCATCCTCGCTCAATATCCGCAATGTTATTTCCTGGGGTTTGCTTTTTCTCTTTGGCGTGCCTGTCATCAGCTCTTCGTATGAATCAGCTACCGTCACTATCTGGCTGAGGATGTTGATGTCCTTACCCGTGAGGTTATTCATGTAGCCGCTGCCGTCAAGCCGCTCATGGTGCTGCCTTATAATTTCGCAGATTGTCTTCGGAACATCCGGAAGTCTTTCTATGTAATTGGCGCCTTCGATCACATGGTTGCAATAGTGCTTGAATTCATCTATAGACAGGTCTCCGATTTTATTGACGACCTCGTACGAGATCAGCATCTTGCCGACATCATGAAGCAGCGCTCCTGCGCCAAGCCGGAACAGGGCCTTTTCATCCATGCCGAGCCTTACACCCAGCGCGATCGAAAATAAACAGACATTCATTGAATGCACGCTTACATATGAATCAACATTGCGTATCTCAAACAGGTCTTTGAGACCCAACACCGGATGCTGCGAGAAACGCTTGACCATTTGAACAATTTCAGATGACTGCTGCATCAACTCCCCGAATATCTCTTCACTGCCAAGGTTGTGGAGGAATCTCGAAAAGTGACACCGAAGCAGTTCCTGCTTTATGTGGATCTGGCGCAATTCGGTGGCCGTATCTTTCTCGACCTGAAACAAGGCCTGCAAATATTGCTCATACCTGGGGGTGTCTTCTCCCTTGATTACTATGTCGGCGCCCAAATTCAGGATGCCGTCTATCGTCTCGACAGTAAGAGGATTTACAATGATCGGTATACCGCCGTAAACAGGATATCTCATCCCGCCGATTTCCATACCAAGGGGGACCCGCGGAGATAGCAGTGTCTTGTCGATATACGCATGTTTCCGCTTGTACTCGGAATAGTCGGCAAACATGACGCTGTCATCTTTGACAATACGTCCGAGCCTTTCGGCATGTCTGAGATAGTCGTTAAAATTTAGATTGTTGGCCGATTTTATATAGAACCTGGTCAAGCCCTGGCGGCATATCATTTCCTTTGCAAACACGTTGTAGAGAAAACCCCTGTCGAAAAGAGATTTCTTCAGTTCGCCGTCGTCTGCAAAGACCTCGAACGGCACAGCATGCCCTTCCGCAAGCTTGTCCAGAGTTATGGGTATGTATTCTTCCTTTTCCTCTACAACGTAAGTCTTCACGCCCCCCCCACCAGCACAATCGACCTGAATCGGCCACGACCATTTGCAGTCCGAACGCGGCCTGACGACACATACTATCAAATTATATCACGATTTTCAATGATTTGCGGAGACAGGTGCAGCAGACATCAGTCTAACTGCAAGAAGAATAGATCGGTGCATACTGAGCGGAGACGCAAGCATTAAGCGCGAACAAAGAAATTTAACTAGCTACTCTTCAATAGAAATGGCCTCGACAGGGCAGTTCTCTTCGGCAGCCTCGCAGCATCCTACAAACTCGCAGGCCTCGGGGTCTATCACCTCAGACTTGCCGACAGCCTCGTCGACATAAAAAACCGCCGGGCATATCTCCATGCATCTGCCGCAGCCGATACAAAGCTCTTCGTCAACTGTCACGTTCATTGCAGTTCCTCAATTATCATAGCCGCCAGCAAAGGGAACATGAGCTCATGATGGCCTGTAAGCGCATAGCACTTCCCGTTTGTCATAGTTGGCCTCTTGAGAACGTTTTCGCGCGGACGGTAATGCTGTATGAAATCCATATTCGCCGTGGTGAACCCTTCCACCTTGTTGCCGAGGTTTCGAGCCACTGTTAGAGCCTTCAAAAAAACCTCGGGCAGAATAACCGCAGAGCCGAGGTTTATAAAAACGCCACCCTCCAGATCGGCCACAACTGACGATAACAGTCTGAAATCACGCAGGCTGCCTTCGCCGATAGCGGCGCCATCAGCTTCCGGGTGCATATGGATAATGTCGGAACCAACAGCAACATGCACTGTAGCTGGTATGCCTTGCTTGAAGGCTTCTCTGAAAATGCTGCCTGCCCGGTTCGAGAAATCAGATGTATCTATGAATCGCCCCATCGAACCGCCTATTCCAAGCCCCTGTGCAACACCGTCTTTAATCGCCAAATTAACTAGCTGACCCGTCTCCTTACCCATTCCAAACGTACCTGTGCACAATTCGCGCGCTACATCCTCCGATGTCTGCCCCATAAACGCAATTTCAAAATCGTGTATGATCGAGGCGCCATTGGATGCGAGGGCGGTAATCACGCCCTTCTGCATCAGATCGATGATGATTGACGAAAGGCCGACTTTGATCGGATGCGCTCCCATGCCAAGGATTACCGGCCTCCGGGTTTTGCGAGCAGACACAATCGCCTTGACGACTGCCTTGAGGTCATCGGCCGCCAGAAAGCCCGGGAGAGCCTTCACAAAATCCGCCAGGCTCCCGCCCCTTACGTGAGGCGACGCTGACGCGCTAACCGATACCTTGCTCAGTCTGTCCCTGACGGAATACGTCTTTATTTTAGCCACATCGAGCGGCCAGTATCTCACGCGGCACCTCCGGACCCAGTCAAAAGTCCTTAAATTTTAGCACAAATATTGATTTTATGGCACCATTTATGCTATTTTTATTTTCTAGCACAATCCGTTAGATTACAGGAGGAACACACCATTGGCAGGTAAAGCGGCACCAAAAAAGAACCTTTCAGCCTTAAAGAGGGTCAGACAGTCTGAAAAACTCAGCCTGCGCAACCAGTCCAAGAAGGCGGAGATAAAGACTCTCGAAAAAAAGATTGAATCGGTATTGCCATCGACGCCAAAAGAGGAGGTCGCAAGGCAAATAAAGGCTTCCATCAAAACTATAGCCGGCGCTGCATCAAAGGGAATCATTCACAAGAACACTGCTGCAAGAAAGATTTCGAAGATTACAAAGCTTGCAAACGCAAGCAGAAATAAATCTTAGCCACTATAACTTCAACAGATCGAATAATAGGCTTTCCATCGCATGGCTGTGAGAGGTCTTCACAGCCATATCTGCTTCATGAAGCCGTACAAATATCTTATCTAACTTTTTTTTGTCCATACCCGGCATTTTAGCTCTTGCATAACTGCTGGAATACTGCCAGTTTATTGCACCCAGTAGCATCTGCGGCTCCATTGTCTTGCTAATATTCTCATACATCCTGAATACGCTGTGTGCATCTTTGCGTACAAGCGCGTTTACAAGGTCAAAAGCGCCGTATTCAGCCCCTGCATAAACCACACCCTTCACCGCTTCCACATCTATAGTCCTTATCGAGTCGCTCGATGAAAACTTCTCAATCTCTGAATGGAGCATGCCGAGGTCCGTTCCAACAACTCCGATAATATATTCAATAGCCGACGGCGTAAACAAAATGCCTTTTCTTGCCGCTCTCTCCTTTATCCAGACCGGAATCTCCCTTTCGCTTACGTTAAGCGCTATCGTCTTCATTGCTTTAGCATTGGCAGAATCAATAATATCAGGCGAGGTGCCTTCGAACAACATTACCAGCAGAGAGGACGGTGACGGAGCCTTTATATATTCTGCGAGCTTCTGCGCCTCCTTCTTGGACATCTTCTGGATATTTCTAAGAACAACCGTCTTTCTGCCGGCCAGAAAAGGCAGCGTATTTAAAATATCAATAATTTTTTCAGCTGGGAGTTTCTCATCTGCAGATGCAATGTCTATGGTCTCAAAATTGAACGAAGCAGGATCGAGGAAGAGTTTATTCAGTAGGGTCAGCGCATCATAAAGGAGAAAACTCTCCGATGAGTGTATCAGGTATACAGGCGAAGGAAAGCCTTTCTCACTTTCCTGCTGGAACTGTTTGAGGCTCAATTGTCTGTTCACCTTTCTTCTTGTCGACGGTTACCGCTTGGGCCGGCTTCGTATAAACCATACGTCGCACAAGCTCCCGGCTTAGATCGCGCAATGCGCTTTCGCTTGCAGCTTCTTTTTGAGCCAGCACGCTCACGAGAGATCCGGAAGATCTAAAATACGTTATGAACGGTGAAGCTACGGCGAGCAGCGGCTGAGCCTGCTGCGTCTTAACATCCACAACCTTGAAGTCTCCAACAACTGTAATCTGATATTCAATTGCGGTCAGTGACTTTTCAGATACCGGAATCAAATCAAATTTTACAATAGCTCCCTCTATGCGGTGCGCAGCTACCTGCCTGACGTCCACACCAAATTCCATTAGAGATTGCGCGAGAAGGCGACTCATACGATCCTGCAGCTTTGGCTCAACCGTCATGTTCTGGATAGCTCCTAACGATACGCTATCAAATGGGAGGTCCGATCTGTTTTGCAGTGTATAGCCGCAACTGAACGTCAGCAAAGCCAATATGAGAAATAACACTGAAGCAACTTTCACGCGAGCGCCCTCCTTGCCGTCACTTGACCACAATATTGACCAGCTTGCCTTTAACTACTATAACCTTAACAAGCTCCTTAGTCTTCAATAGCTCGATGATCTTTGGATCTTCGAGTGCGAGCTCCCGGGCTTTCTCATCCGGCAAACCAATCGACGCCGAAATCTTAGCTCGCAGTTTTCCATTTACTTGCACTATAAGTTCAACTTCCTCCTCTTTGGCCAGTTCCTCATCCCATTGCGGCCAGGGCTGTGCAAAAATAGTTGGCTCGCCACCAGCTGCTTCCCATAGTTCTTCGCAAATATGCGGTGCAAACGGCGCAAGCATCAGAAGCATGTTTCTGATAGCTACAGATGTTGCCGCATTGTCCTCACCATACTCTGCACTAAACGAAGAGATTTCGTTCATAAGTTCCATCAGGGCTGCTATTGCGGTATTGAAATGGTAGTCCCTTTCAATATCGTCCGTCACTTTCCTGATAGTCTGGTGAGTCTTCCTAAGCAAGGCTGAAGCTTTTGGGCTGTAGTTGCAATCCGCGGCAGGCATCACTAACGCGCCGTGCTTATGGACAATGCCCCATATTTTATTGAGAAAGCGATAAGCGCCTTCCACACCCTTGTCAGACCATTCAAGATCGCGTTCAGGTGGAGCCGCAAAAAGCGAAAACAACCGCATCGTATCCGCACCGTATCGGTTGATCAGCTCATCCGGATCGATGACATTCTTCTTTGACTTGGACATCTTTTCCACCCTGCCAACTTCTGCAGGTTTATCGCAGAGAGCGCATTTGCCGCCATTCACATCCTCAGGAAAAAGCCATCCATGCTCATTGCATTTCAGCGTTTCCTTGCAGACCATACCCTGCGTCAACAGATTGGCAAACGGTTCGTTAAATCCGACAATGCCAAGGTCCCTCATGCAGCGCGTAAAGAAACGGGAATAAAGAAGGTGAAGTACCGCATGTTCAATACCGCCGATATATTGATCCACAGGCATCCAGTAGCTAATATTGGCTCCATCAAGCGGCTCCTCGTCCTTTCCAGAGCAGTATCTGACGAAATACCAGGAAGAATCCACAAACGTATCCATTGTATCCGTCTCGCGTCTGGCAGCACTGCCGCAGTTCGGGCATCTGACAGATACAAATGCAGCTGCTTCGGCAAGAGGTGAAGCCCCAGTCCCAGTGAGTTTGATATCTTCAGGCAAAATGACGGGCAGGTCTTTTTCTTGTACAGGCACAATGCCGCATTGGTTACAATAGATCATCGGGATTGGCGTTCCCCAGTAACGCTGGCGAGAAATTCCCCAGTCGCGTATCTTGTAGTTTATCGTCCCCTTTCCTATGCCCTTTGCTTCCAGATATTCATTGATTCTTCGCTTTGCCTCAACACTTGTAAGGCCGCTGAATTGTCCTGAATTGACCAGAACGCCTTCATCAACGTAAGCTGATTGCAATTCCACTTCCTGCAGCTGTCCTCCGTCAGGTACTATCACAATTCTGATTGGCAACCCGTATTTCGTCGCAAACTCGAAATCCCTCTGGTCATGAGCGGGAACAGACATAATCGCGCCCGTCCCGTATTCCATGAGTACAAAATTGGCCAGATAGATAGGGATCTTTTCTTCGGTCAGCGGATTTATCGCATAAGCCCCGGTGAAAAGCCCGAGTTTCTCTTCGTAATCGCCGTACTTCTCCATAAGCGGGGCGATTTTATCGGCATCGGTTATAAGTTCTTTTGCAAGAGAATGGTTCGGCGCAAGACAGACAAACGTGGCTCCAAAAAGCGTGTCCGGCCGGGTTGTGAATATCTTTATTTTTTCACTGCGGCCTGCAATAGGAAAGTCGACTTCGGCGCCCTCGCTTTTACCTATCCAGTTCCGCTGCATCGTGACGACGCGCTCCGGCCATCCCCTTAATTCATCGCAGCCCTGCAGCAGTTCCTCCGCATAAGCTGTGATCCTGAAGAACCATTGCTCGAGTTTCTTCTGGGTTACGTCGCTGTCACAGCGCCAGCACTTGCCGTCCAGCACCTGTTCATTGGCTAGAACCGTCGCGCAGGAGGGACACCAATTGACATATGACGCTTTCTTGTACGCCAACCCTTTTTCGTAAAGCTTCAGGAATATCCACTGGTTCCATTTGTAGTACTCGGGGCTGCAGGTAGTGACTTCGCGGTCCCAGTCGTAGCTGAGACCCATGCGGTTAAGCTGTTTCTTCATAGACTCAATATTCTCATAAGTCCATTTTGCCGGATGCACATTGTTCTTGATAGCTGCATTTTCGGCAGGAAGTCCGAACGCGTCCCACCCCATTGGATGCAGGACATTAAATCCGCGCATATGCTTATATCGAGCAATAACATCGCCTATCGCATAGTTTCGCACATGCCCCATATGTATCTTTCCGGAAGGATAAGGAAACATTTCAAGGCAGTAAAATTTCTTGCGGGAGACGTCCGTTTCGCTTTTATAAAGCTTCTTATCTTCCCAATATTTCTGCCACTTTAATTCGATTTCATTGAACTCGTAGCGATCTTTCATAGCCCGTTATTATATCCTGAAACACCGATCCTTTGCTTAAATCCTGATTTCGAGATTCGGGAAAAGGCTTGCAAGCCAGCCTAGGCTGTTGGTCAGCAGAATGATGCCAAAAACGATCAGCACCAGCCCGCTTACTATCGAGACGCCGCGCATGAATTTCTGAAGTTTGCGCGTATATGAGAAAAAAACATTGATTGCAAGCGTTGAAAGAATAAACGGTACAGCCAGTCCCAGAGAATAGACTGCAAGCAGTTTCATTCCGTATGATGCAGAAGCTTCGGAGCCTGCGTAGATCAGGATAGTGCCGAGGATAGGGCCAATGCAAGGTGTCCACCCCGCCGCAAAGGCAATGCCTATGAAAAAAGCCCCTACAAGCCCGGCTGGATGTTTCTCAAGATGGACCCGTCTTTCTCTCATTAGAAAATCAAGCTTGAGAATGCCTGCGGAAAAAATGCCGAACACGATGATAAGGACGCCGCCGCCTATGCGTATATAATTCTGATATTTTACAAAGAATATGCCGAGCAGCGATGACGATGCCCCAAGCGCCATGAAAATGGACGAGAAGCCCAGGACGAATGCAACGGTGCTGCGCAGTCCTTTTGTGAAACGGTGAGTATGCCTAAGTTCATCCAGCGACAAACCGCTGATAAACGATACATAAGCGGGCACTAAGGGTAAAACGCACGGGGACAAAAACGACAGCAATCCGGCCAGAAATGCAAGAGGGTATGAGACATTTTGCATTCAGAACACCATCAACGGGCGCAATCGCCCTGGTCGCCATTGATCTTTTCTATAGCATGTGGCAAAGCATCAATGATCACAGCCAGATTTTCGCGAACAGCGCGAGGGCTTCCAGGAAGATTCACGATAAGTGTATGCCCGCGCACTCCAGCTGCGGCTCGGGAAAGCATTGCATGCTTAGTCTTCTTGAACCCTTCAGCCCGCATAGCTTCGACGATACCCGGTATCTCCCGCTCGACGACATCTAGAGTTGCGTCTGGAGTGACATCGCGTGGGGCAAGTCCTGTGCCTCCAGTAGTTAGGATTAGGTCGACTTTGCCACTATAAAAAATAAGCCGCTCTCTAATAAGATCACGTTCGTCCGGAAGAATATCGTAATATCTAACTTCGCCGACGCCTTTCAGCATATCAGCAATTGCCGGACCGCTTTCGTCGATCCTCTCGCCCTTTGAGCCTTTATCGCTCAAAGTAAGGACTGCAACAGTTATCATCATAATCTTTGTTTAACAATATCTAAATCTTCGCGAAGCGACACGTCAATCTCATCCCCCACTCTTATAGTGCCGCCTTTTAAAACCCAGATGAATATGCCCTCTTTCGGCATCACACAGTCACCCGCCTGTTCATAAATAGCACATCGAGAATGGCAGACCTTACCGATTTGGCTTACTTCGCCAATCACGTCTTTGCCGATCCTGAGCCTGGTGCCGAGCGGCATGGCCAATAAGTCAAGATTTTCTGTTGTGATATTTTCAGCAAAATCGCCGGGTTTGACATTGAGACCCATATCCTGCATTTTGCGCACGCTCTCAACTGCTAGCAGACTCACTTGGCGTCGCCATTCAGATGATGCATGAGCATCACCTTCAATACCGAAATTTTCCTTGATCACGGCTTCCTGTACCGGGTTCTTCCTTTCGCCCTTCTTCTGACTAATATTAATTGAAACGATCTTGCCTTTCATCTCAACCCTTCCCGAGATTATTTTTTATTTAATCTAACATAGCGCCTGCTCATAAATCAGGTCCGGCCATGTTGAATTAGGAAAAAACAATTTAATCCAGTTGATATTATTGACTTGATCAATTCTCAACAGGGAAATGCGCTAATATAAATATAAAGTGTCAACAAATTTCTTAACTTATCTGTCAGTTTACGGCAAAAGAGGCTCATTCGTAAATTTCTACCTATGCCAAATCATTATGTTGTTAAGAAAAACGGCATTTTGCGCCTCGGTTTAATGCACAATGCAATAGAAATATGTTAGATTTGAAGATATTAATCTGCGAAGGAGATAACTAATGAAGAAATATGTTTTGCTTCTGCTTTGCCTAGGACTGCTAATGTCCTGCTCGCAGGGTGTAGACAGTAAAAAACAAGGAGAAGTTGTAGCCAAAATTGACGGCAGCGTCATTACGACAAAAGATATTGAACAGGAAATTAACGCTCTGCCCGAATTCGCGAGGGAATTTTTCAAAGGCCAGGAGGGAACTTCCCGCCTTGTGGATGAACTGGTGAAGAAGGAGCTTTTATATGCGGAAGCCAAGAAAAGAGGCCTTGATAAAGATGAAGAGTTTCAGAGGAAATTCGAAGAAGCCAAAAAGAACGCTCTGATCACCCGTTTGCTGGAAAAGGAGCTGAAATCCCTGCCGCAAGTCACTGATAAGGAAGTCAAGGACTATTACGATGCTCATAAGGACGAATTCATCCAACCCAACGCGATTAGGCTGAGTCAGATTGTCGTTAAGACAGAAGATGACGCAAAGAAAGTCTATGAGCGTCTACAAAAGGGAGAACCCTTCAACAAGCTTGCCGATGAAGTCTCTATAGATAAGACATCAGCAAAGTCTGGTGGAGACCTGGGGTTATTCAAGAAGGGTGAGATGAATCCTGACCTGGAAAAGGTTGCCTTCAGGCTCAAGAAGAATCAAATTAGTATGCCCATTCCGTTAAAGGACGGCATTCATATAATAGTGCCTACAGACATAAAGGGAACAGCACTCGATTTTGATAAAATCAAGGGCGCAATAAGCCAGCAGCTCATGGCTAAGAAACAGCAGGATAACCTTGAACAGTTTATAGAAGGTCTGAAGAAGAACTACAAGGTCGAAGTGAACAAAGAAAACATGGCGAAAATTAAAATCGGAGGAACAGAGCCGGCAGCACCAGAAAAAGCACCGGAAAAAGCAGCACCGTCACCTGAAAAGAAATAGTCATATGCCATGCGAGAACGGGCGCGGATACAACCGCGCCCGTTCTCTAATCACAGCAATCGTATATCATAAGTTAACGCACTCCCGCCTCAATCATTATTAGTCGCCAAGACTTACCCTCATAAAAAGGCATAAGTGAAACTTGTTTTAAGCATGCTACTTCTTCTACTGGAAGCATTTCTTCAAATATCCTAATTAATTCCCCAGTCAGTATTTATTAAACCTTGCTCGTATAAATGCTGTTTCCAGTGATACTCATCACAGAGGTCAGGTCTCAGACGGTGTAAATTTTATATAGAGAGACTTTGCATTGAATTCTTCTCAAGGAGCAAAACAATGAAAAGCAACCCAGCAGCAGGATACAGCATTCTAAATATCTGCATGATTGGCACAGCAAGCGCAATGATCCTTTTGACCCTGATAGGCGAGCTTGCACTTTCAGTTGCACTTGCAATCGCAGTGATCAAAGAGGCACACTCACTTGTAGTAGTCTTTGCGTTGTGCGGTCTTGTGGTTGCCGGCTTATTCTTCTTATCAATACGCATCCTTTCGATGGAGTTAGCTGAAAACCGCAGAAGTACATGTGTTGAAAAACACAGGATACTTATTGATGAGCCTGAGTGCATGCATTTTAGAACTGCTGCCTGATCTACTAAGAGGCCTTGAACATATATAATAGCCTGATATGAAAATCCATTAACACTGCCCCATGCACTCGGAACGACCTGTATGCTGCTTTTCAATTGTCGTTTATAAGATTGTCAGTCCGGTATCGCTATTGCAAGATCGGCGGGGATGCGTGTCAGCTGACCTTATGAAATTTTATTAATAGTATATGTGGCATATCTTGCAAGACTGTATTAAGCTAAGCGCTATTTAATGCTAACGTATATTATAATGCTAGATAAAGTGTAATTTGGTGAGGCATCAAGACAAGTTTTCACTTAAATAATTACTGGAGAAGATAAATGTTTTCATGGCTCAAAACTAGAGGCGGCAATATGATTAAGATCGCGTCGATTGACGCTATTAGGCATGATACGGCCGGCGCGAACTATAACGCACGTATTGTAGTTGTATATAGAGGTGGAGATGATACGATTTTCTCCATTTTTGACGTTTTGAAAGCCTTGGAACCGTTCGACGAATCATTTGCCTCTGTGAGAGCTAAAAGTGATGATTTCTATGCTTATTTAATTGATTTAGTAAAAGATTCGCTTCTTGCATATTTTGACAAAATTATGCGGCAGGACACTCTGGATTATGGGAAAATACTTAACGGTTCACGAAATCCGGTAATTGCTGAAAAATGGATATCAGAACCTTCCGTACGGATAATATTGAGCAAGGACTTAATGACATTCACCTGTAAACGCATAGCTCCAATTTTGAAAGAGACTATTGCTAATTTTGACTGAGTTTATTACAAATACAATACCACCTGAACTATTTATTTCCCGATACAAAACTCAGCAAATATCTTATTGAGGATATCCTCTGTAGTAACAACCCCTATAATTTCACCAAGACTATCTAGCGCTTCGCGCAAGAAAAGCGCAGTTACTTCGAGCGGTTCCTCATGCTCAAAAGTTTCCCTTGCTTTAGCTAAAGCCGCGAGTGCACTGTCCAGAAGCTGCTTGTGCCTGATGTTCGTCACAATCAGGTCAACAGCACCGTCCTGTCCAAAAACAGCTTTATTCGAGACAAGTGATGCTATGATTATACCCTTGAGATTATCCATACCATCACCTCTGAGGGCAGAAATTCCAACAGATGGAAAGTCTTGCAACTCAGAATCATCAAACTCGAAATCTCGGGAGCGTATATCACACTTATTGACGACCACAATACTTTTTTTGCCGCTCATTCTTTCGATAACCCTGCGGTCCGATTCGTCAAGTGCCATCGATGAATCAAAAACGGCAAGGACAATAT
Organism: Dissulfurispiraceae bacterium; assembly: GCA_035319125.1. GTDB lineage: Bacteria > Nitrospirota > Thermodesulfovibrionia > Thermodesulfovibrionales > Dissulfurispiraceae > Fen-1308. Next base: position 29,100 of record DATHDG010000038.1, on the reverse strand, counting down.
CCGCACCTTGGATTGCGGCAAGACTCCTTTTAACTCCCTCAGCCTCGGCAAGATCACTAGATTCTCTCAAGCCGGCGGTATCCATTATTCGTATTGGAATGCCTCCGATATTCAGGCTCTCCTCTATGATATCTCTAGTTGTTCCCGGCAACTCAGTCACTATAGCCCGATCTTTTTTCAAAAGAGTATTGAGCAGTGAAGACTTGCCAACATTGGGTTTGCCGACAATCGCCATTGCGGCACCATCGCGCAGCAGTCGTCCTTCATTGAAACTAAGGCTAAGCTTGTTCAATCGGTCCGATAAAGTCAATATTGCAGAGATAAGACCCGCCCTATCGAGAACATTAATATCTTCTTCCGGAAAATCCAGATACGCTTCAACGAGTGCACAAGCTTCGGTCAGTTCGTCTCTTAGATCCGTTATTTCAGCAGACAGCCTCCCTTCCAATTGCTGGAGCGCCATTCTCTCGGCTTTATCCGTACGGGCTTTTATTACATCTATGACGGCCTCTGCCTGAGACAAATCAATACGTCCGTTCAGAAAGGCACGCATCGTGAATTCTCCAGGTCCAGCTAGCCTCGCCCCTCGGCTGATTGCTAAACGCAATACTCGTCCAAGAGGCAACATTCCACCATGACAGTTAATCTCTACAATATCTTCTCGCGTGTATGTCTTCGGTGCTCTCATCACGGTTACAAGCACTTCGTCCAGCTTTTCAGCCGTTATGGGATCGCAAATGAAACCATGAATGATTGAGTGCGAACGCAGGTTCAGTAATGGTCTGTCTTGTGATGGAATAAATATCATGCTGACTATCGACACAGCATCTTTACCACTGAGGCGAACAATGCCTATGCCTCCCTCGCCGGCAGGCGTAGAAATAGCTGCTATCGTATCATCAGGAAAGTTCATTTGGAGACAATGGTACAGATATCGTCACAAGTGCTGGTCAGCACAAGGCCAGTCGGCTAATCCTTTTTCTTGTTGATATAAAATTGCTGCGCTATGCTTAAAAGGTTATTCACAAGCCAATATATCACAAGACCAGATGAAAAATTGAGAAAGATGAATGTAAACATGACCGGCATCAGAAGCATAATTTTCTGCTGTTGGGGATCAGCTGTGGAAGGTGTCATTTTCTGCTGTATAAATGAAGTGGCACCCATCAGCAGAGGCAAAGGCCCCAGGGCAAACCCTCCCAATAATGGGATCTGGCTGGGTATGTGACCAAATAAAGTATCTGGCGCGGCAAGATCCTTGATCCATAACATAAAGGGTGCATGTCTTAGTTCTATTGCTGTAGACAGTATGGAATATAGAGCAAAAAATACCGGCATCTGCAAGAGCATCGGGAGACATCCACCCATTGGGCTCACTTTATGGGTCTTGTAAAGGTCCATCATCTCTTTCTGCATGCGCTGCGGGTCATTCTTGAACTTTTCCCTGATCTCTGCCATCTTAGGTTGTATTTCAGCAAGCTTTTTCATAGACTTCTGCCCCTTACTGATAAGAGGGAAAAACGGTATCCTTGTTATGACTGTAAGCAATATGATTGCAATACCATAATTGTGAGACAGGGAGTACAGGAATTTCAGAAACCAGAAGAGTGGCCTGGCTATGATTGAGAAAAAGCCAAAGTCAATAACATGCTCCATTCCTGAATGGTATTTTTCCAGAATGTCATATTCTTTAGGACCTGCATAGATTAGATATGAGTTCTCGCCACCTTTCATCTTCAGGTCCACCAGAGCATTGCCGTCTTTAGCCCAAGCGTGGGCTTCTATAACTGCTGTTTTGGGGACTATAAAAGATGTAAAATATTTATCCTCTTGTGCAACCCATTTGATGCCTTCCTTCTCAACCCGCATTGTCTTAACATCTTGCGGTTTGATAGCTATTCTGTCGGCGTCTTTAAGTATGACCGGACCGTGATGATCAGCGGTTGTCTTATCGAATATGCCAAGATCCATGCCAAGAGTCACAACATAGGATTCCAGGCCCTTAACGTCATCTTTTAATCCTATTGAATAATCCCCTTGACTGAATGTAAAAGTCCTGCTAATGGATACACCTGCAGATTTGAATTCAAATACTAAACTGGCGGTCTTATTAGAAGGGTCAAGCTTGATATCGGAGCCTGAAACTGAAAAGTCTGCATCGGCGAATTGGAAGCCCTCGTCCAGCCCAATGGCTAAAGCAGGAAGCATGTCATTGCCGCTTAATACTATAGGCGCACCCTTATCATTTGTAAATTGTTTCAGCTCGATCCGCTTGATGGTAGCACCACGGGTGGTAAAAACGGCTTTATAGAGATCGTTTTCTGCTGTAATGATTTTTTCAGGAGAGTGTGCCGCAGGCTTGGCAACCTGAACAGGTACTGACGGAAGCTGTGCCGGCTGCTCACCTTGCGCCGGTTTTTGCTCTTCTTTGATAGAAGCTTGCGGCTGTTGAGTAGGGGGCGTTGTCTCCTTAATCAGGAACTGAAATCCTATAAGGACAAAAATGGATAATATGATGGCAATCAGCGTATTTCTTTCCATTGCTGGTCCTCTATTTCTTATTCATCGCACCGGATCATATCCACCGGGATGGAAAGGATGGCATTTCAATACTCTTCTCACACTAAGCATCCCACCTCTAACAACACCATATCTCTGTACAGCTTCGATGGAATACTCTGAACATGTAGGAACGAATCTGCAACTTCTTGGCAGCATGGGCGATATCAGATACCGGTATAGCCTGACAAAGCCTATGAAAAGTTCCTTCACTTGTGATTATCGGTTAACCGGCAAGGCGTGATCTTCCCTTCGCCCGTCTGTTTTTTACTATTCTTCTACCGCCTCTTGTGCTCATCCTGGTTAAAAACCCATGGGTTTTCTTTCTCCTGGAACGATGCGGATTATAAGTAGTATAAGTGCTCATTATAACCTCCGAATCAACGATTACTGGAAACGAAATTATACTTTCTCAAACGTAATAAAGTCAAATAAAATGGTGAAGCAAACTCCTTTGAATCAAGCTATTTGAAGAACTCTTCAAACTTCCCGTTTCTGGTGATCCAGACAATGTATGGCGCCACTGATACATCCCCCTTTTCGTCAAACTTTATCCGGCCCAGAGCTGTAGAAAAATCAGTAGTCCTGAGTTTGTTTATAATTGCTTTACCGTCTGCTGTTCCGGCACTTTTCGCTGCATCAAGTAAAATGTTCATAGCCACATAGGAATAAATCGAATACGGACCTAGCTCACCATACTTTTTCTTATATTTTTCAATGAATCCATTGGCTGATGAGATGTGGGCTGGATCCGGGCTAAATGTAAGGTAGGTGCCTTCAGCCGCCTTGTCACCAGCGATTTCAATAAACTTCTGATCTATAGTACCGTCTCCGCTCATAAATGGAACGCTTATGCCTATTTCCCGCGCTTGCTTTACAAGTAATCCCGCATCGGCATAAGTGCCGCCAAAGAAAATAAGTTCCGGATTTTTCTGTTTAACAGATGTCAACACTGTCTTAAAATCCTTGTCGCCCTTAGTGATACCACCATAATACGTCACTTCTATGCCCTTGCCCAACGCATCTTTGAAAATATCAGCAAGGCCCTGTCCATAAGTTGTCTTGTCATGAATGACAGCAATTTTTTTCAATCCAAGCCTGTCCCTGACAAACCCCGCGGCAACCCTTCCCTGTTGATCATCCGTGCCGCAAACTCTGAATACGCCTTTATAACCTCTTCCTGTCAATTGCGGGTTTGTGGATGCCGGCGTTATCATCGGCTTTCCAGCCCGCTCATACACATCCGATGCGGGTATAGAGCAGCTTGAGTTAAAATGCCCTATAATGCCAATTACACCTTCGTTCACAAGTTTATTAGCTATTGCGACCGCCTGTTTTGGGTCAGACTGATCATCTTCAATGTCAGTTTCTATTTTCTTGCCAAGAACTCCTCCCGCCGAATTCCATTCCTCAATTGCGATGGAAGCTCCGTTCTTAAAATCGGTCCCCATTTTTGCATCTGGACCTGTCATAGGGCCAGCGATCCCTATTCTGATTGCCTGTTCGCTTTTCTGACAGCCCGCAGCTGTGGCAACTAATAATATTACCGTCATAACCAAGACACGTGCCGCCAAAGAAACAGACATATTTGCCCCCTCATGCTATTGATTAATCACATCTTCAAGTAATACTTGCAATACAGTATATTGTCACTTTCAGGGCAAGCACTGTCAAGGTTTTGCAAAATTTCCCGATATACTATACATGTTTGACAATATATCGGGATTGAGTTATTGTAATCTATGGGTATTGTAGGGGCATCTTCGCTTGGCGATTTACTTCTGCAGTCTAAGCTGATTACTGAGGAACAGCTTCTCGAAGCACTAAAGGTCCAAAAGAGAGACAGGCAGAAACTGAGTACGGTGCTGCTGAAGCTAAAATTCATCAGCGAAGAGAGTCTTACAATGATTTTAAGCAAGCAATATGGGGTCCCGCCTGTCAATATTGCCGCCACTACAATAGATAAAACGGCATTAAAGCTTGTTCCATATGAAACCGCCAAGAAATGCCAGCTTATTCCGCTTTCCTACACAGCCGGCGAACTGAAAGTTGCAGTTGCAGACCCTTCCAATAACTTCGCAATAGATCATATTCGCTTTCTTACCGGTATGAAGCTGCGACTGTATGTCGCTTCCGAATCAGCAATAATGGATGCTGTGGAAGCCCAATATTCGTCAAGTGATAAGATAGACTCATCCAGAAGAATATCCATGCCCCGATATATTCCGGGGCAGAATGGCGGGCAGACTGCACTTTCCCAGGCAACAGCAGATGAAGAAAAGAATGTTGCCGAGGACCGAGCCTTCATTCAGGAGATGAATTATTTAGCGGATGAGAAGCTCGATGAAGACCGTGAGCTTTCTGAAGAAAAAACCTTCGTTGAAGAAGATCTGTCAAAAGTTATCGGCAGCGCACTGGACGAAATTACTGTTATTGAAGATGAAGAAGATGCTTTGGGGAAGGTCGATGTCGATGCCCCTATTATTAAACTTGTCAATAATGTCTTATTTAATGCCCTCAAATCCAGGGCAAGCGATATACATATCGAGCCGTCTGAAGAAATGCTGAGGGTAAGATATAGGGTTGATGGGGTTTTGCATTCCGGTCTCAGGCTGCCCACAAAGATTAAGAACGCCATAATTTCCAGAGTTAAGATAATGGCGCATTTGGATATTTCTGAAAGACGATTGCCTCAGGATGGCAGGATTAAGCTGAAATTCGGAAAGAAAAAAGAGGTTGATTTCCGCGTTTCTACCTTGCCCACTCTATACGGCGAAAAAGTAGTGCTCAGAATTCTTGATAAGTCCAGTTTGCAATTAGATCTATCGAAGCTCGGATTTGACGAAAAGCCGCTTGTAGACTTTCTCGAAGCCGTTGAAAAGCCCTATGGAATGATACTGGTTACCGGACCAACCGGAAGTGGTAAAACAACAACGCTATATTCAGCCCTGCAGAGATTAAATAAGCCCGGTGTAAACATAATGACCGCTGAAGACCCGGTGGAATATAACTTCTTCGGCATCAACCAGGTGCAAATGAAAGATGAAATAGGACTGACATTTGCGGCCTCGCTGCGATCCTTCCTCAGACAGGACCCTGACATCATAATGGTAGGAGAAATAAGAGATTTCGAAACCGCTGAAATTGCAATTAAAGCGGCCCTTACAGGTCATCTGGTGCTAAGCACACTCCACACCAACGACGCGCCGAGCACTATAACCAGGCTTGTAAACATGGGCATAGAGCCCTTCCTGGTTTCTTCCTCTGTAATTCTCATTGTAGCTCAAAGGCTGGCACGAAAGATTTGTCCCGAGTGCAAGGAAGAACACAAGGTGAGTGACACCACACTTTTCAAAATGGGGTTCCCTGCAGACGAAATCGGCCAATTTAAATGCTATCGCGGTGCAGGCTGCTCCCATTGCAATAACACCGGCTATCGGGGCAGAATAGCCCTTTACGAAATAATGCCTGTAAAAGATGAGCTTAAAGAGTTGATACTCCAGGGAGCGTCTGCCATTGATATTAAGCGTGAAGCCATGAATCTGGGGTTATCCACTCTTCGCAAGAGCGGCGCCAAAAAAGTTATCGAGGGTGTCACATCTATCGAAGAAGTGTTGCGTGTTACATTTGAGGATTGATAACCTGCAATTTTCAGGTTCTTTCATTGACAAACATATGACGTTAATGTAGGATTTGGCTTATTGGTTTTAATTCGCAGTTCTTTTCTTAAATTATTTATAGTGAGGAGAGAATATGTGGCTACATAATATTTCTGTTTTGCGGAGGGGACCTCATGTCGATATTAAATTATAAGAATTGGAAAATATCAACCAAGGTCATAAGTATGTCCCTCTTTACTATTCTTGTGCTGATCCTCGGCATAAGCCTTTATTTCTTGCCGCTTTTGGCTTCAAGAATTATGGAGGAAAAAAGAAGCCAGACGGAGAGTGTTGTTGATATAGCTTATAATCTGATATATGAATATGATGCCCGTGCAAAAAAGGGCGAGTTCAGCATTGAAGAAGCGCAAAAGCGTGCCGTTGCCAGGATAAAAGAACTCCGCTATAAAAAAGACGAGTATTTCTGGATCAACGATATGCAGCCGATTATGATAATGCATCCGACTCAGCCTCAACTGGATGGCAAGGACCTGAACGATTATAAAGACCCCAACGGCAAAAAACTGTTTGTAGCAATGGTCAACGTATGCAAAGAGAAAGGCAGCGGATTTGTGGATTACGATTGGCCGAGGCCGGGTCAAACAAAACCTGTCCCAAAAATATCCTATGTCAAGCTCTATCAACCATGGGGATGGATTATCGGAAGCGGAATTTACGTTGACGATGTAAAGACACAAATAGCTACAGTTAGAAATGTCGTATTGATTGCTACCGGCATTGGTATAATTCTTTTGCTTATCATCAACCTGGTGTGGGTACGTGCTGTCATAGTCAAACCCCTTTCAGCCATTGAAACTGTCATCAATAATGTCAAGAAAGGTAACTACGCAGACAGGATAAAAATCAATTCCCGTGATGAATTCTATGATATAGCAGAAACATTCAATGAAACCATGGATAGAATGACTGTTCTGATTCAGACGGAAGAGGAGAGGAAGAAGATGCAGAATGACATCATCAGATTCCTCAACATCTTGAGTGCTGCTTCGGAAGGAGACTTGTCGCAGACGGCTGAGGTTACCCCTGATATTTTCGGATCGCTGGCTGACGCATTCAACCTGATGGTCGAAGGGCTTGCAGTCCATATCAAGGCGGTTAAGGAATCTGCTGAAGGGGCGAATAACAGCAGCCAGTCCCTTGCCGATATCATTGCAAAATTGGAGACAGGCGCCGATATGCAAAAGACTGAAGTTAAGACAGCCTCGGAAGCGGTCAAGGCGTCGGCTGATTCAGCTGGTCAGATAGCTGAAAAGACTAAAGTTGCGCAGCGGATATCAGAAGATGCGTTCACCGCTATCAATAGAGGTGGCAAAATAGTGTCGGACTCTATCAATGGAATGCAGCTCATCAGAGTAACAGTACAAGCCATAAATAAGAGGATGAAGCTGCTGGCCGAGAAGCTAATGGAAATCGGTATTATCTCTCAGTTGATATCTGAAATCGCTAATAGAACAAACCTCCTGGCACTCAATGCATCAATAGAAGCAGCCCGAGCCGGTGAGCAAGGCAAAGGCTTTGTCATAATAGCAGACGAAATCAGAGGATTGGCTGAAAGATCGTCCAAGTCTACAAAACAAATTACTGACATCATCGGAGCAATTCAGACCGAAGCCGCCACTGTAACAAAGCATCTCGAAGAGGAAACAAATTATGTCGAGATGGAGACTAATATGGCTAGCGATACCGGCACTATTTTTGGACAGATTGAAACTATCATCAAGAATATCGGCTCAATAACAACAGAGATCGATTCGGCTACTAATGAGCAAAAAGGCATCACTACTAAAGTCTCTCTATCAATGGAAGAAGTCCAGCGTATATCTCAGGAGGTCTTGAATATTGTTCATGACCTGACTGAAATCTCTACGGTATTGTCTGATTCTTCTAAGTCTCTTCTGACTTCAACAGCACGTTTTAAATTCTAATTGCCAATAAAAAAAGGCCGGTTGACCTACAACCGGCCTTTTTTTATTAAACATCAGGCTAACTCTCAAGCAGGCAGTAATGAAAATTTCCGGAGACAGCTCATAAGATTATTTTCATCGAATGGCTTCACGAGATACTCATCCGCGCCAAGTTCCAGAGCCTTCTCTTTATGTTTCTCCGTACTGCGGGATGTCAAGACAATGACTGGAATTCCGCTCCATCGACTTGAAGCTTTCAAACGGCTGACAAGCTCATAACCGTGCATGATCGGCATTTCAAGGTCAGTGATAATCAGATCAACTTCGTTTTCTTCAAGTGTCTTTAACGCCTCACTACCATTAGCGGCAGCCAGAACCCTGAGATTCCTTGCCGTCAAGAAAGAGCTTAGGTATTTCCTTACGCTCAGTGAATCATCGACAACAAGAACGCGCCTACCTTCAAAATTATCGACTTCTGGCGGCGTAATCATGAAGGTCCTCGTTTCCTCCTCGAAGACTTTCAGCGGATTGAGTACCAGACGAACTTTGCCTTCACCCGAAATAGTAACGCCAGAATATATTGTAAGCCCTTCAAGAAAACGATTGACTGGTTTAATGATGGCTTCTTCCTGGAACAATACATTATCTACTACAAGCCCAACTTTTCTATTGGAAATGCTGCAGACAATAACAAAATTATCTTTCTTGTCAGCATGTCCATTACCTGATATATAAAAAATGTCTGACAATCTCTTTGCTTGAATTGGAGTACCGCGGTAATTAACCATAGTTACAGTTTCTACAGAATCGTCAGACTGGGTCTCAACTGGCTCGTACTGAACCACTTCTTCTACAAGACTTGTCGGCATGACAAATTCTATTTCTCCGTAAGCAAATACTATGACGTTATTAACAGCCAGGGATGAAGGGACTTTGATACGAAATGTTGTGCCCTTGCCGACTTCAGTGCTCATTTCAAGCGTACCATTTATATTGGCTATCTGCCTGCGGACTGCGTTCATTCCTACGCCTCTGCCGGAAGTCATATCAGTCCCTCCAGCAGTCGAGAAGCCGGGCAAAAATATAAGTGCAAGTATCTCTTCACGTGAGAGCTTTGCATCAGACTTAACGAGACCCTGATTTATCGCCGCTTCCAGGACCTTATCTGCATCTATGCCAGCACCGTCATCTTTAATTTCTATGATGATATTAATTCCTTCACGCCGCGCAGACAGAGAAATCATGCCGTCTTTTCGCTTGCCGCATTTAATGCGCTCATCGCCTCTTTCTATGCCGTGGCTTACACAATTTCTGATCATATGCATAAGCGGGTCAAAGAGGTTTTCAAAAATAACACGGTCTATCTTTGTACTCTGGCCTGAAATTTGAAAGTCTATCCGTTTATCATACTCCTTTGCAAGCTCTTTAATAGGCCTGACGAATCGTTGAAAGAGCCTGCCGATATCAATCATTCTCGACTCTGACAAGTCCGACCTCAGGAAGCGTACAGTCTTATCGAGTGACTTAATATCTTCCTGGAAATCGCCATAAAACTGCATTAACTCTTTCAACGCTTCGGTAATATCTTCGGTCATCTCCTGGAGTTTTCTGGAGAAAAGGTTTTGCTCATCATAACGGTCAAATTGCAGTTCACCGAATTCAGAGAAAAGAGGGTCTGCGTATTTAACATTTTCTGTTATTGTAAATGCATGGCGCTCAGAAAATGAATTCACCTCTTCCAGGAGCTTTCTGCCCGCAAAAAGCACTGCCTCTGAAATTTCTCCGGCTCCCTTTGTTTTCTTCATCATGGCGTTCTTCATTATAGTGACTTCGCTAATGAGGTTAAACATATCCTCAATCTTCCTGAGGTCAATTCTAACGAAGTTTCCGAAGAAATACTCCACATCATCTTTCCTCCTGCCTGGAAGATCTTCTATCTTCTCAACAGGCTTGATGATGTCTTTTCTGTCTGATACAATCCCGGCAATACTCGCTGAACTGGGCGCCGGTTGTTCAAAAGCAGCTATGTGAACAGCAGGCTCTAAATCTGGAACTATGGTCTCGGATGAGGTAAGAGCCTCCTCTGCACGTTCGACTTCAGCCTCTAATTCTTCGTCGCTTATTGCAGGTCCTGATGCGCGGGCAAGCACTTCTGCAACTCGATCACTAAACTTCTTATCCACTCCTTCAGTTTCTCTTTTACCGGCGGAAATATCTCGCACGATAGCCGCTATGGCGTCCAGCATGGAAATCAGCAATTCGACAACGTCCTTGTCAACCTTCAGCCTTCGGTTCTTGAAAGTTTCAAGAATATCCTCCATAGAATGAGCCAGCTGGCTGGTAACAGTAAGTTTCACAATTGCGGCAGCGCCCTTCAGCGTATGAGCGGCTCTGAATAGCTCCTCTAAAAGAGCGCTCCTGTTAGTTGCAGTTGAGAGTTGCGGGATACCTCGGCTAAGAATGTTTAAGTAGTCTTCAGCCTCGGCGAGAAAATACTCCAGAAGCTCAGATCGGTCAGTTTTTCCCATAGCCCATAGTCTTGATACGGTAAGTCTCGAAGAAATTTCTGATGTCGATCAGATCATCAACTACTATGTCGTCATCAAAAGTCACGAAAAAGGGAGAAGTTTCTGAGAGGAATCCTATGTTTTCATTCTCAACATCGATAATTAGCAACTTAGGAGCAGTATAAGATGGCTTTTCGATAGGGTATATCTTGGACAGGTCTACTGCCGGTATGATTTTACCTCTTAAAGGCAGGGCGCCATAGACATAATCAGGAGCACCAGGAATCGGGAATATTCTTGCTATATCAACAACCTCTCTGACATCCTCCGCAAGCAGTAAGAACTCCCTTTCCCCAACGCCAAAAACGCAATAGGTTTTTTCGCCCTTTACTCCTTCGTGCATGTCGTCTTTTTTCATCGGCTCAGAAATTTGTTGACTGCAAAAAGCAGTTCATTCGGTTCGTAAGGTTTAGTTAGATAAATGTCTGCACCCTGCTGTTTGCCCCAAAGCTTATCTGCCTCCTGATTTTTTGACGTAACCATTATAACAGGAGTATCTTTGAGTTTTGCGTCCCTCTTTATCCAGCGGCAGATCTGATAGCCGTTCTTCTTAGGCATGACAACATCAAGAATAATGACATCGAACTGTTGGCTCTTGATGATCTTTTCCGCCTCCTCACCATCCATAGCTATGCTAATCTGATGGCCTTTGTCAGAGAGAATGGACTCTATAAACTTCAGGTCAGTCGCGCTATCCTCGGCTATAAAAATCTTCGCCATTAAACTCCTCCTTGATATCTCAGCACACCGACTTTAATTAATCTGTCAAATATATTCAGCGCTTGAGACAATTCTATTCCTGCACGCGAAGCTATCTGAGAGGCATTGTTATTTCCATCGACGTGCGAGAAAATCCTTCCCTCCTCCTCATTCAGCCCGCACTCATGTGCAGCTGCATCGCTTATTCCCTTAATAAATACGCTGCCCGCAATAATTTCAGCCACATCAGAACGCCGTCTCAGGCTTTCCAGTAACAAAGACACAACATTCTTGCCCTGTGAGATACCACTAAGTGCAGCTGGTGTGGACATTTTTTCAAAAAAGAAGTTGCCAGTTTTAAGGTCTCCGATTAAAGACAGCGTTTCTAATATGCTCTCATGGATATTTTCTTTTGATTCCAACGACGCCACCGACTGGCCAGTCATCAGGATCTTGCCTTTCCTGCTGGTGAGTGCATAAATAATCCTGCCTTTGTCAAAATAGACTTCAGCGCTGCCACCCGTTGAAAACACAAAAAATCTGCCAGTCAACTGCTGTTTGGAAACAAGTATCAGCGCTTCGCATACACAGATGCTATCAAGATTGCCCGTAATCACTATCGTCGACGGCTTGATTACGCCATGCTGTTTAAGAATGTCAGTCATACTGTTTTGGATCAGCACGGGCAATTCTACTGCAAAACATCTTCTTACAACCCTTTCGATCTCATCTTCGCTTAGAGTTATATTATGACCGGCAAAAGAAGCTGGTGATGATGCAGCCAATTCCTCAACCGCTGCAGCAGGCTGAAACTGATATATGGCGTCAAAGTCATATGCAGCAGGTATTTCTGCTTTATGAGGAATAACCTCTGGCTCTTCTACCAATTCAATATCCTGTGGTGTCAATCCTTCCAGATTAAAATCAAACTCATGAGAAGCGAGTTCCGGATCAGCCAGCGTATGGCTTTCAAGTTCAGGCGCTTCCTTAGATTCCAAAGAATCAAAAGAAAATTCAGGGATTTCCTCAATTGCATCAGAACCTAATGGCTCTTCGAGACCCGCAACGCCGGCGTTCTCTTCATCGGCAAGAGAGAGAACAGGCTCTGCCGCCTCTTCGGTCAAACCAGTCATTGCAACACCGGCAATTCCCGCTGCCTCTCCTGTGGCCATTTCATCAAATGAAAAAACAGGCGTTTCAATATCATGTTTAGGCATAGAAGCTTCTTCTGCAACTACATGAGATTCCGGGGATTCAGCCAAGACCCTCTGCGCATTTACTATAGAATTGACCTTCTCAACAAGCATTTCTGACTTAAACGGTTTGATAAAGTAATCAACCACACCAAATTTCTCTTCGAATTTCTTGCCTACATCCTCACCCTTTCCGGTGATGAGAATAATTGGGATATCCTTTAGCAACTCATTCTCACGCGCAGATTTGCAGAACTGATATCCACTAATGCGAGGCATTATAAAGTCGACAAGGATGACCGAAGGCCTTATCTCTTCCGATATCCGCAACCCTTCTTCGCCATCTTCTGCCGTATATACCTTGTAGCCTTCCTCTTCGAGGGCTAACTCAGCTAGCTTCCTGACAATGGGGCTGTCATCAATGACGACGATTTTCTCTTTTGCCATCTTCCCTCTCCTCGTTATGGGAATTTTTTTCTGATCGACATCCTAAGTCTTATCGGCTATGCAAAATTAAACTTAAGAAATACGGCTTTTCTTTTTATAACAACAATATATCACTGTTTACAAGCGATTGTCAATTTTGACAATATCAACAGGTGCCTTAGTAATTAATCGTATTATACAGCAAATTCTTTACATTATTTGTGATTTCGCCCCGAAATATTCCTGATGATATGGCTACGCCATGACAGCCTGCTCTGAAGACTGCGGCAACATTATCTGACGTTATTCCACCTATGCCGATAACCGGGATGGAAACAGCCTTTAAAATTATAGTAACTGCATCAGGGCCCTTCGGCAATCCAGCGTCTTTTGTCGAAGTATGAAATATTGGACCAAATCCTATATAATTTGCGCCGCCTCTATCAGCTTCTGCAGCCTCAGTGAGGCTATGAGTAGAAACACCAATGATTTTATCACCGACAATTCTACGAGCCTCTGCCAGCGGCAAGTCGTCCTGCCCTATATGAACGCCATCAGCGCCAACAACAAGAGCAATATCGACATAATCGTTGACTATGAACGTAGCGCCAAATTTGGCTGTCAAATCACGAAGCCTGTCTGCTTCATGGCATAGTTGTCTGCGATTTATGCCTTTTCTCCTGTATTGCACCCATCTGATGCCGGCATCTAGTGCCGTTCGCACGGCATTCTCGATCAGTCCGTCATAATAGGCATCCGGAGTAATTAGGCAAATACGGCTAAGGCTTTTCGGCATCTCCTGCTGGAAGGGTGGTATAACCATTGCCGTTCTTTCCTATCGAAATTTTCTCAAGAAAGTCGGTATTAAAATGACCTTTGATAAAGTCAGGATGGTTAAATATTTTCTTATGAAACGGGATTGTGGTTTTTATGCCCTCGATCCTGAATTCGTCGAGAGCTCTCCTCATACGAGCTATAGCCTCGTCTCTTGTCTTTCCATAAGCTATCAGCTTAGCTATCATAGAATCGTAATGCGGGGGAACCATCCAGCCTGTATAAGCCGCGCTGTCGACTCTTATGCCAGGACCTCCCGGAGGAAGAAAGAACGTAATCCTCCCTGGAGACGGTATAAATTTTTCAGGATCCTCCGCATTAATCCGGCACTCAATAGCATGTCCAATCGCTTTTATCTGCCCCTGTTTATAAACTAATGGCATGCCGGCGGCTATTTTTATCTGCTCTTTGACTATATCTATGTCAGTCAGTTCCTCCGTTACCGGATGTTCAACCTGGACCCTTGTATTTACTTCCATGAAATATATATTTTGCTCCTGGTCGACTATGAACTCTACGGTTCCCACGTTCCTGTATTTCATAGCCTTCGCCGCCCTGACTGCTAATTCTCCAATCCGCTTTCTGAATTTTTCAGTGGATATTGGTGACGGAGATTCTTCAATAAGCTTTTGATGTCTTCGTTGAACTGAACAGTCCCGCTCACCGAGATGGATAACATCACCTTTTGAATCTGCGATAATCTGCACCTCAATATGCCGTATCGAAGGCAAATATTTTTCCACATATAGCTCACCATTGCCAAATGCAGCGAGAGCCTCCCTCTGGGCCATTAGAAACGCCTGCTGAAGCTCTTGCTCATCCCTAACAACCCTCATGCCCCTTCCTCCGCCGCCGGCTGAAGCCTTAAACAGAACGGGCAGGCCGATTTTCTTCGCAGTTTTAACCGCCGCCTCCTCTGATAGAACTGGGCCGTCGCTTCCGGGAACAACAGGTATTCCCCTTCGTTTCATTACCTGCCGTGCCTTTGCCTTGTCTCCTCCAATCCTGATGTTCTCCGATGTCGGTCCTATAAATGTGATCCCGGAAGTTGCACATGCTTCCGCAAAATGAGGATTCTCCGAGAGGAAGCCATAGCCGGGATGGATAGCCTCAGAATCAGTAACGTCTGCGGCGCTCAGAATCGCAGGAATATTCAGATAGCTTTGCGCTGCATTAGCTGGACCAATACAAACCGCCTCGTCAGCGTACTTTACATGCAGCGCTTCCCTCTCTATGTCTGAAAAAACAGCAACAGTCCTTATTCCCAGGTCCTTGCATGCCCTGATAATCCTGACCGCAATCTCTCCCCTGTTAGCTATGAGTATTTTTTTGAAAATAGTCATGATCACACCGCTGTATCAATAAGGAAAAGAGGTTCCCCGTATTCAACGGGATGGCTGTTGTCAACAAGTATGCTCGCAATGACGCCATCAACTTCACTTTCGATCTCGTTCATCAGTTTCATAGCCTCTATCACACAAAGCACCTGACCCTTCTTCACCTTCGTGCCGATATCCACAAAAGACGCCGCGTCAGGCGAGGGCGCTCTGTAAAAAGTTCCCACTATCGGTGAAGTAATGGTCAAAAGGCTCCCCTTTTCTACTGCAGTTGCAGACTCAGCAGCAGGCGTCTTTCTTTCAACAACCATGGGTTGCTGAACTTCGAGATGTCCAAAATACTTATCCCTCTTGATTTTTATCTTGACTCCATCTTTTTCGACCTGGAGTTCCGTAATGTCGGTATCTTTCAGAAGTTCTATCAAGCCCTTCAAGTCTTCATTTTCCATTTGGTCCCTCCGGTTGGATTACCCGTAATCAGCAGCGCTTGCAGCACCGATTATCTCGGCAAATGCAGCAGCTATTACTTCACCTTCTCTATATATTCACAGGTCCTCGTGTCAATTTTCAGGACGTCGCCAATCACAATATGAAAGGGAACTTTAACGACCGCACCTGTTTCAAGTTTGGCAGGCTTGTTGCTGCCGGATGCAGTATCTCCTCTAAAGGCGGGCTCAGTATCAATCACAGCAAGCTCGACAAACATCGGCGGCTCCACGCTCATCGGCTGTTCCTTGTAATATAGAATGGATACAACCATGTTCTCCTTGATGAATTTCATCGCATCGCCGAGTTGTGCTGCCGTAAGTGGAATCTGCTCGAATGTCTCGGTATCCATAAAATAACGCAGGTCATCCTGTTCGTATAGATATTGCATTTGCTTCTCTTCAAGCTGCGGCGTGTCGAACTTTTCACCAGATCTGAAAGTATCTTCAAGCACATTCCCTGTCCTAAGGCTTTTGAGCTTGGTACGAACAACTGCGCCCCCCCTGCCCATCTTCACATGCTGAAAATCCACTATCTCGCACGGCTCACCCTTATATTCTATTTTTGCTCCCCTTCTGAAATCTGCAGTACTGATCAAATCTTCCCCCCCTTAAGCTATCATCTGTATATTATTTCAAGTTTTCTATCAAGTTTGGTCAATGTTCTTCCCTTATCTCCATCAACAAGAACAAGATCCTCGATACGCACGCCGCCGCATCCCGGCAAGTATATTCCAGGTTCAATGCTGAAAACCATTCCGCTGCTGAGCGTCTCACGCCCCGCCAATGAAATGCGAGGAGCCTCATGAACATCAAGGCCTATCCCATGGCCGGTTCCATGTCCGAAATACTGCCCATAGCCGGCTTTTACTATATGCTGTCTGGCAGCAGCGTCTATTTCCGATCCCTTCTTGCCATCACGGACATCAGCTATGGCTTTTTCCCTTGCACGATTGACGATATTATAAATGTGCCTCTTGCGCTCAATATCCTGACCTGCCATCAAAAGGGTTCTGGTCATGTCTGAATAATACCCTCCAGCTTCGCCGCCCCAGTCAATTATAACAAAATCTCCCCTTTCAAGCTTTTTATCAGTCTGTCCCGCATGAGGCATCGAAGAGTGTTTTCCGGAAGCAATTATTATATCAAACGGTATGCGCTTGCATCCCCTTCTTTTGAGTTCATTCTCAAGCCTGAGCGCAATGGCCCGTTCAGTCACACCAGGCTTTATATATGGCTTGATAGCAACGAAGGATTCTTCAGCCCTCCTGATTGCCTCCTGAATATTTTCCAGTTCATCAGAATCCTTGACAAGCCTCAGTTTTTCAACAGTTCCATCAAGGGGGAAAAGTTCGACTGATAATTTACGCAGCGACTGATAGAAATCAAATGACACACTTGATTCAAAACCCAATACTTTTGTTCCGAGTCTCTTCACCAGATTATTAATCAGCCCGATTCTTTTCCCTTTTTCCTGTTTAAGCTCGCAATGCTGCACTTCGGATTCGGCCTGCTCTTTATAACGGAAGTCGGTAAAGAAAAAGGATCGCCCTTCAGTGACAACAACGAAAGCAGATGAACCTGTAAAACCGGTGAGGTATCTGATATTCCGTATATTTGTAACCAACAGGGCGTCAACCTTCCTGGACCTCATCACGCCCTTCAAGCCTTGTATCCTGTTAAAATGTTTCACGGCTGCAGCCTGCCGAAATCAGCCTTCTTTCGTCCGGCCGACGTCCGGCGATCCCGTCTCGAACCTTTTATGAATTGCCTCTCTAAATATATTGAGACGGTCTATGGTCCTTCGTCTGACATCGTCTTTTCCTGACGACAGCCTGTCTTCGATCTCATTAAGATAAAGTGCCGCAAATCTGTCCGATGGCGCGTGCTCAATGATAGAATAGAAAGCCTTCTTGGCCTCATCCAGTTTCTCTTCCTTAAATAGCCAGCGACCAAGTGTCAGTTTTGCGGCAACAAACGATGGTGACTGCTCGATGCCGGACTTAAGTACCGCAATGGCCTCCTCATGTGCATCCCTTTTCTGCAATTCTTCAGCAAGAGATAGAAAGAGCGGCGATCCAGGCGTTTTGCGGACTCGTTCCCTCAATTTCTCAATGAAAATATCAGCGTTCATATTTTCCTCAATTCGGCGATGCGGTCAAAGATAGCGGATGCCACTTCGTCCTTTGTCATCACCGGCAGCGCTTTTTCGCCCTTTCTATCCAGAATTATTACTTCATTCGTATCGGAGTCAAAGCCCACACCTTTTTTCGAAACATCGTTAAACACTATCATATTTGCTTTCTTGGCATCCATTTTCTTTCTAGCCCGCTCCGTACGGCTACCAGTCTCAGCAGCAAATCCGACGACAAATGGTCTCCTGTCGAGAGACGCAACCGCTGAAAGGATGTCGGGATTCTTCTTCAAGCTCAATGTCATGCTATCCGTCTTTTCGATCTTAGTTTTCTCCTCTCTTTCCGCAGCGAAATCGGCCACAGCAGCACACATTATCAATATGGACGACTCGCTTATACGCTGCAATACAGCCTTTTGCATCTCAGCAGCGGTTTCAACCGAAACAAGTCTAACTCCATACGGAGCCTGCAGTGACACCGGACCGCTTATAAGCGTAACATTTGCCCCGCGCCTCGCCGCAATTCTTGCCAACGCATATCCCATCTTTCCTGAAGACCTATTGGAAAGAAACCTCACCGGGTCCAGATGCTCCCTGGTTGGCCCAGCCGTCACTAAAATATTTTCACCTTTAAAATCAGGCGGCGTCAAGACGCTATGTACGGTCTCCATGATCGCTTCCACATCTGCCATTCTGCCAATCCCTTCTTCGCCGCAAGCCAGGCTGCCTCTTTCAGGACCAACAGTTTTCACTCCGAGAGAAACCAGATAGTTTAGCTGCTTCTGCAGAACTGGATTAGAGAACATTCTCCAGTTCATAGCCGGCGCCAGGATAACTTTACGATCATACGCCAACAATGTAGTGCTAAGCATGTCGTCTGCAATTGCGCTCGCATATTTACCAATTATATTGGCCGATGCCGGGGCGACAATAAAAGCATCTGCACAAGCCGGAAGGCTGATATGAGAAAGGGGATGTTCAAACATATCGGTATATACTGTGTTTTGAGATGCGATTTGCATCGATAGTGGTGTGATGAAGCGCTGCGCAGAAGCTGTCATGATCACATTTACAGAAGCACCGTCACTCCCAAGCCTCTTGACAAGATCCAATGCCTTATAGGCAGCTACGCTGCCTGTCACTCCCACAAGTATCGACTTGCCTTTCATGCAATGCCGTTTTCGGAGAGCAGCGCATCCGCCGTCATAATAAATGTCCGGCTACGACTCGTAATTCTCGTCGTTTTCGCTGAACAACTCTTCAAGAACCCTTTCGGTAGTCTCTCTTTCGTGGAGATAGGTCTTGAGATCCTTTTCCAATTCAGAGATGTCCGTAATGGATTTTCTTTTGTCTTCTATCAATTTTCTGAAATCAATCTTCTCGGCCCTTTCGCGTGCTACCGCAGCATCTTCACCCGTAAGAAACTTGATGTCTCCACCAATTGTCTCTAGTAGCGACAGGGTGCTTATCCTTTTCACTTTCTTTGAAATGCGCGGTTCGGCGCCAAAAGCCAGTTCTCTCGCTCTCTGCGAAGCTATGACTGCCAGACGATATTTACTCTCTATTTTCTTTTTATCGTATTCGATTGGAAGCGTTATAATGTCCACGTTACTCCTCCTTCAAAAATTGTTCCCTTATCCATTCAGTATCGATCTTATTTATTTTCGACCGCTCGGCCTCGATTATTGAGGAAAAAGTCGAAAATGCGTCGTCAAACAGGTCATTTACTATAACATAATCGTAGTATTTATACTCGCTGATCTCTTCGCGGGCTTTGCGAAGCCTTTTCCCGATTACCTCCCGCGAGTCGCTCATGCGGTTAAATAACCTCTGTTCAAGCACAGACATAGAAGGCGGCAGTATAAAAATAAGAATACTTTCAGGGTAATGCTCCCTGAGCTGGCGCGCGCCTTGCACATCTATATCAAGCATAACATCATCTGCCGCGCTTATAATATCTTCAATCCGCTGCCTTGAGGTGCCGTAGAAATTGCCGTGTACCTCAGCCCACTCTATAAATTCCCCTCCTTCGATCATCTCTCTAAATTCGTCTTGATCCACAAAGGTGTAATGCACATCCTGGATTTCGCCGGGCCGCGGAGATCTGGTAGTATATGAAACCGAGTGTTTGAGGCCGTCGAGCACCTCGCCAGCTTTGCGGCAAAGTGTCGTCTTACCCGCACCGGATGGAGCTGACACAACAAACAGACTGCCCTTACTTCTCTTCATTGCCAGCCTCCCTAGCCCCGCCTAGAGGATTGGCTACCCTCTGTGTAATAGTTTCGACCGAGAGCGCTGAAAGAACAATATGATCACTGTCAGTTACGATTATAGACCTTGTCTTTCTCCCTTCAGTAGCGTCAACAAGCTTCCCCCGCGACTTGGCTTCTTCCCGCAATTTCTTAATTGGTAGAGAACCGGGACCAACAATCGCGACAATCCGGTTAGATGAAATCATGTTGCCAAACCCTATACTAACAAGCATCGTTTTAGCCCATCACCATACTGAAGAATTATTGTTACTGTATATTCTGCACCTGTTCCCTGAGTTTCTCAAGTTCAGCTTTAATATCTATAGTAAGCCTGATAATTTCCACATCATCCGCCTTTGATGCAATAGTATTGACTTCACGGTTCATCTCCTGACAAAGAAAGTCGAGCCTTCTACCGACTGGATCATTCGATAATAACGAACTATCGAACTGCTTGATGTGACTTGCAAGACGGGAAAGCTCCTCCGAAATATCTGCTTTCTGAGAAATGAACGCTATTTCCTGGGCCAATCTAACCTCATCAGCAGGATTCTGAAGCAAATCAGCAATTCGCTCTGATAGTTTCTTCCTATACGAAGATATAACATTTTGTGACAAAGCCTCTATGTTGTCCCGCTGTTCTTTCATAAGATCAAGCCGATTGCGCAAATCTTTTTCGAGGGTTGAGCCCTCAATAGCCCTCATTTCATCTACCTTGGAAATTGCACCTCGTAGGGCATCAAATAAAGCCTCTGTATTGAACTCCGACTCTTCCGTCAAAAGCAATTCCCTGAAACCTGAGAAAAAGCTGATGTCCAACGAGCCCGACAAATGCAGTTCTTTCTGAATCAGCTCAAATGCCTTGAACATTTCAGCGGCAAGTTCGCTGTTGACCTTCACTCTTCTCTGTCGTTTATCAGTAAGGGTTATAATCACATCTACCTTTCCACGTTCAAAAGCTTGCCTAAGCGATTTCCTTATGGCAATCTCATGCTCCATAAGAAATGGCGGCATTTTTACGGAGATATCATTGTACTTGTGATTAAGAGAACGCACCTCGACCTTGAATCCGTCTTTTTCCGTTGAACCATAGCCTGTCATACTTTTGATCAAGGCTTCACCCTTTTGAGCTTTATTAGTTTGTGACGTGACGACTCGCCTTTCATTATCACAACATCACTCCTCTTAACGTCGAACATATCGGCCAGGAATTTTATCAGCATCGCATTTGCCTCACCGTCAACAGGCGGCGCTGTCAGTTTGATCCTTACGACGTTATTCACTACCCCGGCGATCTCATTCTTAGAGGATCGCGGATCAACTTTAACTTCAATGACTATTCCGTCAGCAACTTTGCTATGTGGAAGGTCCATCTTCATGCGTTTTGCGAAAGTTATAATATACCTCACCCATGACTAATGTGACAACGGCAAGAATTAAACCCCCTATAACGTCCACAACATAATGATACCTGCAGTATATTGTGGCAAAAATGAGCAGCATCACAGGAAGCAGAAGCATCTTGAAAACGTTCCTGGCAAACCTGTATGAGAGATAAAGAACAGTCATGGCAATCGCAGTATGTCCGCTCGGGAAAGCGTCCCGCTTGATTCCTTCAAGAAGATTGAGTGTATCTTGAATTGGCTTTGACACCAAGAAGCCGCCTACGGTACTAGATTGCAGATGTTCCATTGCGTAACGCGGACCAAGTGCAGGAAATAGCATGTATCCAATATAAGAAAGGTAAAAACACAGAAGGATGATAAAGAGCGATTTTTCAAATGCATTCCGGTCCTTCTTAATCTTGAGCACAATGCCCAGACTGATCGGTATGAAATAATAGCTGGAATAGGCCAGCTGGAGAATATCCGTAAAAGGAGGATAAATAAATTTTTCCAGGAAAACCGTCGGGTATCCTCCAAAAATCAGATAATCCGCTCGTATGAGCATATAATCTATATCTTGTGGATTAATCCTATGTACTATGAGGCCAAGGCTATCAAATACTATCAGGACGCTAACAACTGGGAATATGATGTCCCTCGCAAGTCCCAGAAAAGTATTGATATTCGCCAGCTTACAGAGTACCAGTTGAAAAAAAACAATCGAGCCGTAAATAAGCATAAGACTTTCTGAGTCCTGTATTTCTATTCGATAGGCAAAAACAGTTATCAGAAGAAATAGGTTAAAGGAGATATTAAGTTCATCCGCCGGCTTTAATCTGCTCACAACTTTTTCAGGACCCTTCTGATGGCCTTTTCCTTTCTGGACAAGTGATAAGCGCTGCCTTTACGATTAAGCCTCTCGTCTGAATCCTCATTTTCTAATTCCAAGCCATCAGAATCATCAGTTACTGCAAGGCATTTCATAATTGCATTCATAAACCTGTCAGGCGGAACCGGCACAGAACCACATGACCAGGCCCGATCGACTATATCATGGTCTGCCGTAACAACTATCCACTCTCTATGTTCGCTTGATATCGCTTTCTTAATGAAATCATCGGCTTTCTCTCCAAGACAGCTAAATACTATCTTCACATAACCGGAATATGAAACGCTCCTGGTACGCATTCCCATCTTATATCCATCAAACACAACGGTTATGTCATGATGCTTTCTACTGCGATAGGCAGCGAGCCTTTCTACAAGCTGCGCACGGGCCCTTTCCATGTCCTTATGATCTATGCCGATAACATTGTAGCCGTCGATTATTATGTGCAAAGTAGCGGCTCCTTACTATGCCCGGTTTGCAGGTCTCCTGCTTATCTGCTCCCACATATCTTCAGTTATTTCATTGATGTATTCCGAGATAGGAAAAGCCCTGCCACACGCCGTGCAGCACATAAGAACCAGCTTTCAGCTGAAGACCAGACGTACTGCGCCGCTACAGTATCTACAGGTCACTTCGATTATCCCCTGATTGGAAAAACAACATTTGTCTAATATACCATATCAAGAATGATCGCTCGTCACCCAATTATAAACAGTGAGCTGACATGGCACAATAGAGAAGAATGGAATAAAGCCCTCCTGTTGATTAAGCGCACTTTTGTGCAAAACAGGAAAGATTTATCTGAAGTTGTCCGCTTGGCACAAGCACTAAATAGGGAGATCGATAATATAGACACCTTCATACAGGAGAATACTTCAAAGGTCTGTCCGAATTGCCGTAAGGTCTGCTGTATCAACAAGCATGGCTATTACGATCATCATGACCTGATATACATAACTGCTCTAGGACATACTCCACCAATATATGGAAACGGAATCGAAGATACCGCGCCCTGTCAGTTTCTTTGCCATACAGGCTGCACAATCGACCGTTCCATGCGGCCTTTCAGATGCAACTGGCATTTCTGCAGCGAGCTGATAGACTTTATGAATTCCGGACCTGCAAAACCCATGCGGGAATTCAGCGACAGCTTTAGTAGACTGCAGTCGCTACGTTGTGAGATGTCAGAGACGTTTTTGACACTAATTGGCCCTTAATGATTCGACGGGGAGAGAATTCTGCCCCTCCCCGCCAATTTAGATTGTTACTCTTTTCTAGAATTTGTAAGCTAAACTGACAAAGCCTATGCTAGCATTGTAGCTGGGGTTCGCATTTGCACCGGTAAAGAAATTTGTGCCCACAACATACTGGTAATTAGGATTGGAAAGCGCAAAATCGCTGTACCTGAAGTGCTCTATCACCCCGCCTACCGCAACCGAAATCTGCTTGGACACGGCAAGGCTCAGCTTGCATAGGAATGAGCTCTTGCGATAAGAGTCGATATCGCTGAGACTCGGGTTTCCGATCGGGCCCGTAGCCGTATTGGCGTTGACTCCGTTGATGATACCAGGGAACAAGAAGCTGAAGTCTTCGTTACCGTCCGAATTTACATAATCGTACTGTAATCTGAGAGTCAGCTTTTTGGGGACCAGATATACATCGGTACCTGCCCCGAATGCGTATGTATTATCTTTGATCGTTGTGTTCCACATATAGATGGAATTCGAGGGCGACGACCCAACAGTAGCAGCAGTACCGCCATTTTGATCAACCAGGTATTGTTTGGCATTCTGCAGGTCAAAATAGGCGTTGACCTTAGCAAAGCTTCCGAATGAGTAGTCGCCATAAAGGTCTAACTCATGCCCCTTGGCTTTTTGAACACCGAGGAAATCATCCGGGAAAGTTGACTGTTTATACTTATAGGCTGCTCCCAAATTCAGGTTTGGCAAAGGCGTGGAATCTATAGCAAACTTGTATGTATCTTTCCTCTGTTTCGTGGCGTCGAACGCTACGAACTGCGGGAAGTTCTGATGTGAAACACTACTGTCCAGAGCATATGGAGAGCCCAAGTGTGCCTCTCTCATCAAATGTTCATAGCCTATCTTCGGCGTCAGGAAATCGAGTCCGTCCCATCTCAGTCCAGCCGAGTAAATGCTGTCTTTTGTCCTTGGAATGTCCGGTCGGAAGCGATCCGTGTCTATATATGCATACCCGGCGTTCAAATGGAATTGCGCCGGAAGTTTGAATCCAAAATCGCCACCATACTGGTTCTTTTTATAGCTGAACAGGGGAACGATTACTACCGACTGACTGGCTTGCCCAACATTGAGTGTCTGCGTTATCGTGTCCGAAGTGTCTTTTGAGCTGTAATACTTGTAATACAATTTGAGGTCGAAGAACCGGACCGGATTCGATGTCAGAGAGAAGGAATAATTCTGGACATGCTTACGCCCCGTAAAATTAGTGGAGCTCAGAGCCGTTTGAGAATTAGCCGCACTTTGTCCATTGTCAAATGCCAAGATGGAAGACAGATCAACGCTCGATCTCTGATATTTATCATCAAGGCTTACGTTGAGTCTGCTGCGAAGAGGAAGCTGCAACACACCCTTGAACCCCAGTTTGTAGTAATGGTTGTCAGGCGGAAGCGTCATAAGTGCTGCAGTCGAATTGTTTATCGGGCCACTACCGGATATGAACAGGGTTTCATTGGCGTTGTCGAACTGGCTATAAGCAAAGGTCAATCCTGCAAATACCGGATTTGCCCTGTATCCGACTTCACCGACATAATCGGTTGTCTGATAATTTACCGGGGCAGGGATTTCAATTGCGTTACCGTTGCTCCATGGCAAAACACCGTTTCTATCCTCTCTGGACACGCTAAAATTCACATAGAAAGGATTGAGTACGTCTAACTTTATATCGCCGCCATATTGTTTTCTCTGGATAGAGTAATCAAACGAGTTCCATGTGGCGGTATTCCTATTTGACGGCCTGTTGGCCGTAAGGGGGGTGGTCAGATAATTA
Organism: Dissulfurispiraceae bacterium; assembly: GCA_035319125.1. Taxonomy (GTDB): domain Bacteria; phylum Nitrospirota; class Thermodesulfovibrionia; order Thermodesulfovibrionales; family Dissulfurispiraceae; genus Fen-1308. The sequence continues at coordinate 3,732 of DATHDG010000038.1, read as the reverse complement.
GATCCCACTCCGGCGTAAGGGGTCAACGCGCCTGATGTCGTGTTGTGAATAATTTCATTATAGTATGCATCGGCTTTGAAAACGCCGTACAGGCCACCATCCAGACGATAGAACTGGTCATCGTAAGCGGGGTCCGTGGCCCTGACCTTCATCCACCAATCCTCGCTGTCGTAGTTCAGCTTCACATTGCCGAAGATTCCGTTTTTCCTGAGGTCCCTGTATTCGTTAAATTTGGCCCTGCTGCCGCTAACAGAAGCGATCTGTCCCGTTGCACCGACCTCGCCTGAAAATCCGCTGCTCGGAACAATTTCGTCTTCGCCGAACGCACCCGCAAATGGCAGTAAGAGGAATAAAACAGTTGCAGCTATTTTTCTTATTATTTTCATAATTATGTCCTCCTAATCCCTGAATGAACAGCCATTCACACTTCTTAACCCGTTACTTCCGTGAATGGATGGATGACAGTTCAGGCATGCCCGCCCATACATGTAAACTTTCTGATTCGCAGAGGCAATCCCGGGTGCACTTGTCCCGAAGTGCGTAAACGGCGCGCCTCCCATGTTGCCTCCGTTGCCGTGGCACTGTTCGCATAGGACGGGAACCCTCTGCGACAGCAATCGGTTGTGGTTGCTTCCATGCGGGTTATGGCAATTGTCGCAATTCTCTTCAACTGGAGGATGCTGATTGAGATATGGACCTCTTTTTTCTGCATGACATTTGTAGCACAGGTCGTTGACTGAGCTTGATCTCAGCATCTTGTCATAGACTTCACCATGAGGGTTGTGGCAGTCATTACATGAAATCTTGCCTTCCTTGATCGGATGGTGAGACTGCTTATTTACCATCGCCCTTATGTCTCTGTGGCACTGATAACATACTTCAGATTTGTCGGCCTTCAGAAGTTTGTTGCCTCCTCTGTGAGGCGAATGGCAATCATCGCACGCAACGCCTTCATTCTTGTGCTTGCTGTTGTTCCAGAAAGCCTGGTCTCTCATTACTTCGTGGCAGGCCAGACATTTAGCGGTTCTCATTTCCGGGTCGCCTTTCTTAGTGAATGTGAAGATATCCACACCGCGGCCACCGCCTTTTTCGACATGCTTTGCTCCGGGACCGTGGCAGGTTTCGCAAGCATCCTGCGACTCCGGTCCTTTCACATGTTTCTTGGAATGGACCGTGTGCTTATAGGTCTCAAATTGTCCCTCGTGGCACCCCTTGCAGGTTTCAGCTCCTATATATCCTTTTTTTTCAAGTGGTGCTATCTCATTACCTATTGATAAAACTGCAGAAAACAAAAGAAGGGTAAAAGCACTAAATATTAAAATCAAATATCGTCTGATCATAAAAGTGCCTCCATTGTGTTCTTTTTCGTTATCCACCGGAGTCCTGAAGCATTTCATGGAATCCTCACCAAACGGAATCCAAGAGCATGATGTCCGAAGTCAGGCGAAAGCCCTACTCTATGCGAACATCTTATCCCCATAGGACCGTTGCTCCAACCGCCGCCACGCATCACACGATATTCGCCAGCCCCAGCATAAACAGGGTTATTTTTTGGCAGTTTTGAGTAAGCCTCGCTATTATAAATATCCTGAGTCCACTCCCAAACATTGCCCAACATGTCATAAAGCCCGAAAGCATTGGGCTTGTAGCTACCTACAGGTGCAGATACCGCATATTTGTCATCGCACGCAAATGTTGTCCAGCGTGACCAACGTTTCTTGGCCGTTGAATCTGCAACATTTGCATAGACACAGGCATCGTCAGGATTGTTGCCCCAGAAACGACTGCTTTTTGTACTAGCCCGGCATGCATATTCCCACTCTGCCTCCGTCGGCAAGCGGAACTTCTGTCCTGTTTTCCCGGATAACCATTTCGCGTACGCAATTGCATCCTCCCACGAGACAAACACAGCCGGCTGCTTGTCGCCGTTAAGCGCCAATCCCTCATAACTACCGCTGTTATGATCAGCTTTAAATTTCCTAAACTGAGCATTTGTTACCTCATACACTCCCATAGAAAAATCAGAAACACACACTTCATGTGCTGGTCTTTCATTGGGATCACCATCGCCAACCGAGTCCCCCATTTCATAACAACCGCCCTTTAATCCCACGAATTCCATTCCAGCAATAGGATCGGTGTACGTAGAAGCTGCCTGAACCAAAACAGGACTTAAGATGAATAAGATAATTAATAAGACACCCTGCGATTTTGATATCATTGTGTCCCTCCCAAGCATCAGTTAATTGTGACTAAATGCGTATGCCCTTGTTCTGCAAAATATGGAAATCACAACTAAACTTACTACCAAGAAAAAATATAACCAATCGCTGAATGGGATTTGTCTGATATAATGATAGCTTCTTGGAAGGCTTAATTACCTTACTCTTAGTGGACAGATTAGGATTTGTATAATATTCATAAGCAGAGATTATTATTGCAGCCAGGCTGTTTCCTCCCAGCCTATAATTTGTCATTTCTGTCAATGCAGTCAAGCAATTAATAGCTCTTGTCATAATCAACCTTTTCATTTTGCTCCTCAAAATACTCTGCAATGGCAGTTAGTACAAATGACCGCATTGAGCATGTACTGCTGAAATATGAGCTATTCCAGACACAACGATCTTCCAATTCCTAACAAAACAATTCTTTAGTCACCTCCCGCCTTTTTTGCATTACTACAACCAGCAGCTTTAAATGGTCCCTGCAAAGATCCGGGAGCGGATTCAATAACTGGACAATCCGCTATAAGATCTTCTAACGTGGTAGAATTAAATGCTTCGGATATTCTATCTTCCAAAGACTTCCATATCCGACGACTCGGACAGCCATCAGCTTTTATACACTTTGATGGTTCTTGAACGCATTCGACAATACCGGAAGAGCCTTCAAGTATATCGAATAGTGATTTAAGAGAGATTTTAGACGGGGATAAGGATAGCATATACCCGCCCTTGGGGCCCCGAACAGCTTTAATTGGAGCAACTGTCTTAAGCTGGATAATGATTTGTTCAAGATATTTGCTTGAAAGATTCTGCCCCTTGGCTATCTCTTTTATGGATATGGGGCCGTCATTGAAACTTTTTGCCAGTTCCACCATAAGCCTGAAGCCGTATCTAGTTCTTTTTGATAATTTCATATTTCCTACTGTTTAGATAGGTGATAGATATTCTATTCGGATATGCAGCAATTGTCAAGCAAGACTACTCTCACTGTCGAGGCAAAGTAGTTTCTTCCTGTACCTGTTGATTACACCGGCGGCTCCTTCTAAGAAATCTTTATGTAATCTCCAGAAATTGCTTCAGGCTAACTCTAAGTATACACGCACATTTAGTTTGCGGTATGTGAAATGCGTGGCAGGATCCATGGTTACTCAAACGCAAACAAAAAAGAGGCCCAGATTTTCATCTGGACCTCTTCATTTTAATCCGGCGGCTACCTACTTTCCCATGACCTCGCGGTCATAGTATCATCGGCCATGGAGGACTTTACTTCCGTGTTCGGAATGGGAACGGGTGTTGCCCCTCCGGCTAAACCACCGGAAACTTAATTTCCGTGTGAGTCATTATGATAACAAAATATCTACTACTTATGCAAGCACTATTTACATCAATAATATATTTTTTTGACGAACGGGGAGGAGGAAGAAGAAGTGGTCAAGGCACACGGTCTATTAGTACTGGTAAGCTGAACACATTACTGCGCTTACACCTCCAGCCTATCGACGTGGTG
>DATHDG010000037.1:0-52521 GCA_035319125.1 Dissulfurispiraceae bacterium | reverse complement strand
AGGTTGACCGATAAACATATTAAAGGAAACGCATGGGAGGTAAAAAGATAATAAAATAGTAACGGAGCCGAAAGGCATTTTATCAACAATAAACCTCCGGCAAGAATGTCGGATTAAAATTTCCTAGAACAGGAGAAACACCATGTCACTCAACGATATTAGTTTAACAGCTGGTATGAGAAACAACCTAGTTTCCCTTCAGCAGACAGTCACTCTTCTGGATCGTACTCAGCAGCGTCTTTCGACAGGCAAGAAAGTTAACTCGGCACTCGACAACCCTATCAACTACTTTGCGGCACAGGGTCACATGAGCCGTGCAGCCGACATTGCGAGCTACAAAGACGGAATGGCTGAAGCTGTTCAGACCATTCAGGTAGCAAACCAGGGTATTACATCACTTCAGGGCATGATCGAAGCGGCAAGATCTCTCGCCCAGTCTGCGCTCGCTGCAAACCCGAACCAGATAGGTTTTACGCTAAGCGGTGTTACGAGTGGTGATGTAGTTACAGTAGGTGGTGTAGCATACACAGGAGTTCAATCCAATGCCTCTGGACTTACTCAATTCAATACGACGGACGCTGACGGTAATAAACTCACCCAGGAAGAAATTGCCGCCAACTTAACGGCAAAAATCAATGCTAACAATGAAAACGGTACGTACGGTGACATAAAGGCAGTTAACAGCGGCAGCTTAATTACCCTTCATTCCGCAACGTCTGATAAAGCGATCTCAGATACTAGTGTTGTTGCCGGAGTATCGGGTCATCAGACAATAGACACATCAGTAACTTCTGCACGTAAAGATCTTGCAGTACAGTATGAGAATCTTCTGACGCAGATCGATACTTTGGCCAGCACCGCAGGATACAAGGGCACTAATCTGCTTGGCAAAGATACGCTGAGTGTGCAGTTTGAAGGCGGCGCATTGACAGTCACAGGGTTCAGTGCAACTGCCAGCGATCTTGGAGTGAACACATCCGGAGCGGCTACATCCACATTTGGTAGTGCTAATAAATGGGCCATTGCAAAAGACATTAATACCGACCTCGTCAACATTGACAAAGGCCTTGCCAAGTTGCAGTCAGAGGCTTCAAAGCTGTCGTCTTCGCTGAGCATCATCAACATCCAGCAGGACTTCTCAACACAAAAGATCAATTTATTAACACAGGGCGCCAACCAGCTCACTGCGGCTGACACCAACGAAGAAGGTGCCAATATGCTGATGCTGCAGACCAGGCAGTCGCTGGGCACTACAGCACTGAGTCTCTCTTCACAGGCAGCACAGTCGGTTCTGAGACTGTTCGCGTAAAAGGGAAATAGCATCGCGGCGGGAGACTTGCTACTCCCGCCGCCTTACTAATTTACAGGGGGCACTCTCATGGAGATTAACAGCATAAACATTCAATTTTCAGCAGGCAATTCCACGTCGCTTGCTGGAAGGGGAGATACCAGCAGCGCGCTGAAGAGCAGGCAATCAGGCTTCGCCGACTCTACGAATGCAGATGGCACTCAGGCACCACTGCAAAAAAACAGCCTGACCGACAAAAGTTTCGTAAAGCAACAAATTGAAACAATCTTAACTTCGTTCCCGCCATATTTTCCGGCAGGTAGCCCGCAGCGTATTGATTTGATTAAAGGCGTAAAAGGTGTTCAGGACGAGATAAAGAACTCTACACTCCCAGCAGCGGTGAAAGATAGGCTAACAGGCCAGAAACTGACGGACTCGGCAACCGATCAGGAGATTTCCACTGCGCTTAAAGGCGTTCAGCAATATGTGGGAAATCATAATCAGAGTTCATCTAAATTAACAAATAATAGTAAGTCGGTCGAAATCGTAAGTATTAAGGTATAATATTTTTTAGACGGGGTTATATGAAATGGCGCTAAAAATAAGTCTGCGACCACACGAACGGCTCATAGTAGGCAACGCTGTTATCGAGAATGGTGGGACCCATAGCGAATTCATTATCGAAAACAATGTCCCGGTACTTCGTGAAAAAGATATCCTTAGCGTCAAGCAAGCAGACTCGCCCTGCCGCAGAATTTATTTTGTAATACAACTTATGTATGTTGATGAAAAGAACATCTCCGAGCATCACAGGTCTTATTGGGAATTGGTAAAAGACGTTGTAGATGCAGCGCCCAGCACTCTGGGCTTGATAGACCAAATCAGCTGGTATATATTGGGCAATAAATACTACCAGGCACTTAAGCTAACAAAGAAATTGATCGAATACGAGCAAGAGGTAATTAATAATGTACGCAACGCAAATGCAAGCTTATAGAAAAGCCCCCACTCCTGAAATGTCAGAAAGAGAGATAGATGCTTATGCTCTCACGCAATCGGCACTAAAGATAAGAGATTGTCAGCAAAACTGGGATAGGCCTGACCGTATTGAAAGCTTGTTCGAAGCGCTGAGAATGAACAGCCTGTTATGGAGTATTTTTCAGGCGGAGATTACCTCTGAAGGAAATCAACTTCCAAGGCAATTGAAGGAAGATCTGTTGACACTTAGCATGTTTGTAGATAAACGGACTAAAGAAGTAATGTGCTTTCCAGAACCAAATAAACTGACAGTCCTGATCAATATCAACCTGAATATTGCCGCCGGTCTCAGAGCGTCGGCAGCTTAGAATAAACCTCTCTAATAACTCGGCCTGCACAGCCGTTTGTAAGCATTCCAGAGGCTGTGCTTGACACCGAGTCAATGCAATGATTTATGGCCTGAGTTCTCTTTCTCGCCCCTGCACTCAGCAAGCAAGCTATTAGTATCACTGTTTATATTCCCGGTTTCGATTGCCACCTCGAGCAGAAGAGCAGCCATATTGTATTTCCCGAGCGACATTGCTGCCCTGGATTGTTCATCTATGAAGTTTGTCCAGTTAAATCCCCTCTTACGAAGTTTATCGAACAAGCCGCGTCCTTTTTCTTTTTGACCCTGTACGTAATACGCGGCAGCGACCAACAACATGGCAGACGGATAATCGGGATGCGTCTGTAGCAGTGTCTCAAGAACAGAAATTGTTTTCTCGATATCACCGATCAGAAATTCACAACCGGCATAATTCAGCACCGCTTCCTTCATAGATGGATTCAGTTCCATTGCCCTGCGGGAAGAGTCAAGAGCTTCCCCATATCTTTCAAGTTTGAGGTATGCATAGCCAATATTTAGAAAAACATCAGGATCGGTCTGATTAAGTTTAATAGCCTCTTTCCACAACTCCACTGAAGTGTCATATTCCTGCAGTTCCAATGCCTGAATAGCGAGTTCCTTTACAGCTTTAAAGTCCCCTTTCAGTTCCTCGATCTTCTTCTTCCCGAGAAGAAAATACTTTTTCCCTTTTTCAATGATCTTGTCCTTGTCGAATCTTCCATAATGATGGACCGGGATCTGGGAAATTTTAATCTCTATACCTGCTTTTTCAAGAGATGCCTCAACAAACTCATGCACCGGGTTCTGGAACCTGATCCGCTTGTCGTTGATGAACAACCTGACCTTTGAGCTCGGAAACCAGCCCGTGCCGGCTTCCTCGCCGAGATATTTCCTGTCATTGGCCGTCCAACCCTTTGACGTGACTTCGTACGTATAGTTCCTCGTTATCATGGTATAGGCAACGGGCCTGGATAGTTTTTGGGCAACAATTTTCTCAAATTCAGGATAGTCCTGCGGAGATATAACCTCATCGGCATCAAGAACTAGAATCCAGTCGCCGACAGCTTTAGACAAAGAATAATTTCTGGCTTCAGAAAAGTCGTTAGTCCAGGGGAAATCGAATACCCTGGCGCCGTATGCCTGTGCAATATCTCTTGTCCTGTCCGTTGATCCCGTATCGACAACGATCATCTCATCAACCGCAGGTCCGGCGCTCAGAAGGCAGCGAGCCAGATGCTGTTCTTCGTTCTTGACGATCATGCACAAGGAAAGTGTGCCTTTATTCTTTGCGATCTTATCAATTTCCCCAGTCCCGACCTTTTCACGCAGCGCAAGTGCAGCCGAGAGCATACCGTCATCAATGCCGATGTCTAGCATTGCCTGCTCAACTCGACGCATGGCCGTTTCAAACTTGTCCTGCTTAATCAAAATATCGATCAGGAAGAAGAGTATCCTCTTATTTTCGGGATGCAAATCCTTTGCTTCGTGGAATATCTTTTCAGCTCTTTCGAATTGTTCGAGAGCTGTTATTGCCGAATGGTAGAGAGTAACATTGTCCGTCGCAGTCGGCGATAAAACAAAACCTTTTTCCAGGAGAACAAGGGCTTTATCTTGTTCTCCTGATGCCCATTTCAGCATGCCGCGATTAGTGCACGGAGCGCCATAACCAGGGTCGGATTCACTTGCTCGCATGAAGAAACCTTCAGCGGCCACATTGTCCCTCTGCTTCTGAGCAATCACTCCTTTCAAATTCCAGGCAGGTGCGCAGGCTTCGTCCAATTCCAGCATGCGCTCAGCATACTTTGCGGCTTCGTTAAGATCATCAGTGCAATATGCAATTATTTCGAGCCTTTTCAAATCGCCTTCCGCACCAGCAGGCATGGAATTAACGGCATCGAGTGCGTCTTTATAAAGCTTCTCATCCATAAGCATTTCGGCAAGATGATAATAGAGGGCCTTTTCTTCAGGCGCATACTTGACCCCCTCGATCATCGTGGCCACGGCCTTATCAAGCTGCCCTCGCTGGTTCAACCCATCCGCCTTCGATATAAAATTAAGGGCGGCGACTCTTTTACCGAGGGGTGTATCGACGGGAATACCCGTCCACTTTTCCTCAAATATCTTTATATTTCCAGACATGGCTGCACCGTAGTCTATCCTGTTGCCGATAAAGCTACGGCTGCCGTAATGGTGAATAAATACATCCCCGGCGACCAGGTTTCTGTATCCGGCCAAAGCCGCCCTGAGACAATAGTCGTCATCCTCGAAATTGCCTGTTCCGAAACTCGTATCCAGTAGGCCAATTTTATCCGCAAGTTGACGCCTAAACAGCATGCAGAATCCTACTATCCGCCTGAATGCTATGCGACGGTAGCGATGCATTTCCCTGAATAATTTCGCATAGTCGTGCATGCGTCCCATCGTCTTGTAATCAACATCCCGGATCTTTTGCGGACCGCTGATATTATTCGTCATGGGACCCACTATCCCCGTATCCGGAGCGCTGTTAAGACATTCAAGCATCCCTGAAAGCCAGTTATCCGTGACAACTACATCGTTATTAAGAAGCAGTATATACTCCCCCGAGGATGCTTCTATTCCCTGATTGCAGCCCTTTGCAAAACCCTGGTTCTTATCATTTTCGATAAGTCTGTAATTAGTGTGTTTCGCTACAATTTTTCTCAGCCATTTTACCGTTCCATCCTTAGAAGCATTGTCAACGAAAATAACCTCGTGAGGTTCAGGAGTGTGCCTCTTGATGCTTTCGATGCACTCTCTTGTGTATTTGAGTTCGTTGAATGTGAGTATGACAATAGATGTCATTCCGGTCACCAGAGGCCGAGAAACAACACCCAAAACCGAAGGTAGACTGCCGGCATCAATGTTTGTGAATTGAGGTAATTCGCGCAGCGACCTCGCTACGTCATCAGCCGTGATCATATCAGCGCGGCTCTTTTCAATTGCACGAGCATTATCATTCTGTGGTCCGCAAAACCTTTGGAGTGTGCCTCCAAACAGGATGATAGCCGGCGTCTGCTGATGTGTTGTAAGATGAGCTGGCAGACTGTCGACTCCGATAAAACATTCGGCCTTTGATATAATGGCCGCGCTTTGCAGTATCGTAGTTTTCCCAGAGACATTGACAAGATTCGGTCCGGCGACAGATTCAGACTCTTTTCCTCCGATAAGTACATATTGAAGTGAAGGATAACATGCATGCATTTTCTGTATCAGCTTTTTCATTTCATCCGGGTTCCATGATTTAAAATCATCCTGCGCTGCATAATGAAAAACAACGTACGGTTTCCCGGTATCTATTCCGTTTCTTCCGATGACATCCATTGCATCTGCAATATCCTTGTCTTTCAAATAAAGCTCGGGGTTTCTGTGATAATGATAAACGCCCGCTTTGGCGGCAAAAATATCCGTAAGATGCCAATTGCCATCCCTGAGAGTAGTAAAGAAATCCTGCCCTAAATCAGGAATAGGCTGCGCAAGATATGCAGCCTCATACGTGGAGGCCAATTCAGCAACCTTATTCCAGTCTTTCTCCGAATAATGATTTTGACCGAAAGGCATGATTTCATCAACATAAGGATTACCTTCAAGTATTTCTGCAAATGCAGGAGCGCAGGCGAATGTTATGCGGGCATGTGGATGGCGTTTTCTTATTTCGGGTAAAAGTGTTGTCGTGAGAAGTACATCACCGCCGCGAACCAGATTCGACACAAGGACTGATTTAGCATCTGCCTTAGGAGTCCCTTTGTGCGCCCACTCGAGTTTGCCTGAAAACTTTGACCTGGAGAGCGCAAAGCCGTCTTCTATGTAATATTTCAGGTCATCGCGTTCTACCATCTGTCCCCATTTGCAAAAAAAACGCTCTCTATTCTTTTTGAATGTCGCAGTACTGAATGATTCTTTGAGTGTCACATTCTCGTGATGAATGACCGTGCTTTCGGCACAGTAGAAGATCCTGCGGCCTTTGGATGTGAACGCATAGCAGAGATCATCGTCTTCCCAGCCATTCTCGTAATTCTCGTCGAACATACCGACGTCCACGAACTCATCTCGTCGAACAATAACACAGGCCCCCGTCACCATGCTGAATTCCCTGCTGTTATTAACATACACGGAATTACCCGGCTCGCACAGATATAAATGCTCAGGGTGAGAATCGTGACCTGTAACATTTCTCCAGACCTTGCCGCAGTGCTGAATAGTACCGTTGGGATATATCAATTTTGGGGCTGCGATCCCGATTTCACTGCGCTCATCCATGATCTTCACAAGCGGTTCAAGCCAACTAGGCAATACCTCGGTATCGTTGTTGAGAAAGAGGAGATATTTACCAGCGGCTATTCGTGCTGCCTGGTTGTTGGCCTTTGCATAACCAAGATTGCGTTCATTCTCGATGTATTTCACACAATCCTTCAGATTAGATAAAAGTGACTTTGTCTCATCTGTCGATGCATTATCTATTACAATTATTTCACAAACTCCAGCCGGCGTATTTTGAGCGATCATTTCGAGACATTTGCGAGTGTAGTCAACCTTATTGAAAACAGGGATAACGATGGAGACCTCAGGATTGACCTTATTAAGCGTCCGCGAAAGCGTCACGGCCAGGTATTCTTCTGAAAGCCCGCGTGCTCCGGTTGCAGATTCGTCGGTGCGCCCACACATTTTATTTGCTGCAACAGTCTCAAGTCCCTTTTGAGCCGTTTCATTCAAAGGATTGATCTCCAATGCCTTTCCGTAAAAGAAAGCTGCATCAGCCGGTCTTTCCATTGTTGAACATGCATATCCCAGAGAAGCCCAAGTCTCGGCGTCCCGCGGATTGGAGGACAATATATTAAGATATATCTGCATCGCCTCCTCACTCTTGCCCAGCCCTACAAAGCAGAAATCTGCGAGGTTTTTCTTGAAAATGACATTGTCAGGTTCGAGTCTTGATGCCTGCCTGTAATGGGAAAGAGCTTTTTCAGCCTCTCCATCTCTGTAACAGAGAACCCCAAGATCATTATGCAATTTAGCCATATCAGGATATTTATCCAGCAGGCCTGACAACATCGTTATGGCGCCCTGTGTCTCTCCTGTTTCAGCGAGCTCCTGCGCCTTCCTGTATGACACACCAAATTCCTCGCCAACAAAATCTGGTATGCTGTCGATACGCGAACCGATTACCAGTCTTTTGCCTGCGGCCGCGCAACTGCGCTTGGCCCCATGAGCCTCCCAATTGCGGACAGCAGAGTCAGAACAGATATCGCTGGTCGGGACACGTCTTGGAGAAATGTCGTAATTGATCATTCCACCAATGTTATTCACTTTACTTATAAACATCTTCATTTGGCTTTCAAATCTCTCATAATTAAATTCAGCCCATTCGGGAAATGCATAATCTACTACTTTATTTCCCTGTATCAGCTTCACGATACAACCGCACGCTTTAGCCTCTACAGCTAAAGCCGTATTATCATCATAACTGTAAAGAGTTCTGGTCTTGTTAAGCAATGCGGCTAACTCGGCTTTAGTAGGTGGCCAAGACTTCGTAATTTCAATGCAATCACTCGTGCATGGATGCTGAGTATTACGCCCCTTATGCACCCAAAAACAGTCGATTGTGCGCTCGTATTCATGGTTGATAAATACCGGATTGAGGTATGGGAGCATGAGCCAAAAACCATCTGAATAACGAGATTCATTGGGTGACCATGCAACCAACAAATCATTCTCTCCATATATACCATCGCCTCCCATTTTCCCGGGCGTGTTTAGCAAATAGCGCACAACTCTCTGGGCGTTAAACGGGTTACCGACTATGATTTCGGGATAGATTGCAACATCATCAGGTTCGAGAGGGAAGATATTATTTACGACGATTGCATCCTTGCCAAACCTTATTAGCCACTTCTGTAGGTCATATAATGCTCTTACCCCTCCGTTTCCATTTTCATATGGTGGAGAGAGAATGATAAATCTCATTTTTACCTCTCATTTCTTCTCAATCTTACAATCTTCACGACATGATTCACTCACTACTTATCTTCAGTTGATGAGTCCTGCAAACGGCCATTTAAAATCGGCTATTTCTGCAATCAATTCCGTGACTACCGAAGACGCACCTACTATTAAATAATTTGTTATGCATTATATTTTTAAATCAGAAACTCTAAAAGTACTTATAGCAATTTACTTGCCATACTTTCAAGAAAAGTTGATTAATATGATTTTAATTTGCTTTCTCCTGGAAAGCTCGTTATCCTGATTTTTCATCCAATAATAATTTATATGCCCGATGCAGGAAAAAATATTTCTTATGGGAAATTGTTTCCCACTATTAGGATGCCAATGGCAAATCCGGGGCTCATTTGATATTATTTCGAGTAACTTTCTGGCATTAATAACCATGAATATTATAACTCAATAAAAAGAGCTGCGGCTAAAGTTAGTGTAATCACATCCGATAACTTAACTGGGGACATTGTAAATAAATGCAATCACTTTCATCTATAAGCGCAGCAATTACAAATAACGCAGAGGCTGTTTTCTCGGCTATCACGCCCACGCAGGACCAGGTAGACGGCCTTGCGAACAGCGCCCTTTCACGCGGACTCGCAGATTTGACTAACGGCAACATGGATGCCGCCATTGTTGAACTGAAAAGTTCGATAGCGCTTTCCCCCTACTCCGATAACACCATCACGGCTTATAAATATCTCGCGGACACCTACCAGAAACAGGGCAAGGACGATGAGGCTATCAAGGCGTACAAGCAGGCAGCCGCCTTCTTTCCTACAAGCACTGAGCCGCATTCTGAACTGGGTCTAATATATTTCAACCAGAAAGACTTTAAGAATGCCGACAAGGAATATTCTAAGGCCGTAGCTTTAGACCCGAATCTGGCCTCGAATGTTTACTCGCTCGGGCAGACGTATCTGGCGGAAGGCCTATATACTGATGCTGAAAAAGTGTTTAAAAGGGCCAAGATATTAACCGGTTCTAACGATCCGAGCGGATTTTATGCCCTCGGACAGGATTATCGGAAGATGGGTCGATTTGATGCTGCGGTGGCGCAGCTAACCCAGGCCGTAGCGCTGGACAAATCTTATGCTGACGTTTACTTGGAATTGGGCAAAACCTATGCGGATATGAAGGAAACAGCCAAGGCAAATGAACAGGTTGACATATTATCAAATCTTGCCAAGACACAGTCTGATTCGCAGTCCAAATCAAATATCCAGTCCCAGATTACTGAGCTTCAGAATTACATAAGTAAGTTTTCATTGCCTAAATTTTCAGCCGTATATAGCTCAGGAGGCTTCTTACCGTCATTAGGTCCGGGCACCCTTGTCGCGACAATGGATTCGGGGCTTTCAGATTCAGGCACCTCTAAGACATTTACAATGAACTTTACCTTCAACAAGGATATGGATGTTGAATCCGTGCAGAACCTCTCAAACTGGCTTATCCGCAGAACAACTGCCTCGGATGCTGGCTATGCATATAACTGGGGACTTCCCGTCCAACCCACTGAAGCTGCTATTTCTTCTGTGCCAGTAAGTGTCATCTACAACAGCAAAACTGCCACTGCCCAAGTGATGTTCAAGATAACCCAAAATAGTGAAGCCAACGCCACGCTGGATCCTTCCCATATCATGTTCAAATTTTCAGGGATAGATGCTTCAGGCAATAAAATGGACGCTTCAGCTGATCAGTATAGTGGCATTTCCAAGATAGTATAAAAAAGTTCGGGTGTTGAAGAGTTAAATAGTTCGGAGTTTACAGCTCCAATCCTTTAATTCCTTAATCTTATTTCAGAAAGTCGAATAAGCTTGTCTGAAGGAATCCTGATGTGATAGCCCTAAGGCTCTGCAAAGAGGTCTGTTGCTGCTGTGCTGCAGTAGTGACTCTAGCAATGTCCACTGTAGAAAGCATAAGTTTATCGGCTACTGAATTTGTAACATCAGTATCCCTGAAGGCAAGGTATTGCTTCTCAGCGTCAATCCGGTTCAGTCTCACGCCAATATTCGAATCTGTTTCATTCAGCCTTGTCGATACATTCTCCAGCGATGTAAGCGCTCTATTGATAGCGTCATTATCTCCCTGTTGAATTGCAGTTTTAAGGAGACTCATAGCACCTATTACAGTCGTATCCGGACTTACAACCGATATTACTCCTGCTCCAACGCCCGAAGCAACTGCAAGTGTATTTAACCCCGATCCAGCACCATCCGTCGTAGTCACTCCGATACTAATTGCATCAGCAGGCGAAGAAGGCGCAGCAGAGAGCATAATCCTGTAATCCGCAGGCATGCCGTTCTGATTGGCATTAAATACTTCTGCTGTTATTCCTGTGTTTGCTGCATTGATGGCGTCACGAACCCCTGCCAGTGTAGATCCGGCTGGAATGTTGACCGCAATAGCAGCACCTCCATTAAGAGACATCGCCAGGGAACCTCCGTTGGAAGTGAAAACATCTGTAGGAGATGTGAAAGCACCGGCAGTTGTGATCAATCCTGAATTGGCGCTTGAAGGTGCAGTGGTACCATATGCAATCAGCTCGTCGGCCGTAACATTTATATCGACAAATGTTCCAGCGTTAATTTCATTCGATATTCTATCTGATGTTCCCTGGAACATTCCTGTTGTAGTATTGACTGCTGGCTGATCAGTTTTATAGCCAGAAAAAATATACCGTCCGCTGACATTTGTATTGGCAACGCCTATAGCGGAGTTAATAAGATTGCTAACCATATCAGAATATGTACTCTGGTCCGACGAAGTGGCAGACAAGGCGCTGGTCGCGGTCTGCTTTGCATTTGCAATCAATGTATTCAGGTTCTCAAATGCGTTGCTCGTTGCATTAAGCAGGAGATTGGCTTTGCCGATCGTATCCTGATATACCTCAACAGAGCCCAGTTGAGCCTTCTCCAACGTAATGCTCGAAACAGAAGCAGGGTCATCGGAAGGTCTATTCAGCTTTTGTCCGGTAGCAATCTGCTCATTGGCCTTGTAAATATTGTCCATACTGTTTTGGAGGTTAAAATTGAACTGCGCATACATCATTTGAGTTGTTATTCTCATATTCTGCTCCTTACTTGACCATAGCGATAATCGTGTCCAGAAGATCATTGCCGGTAGTTATAAGCTTGGCCGCAGCTTCAAAGGACTTCTGGTACTGGACCAGATTCACCGCCTCTTCATCGAGGCTTACGCCAGAAGTTGACTGCCTCTGCGTTTCCAGCTGGGTTACCAGCGCCGTCTGAAACTTGACATAAGTATTTGCAGACTGTGCATCAGCCCCGGCAGCCGCCACTAATTTACTATAGTAGTCAATAGGAGTGCTGCCTGCTATAATTGCCGAATTCGCCAGATCTGCCATTGCCTGAGCGTTGGTATTGTCTCCCGGCACTCCGCCTGCAGAACCTGACGCTGCGATTGCATTAGGATCGCTGATTGCCACAGTCAAATCCCGCGCTTCAAAACCTGCTGACGTGCTGAAGAAAGGCACCCCCGCAGTTCCCGCCAAGTTAAAACCGCTCGCCTGCTGATTGTTAACAGCAGTGCTCAGATCACCCGCAAAAGTATTCAATTGACCGATATATCCTGCAATTGTGGTATCCCTTGCATCAAGGTTGGCCCTTAGACTGCCGCTCGTGATCAGACTGTTAACATTTGTAGTGCCGATGGTGAACTGCATTGCATTGCCGGCGTTGATTGAAACTGACATATCATAAGAGCCTGCGGGATCCACCAAAGCTGTGCCCCCTAGGTAAATAGAGTACCTTCCACTGCTGTCCTGCACCGTGTCCACTTTAGCAATCTGGTTAAGCTGCTCAACAAAAGTATCTCGCTGGTCTTTAAGGTCAAGTGCTCCCGGAGAAGCTGCGATTTTTTCATTCAGGCTGTATATCTGTTGTGAAATATTGTTTACCTGCGTAACAAGATCCTGACTATTCTTGTATATCTGACTTTGCTGATCAGCCAGTGTGTTATATGCGCTATTGATCCGTGAAGCCAGATATTGGCCGGCATTTATCAAAGTGGTTCTGGACACCGTGTTCCCTGGATCCTGAGCTACCTGCTGCCAGGCATTGAAAAAGCTGGTTATTGCCGGACCTATTCCGGTATCTGATGTTTCGTTGAATATGTTCTCAACAGATCCTGCATAGTTTGAATATGCGTTCCAGTAGGAAGTTGTTGATTTTTCGTTGCGCAACTGGAGCGTCGTGAATGAGTCATACATACGCTCAATACCAGAAACAGTGACACCGTTACCGCTGGTTCCAGTCATGCTTGTCAAACCGGACGGCAAGCTCGATAAATCGACAGTCTGTCTGGTATAACCGGGAGTGGAGGCATTTGCAATGTTGTTTGATGTCGTGTTCAAAGCGCTTTTAGCTGTAAGCAACGCTGTTGTGCCAATATTTAATATGCCTAGAATGGACATTATGCCTCCAAGGATATCCTGCTGCTGGGGTTTATGCCGAACGTCTTCAGGAAATTCCGCGAACTCCTGATGTGAAGCAGCGATTTCTCTATCAGCAGACTGTTGAGGGTATTTAACTCGGATATGCTGTTTGCGATGGATTTGAAACGCGAAGAGATCGATGAAAGTCGTTCGGAATATACCGGATCAGCTGACATAGCAACTTCTGAAAGAGTCTTACCAGGCATGCCCAGGGAGAGAAGCATTCTTTCCCTGGCTTCTTCGCAAACTGAAATTTTTGCGGCTACCAGCTCCTTGTGCCTGATATGGTCATCAAGAGCCTCGTTATCAAAGCCTGTAATAACGTCTTTTTCTTTCTGAAGGAGCGTCACCATGTCTGAGCATAGCGAGAACTCCTGTTCTAAAACAGTAATTAGGTTTTCATATGAGCTTGTCGATGATTGCATTTTTTATAAGTTTGCCGGCTACGGCTTCCCCCTTCACATCATATGTTCCAGAGTTAATAGCGTTCTTAATCTCTTCCACCCGGTCGGCCCTGACATCCGGCAGCTTGCTGACTTCCGCCTGAAGCCTTCCTATTTCCTTTGCGGCTCCTGACAGGGATACCTGGTCGTTCTGCGCCACCGCTTCAGGCTTCCCTTCGCTTGCCTTGTCCTTTGTTTTATCGGGTTTCTGAAAGTTAACACCGCCGACATCGATCTTATCCGAGATCCTCATCTTTTTGCCCTCCCTATTTAGCATAATTCTATGGCCATAGTATTATACTTCATTATCGGAGGTAACCCCAATAAACTTAAGATCGTGTCGGCGGGATCAACCGCCTTCTATCGCTTTGTCCCCCCATTTTGACTGTAATTATTGGATAATTTACCGCTCATCTCGAACTTTAACTTTATCGCCGCACCGGTGTCGGCCGCAGCAGGTTTGTCTGTTGTCCCTTTATCAGCATCCTTCGACACCATATCCCTGAATGAAGGGCTTTTCATAAGAAATTCGTGAATGCCAATCCCTCGGTCGGTCAATGACTTGGCGACTTCGGATGTTATATACGGCATATAGCTTGAAACAATCTGGCCTTTGCCGAATTCTGTATTTTCAAGCATATTCTTAAGTAATTCGCCAAGGAATACCTGCTCCACCTGTTTTGCAGCCTTTTGCGGGTCCGATTTACCGGTGAGGCCGGCACGTACTGATTCATCAAGGTTCGGATAATACATTATGTCTTTGATATTGTTCACATCAACACCAATTCAGCCTTCAGACTGCCGGCTGCCTTTATTGCCTGAAGGATTGCTACCAGGTCACGCGGACTCACGCCAAGCGCATTGAGCGACTTTATCAGCTCGCCTATAGTAGCCCCCTGCACTTCCATAAGATAACCCTTCTTTTCTTCCGCCTTCACCTGTTCCTTCGGCACTACTACCGTCTCGGCCTTCTTGGGAGCAAAAGACTGAGGCTGCGAAACCTGATATTCGGTCTTGATCTCTACCGTAAGGCCGCCATGCGCAAGTGCTACAGGGCTGATGCGGACATTGTCACCCATTACGACTGTGCCTGTACGTTCATTGACTATCACACGCGCAGGCATATCAACCGCAACATCCATAAGCTCGACTTTCGACATAAAATCCACTACTTTATCGGTATAATCAGGCGGCACATTAAGAGCTATCAGAGAGGGTGTCTCCGACTTGGCTATCTTTGAATTAAACTGCTCGTTGATCTTGTCGGCGATGCGCTTGGAAGTCGTTATGTCCTGCGATGCAAGCAGTAGTTCAAGTCTGCTCTTTCGGCTAAGCTGCACAGGAACTTCCTTTTCTACAATTGCGCCATTGGGGATCATGCCGACGTTAGGATGGTTCTTTACTGTCGAGGTCCCACCCCCGCCTGCCGAAAATCCGCCAATAGAGATCGGTCCCTGGGCTACTGCATAGACATTGCCGTCCGGACCTTTCAGTGGTGCCATGATCAAAGTACCGCCTTGCAGGCTTTTTGCGTCTCCAATCGATGAGACCTGCACATCAACGGTTGCTCCAGGTCTGATCATGGTTGGTAGTTTAGCCGTTACGATTACTGCGGCTATGTTTTTCGTTTTGCCCTTAATATCAGTCTGATTTACGTTTATGCCCATACGATTCAACATATTGGCAAAGGGTTGGAATAGATATGTGCCATCTTTATCCCCTGTGCCGTTAAGCCCGACCACAAGTCCATAACCCATAATCTCGTTTTCCCTGATGCCCGAAAATGAAGCAATGTCCTTTATTCTTTCAGCGCTAACAACGGAGGACATAAACATGGCGATAATCATTGCAAGAAGGGCAGCTTTTGCCGCCGTGCTGCAAGATTTTCCCATCAGTCTTATCATAAACCCCATTCCTCCTTGCGACAGCAATGTTCTATGTTTAAAAGTTCTATGAATCTTGCATTCACTCAACATATTAAGCAATTTCTCTGCCATGGCTAGAAAGGCCAGACCTTATCTAACGTCCGCACAAGCCAGCCTTGCGACTGCTTATCATCCAGCACTCCGTCGCCAACAAGATATATCTGAGCATCGGCGACGTAAGTAGATGTAACGGTATTATTTGTTGATATGTCGTCAGGCCGGACAATCCCCCTGAGAACAACAATCTGCTTTTCATTATTGACTACAACCTCTTTTCTCGATTCAACCACCATGTTAGAATTAGGAAGCACTTCTATAACTTTCGCCGTAATCGCAGCAGTAATAGTCCCTTTTCTTGATGTGTCGCCCTTGCCTGCGAACTTGGACTTTGAACTTCCGGAAGCAGAAGGCGTGAATTTAGTGCCGGGATACAATTTTTTCAAAAGCGGCAGATTCTGTATGCCGAAATCCGTATTTGCGCCGAAAAGATCTGTGATGCCATAATTTGCGCTTGAATCACTGCTGTCGTTTGTAGAAGCAGTATTCGTTGCCGTAACATTTTCAGCAATCAGGATAGTCAAAAGATCGTTAACCCTCCTGGCCTTTCTGTCCTCATAGGGAGAACCGCTGTCCCGCCATAACGATCCATCAGTCGTAGTCACTTCCTGTTCCTTCGTTGCATAATATTTTGGAGGCATGGGCGCTGCTTTAATCTCTCTTGCGTCCTTCAAGCCGGAACAACCGATCAGAGAAGTAAAAACCAGACCGCAAAAACATAAGAGCAGAAGATTACTGGTACCTAACCTATTATTTTTGATTTCCGGACAAGAGGCAGTCTTCTTCATATTTTCACCTTAACCATAGTGGGTGAGACTAGGATACCGCTCACCTCTTTTTTTGTGTGATCGCACAATACATTGGCGCTTTCTCCTACCGTCGCATCGCTTCTGATTGTTCCGCTCGAAGTAATCTCCACATTATCGCCTGCTACTATAATCTTTACCTTTTGGCCTCTTTTTATCGAGACAGAGGTAAGCAAATAGTTGGACCTTATTATCACTCCGTCGGTGACAGAAGACTTGAGAACCTTTCCTTCGATCTGACTCTTGTCGGTAATCACGCCTGACGGCAATTTGGAGAGTTTCTGTCTAACGGTATAATAGTCATCCTTTGTAACAGCCTCGCCACGCGATAATGGTCTTGCCGTCACATAAACTTCAGCAAAAACATCATAAGACGCCTCGACAACGACATTTATACTTTTCGAAGCGTTATCTTTCAGATAAACAACATATATGGCCTTGTTGCGTCCGCTATATCCGTCCATATATACATTCTGAATTGTCAGATCTCTGTAACCACCCTCCAAATACTCAGCCCCTCTG
Source organism: Dissulfurispiraceae bacterium (assembly GCA_035319125.1). Lineage (GTDB taxonomy): Bacteria > Nitrospirota > Thermodesulfovibrionia > Thermodesulfovibrionales > Dissulfurispiraceae > Fen-1308. Next base: position 35,643 of record DATHDG010000037.1, on the reverse strand, counting down.
ACAATGCGAAGTTCTTCAAGCTCCGCCTTGTCAGAAATCGTATTAGCGAGATTCTCTTTTACTGCCTTCTGAATCTTGTCAAACAAAACATCTGATCCAGCCCAAGCACATGGAGAAAGAAAACAAAGCGCGATCATGAAAACTGTTGCCAAACCAAGTATTGATGTTTTCATGTTCTTATTGTTTCAGCGAGTTAATGTTTTGAAGCATTTGATCGGCCGTCTGCACAGCCTTTGAATTCATTTCAAAGGCTCTCTGGGCAATTATCAGGTTTGCCAGTTCCTCAACTACATTAACATTCGACATTTCCAGGAACCCCTGCTGAATCGTTCCTCTGCCTTCAAGCCCAGGTGCCCCTGTAGTCGCTTCTCCGGATGCGTCGGTGTTAGCAAACAGGTTTTTCCCATTGGCCTGCAGGCCGCCAGGATTCATAAACGTCGCGATTTCAATTGAACCTACCTGAACCGGCGAGGAATTGCCGGCCTGCATGACTGACACTGTTCCGTCAGTGCCAACGGTGATGCTTGTTGTATTGGACGGTATTGTGATAGCAGGCTCTAACGGGTATCCATCAGAATTGACAACTTTCCCGTCTTTATCCAGCTTGAAAGCGCCTGATCTTGTATAGTTGATCGTTCCATCGGGCATCGTCACTTGGAAGAATCCATCGCCCTCGATAACGAGATCAAGGCTGTTTCCGGTGTTTTGAAAATCACCCTGAGTATGCAGTTTCTGTATTGCCACCGGTTTAACTCCCAGACCTAACTGCATACCTGTTGGAATTGTAGTGCTCTGAGTGGAAGACGCGCCGGCAGTCGACATAGTTTGGTAGACGAGGTCCTGAAAGTCAGCCCTGCTTCTTTTGAATCCCGCAGTATTGACGTTGGCTATATTGTTAGAAATGACATCAACGTTCATTTGCTGTGCCTGCATACCGCTTGCAGCACTGAAAAGTGCCCTGATCATATTACTTCCTCCTCCGTTGTTATGTTCCGCTTACAGTTCATTTGCCTTAAACCTTTGCGATTTCTGAAGCCGCACGCTGCGACAGCTGGTCGAATGCCCTTATCGTCTGCTGAAGCGACTGAAATTCACGCTCTGCAGTAATCATCGCAACAAGCTCCCTTACCGGGTTAACATTAGATCTTTCAATACTTCCCTGCTTTATCTCAGGTTTTGTCTGGCCTGCTTCCTTTCCCGTAAATAATGAATCTGAAACATATTTGACATCTGTTATTTTTACTGTCTTCAGCTTGCCGACAATATTACCTTCAACTGTCACGGTTCCATCCGCGGAAATTACAGGTGCTGACTTTATATCTTTTCCAATTTTAATCGGCTTACCGGATTCTCCAATAATTTTATGCCCTCCGCTTGTAACAAGAAAACCTTCTTTATCGACTGTGAAAGACCCATTCCTTGTATAGTTTGTAGACCCATCGACATCAACTACAAAAAACCCTTCGCCATTGATAGCAGTATCAAGCGGGTTGCCGGTCATTTGAAGCATGCCCTGTCCGGCATCTATTGAATATTGACTGGTCCAGGCCATAGCGCGAGCTTCCGGCAATTTTGCCGGCATAGTCTGTGACAGACCTTCAATGATCGGGTATAGGCGGCTCGAAAAAGAAGTTCTTTTATATCCGTTGGTGCTGATATTGGCCAAATTGTTCGCTATGTGGTCAAGTTCCATCATCTTGAGATTGGAACCTGTAATTGCCGTGTAAATCCCCTTGTACATGCTGAATCCTCCTTTTGCTGATTGGATAAAGCAATTACAATGCCACAACCAAAACTGGCGTATTCAAGCAAAAAAACAGGGGCGCGGCATGCCGCGCCCCTAATCAATGGGAAATTTATTCCTCAATGGGAAATTTATACCTTTATATCTACACCCTTTTTATCTTCTTCATCGTTCTCTTCTGTAGCCTTTCTGAACTCTTCAGAAAATTCCTTCTTCTTTTCCGCGCGCTTCCGAACTCGTGTCCGGGCAAATAAATATCCCTGACGTATTGCAGAAGCACCAGGAACGACATAAAGCTGTCTTAACCCGTCATCATCAGCCATAATATATTATCGATGCTGGTTAAACTTACTTAATTGATAAACACCTGAAAGGCTACTCAGTCAGTTTAGCCTTCTGCTCTGCGTAGTTTGCTTTAAACATCTCAAGGAACTTGCTGTATCCGGCTTCGTCAAGCCCTACCATATTATAGGGGACTTTAACATTCTCAGGTCCTTTTATACCGATAGACATGCTCAAGCATGCGGCATCGGACACATTAACAATCTGGCAGAGAGCCTCGTAAGCATTGTCTTCAAACACAGGAAGTGTTTCGGAGTGATGATATTGTATAACCGCTTCGAGGTTCTTGGGCAACTTCCATTTGCGAGCTATAAGACCTCCGACATCGCAATGGTTATAGCCTAGCAACTCAGTTTCGACATCTCTGAAGAATTTCCCTTCCTCGTATACTTTCTGAGAAATCAGCGCATATTTGTCAGGAATGCTATTGTTCAGGATTGTTTTGCCGACATCGTGTATAAGTCCCCCGACAAGGGCTTCCTCAGGCGGTAACATCTTGGTAACTTTTGCCAGTAGTGAAGATGCAACTGAAACACCGAGGCTATGCTCCCACAGCTTTTGTTCGAACAGGCCAAACTTGCGATGCATATCTTTCAGAGATGCAGCAACAACCAGCGATTTCATGGTGTTGAAGCCGATCAGCATGACCCCGCTCGATATAGTATCTATGCGCCGGTTCATCCCGTAATAAGGAGAGTTGGCAATCCTCAAGAGTCTTGCAGAAAAAGATTGGTCCTGCGAGATGATTTTCTCCAGTTCATTAATGGAAGAGCCACCGTCATTGATAAGCTCCAGCGCTTTCATTGCCACCGTAGGCAGGCTCGGTATGTCTATTGTGTCAAGTATAATCTTTTCCAAATCACTCTTCATTTGTCGCCCCTTTCCGCATATGTCCAGAAAACTGCAGCATATCAGCGGCAGTTCATCTATGTTATATTATACGGCATTTATGATTTCACCTGCCATCTCTTCAAGAGACAATACCTTGTCGGCAACTCCTGCATCTACAACAGCCTTGGGCATTCCATATACCACGCATGTCTGTTCGTTCTGGGCAAAAACCCTGCCGCCTGTGCGTTTGATCGCGCTCAATCCTTTAAGACCATCGTTGCCCATGCCCGTAAGAATAACTCCCAATGCTCTTCCGGGAAAACACTCGGCAATCGAAAGCATCAGAGCATCAACAGAAGGTCTATAAATAAATTCGTCCCTGTTTTCTGATATAGTGACAACAGATTCAAGAGTGCGTTTTTTCACAACCTTCATATGCCCGCGTCCGGGCGCAAGCAGAGCCAGGCCAGGCCTTAACTGCTCTCCTTCTGTTGCTTCCCTCACCTCGATCTTGCTCTGCTGGTTCAACCGTTCGGCAAAGGGACCGGTAAAACTAGGCGGCATATGCTGAGCGATAACAATTGGAACCGGGAAATCCTTAGGCAGTACGGTTACGATCTCCTGTAGTGCACGCGGTCCTCCCGTCGACGTCCCGATTGCTACAATGCCGGTCTTTCTTTCCCCGGTGGCCCTATGCGGAATACTCAAATGCAGTTCGCGCACCCTGGACTCAATAGCAGCCCTATCAATTGGCCGTATAGGCCGTCTGATCGACCCGCGCTTGGCTATCTGCTTTATCTTTTCCAGCAGCACTTCTTTTATCTTAATGATATTAACTGACAGCTCAGACAGGTTCTTGGGAATGAAATCAACTGCACCAAGGTCTAGTGCATCCAGCGTAACTTTAGCCCCTTCAGTAGTTAGTGAACTCACCATGATTACCGGCACAGGAGCCTTTTCCATAATATGCTTCAGGGCTGTTATGCCGTCCATCCTGGGCATTTCGACATCCATAGTGACGACATCCGGCTTCAGGCTGACTATCTTCTCGATAGCTTCAAGTCCATCCCGCGCAGTGCCAACTATGGAAATTTCAGGATCTGAGGAAAGCATATTTGTCAAAGCATTCCTCATAAATGCCGAATCATCAACAATCAGAACTTTAGCCATCTATACCTGCTCCGCAAAATGATATTTTATCTAGAACCCGAATTCCTTCAGCAGATCGTCGACCCCTTCCTGGGAAACGCTTTCGACCTTTGCGGGCTCAACGCCGTCTCCCTGGTCACTCTTGACCCCGAAGGTTGCAATAAGACCCACAAGCTCCTCTTCAATATCACCCACAAGAGTAATCACTTTCTTGAGTGTCTGACCGGTAAGGTCCTGGAATGACTGTGTAGTCAATATCTCGGTGAAGTCATCTTCGAGTTCATTCTTAAATTTCTTAAGATACTCGGCAGCTTCAGGCGGTTCTTTAACGTTTCTGATATGTGCGGAAAGGTCGTCCATTACCAGTATATATTTCTCGACGATGCCCATTGTTTTATTGGCGGCCTCTTCTGTCTTTTCGATGACAAACTGAAGTTTATCTATAGCGCTCGGCATCTCAGTCATGGCCATATCCTTCAGTCTGGGATCAAGGGCCTCCTTGAAGCTTTTTATAGAGTCATGCAGTTTTCTGGTCACCTTGCCGACTTCTTTAAACAACTCAGCCTGCGCCGTCCCTTGGCCCTGACCCTGCCCCGCCTGCCCTAGCTGAGCAATGCCCTGAATAAGCTCATCTGCCTTTTCATAGTTCTGCGTGGCCACTGCATCCATAAACGCCATAACCTTTCCATAGACCTCCTGTTTTGGGTCGCCGGCAGCAGAGATACTCTTCTTTTCGAAAAAGTCTTTGGCATCGACAACTTCGGTGACAAACATCTGTCCGCCCATTCCCTGAACGCTCTTCACCACCTCAACCTTGTCGTCGCCAGCTTCTTTCACCTCAAAAACTTTGTCCTCAAACATCTCTATATCTTCAAGTGGAATCAATTTCCTTGTATCCAGCAGAACAACCAGGCGGTCGTTGAGTCTAGCGACACCCTCGACCTGCTCCACCTGGGTATTCATAAAATTCTCGGCAGGTTCTATCTCATTCTCCTCGATGGATATCACACCGGTAATTCCATCGACCAGTACACCGAAAGTTATGCGTCCGCTCGAAATGACAATTACTTTTTCTCCAGCAGTCTCACTCGGCAATCCAACCATCTTCTTCAGGTTTATAATAGGAATTATCTTGCCACGCAGATTTGTGACACCTTCTAAATAATCTGATGCCTGCGGCAACTTTGTAACGCTTGGCAGATTTACAATCTCCTGCACTTTAAGTATCGGGATGGTGTACTCATTGCCGTTCATTAAAAAACCTATATATTGCATTCTTATGAAGTCCCCTTCTGAACGAATATGTGTTTTAAACTTTCCTTCCGGCCTTAGAGGAGAAAATCCTTCGAGCCATCACCGCCAAGTCCAGAATAAGTACTACCTTTCCATCGCCGGTTATTGTAGCCCCCAGAATCCCGCATTCTTCCGAGTCCACACCGCTTATGGTTTTAATAACTATCTCTTCCTGCCCTAAAAGTTCGTCAACTGTGATGCAAAAGCGTCTGTCCGCAACTGATGCCACCAGGACATAGCTGTTGTCCCGGTCATTTCCTGTATCGACCCTGACTCCGAGAGTTTCCGACATGCTGAAGATAGGCAGAACCTTACCCCTGATAGTCAGGACATTTTGTCCAGTCACATCCTTTATATCGCTGCGTTTGACACGCAATGTCTCTTCGATCATTGATTGCGGGAGGGCATAGAACTCGCCGCCGATTCTGACCATCATTGCCTGGATAATAGCCAAAGTCAACGGCAGGCTTATTCTAAACGTGCTGCCCTCATCTTTCTTGGTTACCACCTCTACATAGCCGTTTAGCTTGCCCACATTTGTTTTGACGACATCCATTCCCACACCGCGGCCGCTCAGTTCTGTAGATACTTCCTTCGTTGAGAAGCCCGGAAGAAAAATCAAATTGATGGCCGTCTCATCGGGCATCTTCTGAATCTCTTCCTCAGTTACGATCCCCTGACGCAATGCTTTCCTTTTTACAGCGTCAACATCGATTCCCTTACCGTCATCTGATACTTCGATAACGATTTGTGTGCCTTTCTGATAAGCGCTGATTATGATTCGGCCCTTAGCATGTTTGCCTTTTGAAACACGTTCGTCTGAATGCTCAATGCCGTGATCAATAGAATTGCGGATGATATGTATAAGAGGGTCGCCTATATTTTCAATAACGCTTTTGTCAACTTCGGTGTCCTCTCCGAATATTTCGAGGTTGATCTCTTTGCCGAGGCTTCTGGAAAGATCCCTGACCATCCTCGGGAATTTGGAGAAGACTTTCTGTATAGGCTGCATTCGGATCTTCATAACCGCAAGCTGAAGATCTGATGTTACTCTGTCAAGAAAACTTGTGGTTTCAAGCAGACTTTCAACATTCGGGTCGTCGGAATGAGTCATTTCGAGCTTTGTAGCCAAGTTCAGTATCCTGTTTCTGGCAAGAACTATCTCTCCAGCCAGATCCATCACCTTATCTATCCTGGTAACATCGACTCTTAGAGTCGATACAACCTCTTTTTCCTTGCTGACCTGCTGAACCTGTTCTTCAGCTGCTGAAGCAGATAGATGCGCCGGCTGCGCTTCGACAGCAACGGCATTCTGCAGCGCAACAGACTCACCAGACACAGGTATTTCCGGTCCTTCCGCAACGTGGCTTTCAACTGATTCCGCAGGCGCAGCAACAGTGGCAATGCTTGCACCTGCTTGAGCCTGTGAACTGATCACCGAATCGAGTTCAGCCAAAAGGTGGGTAATATTCTCCTCAGCATTGTCCCGAGAGCTGATATGGGATATTAAAAGCCGCAGCATATCGACACTCTTCAAGATCACATCCATGCTCTCTCGCGTAAGAACCATTTCGCCGTCTCGCAGCCGTTTCATGATGCTTTCAGCCCTGTGCGCGACATCGACGATTTGTTGGAAACCCAGAAAGCCGGCAGCACCCTTCAGGGTGTGCATTCCTCGGAAGATCTCGTTAAGAATTTCCTTGTCATAGCCTTTGGCTTCTAAATCCACAAACATGGGGTCGATCCTTTCGAGCGTCTCCTCTGCCTCGGTGACAAACTCGCTTATGATCTCTTCCATTTCGTCGGCCATAGTCTATCCTCAAGCTTTCAGTGAAGGCTTTTTATCTGCTATTTTTTCCAGCTTTTCTTTTAATATCTCTGCAGTAAAGGGCTTTACAACATAGTTATCGACGCCAGCCTTAATAGCTGTAATGACCTTGTCCTTTTCAGCCTCGGCCGTGACCATAAGAAACGGTATAGGTTTGAGGGCTTCGTCTTCTCTGACATGCTTTAAAAGGTCAATTCCTTCCATAACCGGCATGTTCCAATCCGACACCACAAGGCCATATCCGCCAGCCTTGAGCTTGCTTAAAGCCTGCGCTCCATCCTCAGCCTCATCAATATTTTCAAAACCAAGCTGCTTGAGAAGGTTCTTGACGATCCTTCTCATGGTAGGAAAGTCATCTACAACAAGAACTTTAAGTTTTAAGTTAAACATCGTCACGCACCCTTAAATATCTTTTTTAGAATTTTCTTTATACTGTCACTGATCTGCTCGGCATTTGCCGGTTTTACCAGATAGTCATCTACGCCGGTTTCATAGGCTCTCTTTTTCTCGTCCTCATCCGCCTCGGTTGTAACCATCACAATCGGAAGCGCTTTCCAGTTCTCGTCAGCCCTGAGATTCTTCGTAAGCTCGATTCCGTCCATATAAGGCATGTTCATGTCCGTAACCACGAGATTGATGTTCTCTGTTCCCAGTTTTTCCATCGCATCGAGCCCATTTTCAGCTGTGACTACTTCATATCCTTTCGCCTTGAGATATAGGCTAAGCAGCTTGCGAGTTGTCTTGTCATCGTCGACTACCAGAATTTTCATACCTTGGCTCCTATGTGCTCTACATCTTTTGATATACGATAACTTTATTTATGACAGTAGGCTTAAAAGCCCTTGTGATATTGTGAAGACTTTCTGAGGTGCCTATAAAAAGATAGCCGTTGGGTCTCAATGCATCATAAAGCAGCGAGACCGCCTTCTGTTTAGCTTTCTCATCAAAGTAGATGAGAACGTTGCGGCAGAAGACCACGTCCATACCGCGTATAAGTTTGCTGTCCTTGTCTTCTATCAGATTAACCTTCATGAATTTAACCAGCGACTTGATTGAAGCAGCCAGCTGATACTGCTGGCCGGCGGTCGAAGTAAAATATTTTTTCATGTATTGCTCCGGAACATTCCAGATAGCATAAGACCCGTAAACTGCCGTTCTTGCCGATGCAAGAACAGATTCGCTTAAATCAGAGGCATTTATTTCTTTTCTGTACAATGATGCTTCAGATTTTTCAGAGAGAAGCATGCCTATCGTGTAGGGCTCTTCTCCGGTCGAGCTGGCGGCAGACCAGATTTTGATATCTTTTCTGCCGGACTTTCCGTTTTCAGCAATAATCTTTGTCAGCAGTTCACCGCCGAGAACATCAAACTGTTGCGGTTCTCTGAAGAAAAAGGTTTCATTTGTAGTTACAAGGTCAAACAGGATTGCAAGCTCTTTCTTGTCGCCGCCGAACTTCAGTGCATAAAGATAGTCTTCATAACCCTTCAGATTCTTTTCCTGCACCTTTTTTCCAAGGCGGTTCTCTATGAAATATTTCTTGTTGTCCGGAATAAATATACCGCTCTTTTCATAAATGAAATCGCGGAGTTGCCGGAATGTCTCGTCGCTCAAAGTGAGGGGAGTCATAGTGTATTAAGCACCTCCCTGACTTTCTCACGTACATCCGGGTTCTCATGTTCTTCGTATGGGGTAAGGGCCTCGTACGCTTCCCTTCCGCCAATATCGCGAATGACATCAATAGCGGCCATCACGACGGGGATATAACTGTCGTTAATCATTGCCACAATTTTCTGTATGACAACCTCGCTGTCACATGCAGATGCAACTGATTTTATAGCGTAGAATCTAACCCATGGATCTTCGTCGCTAAGTGCATTGAATAACTCTGATGAGCACATTCGAGCGTCGCCAAGTGAAATGACAGCTGCTTTTCTCACCTCAGGGTTTACATGTTTGAGAAAAGATATTATTTTGTCAACAGCCTTGTCGGAACCGATCCGCCCAAGGCTGCCGATAGCCGCGATCATGACATCATTATCGGAATCTTCAGTAAGTCCTGAAAGCGTCTTGATATCCGAGGTAGTCCTTGCGATAATCTGCCTGATGGCGCTGCTGTAACCGGAAATATCAGTTAAGAACTTTGAAGAATCTATTTTCATCAATGACTCTACTATCTTTTCAAGCAGATCAGGATACTTCTCTACAGCAAGGAGGGCTTTGAGCACTTCATATGCGTCTTTAGAGCCTATCATGCCAAGGGCTTCTATCGCGGATCTTCTCACATGGGCATCAGCATCGGACTGCGAGGTCTCCATCAGCTCTTCAACAGAAGCGTGTTCACCGATTTCACCAAGAGCTTCCGCCGACACTCTCCGGAGATCGCGGCTAACATCTTTTAGATATGCAGATAATTTGCCCGCTGCCTTTTTGCTTTTCATTTGGCCCAGCAGGCCTATCACAAATGATTTGCCCCTGTATTTGAGATCAGGTGAGTCGAGCAGTCGTATTAGCTCGTCTTCACCGCCTATGGACAGAATAGTCTCCTTCAGAAGTTCTGTCTTCTCTTCTGTATCGGGATTGAAAGGATCGAGGAACCCGGCACTTTCAACGAGAACCGGTATGGCCTTTACGCATTTCAGAGCGCTGAACCCTTTGAGGGCAATCTCTTTGTCATCCCAGTCATCCTCCTGAAAGAGGCTCAACACATGCTCAGTAAGCTCTTGCATGTCCGGCGTAGCGCCAATCTGTATAATGCTCTTGACTATAGCTGTTTTCTCATCATCGCTAGCCCTTGGCAAATACGACATCAGCGCCGAAAGGGCCGCCTGTGACGCTAGTTTGCCCATGGTCTCAATAGCTGAAAACCGGACGACCAGCGAAGGGCTGTCGATCAGCGCAGCAATAGCTGGAATAGCTTCTTCTGCCTTCAATTCACCCAATGACTGCAATGCATAAAAACTTACCCACTCGTCATCTGACAGTGCTTTAACCAATTCAGGAATCGCATCAGAATATCCAAGTTCACCAAGCGCTTTTGCCGCGGCCGCCCTGACATTGGCATTCGTGTCAGTTAGAGTTGGAACGATGAGGGCCGGATTGACACCAGATTGAATTTCACTCAACAGATCAATCGCGAACTTCCTGACATCATCATCTTTATCCTTGAAAAGCGGATAGAGCAGGGGCACGGAAACAGAACCCAGCTGCCTTAGAATTATAAGACCAGTGTTTCTCAGATAGGAGTTTTCACGCAGAAGAGGAAGTGCCATATATGCCACGATTTCTCCTCCGAGCGAAATAAGCGCGCGCATTGCGGCATCCTGAACCCCCGTATTTTCATCGCTTAGCGCTTTAATAAGCGGATAGATGCCGCGTTCGTCTCCTTCGGAAAGATCTTCAGCCGCTTTTCTCCTAACCGAGGGGTCTTTTGCGCTAAGTTTTTCTATTGTTTTCTTTATATTTCGGATCATGATTCCCCCAATCTCCCGAAAACAGAGATGTACTGAATATTATAAGCATAAAGAGCCGTTATTACAGTGACTTATATTACAAAATTCTAGCGTTTAAAATCACCCATTTTTGTACGCAACCTCATGAGAGCTTTCCCGTGCAGCTGACAGACACGGGATTCACTCACGTTAAGGACTTTGCCGATCTCCTTCATATTTAATTCTTCATAATAATACAGTGTCATAACAAGACGTTCTTTCTCCGGCAGTGCATCAATTGATTTGCCAAGAGCGGATTGGAGCTCCTTAAGACCAAGTTCTTCCAGCATATCCTTGCTGCCTTCCGCTGAGATGCATTCCAGAATGTCTATAGAATCGCCATCCCTGTTTATGCCCAGATCTTCGAGCCTGACCATTCTGACTGTATTCACTTGAGAAAGTATTTTATGAAGCTCATCAAGCGATATATTCAGCCGTTCGGCAACTTCTTCATCGCTGGCACTCCGCTGTTTTTCCCTTTCAATAACATCATAGGTCCGACGAACCTCTTCGATCTTCTTCTTAACATCCTTGGAAGCCCATTGCATAGAGCGCACTTCGTCTATGATTGCACCCCTTATTCTAAAATCAGCAAACGTACTGAGGGTTGTATTCATCGATGGATCAAAGCGGTTCACAGCCTCTAGGAGGCCGACTATCCCGGCAGAAACTAAGTCTTCAACATCCAGTTCAGGCGGCAGGCCAAAGGCATATTTGTGAGCATAGAATTTCACCCGTGGCAGGAAGCGGTGGACTATCTCATCTCTCTGTTGTGAATCAGGCGGTCCGACTGCAGCATACGCATCCGGCATGATAATACCTGACCTCCTCAAAGTAGATAGTCTGCCGACAAGCTAATTCAATTTTACAACAATAAGGACATTTTTTGTTATTATCAGCCGACACGAAGCGCCTGTTTCAGGAAAAATTGTATATTGCCCTTCAACTCTCCAACCGGATCATCGATAATTCTATTTGCAATTACAGATAGACGCTTAGCAAAACCGCTGTTTGGATAAAGAGATATATAGCCTTTTTGCGCAATGATTGCGTCCTTCACCCCCGGTTCAAATGGCAGATAGCCTAGATAGTCGATCGAAAGTGAAAGAAATCTGTCAGCTACCAGAGCTAACTTCCTGAATGTTTCTGATGCTTCCTTTTCGCTTCGCGCAGTATTTACAAGCACTCTAAAGCTTTTTTCGCCGAAGTCTCTGGAAAGAACTTTTATAAGAGCATAGGCGTCAGCTATCGACGTCGGCTCCGGCGTCACAAGCACAACTGTTTCCTGGGCTGCGCTGCAGAAGAACAAAACATTGTCGGATATACCCGCCCCGGTATCTATCAGCATAATGTCGACCGGCAGGTCGAAGTGCTCCAATTCGGAAAGCAGCTTTAGCCTCTGGGTATCATTGAGTCTAGTCAGCTCTCTTACCCCTGAACTTGCCGGAATAACTTGTATGCCTAATGGACCTTCCGCTACTACTTCGTTGAGCGTTTTAGTGCCGTTCAGAACATGTTTAAGGTTAAATTTCGGCGATATGCTCAGCATAACATCTATATTGCTCAAACCAAGGTCTGCATCCATAATCAGGACCTTCTTATTCATTCCGGCAAAATAGAGTGCCATATTAGCTACAAAGTTAGTTTTGCCCACCCCTCCCTTGCCGCTCGATACAGCAATTATCCTGGGCCCGCTAGTTTTCACAAACACCTCCGGCTATAAGCCCGGCGACATAGTCGGGCGTCGGTATTTTAATATCGCCAGGCACATCCGGACCGTCTGCCAGAAATGCAACCGGTCTTCCAGTCAGCATGGACATATTGCAAAGATTTCCATATTGAGCCGCAAGATCAAGCCTTGTGAACCCTATAGTATCAATATCATAAGGCTGTGCCTTCTGCCATAGTTTCACTGAAGACGGCATTTCTGTGGAAGCGTCCATAAGGAAACATTTGCTAAGTGGAAATCCGGAGGAGAAAACCTGCTTAGTCTGGCTCAGCACAGCATCGAAATCTCTGCCTGGAGAGTCAATAAGCACGGGCCCCCTTTCGGATTCTTTATATATAATCTTCGGCAGTTCGCCGACATGTTTAACCAGCTTTAAATCGCACTTGACCTGGCGCGCGAGTTCTTTCATATATGCAATTGAGCTTATCCTCTGCGTATCCAGCGATATCAGACATACAGGCCGCTTGTGAGCCGACAGCATATGAGCCATCTTTGACATTGTGGTTGTCTTTCCGACACCCGGAGGGCCGAAAAACATATATCCTTTTTCCTCCGAAGGAACGATCCTGTTTATCTTTATTTCATGTTTAATAGCGCTCATAAGGCTGCCGATGGTGTCGCCGGACCGCTCAACCAGTATCACTGCAAACTGTGAATCCACTCCCTGCTTGATCAATCTGGTATAAAGCCCTTTTTTGTCCCTGCTAATTCTGAGCGATGGGACAACCGGCCTCAATGTTTCTTTCAGAAAAGAGACCTCCTCACGAAGACTGCGCAGTTCCTTAAGGATGTCTTCGCTCAACGAAAAAGATCCCTCTGAAGATATCTCATGCCTGTGAGGCAATTCATCAGCATTTTCATCCAGAGCTGCAGTCACTTCAACAGCCTCACGACTGAGCAAGCCATGCTGGCCCTGCTTGATCGTCTTACTGGAAAGGATGACGGCATCGGCCCCGAGCTCCTTCTTAACGGCTTCGAGAGCTTCCTTGAAGCTTCTGCCAAAAAACTTTTTTATCCTCATCCCTGTTCCTCCTGTCGCATGTGACTACGTTCTAGTCTGTCCGTATCGTGCCTATTGAATAAACTTTGGTATTGGGGGCAATCTCAGCGTGTGAAACAACCACAAGGCTGTCTGAAACTCTTTCAGCCATCCTCTTTACAAAACGCCTCGTAGTGGGCGAGCACAGCACCACAGGTTGATATCCCTTGATTAGACCCTTCTCAAAATTATCCTTCATGCTCGTAATTATTTTATCAACCACACTGGGGTCGAGGCTGAAGAACTGTGAACCCTGCGGTCCGTTCTGTATGGCGTCAGTCATCATTCTTTCCACATTCGGATCAACTATTATCACCGAAACCGATCCATCAGGATTTTGTATGTGCTTTGTGATGCTGCGCGCCAGCGACTGGCGCACATACTCAGTTAGCAATTCAGGATCTTTGGTCATAGATGAATAGTCAGAAAGCGTCTCCAGCACCGTTTGCAGGTCACGAATAGAAATGCGCTCTCTGAGGAGATTCTGAAGTACCCGCTGGACTACACCAAGCGTCAGAGAGCCAGGCACCAGCTCCTCCACCACTTTAGGATGTGTTTTAGCAAGTGCATCCATAAGCTTCTGCACATCCTGCTTTCCGAGCAATTCATGAGAATGATTCTTTATGACTTCGGTAAGATGCGTTGTTATGACCGATGGCACATCGACCACTGTATATCCGGCAAGCTGCGCTCTGTCCACGCTGGTCTCGTCTATCCATAGCGCCTGCAATCCAAAAGCAGGATCCTTTGTCGGAATGCCTTCTATTTTCTCTTTCTCCGTACCGGGCGGGATGGCCAGATATTTCTTGAGCATTACTTCTCCTGATGCCACCTCAACACCTTTGATAAGTACGGAATAGGCAGTCGACTTAAGAGAAAGATTATCTTTTATGTGCACCGGCGGAACAATAAATCCCATATCAGAGACCATCTGCTTCCTTATAGCCCTGATACGGGCTAAAAGCGGCGCTCCCGCCTCCACCAATGGAATCAACGCATAGCCGATTTCAAGACTGAACGGATCCAGCGGCAGAAGGTTTTCAAGGTCTTCTGCAGGTTTGACCGCTTCTACTTCTGCAGGCACCTTTTCCGCTTCCTCTTTCCTTATCTCTTGATTGACAAAATATGCGCCCGTACCTGTAATTGCAGCTATCATAAGAAACGGCACATGCGGCAGTCCAGGAATAATTCCAAGAATAGCCAGAACAGCAGCAGCAGAACCAAGCACCTTGGGGTTACCCAGCAGTTGCTTTGTGAACTCCACACCAAGATTTTCTGCTGTGGCAGCGCGTGAAACCACAATACCTGCAGCAGTAGAAGTAACCAATGCCGGTATCTGGGCAACCAGGCCCTCACCTACCGTGAGTATTGTATACGTCTGCACGGCATCAGAAGCTGACATACCTTTTTGCAGAACGCCTATTAGAAATCCTCCGATGATGTTAATAACCATTATGATTATGCCTGCAATAGCATCGCCCCTGATGAACTTGCTGGCACCATCCATCGATCCGTAGAAATCTGCCTCCCTGCTGATCTCTTGCCTGCGCTTTCTGGCCTCCACTTCATCTATGATGCCGGCGTTAAGATCCGCGTCAATACTCATCTGCTTTCCAGGCATAGCATCAAGTGTGAACCTGGCTGATACTTCAGCTATCCTGCCGGAGCCTTTCGTAATGACCACAAAGTTAATGATGACCAGTATCATGAAGACCACGAAGCCGACAACGAAATTCCCTCCGATGACAAATTCACCAAAGGACTGGATGACTTTGCCCGCGGCTGCGGTGCCGGTCTCACCATGAGTCAGTATGAGTCGAGTTGATGCAATATTCAAGGACAATCGCAGCAGAGTCGCTATGAGCAGCACGGAGGGGAAGACAGAAAAATCGAGCGGCTTAGAGATATATGACGCAACAAGTATGACTACTATTGCGAATGTGATGCTGAACGAGAGCGACATGTCGAGCAGGATCGGCGGTACCGGGATGATCATAAGCGCAAGTATGGTCATGATGCCAAGTGCCAACAAAAGGTCGCTTCTTTTTAACAGACGTTCAAGCATGATCTATCCTCAGACCCTCCGTCCCTTCAGTCGATACACCTCAGCCAGTATGGCTGCCACAGCTTTGTAGAAAGCTTCAGGAATCTCCTGATTGACATCAATAGCACTGTATAGCGCCCTTGCAAGCGGCTTGTCCTCAATAACCGGCACACCGCTGCTGCCGGCTATCTCCCTGATCTTTGCAGCTATCAGGTTGGCACCCTTGGCTACCACTTTCGGCGCCCCCATCTTTCCGGATTCATATTTAAGGGCTACCGCATAATGTGTAGGGTTTGTAATAACCACATCGGCACGCGGCACTTCCTGCATCATTCTTCTGCGGGCCAGTTCCCGCTGGATGCTCTTAAGACGCGCCTTTATCAGAGGAGAACCTTCGACTTCCTTATACTCTTCTTTCACTTCCTGCTTCGTCATCTTCAGGTTTCTCGAGTACTGCCAACGCTGAAACGCATAGTCGGCGGCTGCAAATACCGTTAGGACTAATGCGGATATCATTACAATCTTTTTTATCTGACCAAAGGAGAATTCGATTATATTGCGAATGTCCATATCAACCAGAAGAGGTATGGTGAATACCTCTTTCTTCAGCATAAAATAAAGGATAGCCCCAAGCACAGCCACTTTTAGCAAGCCTTTGACTGTTTCATAAAGCGTATTAATGCTGAAAAGACGCTTTATTCCCTGTAGCGGATCCAGCTTGGTAAGATCCGGAGTAAGCGGGGTTGAAGTAATAAGAAATCCCGTCTGAAGAAAATGGACAACCATTACTCCGACAAAGATAATTACAAAAAGAGGCAGCATTATAAGGCCCAATTGCATGGTGTCGGCCCTAAAGACATCAATTAGCGTAGACTCTGTAAGCCTCAATGTTATGCCCCGCCTGAGTGAATTGCTGAAATATGTCAGAAGCGAAGTGAACATGGTGCCGCCAAAAAGCATGAAGAGAAAAATCGTCCAAACAGGGAAAAGAGATGTCAATTCACGGCTTTTAGGAACATCTCCTTTTTCCCGCGCCTTTTCTCGCCGTCGTGGCGTCGCTTGTTCGGTTCTTTCTTCAAATTGCTCCGGCATGTCATCTCACCAAATAAATCATTGCATCCTTGATGTGCACAAAAGACTTGGACATGACCATAAAGGTTAGCCCCAGAGTCAGCGCCATAAAAATAATTCCGACTCCGATGAGAAGCGGAAAGCTGATAAAAAAGATATTCGCTTGCGGCATAGCTCTCGAAAGGAATCCCATTGACAGGTTTACCAGCACCTGGACTAGAAATATCGGGGCTGCTATTTTGAATGCCAGCGGAAAAAACATCAAGTTCAATTTCATGATAGCAGAAAACATACTGCTGTACTGCACAGATGTTATGTCGAAGCTGCGAATTATTGCTTCTATGAAGAAGTAATGAATATCCAAGATAAAGAACAGACCCATGCCCATAAGACTGTAGAAAAGGCTGAGAGGGCCAAGAACTTCGCCAAATTGCGGATTAAAGACCGATGCCACACCTATGCCCATGGATATGCTCATCCACTGTCCTGCCGTCTCAATAGCGCCAAGCACTATCTTAACCAGCAACCCAAGCGCGGCACCGACAAAGAAAGCTTCGAATACAGCCCTGAGCGGGTCATCCAAATTTACTTTTACCACCGGAACCAATAGCAGCGTTAGCGCCAAACCCAGCCCTGTCCTTACGGCTACCGGCGTGGATGTTGTGCCGATGAATGGAATAAAAGCCAGCATCACCATAACCCTTATGAATATCGGGATAAACTTGTCAGCATATGTATTTACAAGGTTATAAATTTCCATATCACTTAACGTAGAGAGGAATATTTTCGTAAATAGCCCTTGTGAAACCGACCAGCACCTTTACTGTCCATGGCAACGTAAGCAGTAATGTCAGGAATACCGCCACTATCTTAGGGACGAAGGTGAGCGTTACCTCCTGCAATTGTGTAATAGCCTGAAAGATGCTTATCAGCACGCCTACGACCAGGCTTACAATCAAAACAGGCCCGCCGACCAGAAGCACTGTCTCGAAAGTCTGGCGTGATACCTGATTCAGAAGCTCTATAGTCATCGAAATCCCTCAATAAGAGATCCAATCAGCAGCCCCCACCCATCCACCAGCACAAAAAGCAAAATTTTGAATGGCATTGAAACCATAACCGGCGGCAACATCATCATGCCCATTGAAAGGAGCACGCTTGCAACAACCATGTCGATGACAAGAAACGGCAAAAAAACAAGAAACCCGATTTCAAAAGCACGTTTAAGCTCGCCTATTGCAAATGCAGGCACTACAACTCTCATGGGCAGATCCATAGGTTTTGACGGTCTCTCTGCTTTTGACATCTTCAAGAAAAGAGCGAGGTCCTTTTCTCTCGTCTGTTTGAGCATGAATTCCTTAAGCGGATCTGATGCCTTTGACAATGCATCTTCGGCTTTGATTTCTTTCTTGGAGTACGGCACATATGCATTGTTATAAATACTATCGAATACAGGTGACATAACGAAAAATGTGATAAAAAGAGACAAGCCGATAATGACCTGCGTCGGAGGCACCTGCGGCGTACCCAAAGCCTGCCTCAAAAAAGATAGGACGATAACTATGCGCGTAAAACATGTTGTCATAACCAACAGCGCGGGTAGAAAAGCTATAACTGTCAGAAATGCCAGCAGCTCTACCGGTGAATTTAGCCCAAAGAATCCCGGCACTGCGCCGGAAGTTGCAGGTTGAGCCGCTGAAATATTCGGCAGCGTGAGCATCACCGCAATCAGCAGTGCAAACAATCCCTTGAATTTCCCACCGAACAGCCCCTTGATACCGGGCTGTGGAGCAGTCACTTTGCTATCAGCCTGCTTTAAAGCTTCATCTACATCTGCAGGATTCAGCCTGCCCAGCATTGAAATATTCTCGTCGGCAATGCCAAGCACAACATAATCCTTTACTATTTTGACAATGGCAACGCCTTTTTTAGGGCCGAAAGGTTGATAATGAATCATTTCAATGATCCCCTTGCCCGGAATAATCCTTCCCTTCAGGAACTTGAGGAGCAGATAAAGTCCTCCAAGCAGGGCGAGCAGGATAATTACAGCTTTGATAAGTTCGAATTCCATTTATTACAAGTCCTCAAAAAGCTGTTCTTTCACTCCTACTATCTTAGCTGCCTGACCCTCTCAGCAGGGCTAATAATATCAGTCAGTCTTATTCCGAATCTTTCATTGACAACAACAACCTCGCCTCTGCCGATCAGGCGGTCGTTAACATACACCTCCATAGGTTCACCCGCCAGCTTTTCAAGAGCAACAACTGAACCCTGTCCGAGCTGGAGAAGTTCCTGCACCAGTATCTTAGTTCTGCCGATAACGACGGTCACCTCCAGAGGTATATCAAGGATGAAATTTATGTCCTTTGTGGTTCCCTGTGCCGCTTTACCCTGGTCCTGAAACTCCTGGACTTCCAGGTCTTTAACCTCATCTGCCATTTCTATGTCCTCCTCTCAATCCTTTTCAGTCAGCGTGCCCTACAGCACTTTGTTGACCTTGAGGGCTAACGCTCCCTTATACACTCCAAACTTGCCGCTGAATTTGGGGAAATCTTCGACAAGTATGTCGACATCCTCGTCAGTACGTCTTTCAAGAACAATAATGTCATCAACTTTGAGGTCAACAACGCGGCTGACATCTAGCCTTGCTTTTCCTAGAGTGCCGGTAATCGTCACCGGAATTTCCCTCAGACGGTCCTTAAGTCTTTCCAGCCATTTCATGTCTAGTTCATCCCTGTCTGCAGAGAACGCGCTGTAAAGTTTTTCCTTGATGGGCTCGACTGTTCCATAGGGTATGCAAAGATATGCCTTGCACTGCTTGCCCTCCACTTCAAGCACGAATTCGACCTTTATCACAACATCAACTGGAGTAACAATATTTACAAACTGAGGGTTCATTTCGGCCCTGACATAGAGCGGCTTTATCGGAAATACAGCTCTCCAGGCCTCTTCCATATCATCGAAAAACATCATCACAACCTTGTGAATAATCTTTTGCTCTATCGGTGTGAACTCCCTTCCCTCCGGCTTGTAATAAGCCTTTCCGGTCCCGCCAAAGAAAAATTCGATGAGGCTGAAGATCATTTGTGCATCGAAGACAAGAAGCCCGAATCCCCTTAAAGGCTCCATCTTGTAAATATTGATGCTCGATGGAAAGGGAATTCCGCGCATGAAGTCGTAGAACTTTGTTATGGTGACATTGACATTGGTAATGTCTACCATGCGTCTGATTGCAGCCGAAAGAGAAAGTCTGAAATTTCTTGCCAGCCTTTCGTTGGCGATGTCGAGGGTCGGCATTCTTCCCCTGACAATTTTTTCCTGACCGGTAAAATCGTATGACTTGACGCCGGATGGCTCTACGCCGGTTTCAGTTTCAACTTCACCTTCCTGTATGCCTTTCAGTAGCGCATCGACTTCTTCTTGTGAGAGTATCTCATCCATTAATGGAACCGCCTTATTGCATGACAAAATCTGTCAAATACACGTTCTTAACCAAATTCGGACCCATTATCTGGTTCATTCGCGCATTGATTTCGTCCTTGAGCTGTAGCTTCCCTTCGGGAGGGAATAAAGATTCAGAAGACTTGCTGGTAAGAAGGGTTATTATGGCATCACGGAGCTGTGGTGTTTTCTGTTTTGCCTTTTCCATTAATGCAGCGTTCGCTAATTCAAGCTGAATCGAGACCTTGAGGAATTTGGGTCCTCCTGGATCGTTGAGATTGACAACAAATGGGTCAAGAGAAAACATAACACCTTCTTCTACCTTGGCCTCTTCTTTATGCCCCTTGCTGCCACCTCCCATGAATTTAGGAACAATGAAGAAGGCTGCCACAGCAAGCACTACCGCTACAACTGCGACAATTATGATGATCAGCATCTTTTTGCTGCCCTTTTTGGGCGCAGCTTCTTCCGCTCCTTCTTTATCTTGATCCGCTTCTTTTTCTGCCATAGAGGCCTCCTTAAAGCACAAAAGATAAGAGCATAAAAATGGTAATCCACGCAGAATAGAGCATGGATTGTGCCAGCAAGTAACTACTTGATAATTTGGATTTATTTATTGAGAGGGGTCAATAGGATGACGGTTGAGCAGCCATAGGCTCACCCAACCGTCAAACAATTAACTGGGATTACTGCTTAATTGAGATGAGCAGATTAAGCAGGTCGTCTGTCGTTGTTATAATTTTGGTATTCGCCTGGAAACCTCTCTGAGCAGATATGAGGTTTGTAAATTCCTCTGCTATGTCCACGTTGCTTAATTCCAGGGTATCCGACAGTGTTCTGCCCAGCCCGGATGTCTGAGGATCACCGACAATGGGCTGCCCCGAAGTGCTGGACTGTGCAAACAGGTTGTTTCCGATTTTTGTCAATTCCGTAGGCGCAGGAAACCGTGCAAGACAGAGCTGCGCAATGTTTCTCGTCTGCCCGTTGGTGTATACGCCGGATACCACTCCCTTATCATCAATAAGAACATTCTTGAGCGATCCGGTAGCATATCCATTCTGGCTTATATTTGATATAGCAAAACTGCCCGCGACCTGGGTTGTGCCGGTCAGATCAAAAGTGGTGGATCCGGCCGCAACCCCACCTCCCCAGGTGAAAGCAAGAGCACCGCTTGAGGCTGTTGATGTAAGGACACCCGAGGTGTTGAATGTAAGAGCCTGAGTGCCTGCCTCGTTATAATTGCCTGTTGCATCCTGATAGACGTAATGAGCTGTCCATGCATTTGCACCAGTCTTTGCAAAATAAACATTCACCTGATGCGCATTGCCCTCTGAGTCATAAGCTGTTACAGATGTCGTGTTGTTATAAACAGTTGAAGGCGGAGGCGTGGTTGTCCCGGCGGTCCATGTGCCCCATGCAGAAGCAGGAGGAGTGGATCCGGAGTCAAGATTGACGCCCAGGTTAGCGGTCGTCGTAGCAGAAGGTAAGTTGGTATTCGTAATGAGCTGAATGTTGCCTATCTGCCCCGTAATAGCTCCTGCCGCATTGGCCAGGTATCCCTGAAGGATTGCGCCGGACGGCGTCACCACATTTCCGCTCTGGTCGAGCTGGAAATTACCGGCCCTTGTGTAATTGGTGGCTCCGTTATTGTTTACCATGAAAAAGCCTTCGCCATCGATGGCGACATCGAGACCGCTGGAAGTATTCTGAAAAGAACCCTGAGTGAACATAGGGGTTACCCCGTTGACGGCAACTCCGCGTCCCACTTGCGAAGTGCCGGAAAGCCCTGTCAAGGTCTGACTCAGAATGTCACCAAACGCCATGCGGCTTCCTTTATAACCAACTGTGTTTACGTTGGCAATATTATCTCCTATCACCGATAGCTCCTGGCCGTTTGCGTTAAGACCGCTAACACCCGTAAAGATTGACGATAAAATAGACATTTGTATCCCCCTTAGGTCGTTGCATTGCTGACGGCAGTTATATCGCTCAGCGAATATTTATTAGTGCCCACATAAACTGAAACCGTACTGTTGTCCATGCTTACTTGACTTACAATGCCGCTCTTGCCGTCAGAAGTTGATACCTGTTTTCCAAGCATCGACGTAGCATTGGACATGTTCTGCTGCTGGAGCAGGCTGCTTATGTTCGTGTTTACGCTTGTCATCTGCTGGAGACTGCTGAAGTTGGCGAGCTGCGCTATAAATTCAGTGTCTTTCATTGGGTCAAGTGGATCCTGATTTTTTAACTGCGTGATCAGCAGATTCAGGAAATCGCTCTCGCCTAATCCATCCGTACTGTTGGTGCTTTTTGAATTCGTACTGCTCTGGCTGCTTGCCGAATAAAGCGAACTCAGAGAACTATTGCCGCCGATTGCCGAAGTGCTCATTAGTCATCCTCCTGTCTATGCAAAGAAATCTGAAAAACCGTTTTTCAAACCCCTGCCCTGTCTTTGCTGCTGCCCCCGGTTATTACGCTCTTGGTTGTTTCTATATTGATCCTCCCTGACATCGATGTTGAATTCGTTTATCTTAATACCGGAATTTTCAAGGGACGTCTTTATTTGTGGCAATGCAAGGTTGAAAGCATCCTTGACTGAGGCTGAATCTACACGCACATCAGCCTTCAAAACTCCACTATACAGGCTGAGCCTTATATGCATGCTTCCAAGGTCAGGCGGATCTATCCTGATGACTAGATTCTTCTGTCCTGAATCCAGCGCCTTTGAGATTAAAGCATCTACAGAGGATAGCTTGCCCGAGGGGACAACTTCTTGAACAGAGGACTGTTCATGCACAAATGAATCTTGTCCAGAAACACTCTGCGCATGGAGACCCGCTGATGCACTTATAACTCTATTGTCGCTTGAGCTGGCACTCTTTTCTGGACCGGCTTCAATCTCAGATTTCGTAATATCATTACCTTCAAGAGCAGCTATCTTCACAGCGGATGCTTCTCCAGCCTGTCTGAAAGACTGCATTTGAGCTTCTGCGCCGGAAGAATCGGAAGATTGAAACACTGCATTTGCACTTTCATTGCCCGATGATCCTTTCATAGCTCCAAATAATAGGTCTTCAGCTTCTGCAGGAGACTTTTGCAATGATCGAAATTCGGCTTTGCCGGCAGCGCCTTCCTTATCAGTAGCCGATGCTGCAAATAAGTTCTGAAGCGATGAGAGCGATGCTAATTGGGAAATGGCCGGACTTCCGCCAGTGCCTGTCTCTGTTGACGTTACAGGATCGCCGATAACAGATTGCAAGTTTTGCTGCACTGTTGCAGCGCCCGTTAAACAATCATTATTGGGGTTATCCACTGAAGCCTGATTTGCAGTCTGCTGATAAATGACCGTCATTTGCAGCATAATTTGCTGCAGAACTTCACTGGAATCCTCACCCTGCTTCACAACTTTCGACTGCTTATCAGATGCACCATCAGGCGCTTGATCGGCTTCTTTACAACAGTTTGACTCTGTAGACATTGTCTGACATGACGAAGGAGAACAGTCTGTTGATCCAATTTGCCTGGAAGACATCTTGGCGGCAGTATCATCTGATCCAGCTGTTTGGTTAACTGACGTTTTGAGTATAGAGCTGAAGCTTTTCCCCGGCGCTAATGGCGCAGCAGGTGCTGCCGGCACATCCGGCGCAGCGGGTGCAGCTGGCATCAGAGCTTTGATCATGCTTTGTCCTCCTTTAATCTGGAGGCATTAAAGCAATAGTTATGCCAGCGAATCAAATATAAATACGTTTTAGAATTTTTATTTCTAACTGACAACCAGCATCATCTGTTGTGCGCAGTTGGAGCATAGACTAGCCGTTCAGATTCCTTAATGATTGCGATTAACATACTCTGAATTATGCGGATTCATAGTGTGCCGGCTTTTTATCGCGCTTGCTTTAAACAGGAGATATGAGCTGCATCGTGGCTGATCAATAGAATCTAGTTGCAGAATGGCTATATTAGGTAAGGAATTATTTTCCGTCTAAGGGGAAGTTTTTTCCGTGATGCCCCGCCCTTTTACGATGATCTTTTTGGAAAGAGCAGCTGCTCTGGAAGGATCAAGCTGGCCCATGATCTTACCTGATGAGCGGGGTTTCATTGACGAAAGTATCTGAGAGGCGGTATCGTCGTCTAACTTTTCCATTGCTTTAGCAGCCTCTTCAGCTGACATAGATTCGAACATCTTGACAACTTTATTGAATTGCTCCAGCCTCTTCCCTTCAAGTCCCTTTTGCAGAGCTTCCATTTCCTGCTTTAGTTTCTTCAACTGTTCAATCTGCGCCTGAAGGTCGGCACGAAGAATTTTTAATCTCTCCTCTTCAATGGATGTCGCCGGCTTAGAGTCAGCCTTCTTGTCTTCAGCGGACAAACTGCCATTGCATACTATAGAAAAAAACGCAGCAACAGAAAATACGATGAGAATCATCTTATTGAGAGCCGGCACTAACTGTCCTTTTCTATTTCTTTTTGTGACGAATAACTGCATGCTCATCCATCCCCTTTTGCTCTCTCTTTTTAACTTCGCGGCGCTCAAATTCTCTGTGCTTTTCGTTAACCTTCTCATATGTCTTGCATTCTTTCGAAGCCTCCGACAATATTTTCATTGCCTCATCCATTCTAAATTTGCCAGCTTCCACTGTAGCCTTCTGTCTTTCGAGCAGTTTGAATAAATGCTCCATCTGACCGTTCAGTTTCTGAATCTCATCAATGGTGACCGCTTCGTTTTCTAAACAAGACATTCTTTTTCGTAATGCTCCAAACTTCTCTTCAAGCTCAGAGAGCCTTTGCTCCTGCTCGTCAAGTTCCTTGCGGGCAAGCGCAAAAAGGTTTTTCGCTTCGTCCTCTTCCCACTTTTTGAGAGACAGCAAACTCTCCAGCGGTGTCTTCATGAAGCCTCACCAAAAATATTGCGCAACTGCAAGAGACCGTCCACAAATGAAACCTTTTCACCTATACGCTGTTTGAGAAATGGTCTGATCTTGTCCATCATGGCTATCGAGAAATCAAGCTTAGGGTTGGTGCCCTCTTTGTATGCTCCGATTGTTATAACGTCCTCATACCGCTTGTACGTTGCCATTACATCAAGGGTCTTCTCAACAATAAACCTTTGGTTGTCGTCGACTATGTCTTTCATCAGCCTGCTTATGCTTTGCAGAACATCTATCGCCGGATAATGATTATGATTTGCCAACTCACGGGATAGCACGATATGACCGTCAAGAATAGCCCGTGCTGCGTCTGCTATAGGGTCTGTCAGATCGTCGCTTTCGACAAGCACTGTAAAGAGGCCCGTTATCGTTCCATCTCCATCACTGTTCCCTGCCCTCTCAAGCAGCTTAGGCAGCAAATTGAATGCAGAAGGTGGATATCCCTTTGTAGTAGGCGGCTCTCCGGCTGCCAGTCCTATTTCCCTCTGAGCCATAGCAAATCTTGTCAAAGAATCCATCATAAAAAGCACATCTTTGCCTGCTGCCCTGAAATACTCTGCAACTGCAATTGCAACGAATGCTCCCCTGAGCCGCGCAAGAGGCGACATATCTGACGTTGCAACTACTAGAACCGACCGTCTGAGACCTTCATCTCCGAGGTCCTTTTCTATGAACTCCCTCACTTCTCTGCCACGTTCGCCGATAAGCGCAATAACATTGACGTCCGCCTCAGTATTGCGCGCCATCATGCCCAGCAAAACGCTTTTACCCACACCACTGCCGGCCATGATACCTATCCTCTGACCTTTTCCACAAGTAAGCAGCGTATTGATTGCCTTGATGCCAAGGTCTAACGGCTCACTTATACGCCTTCTCAACAATGGGTTTATCGGATCTTGATAGATGGGATACAACTGGCCGTTGATATGGCCTCTGCCGTCCATAGGATTGCCAAGGCCATCTATGACACGGCCAAGCAGTTCATCTCCGACTCTTATGTATTTTTGCCTTCCACGCTTGATTACCCTGGAACCCGGGCCAATGCCCATTAACTCGTGCAGCGGCATGAGCAGCAGACGGTCTTCTTTAAACCCGATGACTTCAGCCTCAACAAACTCATCTGTTACCCATTCATCAGGCTGAATATGACAGATATCCCCGATGTTTGCACGAGGACCTAAACCTTCAATAACAAGGCCGATGCCCTTATCAACACGGCCGTAGACCTTTATGGGGTCAGCGTCCCTGACAAAATTCCTGCATTTAGCTATCAAGAGCTGTGTCGATTGCATCGCGCAACTCCCTGATCTGCTCCTCGACCCTTGCGTCTACTTCCGCAGTCGGAGTCTCTATATAACAGCCTCCGGCTGATACCGAATCTGCAGGTTCAATGCTTATATCCCTAAGCCTGGCTTCTTCCCTGAGAGCTTCAAGGCTCGAAATCATTGTATCATAATCCAGAGGGTTGACCCTGATAACCATTTTCTCTTCCCTGCCGAGCTTTCTGACTGCATCGCGCACAACTGATACTATGATCTCACGATCCTGCTCAATCTTTTTGTGTATGACTCTGCCGGCGATTTCCAAAGCAAGGTCTACAATTTCAGGGAGTGTCTCCTGCAACTTTTTTTCTTTGAACTTTTCGAGTTCTAAAATAATAGAATCGACACGAGCCAGTCTGTCGATGATTTCCTCTTGCCCGGCAGCTATTCCCTTTTCAAATCCTGCAGCAAAGCCTTTTTCAAAGCCCTGTTCCTCTATTTTCTTAAGCATCTCGGCTTTTTGTTTCGGATCGTCCAACTTATTTTCAGACCCGGCCTGGTCGAAAGCTGCCGGCACATAGCGCGTAACTGCCGAGGTCTTCTTATCAGCCGATAAGTTCTTCGCCACCCTTGCCTCCGATAACTATCTTGCCTTCTTCCTCCAGCCTCCTTGCAACACGGACGATATTCATCTGGGCCTTTTCAACATCCGATACCTTTACAGCGCCCTTGGCCTCCATTTCCTCTTTGAGTATCTGGACTGCGCGCTGTGACATATTCTTAAAGATTTTCCCCTTCAGTTCATCTGTAGCCATCTTGAGTGCAAGCGACAGATCGTCTGTTGTGATCTCCTTCAGCACCATCTGAATGCCTTTGTCATCGATGGCTACGAGATCGTCAAATGTAAACATAAGCTTTCTTATCTCATCTGCCAGTATCTGGTCCTTCTCTTCAATGTTCTTCAGGATCAGATCTTCAGAGGCCCTATCCATCTGGTTAAGTATCTCAGAGACAGTCCTGATACCTCCGATTTTCTTTCCTCGTGTATAGCTCTGCAGCTGCGACTGAAGGACATCCTCGAGATCTCCAAGTATCGATGGTGATATCTGGTCAAGACTGGCGATCCTCAGAGAGACATCAATCTTCAGATTCTCAGGAAGCTTGGCCAGTACTTCGGCAGCCTGTGTCGGTTCAAGATGCGCAAGTATGATAGCAATCGTTTGTGGATGCTCACGGGAAAGCATGTTTGCGATGGCTCCGGTGTCGAGCCAGCGTAGCACATCAAATGCGCTTGCCCCCGTTTCTATTTTGTCGATAAGCTTCTTTGCGGCTTCAGCACCAAAGGCCTTTTCGAGCACATCTTTAATATAAGCCTCATCAACTCCCTGCATTACGCTGCCTGTCTTATCGCAGAAGTCTTTCAAAACCGTCTCGGCAAGCTCATGAGGGATCTTAACTTTAGCCATCATTGGTATAACCCTGGCGAGTTCTAGCGGATCAAGGTGTTTGAACACCTGCGTTGCAGCATTCTCTCCGATCAACGAAAGAAATGCCGCAGCCTTTTCAACACCGGAGAGCTTTCTCATCCGGCTATTCCTGCAACCATTCCTTGACTACACCAGCCGCCTGCTTAGGGTTGGCATTAACTATGCTCAGGGCCTTCTCCCTCGACGCATCTTCAGCTGACGGCGGAGCTGCATATGCAGGCCCACCTGGTCCCCCCTGTGGTCCTGCCTCAACACCTACAGCCGCGCCTTCAGGTGCTCGATATGTTACAGGTGCGCTTAGTGTCTTGAGCAGAGGCTTTATCACCATGGTGAACAACAAAAGTACAACTGCTATTGGTATTATATATTTAAGAGCTGTAAGCGCCAATCTCAAATAATCTGTTTTTTCTGCAACCATCTCCTCAAGAGGAGTTTCAAAGGGAACGTTTTCGATGATCACCTGGTCGCCGCGGTTCTTGTCATAACCGATAGCCGCTTTGACCACATCATCATATTTCTTCATTTCCTGTTCATTCCTTGCGACAAAAGAGCCCTTCTTGCCGCCTTCGGCCTTTCCATAAGTCCCGTCTACAAGCACTGCTGCTGATATGCTCTTTATGGTTCCTCTAGGTTCCATGATCTTGCTAACAACGCGGCTGACCTCGTAGTTGATGTTTTCAGTCTGCTTCTGGGAAGCTGAAGGCGCACCGGTTGATTGAGCGGGCTGCTGACCAGGCTGATTCGAGGAAACACCGGGCACTCCTCCCTGGGTAGATCCGACGGTTTTTTCCTGGCTCTTCTGCTCGCTTCTGATTGCTATCGTATCCGGATCAAATTTCTCTTCAGTCCTTTCCACCTTTGAAAAATCTATTTTAGTAGAAACCCTGACAATAGCTTTACCCCTGCCAACAATTCCTTCCAGCATACTCTGGAGTTTTGATTCATATTCGCGGTCTACCGTTTTCTGATACTCCAGCTGCTTGGCATCAGCCACAACATCGCTTCCATCAGTTGGTCGCGACAGAAGATTGCCCATATTGTCGATTACTGAAACATTGCCCGGAGGCAGCCCTTCGACACTGCTTGAGACAAGATGAACTATGCCACCTATCTGGCCCGGATTCAATGTTCTGCCGGGCTTCAATTTGAGCACTACGGAAGCCGTCGGCTTTTCTTCCTTTTCCGAAAATATCGTCTTTTCGGGAATGGCAATATGCACCCGTGCCTGATCAACTTCGGTCAGTGTGCGTATGGTCCTGCCGAGTTCTCCCTGAATGGCACGAACATAGTTCAATCTCTGCACAAATTCGGTTACGCCGAACTGGTTTTTATCAAATATCTCAAACCCAACGCCTCCCCCCTGCGGAATACCCTGTGAAGCAAGCTCAAGTCTAAGTTCGTATACTTTGCCAGCAGGTACTGAAATAGCGTTGCCTTCAACCTGATAAGGGATTTTCATCTCCTTGAGCTTAGCTATAGCCACTCCTGAATCTTCCTGTGACAGATTGCTGTATAGCACCTGATAGTCGACCTTCTGACTCCACATGACCATACCCGATATGATCGCTACACAGAGAGCTATAACTGAGAGCAGCGCAAGCTTTCTTTTGAGAGGCCATGCTATGAAATGATCGACAATATCATTCAGTGCCATTCTATCTCCCGAGATTTAATGGTGCCTTACACCTGCATGTTCGAAATCTGCTGGTAAGCGCTGATAAGCCGGTTTCTGACAGACAAAAGTGTCTGCAAGGACAGGTCTGCCTTTTCCATTGCAACCACTACGGTCTGGATGTCTTTGACCTCACCGTTAGCGAAGCCTTGTATCGCTTTTTCTGCGTCGTTTTGAATTTGAGAGACATCTTTCAGGGCTTCTTTGATTGCATCCTCGAAGGACAGCCCTGACTTCTTTCCAGTCTGCTGCGGCTCGCTTATGTTAGGGCTTATATCTCCTATTTTCTTTATCTCGTCCATAATTGCCTCCAAACTCAAAAGGGCTTATGCAAAGTGCCCGGCTGTTTACACTTTAAGGATATCTAACGTCCTCATATACATGTCTTTATATGAGGTTATCATGGTCAGATTAGCCTCGTAGGACCTTTGGGCTGTCATTAAATTGACCATTTCCGTCAGAACATTGATGTTCGGGTATGAAACATAACCGCTTTTATCGGCGTCGGGATGGTTTGGGTCGTACACAGTTCTGAATGGAGTTTTATCTTCTATAACTTGCGGCGCTTCAACTCCGGCGGCATTTTCATCATACATGACAGTCTGGAAAATTACATCCTTACGCCTGTAGGGCCCCCCTTCAGGAGTCTTCGTGGATGATGCATTTGCAATATTAGAGGCAATCACATTAAGCCTTATTTTCTGCGCTTCGAGCGCCGAAGCACTCACATGCATCGGCATAAATATATCATTCATTATTGACTGCCTCCCTTTGCCACATCCTTCATCATTCTGAATTTCATTGTCAATATCTGTGCCGCGCTGCTGTAAATTAAATGATTTTCAGCCACTTTCGCCATTTCGCTGTCAATGCTTACAGTATTGCCGTCGCGGCTGATCATAGTCGGCATAGTCTCAACAACCTGATAATTTCCCTTTGCGCCACCCATAGCCTTGTTCAGTTCTGCCTGAAACGATATATCCTTCGCCCTGTAGCCCGGCGTATCGGCATTTGCAATATTGGAAGTCAATACTTTCTGCCTGAAAGAGGCGATATCCATGATGTTTTCCAGTGTCTTAAAAGTATCGTCCGGCATTCTGCTCCTCCGCAGGCATATCGTGGGGAGATTACCATAACTCCCCTCTAAGTTTACAAGCAATTTATATACCCAATATAATTCTACGTCCCTTTAATCTCTTCGTCGGTAATGTTGTAATCCTTTAGCTTATTGCGTATCGTCCTGACACTGACGCCTAGAACCTCAGCAGCCCTCGTCCGGTTATTGCCGGTTTCCTTTAAAGTTCTTATGATAAGATCACGTTCGACATCTTTCATCCTGCCGACTTTGGCTGTATAAGTCGCCTGGGATGTCACTTCAGCCGGCATGACATAGTCAGCGGGCGGCACAAGTTCATCAGTTCCAGATATGACCGCAGTTCGATACATGAAATTTTCGAGTTCCCTGACATTTCCAGCCCAGTCTCCGCTAAGCATATATTTCCTAAGCGTATTAGATATAGAGAAAACTTTTCCCATCTTTTGAGACAGTCGATTTAGAAAGAATTCTGCCAAAGGGATAATATCATCAGGTCGCTCACGGAGAGGTGGAATGCGCACTGGGAAAACATTAAGCCTGTAATACAGGTCTTCCCTGAAACTACCCTTCTTTACCTCAGCCATCAGGTCACGGTTAGTTGTAGCAATTATACGGACATCAAGCTTTACAGGCGCTTTGCCGCCGACCCTGTCTATTTCCCGTTCCTGGATTGCACGAAGAAGCTTTGCCTGTAGAGGAACTGCCATTTCGCTGATCTCATCAAGCAGAAGAGTGCCGCCGTTCGCCAGTTCGAACTTGCCAAGTCTTCTTTCGACTGCCCCGGTAAAAGAGCCCTTCTCATGTCCAAAAAGCTCGGATTCCAGCAGACTTTCAGAAATCGCGGCACAATTTACTGCAACAAAGGGCTTGACGTTTCTGTTGCTGTGCTTGTGAATCGTTCTTGCTATGATTTCCTTGCCTGTTCCGCTTTCTCCGGTCAGCAGCACTGTAATATCGCTATTGGCAATTTCCCTGATAATGGACACAAGATTTTTCATGACAGGTGACTCGGCAACCAGATCGCCCTCTTCGGCCGGAAGAATACGATCAATAGTCCTCTTCAGCGCATCAAAAGATACCGGCTTTAAAATATAGTCGGTTGCGCCTAGTTTCATCGCATCAACGGCACTTTCAACTGTGCCAAATCCCGTAATCACGATCACCGGTGTGAACAGACCTCTTTTGCGGATCTCCTGCAGAAATTCAAGGCCGTTCATTTTCGGCATTTTCATGTCAGTGATTACGAGTGAATAATCAGCTATGTTTTCTTTTGACAGCGCATGAAGTGGATTGTTGTAGACGGTCGGACTGAAGCCAAATCGTTTCATCGTTTCCTTTAAGGCCGTTGCCATGTCAATCTCATCATCCACTATCAATACTGATTTCATGTTCCCCTCTTATCAGATCTTTTTTCAGTCGGCAGTAAGATAATAAATTCGGTACCCTTACCGATTTTACTATGCACTTCGATATGGCCCTTGTGTGCTGCAACTATGCCCTGAGTAATCGACATTCCCAGTCCGGTGCCTCTATCCTTGGTCGAAAAAAATGGTTCGAAAAGTCGGGCCTTTGTATGTTCGTCCATGCCGGCGCCGCTGTCCCGGACCGCAATACGAATATTCTTTATAACATCTTTCAGCGTAACATCCTGTGAAATGACGACTGAGATCTTGCCGCCGTCCTGCATTGCCTGAACAGCATTGAGTATTATATTTATCAGAGCCTGACGGACAAGACCTCTATCGACGTGGAATGAATACCTTTCATCATCCGTCAGCTCTATAGAGATACCTCCTGAAGTCAGAACTTCCCTAAATTCGTCGCATGTCTCGCGGACTACATCATTGATGCAGCAGTATTCCATCTTCGGTTTGATCTCACCTGAAAACCTCAGCATGTTATCGAGTGTGCTTACAAGTGAGCGCACTGAATTGGAAATGCGACGCGCATAATCCACCTGCTCAGTGCCTTTAAGATCATTAGCCAACAAATTCGCAAAAAGCTCGATGCTGCCTAGAGGATTACGTATCTCATGGGCGATCTTAGTAACAAGTTCACCCATGGCAGAAAGCCTCCTGTTCCTTTCATTCTCCGCCTCAAGTCGTTTCAGTATCGTTATGTCCTTGAAGATAAGCACCCGTCCTATTTTTCCACCAGCCACCGAGCATACCTCGGAATTAGAAACAATAGCCTGAAATGGTTTTCCATGTTCAGGCAAAATCAAATCCTCCCTGATTTCTGAATGAAGCGAGGTTCCGCCTCTAACATCATCCGAATGAACACATAGAAGGCCTTCAGCCGTTTTGTTAATTAGCCTTATAACACCGTCCTTGTCAAAGAAGACAACGCCAACATCAACGCTGTCCAATATGCTGTCCAGGAGCTGCTTTTTCTGGTCGACCTCATCGGTTAACACTTTCACTTTGTCTTCAAGAGACTGGTAATATTGCATGAGCGTCGACGACACAGAGTTGATGCTCTCAATAGCCTTCGTCAGCAGTCCTATGTCCTGGTCATTCTGTTCCATTATTCCGTCAATAAACGCTACTTTTCTGTTCGCATGAAGCCGGCCGCTTCTGAAACGACCCCTCCTCCATCTTCTGCTTTTTTGAGGTATTCACTATTTCCGGCAAGTTTTCCGTATTGATAGTCTGCCCACTGGAGGTTTTTGGGATCCTTAAGCCCGCTGTCCAGAGACTTTTTATAATACATTTTTGCGGCATCGCGCTTTCCGGACACATAGTATAGATCGGCCACTTTCAGCATCGAAGGAGCATCGCCATCATGTGAAGCTTTGAGATAGAACTTCAGGGCTTCCTCGCTGCTTCCGGACTTCATATAAATATCGCCGACTCTTGCATAATCTTTTTGCAATGTCAGTACTTTGATAGCACGCAATCGATATTCTTCAGCAGACGACCGATTACCTTCTTTCTCAAGTATGTCATATAACATCAATGACGCCTGTCCTGAATAATTTGCATCTGTTGTGACAGGCCGCAGAATTTGTTTTGCCTCAGCAAATTTCTGCTCATGCATAAACATTTGTGCAAGCGTCATTGAAGCCTGGGCACCATACCTGCCTCTGGAAGACTTCCTGAGTAGTCTTCGAGCCTGCTCCTTGTATCCCTTTTCTTCCATGTATTTGGCAGCCTCAAGGACATATGGACTGTCAACACTGAGATAATTAAAATATTTAAGCAAATATTCTTCGGCCTTCGGGTTCTTGTCTCCTTGCATTTTCTTGAGTCTCTGCTCAAGTTCATCGGAGCGTGTTTTCTTATTGCTCAAATATGTAATATATCGAAATACAGAATCGACATCACCCTTGCGGTCATACAGAGCTATGACTTTGAGCCTAAGGTCGTCAGTAGCTTCATACCCCATTAAATCTATCGCAGTTTTAAGCGCAGCGTCATCATTTTTTTCAACGCTGTATATTTCAAATAGAGTCTTCTTGGCTTGCATGTCTTCGATCCTGGATGACGGTGCACTGATAATACTGTTAAGCATATTCTTAGCTTCAGTAAATTTTCGGGCGTTATAATAAACGGCGGCTTTTCCAACTGTCATACTC
This sequence comes from Dissulfurispiraceae bacterium, assembly GCA_035319125.1. Lineage (GTDB taxonomy): Bacteria > Nitrospirota > Thermodesulfovibrionia > Thermodesulfovibrionales > Dissulfurispiraceae > Fen-1308. Next base: position 1,622 of record DATHDG010000037.1, on the reverse strand, counting down.
TCAGCCTTCAGAGCCTCGTCAGGAATTTTATTGACAATCTGAACCGCCTGCTCGTGTTTGCCCTGCCTGCTGGCTATCATAGCCCTGAGATAAAGAACGCGCGCATCGTTTTCGTAGACCTTTCGATCTATTTTCATCAGCAGCCTTTCAGCCTTGTCAATTTCATTTAAATCAAAGTCGATTTCAGCCTTTGCTATATCGGCTTTCTCCCGCAGTTCACCGCTAACAAGATCAAGCTGCGCCTCCGCCTCCTTATATTTCCGCATCTTCAAAAGTACAAGGCCCCATATCAAATGACCCTCATCTATGTGGGATGGCTCTTTATATAACTTAAAGAATCGCTTCAAGTTTACATCGCTTTCATAATAATTTTTAAGGTAATAATCTGACTTTGCTACGCCAAGAAGAGCCCTGGGCGAATCTGAGGCATCTTTGGCTGATGCTAATATTTGCCTATAAAGATCCCTGGCCTGCATAAACTGCTTTGAAGTCAGCGCGCTATCAGCCTGCCGGAATGTATCTTCAGCTGCCAGCACAATAATGCATCCGAACACAATTAAAATAACCGCAATAACAATAATATGAAACGATCTTACCACTAATTCCCCCATGTCTGGCGTACTATTATGGTTAGATGTGAAAAAAATGTGCCATTAACATTATCATATTGTTTCATAAATGAATTTAATTTTAGCCAGCTATCATAAGCAGTCTGTCCATATGATTTAGTCAATTTAATGACTGCCGATTAGAGCATCAGGGATTAACAGACGACAGGCCCAACCGTTTCATTTTTTCGATCAGAGTGGTCCTGTTGATATTGAGATACTTGGCAGCCTGGCTCTTGACACCTCCGTGGATCTGAATGGCATTCAACACAAGCCTTTTCTCATACTCGAGCAGCGCTGCATTCAGGTCAATGCCCTGCACAAATGGATTTACATCCGGGTCGCTGCTCAGAGAGCCGGTCTCAGGCAATACAGGCAGTTTTCTGCCGGACATCTTCTCAGAAAGATCAAAACTTGTCACAACATCATCATCTTTCAGCACAAGAAGACGTTCTAAAGTATTTTCAAGTTCACGAACATTACCAGGCCATCCATATCCTACAAAAATTTTGAATGCCTCGTCGGTAATCTTAAGCGCATTACGCCCAAAACGGGCCGCATGCTTTTCCATAAAAAAATCACACAGCAACGGGAGGTCTTCTGTCCTTTCACGTAGCGGCGGTATTTCAATCGGAATTACATTAATACGGTAATACAGGTCTTCCCTAAAGCGACCTGTTTTAACAGCATCTTCGAGGTTACGATTTGTAGCAGAAATGACCCGTACATCGACATTGACCGTCTTGCTGCCGCCTATCCTCTCAAATGACCTTTCTTGAAGGACTCTGAGCAGTTTCACCTGGAGCATAGGAGACATTTCCCCTATCTCATCCAGAAAGACAGTTCCACCGTCAGCAAGTTCAAAGCGTCCTGTTCTGGAGGCAATTGCTCCAGTAAATGCACCCTTTTCATGGCCGAACAGCTCCGATTCCAGAAGATCAGGCGGTATGGCCCCACAATTGACAGGGATGAATGGTTTATCAGCACGCTTGCCACTGTAATGAATAGTTCTTG
>DATHDG010000036.1:0-61791 GCA_035319125.1 Dissulfurispiraceae bacterium | reverse complement strand
TGACACAGTCCTTGAACTTGTCGGCGACAAACCCTTACACCAAGAAATCAGCATTTTCTCTTGACAGTTGTCCGATAGTCGGGGTATAAAAAGGTAATTCTATGGTAAGCGACTCGTGTTAGGCAGAAAGCTCGATAACATCATTACAAAAGTAATATTAATCCGCTTATTATAATAGGATAAATCAGTTAGCTGTATAGATATAGGAATTATAGTGAATTGCTGAGAATGAAAATTACCAGGGTTATCGAGTTAACTATTAATAACTGGTTGCGGGCGGCATGACAGAGGAGATCGTGGAAACTATTGAAATCGTACGTCTAGAGACTGCGCCGAAGGCAGACATTGAAGCGATGTTGGAAGGACATGTCTTTCACGTCACGAAGCTGGCTTACTGGGAATCGATTCTTATGACAGGAGGGTTGGAGCCGAATACCGACTATTCCTTTCCGACTACTTTCGGCTCTTCCAGCAATTCGTTCTTTCGGAACTTGGGATGCATATCCGTGTTTGACTATCGAACACCACCAACGGTAGAAACGAAAGACGTTAGGTACCGCTGTTACCCGCTCCAAGCAGCCGAACCCGGCACCGATGGCATAGTGATCATGATCTTCAATCCATCGATCTATGACGCCCTGATACCTTGGACGACATGGAAAGAGCACGGTGACCTGAAGCAGATGGTGGTGCCGTACATCGAGGCTGGTCATCCAGGGCCGATCAGCACCGACAAAATCGACAAGCTGATCTACGTCCGGTTTGAGGAGGACCCTAATTCGTTTGCTGCCATACTTAAAAGGTCACGTCAAAATGCGGGCTAGCAAGCGCGTCCAGCTAACTCGGCCACAGACGCGGCCTCGTAGCTGACTGCCGCGTTGTATTTAAGGGAAGTATAGGAAACCATATGGGTCTGAGAATAGTAATCGGGATAATGGTGCTTGGATTTGCACTTCAAATGTCGAGAAACACTTATCGAGACATAAGAAGAACCAAAAGCGAAAATGCGACCCGATATCTGTACGGCATGAAGGTAGACATGTGGAAGGAGCCTTTATCGAAAGGGAATCGAGTCTTTTTTTCACTTGTTGCCATACCTCTCAATCTGCTGTTGTATTTATTTGCTGCTGTTGTTTTATTCAATATAGACCTTTCTACTCTTTTGCCTTTTCTTTCGAGAAAGTAGTGCACCTTGGCTTCTTGAAATGCTTGACAATGTGTAGCCATTTGGCTACAATAGACTATGATAGAGATTCGCAAAACAGACATCTATGCGCATTGGCTTGATAGTTTGCGAGATATTCGGGCACGTGCGCGTGTGCAGGCGCGCGTCGAACGCCTAGCCTTTGGCAATACGGGAGATGTAAAACCGGTTGGCGAAGGCGTCTCTGAAATGCGGATCGACTACGGCCCCGGATATCGTGTGTATTACACGATGCGCGGTCAAACATTGAAATTCTATTGGCCGGTGGCGATAAACGATCTCAGGCCACTGACATTAAGACAGCATTGCGCTTAGCACGCAATTTGTAGGAGGAAGTTATGAGCAAGACTAAAGCTAAAACCAAAACAACTCGCTACGACGTGGCAGAGCATCTTCGTAACCCAGAAGAAATGGCCGCCTATCTTGAGGCATGTTTTGAGGAAGCAAATGGCGACGCTGCCTTTATCGCCAAAGCACTCGGAGATATTGCCCGTGCAAAGGGTATGGCTCAGGTCGCACGCGATGCGGGTTTGTCCCGAGAGAGTCTTTACAAAGCGCTCTCCGGCGAACGAAGTCCCGGCTTTGACACCATTCTCAAGGTCATGGATGCGCTCGGCTTGAAATTGCATGCCACTACATCTCATGGCTAATCTGGGTTACAACCACGCGCTCGACATCGACTCGCCAAAAAGCGGCGAGTCAGCGCCGCATTCCCCTCTGCTACGCTCAGTTTGTTTCCAGAAAGAAACTACTGATCCATTCCTGACAGTGATCATGTTTCGTAGCCCTATTTTCACAGGAAAGGCATGACAGAGGAGTATCACAAGCGCGCATTTGTAATAATGCTATCTGCCTAAATGGATTTTGCCAGATTCGGATAAAAATGCGAAAAGGCTGAGTATTCCAAAAAAACAAAAGAACAGCACAATCCAACAAAAGCTAACAGTTTTAAATTGGCCCAAGTATCTTCGAAGAGCTGTCCGCGAATCCAGTCTAACCACCGTGGAGTTATCCAGAAATATAGACATTCAACAAAATCATCCCAATCTTCAAAGATAATTTTCCATAGCCCCCAATACATGGGAATTCCGACGACGATAAGAATCGCCAATAAATGAAAATTAATCACAAATAGCCACTCTATGTTCTCTCATCAATCCGATTGATCATTAATTTAACCATTCGGGTTGTGAGAAGGCAAGGAGGTTAAGCGGAAGCTCAACATTCTGGAGTTGGGCAATTGATGCTATAGTTTGTTCGACACCGATGAGGAACTAGTAACGGCTCCCCATTCTCAGATCGAGTTATCTTCCTTTTCCAGCTTTTCCTTCATCTCCCGCTCTTCCTGACAGTCCCTGCAAAAAATAGCGAAAGGAAGTATATTAAGCCTTTCCTCACTGATCTCGTCGCCGCACTCATCACATATGCCATAAGTGCCTTCGCTGATCTTTCTAAGCGCGGTATCTATTTTAAGCAGTGTTTCTCTATGTGTGCTCAGTTGTCTTAAGTTGATATCTTCTGCCAGGTCCACGACCGAGAGGTCTCCGTCATCAAGTACTGTTTCGACGAGCTGCTTTTTCTCGCCCGATACATACTTTCTTATCTCGGATTTGCTTTCTTTGACAATATCCTCTCGCTTCTGAATCAGCGCTTTTCTCAGTCTTTCCCTGCGTGTCTCGTCACTTTCCGGCTTTTCTTTCTTGGAAACTTTTTTTACCATAATAGCGCTCCTCGGCACAAATAAGGGAGCCGCGCTGAACATATTTACGCACGACTGCCTTGCCTCCTATTTTTCTGCGGCAGCGACTTCCTCTTTGTGGATCTCTACAATGCTTCTTATCTTCATACCGGCCTGTTCCAGCGCCTTCTGGATGTCGCTCATCTTTACATCCGTAACTTTCACTACGAAACTAGAGTTCACAGACATGCTAGACCTCCATTATTTCCTTTTCCTTGTGCTGGAGCACTTCCTCAACTTTTTGGACATATGAATCGGTCAGCTTCTGAATCTCTTCCTGAAACCTCTTTACGTCATCCTCACTAATATGCTGTTCCTTCTCCTTCTTTTTGAGTCCTTCTAAAATATCTCGCCGTATGTTTCTAACGGCCACTCTCGCTTCCTCTGACCTTTTCTTCACAACTTTGACGAGTTGCTTTCTACGCTCTTCCGTCAGCTGCGGAATATTAATGCGTATAGTTTTACCATCATTGCCGGGAGTAAGCCCTAAATCCGACTTCAATATGGCCTTCTCGATATCAGTGATAAGCCTCTGCTCCCACGGCTGAATCGTTATCTGCCTGCTCTCGGGAATGCCCAATGTAGCAACCTGGCTTATATGTGTAGGTGTGCCATAATAATCGATTTTGATGCTATCGAGCAGGCTTAGGGAAGCTCTTCCGGTTCTTATTGAACCAAAGTCCTTTTTCAGTGACTCTATTGCTCCGGTCATTCTGTCAGTCGCTTCTTTCTTAAGTGCCTGCATTTTTCACCCCGTCGGCAAACGATCCGGCGATCAGCGATCGCCCTTGATTACCTTAGTGCCAATCCTTCGTCCCATCATAAGTTTCCTAATATTATCTGTTTTTTTGATATCAAAAACAACTATTGGGAGATTGTTATCCATGCAAAGACTAATAGCGGTAGAATCCATAACTTTAAGGTTCTGCTTTATCACGTCTAAGTATGAAATAACATCATATTTCTTTGCAGAAGGGTCTTTCACAGGATCGGCATTATACACGCCGTCAACCTTAGTGCCCTTGAGAATCACCTCAGCGCCTATTTCCATAGCTCTGAGCGCTGCGGCAGTATCAGTAGTAAAATACGGATTTCCAGTTCCAGCGGCAAATATTACTATTCTGCCCTTCTCTAAATGACGCACTGCCTTGCGCCGTATGTAGGGCTCAGCCAGTTCGCGCATTTCTATAGCAGACTGGACCCGCGTCTGGAGGCCAAGCCTTTCAAGGGAGTTCTGCAGAGCAAGTGCATTGATTACAGTGGCAAGCATTCCCATATAATCTGCCGAAGCCCGCTCCATGCCTTTAACAGAAGCTTCTACACCCCTGAAGATATTACCTCCGCCGATGACGACAGAAATCTGGATGCCCATATCATAGACTTTCTTGATTTCGGCAGCCATGAATTGAACTGTCTCAGGGTCAAGCCCATACGCTTTGTCTCCCATAAGGGCTTCCCCGCTAAGCTTCAGCAGGATCTTCTTGTAAATCGGCTTTGCACTCGGGTCCTTCTTCCTCAAGGAAAATCTCCTCTAAAACAGTATCAGCACGACTCGTTCTTAGCCATGCCCTCGCCCAGCTGGAATCTCGCAAATCTCCTGACTACAATATTCTCTCCGAGCTTCGCAATCTTTTCAGTAATGATATCCTTGACCTTCTTCTTGCCGTCAGGGTCCTTAATGAAGATCTGTTCCAGAAGGCACATGTCGCTAAAGAATTTATCGAGCTTGCCTTCAATTATCTTTTCAACGACCTGAGGTGGCTTGTTGGTCACCTGCGCCCGGTATATCTCCTTTTCCCTCTCTATGGTTTCGGCAGACACATCTTCCTTGGAAATGTAGGGCGGGTTAGCCGCAGCTATATGCATAGCAATATCTTTAACCAATTCTCTGAAATCGTCCGTCCTCGCAACAAAGTCAGTTTCGCAGTTAACCTCGACCATAACGCCAAGTTTGTCCATGTGTATGTATGAGCCTATCAACCCTTCAGTAGCTGACCGGCTCGCCTTCTTGGCAGCAGAAGCAAGGCCCTTCTGGCGAAGATAATCGATTGCTTTTTCCATGTCTCCGCCACTCTCAGATAGAGCGCGCTTGCAATCCATGAGTCCAGCTCCAGTTTTTTCTCTCAGCTCCTTAACCATTTCAGCGCTGATGTTCATTATGCCTTTTCCTCCATACCTGCAGCAGCTGCTTCTCTTTCATCGCTGGCAGCTTTATCTTTGGCTGCTGCATTTTCGGCTGTCTCTTGGGCCTTCTTGGAAAGCGTGCCCTTCCCCTCAATAACAGCGGATGCCATCTTAGAGGAAATAAGCTTGATAGCTCTAATCGCATCATCATTGCCGGGTATTACATAATCGGCGTCATCAGGGTCGCAGTTTGTATCAACAACGGCCACAATAGGGATGGAAAGCCTCTTGGCCTCTTCCACAGCAATATTTTCCTTGCGCGGATCAATGATGAAAACCGCAGACGGCACATTCTTCATCTCTTTTATGCCGCAGAGGTTCTTTTCCAGCTTCTCGCGCTCTTTTTCCAACTCTGATACTTCTTTTTTGGTCAATACGTTATATGTACCATCAGACTTCATGTTCTCAATCTTCTTGAGCCTTTCGATGCTTTTCTTGACTGTGGTAAAGTTTGTAAGCATGCCGCCCAGCCATCTATTTGTTACATAATAGGACCCCGCTTTTTTTGCTTCTTCGGTCACGGCATCCTGAGCCTGTTTCTTCGTGCCCACAAAAAGGACATCGCCGCCGGAAGTCGCTATAGTTCTGAGGAAATTATAAGCTTCTTCAACGCCTTTCAATGTCTTCTGCAGATCAACGATATGGATACCATTCCTCTCTCCGAAAATATATTTCTTCATCTTCGGATTCCACCTCTTCACTTGATGCCCGAAATGAGCTCCTGACTCCAGAAGTTCCTTCATAGTTACAACTGCCATCTTTGCTCCTCCTGTCTGCTCTGGTTTTTTCCTCCGCCCTATTCCCCGAACCAGCCGAATCGGCCGAACCATCGAGGCATCATAACGGACGTGTGTTTTTAAGCTAAAAAGTTTATCATTATTTCTATATATTTATCAAGCAGTAACGCAATACATTCTTATGCCGTAACCAGAAAACGGAAAAACCTTAGCGGCCTTCAGTCCAGAAGCGGTAACTGCTGCTTATTATAATTTTTGTTGGGATTATAAATGCGCACAGAATTTTTTGTAAGCTTTGCGGAATAAAGGGCGCTGTCAGCAGCGCTATACAGTTCTTTATAATCTCTAACCCTGGCAGTTTTAGAATTGACAATCCCTATACTTACAGTGGGAATATGCTTCAGCATGCCCAGATAATGCCTGGCAAATCTCTCCTGCAATCTCAGGGCAAAATTATAGGCGCCTTCCGTATCGGATTCCAGCAGCATATAACCAAATTCATCTCCCCCAAGCCTGCACGCTACATCTCCCTTTCTTCCTATCTGTTTGAGCATCTTTGACAGCACGCGGATTACTTTATCCCCCATCACATGGCCGTATGTATCATTAATGGGTTTCAGATTATCGATATCTATAAACAAAAGCGAGAATTGGGCTTCATACCTTTTAGACTTCAGGAATTCCTCCTCCAGCCTTTTGAAAAAGAAACGACGATTAAAAATGCCTGTCAGGGGATCGATCAAGGCTATCTTTCGAAGCTGTTTGTTTTTCTTTACAAGTTCTGATGTTTTCTTATCAACCTCGGCCTTCAGTGCAGCGTTCCAGCCGGCAAAGCTGCTATAGAGCCGCGATAATGTGATAACCTGACCGACAAAATCAGCAAGCAGGACCATCAGGGTTTCCATATGGGATGTATAAGCTTCGTTATACAGCGGATGACTGAAATTTATGACGCCGATTATTTCATCTTCAGCCCGGATGGGAACAGATAACATCGATGTAATCTTGACATTGGTTTCGATATTTAGATATTTGTCACTGGCAGAAACGTCTGCCACATAAATGGGACGGCCGCTTGTAAACGCTGTTCCAGCAATCCCGGAACCAGCGTCCATTATTGTGCCGGTTTTCCAGCTTCCGCCATTATGTTTATCGCCCTTGCCACTGCCTGCAATGAGGATCAATTTCTCGGCACTGTCGTCCTTCAGCATAATCGAGCAATTTTCAAAATCAAGCTCACCTGAAAAAATATCGACTATGTCGCGGCAAAGGCCTTCGAGTTCGCGTTGTCTCTTGCCCAGTGCGCTAACCCGTATCATAGCAGAGATTATTCTTATGACCTTCTCATAGAATTCATCTTCGCTATGCAGCAAATCGGACGGACCGGTCAAGGAATCAGTCACAGACGCTCTCTCGCATTCTGCATTTATAAATTTTGATCTATTATTATAAACGAAACTATTCGATTATGCCGAAATTCAGATCAAAAACTCTTGTAGCGCTTGCCTGGAATCCATATTTTTATTGTAAGGAGCCCTGCAAGAAAACCTCCAACATGAGCAAACCACGCAACGCCGCCATGCTGAACGCCGGGTTCGCTGCCAAATCCGTTTAGAAACTGCAAAACTGCCCATAAGCCTATTACTATGACAGCAGGAATTCTTGATATCCAGATAAGCCCGAAAAAGACCAGAGTCATAACACGTGCCGCGGGAAAGAGAACTATATAAGCTCCAAGAACCCCGGATATGGCACCGCTTGCTCCAATCATCGGAAGCACAGAGTCAGGTCCGCTGAAGGCAAAGATATAGGCTGCAACAAAGCCTGAAAAAAGGTAAAAGATCGCAAACCTGACATGCCCCAGTGCATCTTCAATATTATCTCCAAAAATCCAGAGATAGAGCATGTTTCCACCCAGATGCAGTATGTTGCCATGCAAAAACATTGATGTAACAATACTTGCAAACGGGCTTATCGGCTGATAAACTTCGCGCACAGAAGCAAAAGAAGTTAGATTTACCGGTATCGCCCCATAAAACTGGGCAATCTGGGACTCATCAAGAGGCGATATCGCCTCCCAGATAAAAACCACGCAGTTAAGAAATATAAGAATTATAGTTACATAAGGTGTTGTTTCAGACTTGTTTTCATCTTTAAGTGGGATCATTTGTCAATTTGAATAATAGGATTTTTGTTGATATTTCCGCAAGAAGAAAAAAAGGCGGGCACTGAGGCCCGCCTATGAAGGAGAGATTATCTAGCCAAGAATCGCCTTCAAATCCTGCTCAGGTGTTGTAATCGGCTTAATGTTGAAATTGTCTACAAGCACCTTCAGGACATTAGGTGTAATAAAGGCCGGCAGAGCGGGGCCGAGGCGGATATCCTTGATGCCGAGATACAGCAGCGTCAGCAGAATGGCAACCGCCTTCTGCTCGTACCATGAAAGCACAAGGGACAGCGGCAGGTCGTTTACGCCGACCTTGAACGCTTCTGCAAGCGCGACAGCGATCTTGACCGCTGAATAAGCGTCATTGCATTGTCCTACATCCAATAGCCTCGGTATGCCGCCAATATCGCCAAGCTCCTTGTCGAAGAAGCGGAACTTGCCGCAGGCCAGAGTCAGGACTATCGTGTCTTTCGGTGTCTTTTCCACAAACTCGCTATAGTAGTTGCGGCCCGGCTTGGCGCCGTCGCAGCCGCCGACAAGAAAGAAATGGCGGATTTGCTTGTTCTTCACAGCCTCGATCACTGTGCCGGCAACGCTCAAAACGGTGTTCCTTCCGAATCCAACCGTGACCGATTTACCCTCTGCGTCCTCTGCAAAGCCCGGCAGCTGCAATGCTCTTTCAATTACTGCAGAGAAATTGCGGTCGCTTATATGCTTGATTCCGGGCCATCCGACCAGGCCGCAGGTAAAAATATTATCCTTATATGAATCCTGAGGCTTTTGCAGGCAGTTTGTGGTCATAAGTATTGCGCCAGGGAACTGGGGGAACTCTTTATGCTGGTTCTGCCATGCCGTCCCGAAATGGCCATAAAAGTGTGGGTACTTTTTCAGCCCGGGATATGCATGTGTCGGCAGCATTTCACCGTGTGTGTAAATGTTGATCCCCTTGCCTACAGTCTGCTTCAGAAGCTCTTCCAGGTCCTTAAGATCATGGCCTGACACGAGAATGGCCTTGCCCTTCTTGTGTCCAAGCGGCACCTTTGTAGGTACTGGATGGCCGTATGTCCCGGTATTGCCCGCATCGAGCAGTTCCATCGTGCGCAGGTTGATCTCGCCGCATTTCAGGACTAGCCCAACCCATTCATTCACGCCCAATCCCTTGTTCAAAGTGGCCGCGAGGGCTTCATGAATATAGGCGTAGACTTTGTCGTCTTCCTGTCCGAGTATCTGAGCATGGTCCGCATACGCTGCGACGCCTTTAATACCATAGATCATAGTCTGCTGCAGCGAATGGATATCCGGATCTATGTCAGCATATGACTTTATACCGACATCTTCACCCTGCTTTGCAAGTCCGGCAAGATCAGCAGCAGGCTTGAATGTTGCGGTGCCATCAGTGAATTCTACGTTCTTCCCGGCTGCCTTGAGTTTTGACTTGATCGCCTCCCGATGGCCCACGCACTCATTGATGAGAGCGACAAAGCGAGCCGGATCGAAGTCAACATTTGTAAGCGTCGAAAAAAGAGATTTTGTTGTGAATATGTTTACCGCATTGTCTAAAACATCCGCCTTTCTCGCCTCAACCGCGTATTGAGAAAGGCCCTTAAGGGCATAGACCAGAAGGTCCTGAAGCGCTGCGACATCGGGCTGCTTACCGCAAACCCCTATTTTTGTGCACCCGGTACCCTGTGCTGTTTGTTCACACTGATAACAAAACATTGTAAATCCTCCCTTTGTTTTATTTGAAGCGTTGATTCAGTATAACGATTTAAATAATCGACCGATATGATTTAAGTCATAATCAGAAAAAAAGTTTAGAAAGCAGCATTCGAAGGTTCTGGATGCACAAAGATATTAGTGCAAGACAGTTGGGAAATTACTAAAGATGCAGAAAAGATATGCTTCCGGGGCTATTTCATAAACGGCGACAGCAGCTTACAGACAACCCATGCAAGGGCAGCGCAGGCAGGAATAGTTATTATCCATGCGGCTACAATGTTTCCCCCTACAGTCCAGCGAACAGCAGAAACACGTTTGGATGCGACAACCCCCATGATGGAGGCCGAAACTATATGCGTAGTAGAAAGTGGCATGCCGATTCGAGAAGCAATCTCAATGACTGTGGCAGCAATAGTATCGGCAGCAAACCCATTGATCGGCCTTAACTGAGCAAGCTTAATACCTAATGTCTTAATGATCCGCCATCCTCCCACTGCCGTACCCATCGACATGGCAAATGCACACACCACTATAACCCATAGTGGCACTTCAAAGCTTGAGAGATGATAGTAGCTGACCAAAGCCATTGTGATAATACCCATGGTTTTCTGTGCATCATTGTTTCCGTGACTAAAGGCAATATAGGCAGCTGACAAAATCTGAAATCTTTTAAATAAATTATTCACAAAAGAAGGTGAGTGATTGCAGAAGACTCGAGCCAGCAAGAGCATAAGCAATAGTCCGCATCCAAAGCCCACAAGAGGCGAGACAAGAAGTCCTATCAGCACCTTATAGACTCCGGCAGCAATAATAACCCTCGTTCCGGAAGTAGCAATCGCAGCCCCTACAAGGCTGGACAAGACTGCATGGCTGGACGATGTAGGAAGTCCAAAATACCACGTGATAAGGTCCCAGATTATTGCAGATACCAGCGCAGAGAATACCGTGAGCTGTGTCACCCCTCCTGCATCGACAAGGCCGGCGCCAACGGTTTTGGCAACAGCTGTTCCCGACAGAGCTCCAATGAGATTTAACACCGCCGCCATCATTATAGCCGTTCTGGGAGAAAGGACTCTCGTCGAGATCGAATTGGCTATAGCATTTGCTGTATCGTGAAAGCCATTGATGAAATCAAAGAATACTGCGAGAATTATGACACAGACAAGCAGAAAAAAAGAATCATGCATATTTCAGGACAATCGCTTCAAGGATGTTTGCAACATCCTCGCAGGCGTCCGCAGCGCTTTCAAGATATTCGTACACTTCCTTCCACTTGATGATTTCAATGGGATCTTTGACCTCAGAGAACAACCTGACAAGGGCATCTCTATACAATCTGTCTATTCTGTTTTCAAGCCTGTTAATCTCAATGCAATATTCCTGAACAAATGAGTACTTCTTATCTCTGAGGGCAATGACCGCTTTGCTGACTGTCTCGGTTGTGGTCAGAATCTCTTTAGCCATGTCAATTGCTTCTTTAGTGGGCACTGAAAGCCTGAACAAGTTAAATCTTTCTACACAAGCCCAAATCATATCAATAATATCGTCGATCTTGGTAGCAAGGGCATGAAGGTCTTCGCGATCTATTGGAGTGATGAAAGTTTTATTGAGCTTTTTGATGATGTCGTGCGTCATCATATCGCCTTCTTTTTCGGAATCGCGAATCTCCTTTGATATCATTTCGAGATTGTCCATATCCTGAAGTACGGCGACGAGCAGCGAGGCAGACTTGATCACGTTCCTAGAAGCATGATCAAAAAGCTCAAAAAAGTCGATTGATTTTGGAAAAAGAAATTTCATTACTTTCCGCCGATTAGATTAATGTATGTTTCAAGCTGTTGTCAACGACATTTTTGAACTATCAAATAAGGTCATTTCTGAATAATAAGCCTGACCTTTGTCCCCTTGCCTATAACACTTTCTACGGCCATATCCCAGTTATGCGCCTTTGCAAGATGCTTTACTATTGCAAGGCCTAAGCCGGTACCACCCATTTCGCGTGAGCGCGCCCTGTCAACACGGTAGAAACGTTCCCCAAGCCTGGACAGGTGGCCAGGAGGGACTCCGACGCCAGTGTCTTGTACAAATATGGCCTGAGTGCTGCCGGCCATCTCAATCCCTACGGTAACTCCGCCTGTTTCACTAAATTTGATCCCATTATCCACAAGGTTAAGGAGGATCTGTACAAGCCGGTCGCGGTCAGCATGAATGAACGCCAAGTTCTGGGGAAAGTCTTTTTTTAGATATAGCCCTTTCTTGTCTGCCTTATCCTTCAAAATTGCGAATGCCGCATCAACGGCTTCATCGAGACTTATTTCCGACTTGGTCACGATTATATCTCCAAGTTCAATCCTTGAAAGGGTAAGAAGATCATCTACCAGGCTATTGAGTCTTTCGCTGTGATTCTTGATCATGCTGAGGAACCGTATCGCATTTTCCTTATCTTCGATTGCCCCATCAAGCAATGTTTCAGCAAATCCCTTTAGTGCAGTAATAGGCGTCTTGATCTCGTGGGAAACATTCGCCACAAAATCCTTTCTCATTTCCTCAAGAAGCTTCAGCCGCGTAATATCGTGGAGTGATATTACAGTGCCGCGTACCGAATCACCGGCATAAATGGGAACAGCGGTTGCGATAAGATAGAGATCCTTGTCTGATCTTGAAACAGTAATTTCAGCCGATGTAATTTCCCACGTATCCATTGTCCTGTTGAATAATGCAAGCACTTCAGCGTTGCGCATAACTTCTATTATTTGCTTTTTCTCTATGTCCTCGCTGATCCGGAGCAGCTTCCTGAAAGCCCTGTTGGCAAGCACCACCCTGCCGTGGATGTCAACCATGAGCACTCCGTCTGACATGCCCCTGAGAATGGCTTCGAGTCTCTCTCTTTCCTGCTCTGCAATGTCGCGCCGCTCCCTGGTAAGATCCATAACAGAAACAATATCACGTGCTATGCGGTCGAGGGTTTTATTGGCCATCTTGTGTGATCGTGCCTCAGGATTGCCTGAAGAAAGCTCCTTAAGCAGGCTGCCGAATTCGCGTATAGCAACTGTCGTGCGTATGATATAAACGATAAGCGCAACTACCGCCAGCGACAGCGCAATAATAATGATCGTATTCACTTACTTCTCCACATAATAGCCGACCCCTCGCATTGTCTTAATATAAGCCGGATCATTTGGGTCCTCTTCGATCTTGGCGCGCAGACGGCGGATATGGACATCCACAGTTCTGGGCTCCACGTAAACATCGCTGCCCCAAACCATATCCAGCAGCTGTTCTCGGTTGAATATCTTTTTCGGCCTTTCAGCCAGGAAGAGAAGCAGCTTGAATTCTGTTGCGCTCAGCTTTATTTGACGCATTCCCATAAGCACTGTAAAGCGTTCCTTGTCGATAGTAAGATCTCTTATTTTCAGGATGTTCTCACTTTCATATATATCCGATGCAGCATCAGCTGACTGTTCTGATCTTCTCAAGATAGCCCTTGCCCGCGCAACAAGTTCACGGGGGCTAAACGGTTTGGTTATGTAATCGTCGGCTCCGACTTCCAAGCCCAGTATCTTGTCTATCTCTTCACCCTTGGCTGTGAGCATAACGATTGGTACTCGAGAAGTATCCGGATTGCTGCGAACCATCTTGCATAGCTCAATACCCTGTATCCCCGGAAGCATCAGGTCAAGAAATATCAGATCATACTTTTGGCTATCGATCATCTTCAGTCCCTGTTCGCCATCATGTGCCGAATCTACATCAAACCCTTCTTTTCTAAGGTTGTATGCTACAAGTTCCACGATATCTTTTTCGTCATCTATGACCAGCACTCGCTTCATGCCTTTAGCATTTCTCCAATGTCTTCAGTTCTGATGCCTTTCTGCAGTATGACTTTACCGATGTTTTCCGGAAGCACAAAGATCATCTTACCTGCAACCGCCTTCTTGTCACGGTGCATATGAGCGAGTAAATTCGCTGCATTCAGATCAACAGGGAGTTTGCATGGCAATCCAAAATCAGCAACAAGTTTCTCAATGCGCCGGCATTGTGACATATCTAACAATTTCAGAGTTACGGCAAGCTTCGCCTCAAGGCACATGCCGAGTCCGACCGCTTCGCCATGCAAATAGCGGGCATACCTGGTTTCCGTCTCGATAGCGTGGCCGAAGGTGTGGCCGAAATTCAGAATAGCCCGCATGCCCGATTCCCGTTCGTCCTGCGATACCACCTCTGCCTTAATCTCGCAGGAGCGCCGGATGATAAAGCTCAGTGCTTCAGGTTTCAATCCGAGAATATCGTCCTTGCTTCTGCTCATATAGTCGAAAAATGTCCTGTCCCATATGATTCCGTATTTGATAACCTCTGAGACTCCGCACAGAATCTCTCTCTCCGGCAAAGTGCTGAGTGTTTCAGGGTCGATCCAGACAAGCCTGGGCTGATAGAACGTCCCTATCATATTCTTGCCAAGGTAATGATTCACTCCCGTCTTGCCACCGACAGAACTGTCAACCTGTGCCAGAAGAGTAGTCGGAACCTGCACGAAATGAATCCCACGCATATATAGAGACGCGGCAAAACCAGTGATATCGCCGATAACGCCACCACCCAGCGCAACAATACAGGAATTCCTGTCCAATCCTTTTTTCAACAGCTCTGTCAAAATATAATTCGACCACTGGTAATCCTTGTATTCTTCTCCATCAGGCACCAACACGGAAAAACATTTGAATCCTGCTTCCCGTATTGAATCCAGCACCTGCTGTCCATAGATAGCAAACACCGTTGGATTGCTGATGATTCCCACTGTCGGAGAAAATCCAAAGGTCTTCAGCTGAGCTCCGAGGCCCGAAAGAATGCCGGCGCCAATTACGATTTCATAGCTTCTGCGTCCGAGCTCAACCTTAACATTTTCCATATGCAGTCCTCAGTGCATTAGTCATTATGCCTTTTGCGCCACTCTTTCAATTATCTCGCCCGCCACCTCGGACGGAGTTTTTTTCTCCGTGTCAACAGACACGTCAGCCTTTTCATAACAGTGCCGCCTCGAGGCAAGCAGCTCCTTTATCTTTTCAAGCGGATCATCGACTTTCAGGAGCGGCCTGTCATCATTTCTTTTTATGCGATGAAATATCGTTTCAGCAGACGCAGTCAGGCAGACAATTATGCCGTTTGTTCTCAAGCAGTCAATGTTTTCCTGCCGAAGAACCGCTCCGCCGCCTGTGGATATGATTACTCTGTCACCACTCGAAAGCCTTTTAATCATTTCGGTTTCTATGTCCCTGAAAGCAGGCTCACCGAGCCGGCTGAAGATATCAGAAATCTTCATGTGCTGCTCTTTTTCGATCTCGTCATCCACATCGACCAGAGCGTAACCCAGCCGCCTGGCTAAAAGACGCCCGACCTCTGTTTTACCCGTGCCCATGAAGCCTGTCAGGACAATATTCTTCGTCATTTCGTGCACAACCCTTTGCTGCTGTTTTTAAAACATCCTGTGCTAATATAATGCATGAGACGCTACTATTATACTAAAATGGCCGTCATTATTTTCCTCATTCTCTTCATTACTTCCCCCATCTATGCGCTGTCGGATACTCCGCACCTCGTAACATCAGTTCATGACGGTGATACAGTAAGTATTAAGGTGAAAAGTTTTGCAGGTATTCCTACCAAAATTGAGCGCGTCAGACTTATAGGCATAGATGCTCCCGAACTTTCCCAAGAGCCATGGGGACGAAGAGCCAAGAAACATCTCAAAGACCTTCTAAGCAAAAGCGACTGGATTGTCCATGTGGAGCTTGATGTAGAGCAGCGGGATCGTTACGGACGCATTCTCGGATATCTCTGGAACAGGCGAACTCATGCTTTAATCAATGAGCAGATGCTGGAAAACGGCTATGCAGTGCTTTATACCGTTCCTCCGAATGTGAAGTACTCTGAAAGGTTCACCGGTGCGCAACAGAGGGCTTATTCAAGGCATCTTGGAATTTGGGGCAGAAGCGGACTCAAAGAATATCCGTCACAGTGGCGAAATGAACATCCCTCGTATCATTAGGCTTGCAATAAAATGCAAGCTATTTGCACATAAGTTATCAGCAAAACGATTTCATTTTTCGTTCTTGCCCTTGTCCCCAAACAGGTCTTTAAGAATGCCACTGCGGAGTGCCAGAATTATGCCCACTATTGCCAAGACAAGAACGAACAGCACCTTGGTAACCTTAAGCGCCATCATGACAAGCAGCACAGCAAGAATAATCAGATAATTCATATTCGTGAGGCCTGCCTCGCAACCCTTAGTGCCTCTTTGATTATAATCGCCAGGACTAGAGTAAATGAGGCCAGAAAAGGCACTGGTTTAATGATCCTGAAGAAATACTGGAGAGCCAGCAGAAATGTAAATATCAACAGAATCTTAAGGATACTTATACCCATAATGGCTGCTTGCGCAATATGAGTATCGAGGAAACTGCGAACTGCCCATGCCATCGCCCGAAAGCTTAGCAGGCTGATTAAGCCCCCAAGAATGATGTTAAAGGAAAACATCCAATCGGTAAAATAGAAGGCGATAATTGCCAGAATTGGGATAATGATAAAAGTGTATTTAGTGCTCTTTTGAATCATCGGTGGAATCATTTCTTCCACTTGCATCCCCTCCCTGTTTCTTTGCTACCCTGAACAGTTCCCTGAATCCAGCAATTATGCCCATGCCTAGAAATACAAATTTTAAATATGACGTGCCAAACAGCCTGTCGAGTCCATATCCCATAAAAAACCCGACTATGATTGAAAGAACAAACTGAATGCCGACTGTACTGGCTTCAAAAAGCTGCCCAAATACCGATTTTTCATTATTTTTCTGCACGATCCAATCCCTCAGGTTTTCGTAGTCTGATGATACAAGTTCCTGAAGTAGAATTGCAATCAGCCATTCTATAGAGACTCTTAGCCCCTATGCAATGCAAGGCGGGCAGTTCAGTGAGTCTTGCCTACTCAGTGCTGATATGTCACTGGATGAGTGTGACCGCTTCACTTTAATTGTCCCAGGCAACTGCGGCTCAACAACTGGCATACTAACAACGACTCATAAACTCTGGCGACATCTCGGTGCAACTCTGCCCGCTGATACTACCTGCTTATTTGTTTCATGGTATCGAATGCAGCCCTTATCGTTATCTCTATATCAAATTTGGAATGAGCCAGGGATATAAATCCTGCTTCAAATTGCGACGGAGCCATGTATATGCCACGTTCCAGCATACCGTGAAAGAACCTCGAAAAAAGTTCAGCATCGGCAAGTTTGGCTGTCTTGTAATTTACGACTTCAGCTTCCGTAAAATAAGAGCAAAACATGCTGCCGGCTCGGTAGAATTTTGTCGGAACGCCGGTCTTTTGTGACGCATATCTAAGCCCTGCTTCGAGCTGCTGCATTCTAGACTCCAGCGTCTTATACGTTCCATGTTTCATTAATATCTTAAGAGTTTCAATGCCTGCTGTCATTGCCAGCGGATTACCCGAAAGTGTGCCGGCTTGGTAAACGGGTCCTTCCGGAGACACCAAAGCCATTATCTCTTTTTTACCGCCGTACGCGCCTACGGGCAATCCACCGCCTATGACCTTGCCTAAACATGTCAGGTCTGGCCGGATGCCATAGTATGCCTGGGCGCCCCCAAGTGATACTCTGAACCCTGTCATGACTTCATCAAATATGAGGACAATTCCGTGTTTTTTTGTTTCCCTTCTTAGTGAATCAAGAAAGCCTTTCGCAGGTAAAACACACCCAATGTTTCCAACTACTGGTTCTATGATGACACACGCTATAGACTTCCAGTCGCTTGAGATGACTTTTCTGACCAATGAGATATCATTAAGAGGAAGCGTAATTGTATTTTTTGCATACGACTTAGGCACACCAGGACTATCAGGAACACCAAAGGTTGTCGCTCCAGAGCCGGCTTTCACCAAAAGGCCGTCTGCATGGCCGTGGTAGCAACCCTCAAACTTGATTATCTTATCCCTGCCTGTAAATCCTCTTGCTGCACGGATTGCACTCATAGTTGCTTCGGTGCCGGAATTGACCATTCTGATTTTTTCGATCGAAGGAAATGCCTTCATTACGAGCGTCGCCAGCTCCACTTCAAGCGGCGTAGGAGCACCGAAACTAGTACCTTTCTCCGCCGCCGTTTTAAGCGAACTTACGATTTTGGGATGCGCATGGCCCAGAATCATCGGCCCCCAGGAAAGTACATAATCGATATATTCGTTGCCGTCAACATCCAAAATGCGAGAACCTTTGGCACTCTCGATGAATAACGGGGTCCCGCCTACGGCCTTAAATGCCCTTACCGGACTATTTACACCTCCAGGCATCAAAGCCATCGCTTGATTGAACAACCTGACCGATTTTCTTTTTTCCATTTTTACATTCCCACCTTTACTTGCATATTATTATTATTTCAGTGCAATATTTATTCATATAGCTTTACAAATCAGCAAAATGTATCAAGTATAATTGCCGACTGTCAAAGCAGGTTCTCCTCATGACAGGATTGATGTTATTTTATATTCTGGAAGTTATTGAGGTAAAGGAGAGATGTGTTGCTGCCATTTGAAGAACTGATAGATGAACTATCCACTCTTTGCGGCATCGTGTCAGAATATTGGGATATATTCGGCCGCAAGCACGAAGCACCTGTCAAAACAAAGATGTCCATCCTGAAATCCATGGGGATCAAAACAGATTCTGTGGAAAGCCTGACCAATGAATTAGAAAGAAGACGCCTTGGCCCATGGAGCATTTTCATAGAACCGACGATGGTGATAGCTCATGTTGAACAGCCATTGACGATTGCCTTGCATATACCGGTCAGAGTTGGAGATGAACAGAGCGTCTTGTTCAGATGTTCACTTGAGGATGAAAACGGAGAGACCGAAGACTACTCATTCTCTTTTGATGATGTCAAAGTGAAGGATCAGCATGTTATAGACGGCATACTTCATTTAAAGATAGCTCTGACTTTGAATGTTATTAAGCCTATCGGATACTATCAGTTTGATATCCTATACACGAGTTCCAGTTTCGGAATGTCAGGATCATCTAAAATAATCATAACGCCGGAAGCCTGCTATGTGCCTCAATCTTTTCCTTATGCACCCGTCGGAAACGAGTCTGATGAGAACCGTGTGGAGAAAACCAAAACATGGGGCTTATGCCTCGGTCTATATAGCATAAAATCTGAAAAAAATTGGGGTATCGGCGACTTCAGCGATCTTCGGCGTATTATTGAGTGGACTGCGGAACTCGGCGTAGGATTCATAGGAATAAATCCTCTGCATGCCATACCCAACCGGCGACCTTTTGGAATCAGCCCCTACTCGCCCGTTTCCCGCTTCTTCAAAAACTTCCTTTACCTTGATTTGACCGAGGTCCCGGATGTAATAGAATCCGGCACAGCAATCGAACTGATGGAAACAGATCGTTTCATCGAGCAAATAACATTTTTGAGAGACCTGGAATTCGTTCACTACGAAGCAATCGCAGATCTCAAAATGAAGATCTTGCGGCTCGCCTTCGACTCTTTTTTTGATATACATTACATCAGGGGATCTGAAAGGGGTGAAGCATTCCGTCGATACATTCTAGAAGAAGGATCGCTTCTGGAAGACTTCGCGCTTTTTTCTGCAATACAAGACGCTACAGCAAAGGATTCGTGGATGGAATGGCCTGCAGAGTTCCAAAATATTAGTAATGATTACGTTGCGCTATTCAGGCAAAACAATGAAAGGCAAATCCTATTCTACCAGTACGTTCAGTGGCTGATTGACCTACAGCATGAGGAACTGGCAATTCTCTGTCGGCAGAATAATATAGCGGTGGGTCTGTACCAGGACTTGGCAATAGGTTCTGCCGGCGGCGGTTTCGATACATGGCTTGCTGGAGATCTGATAGCTGATGGAATGGATGTCGGCGCTCCGCCGGATGACTTCAATACAGCAGGCCAGAACTGGGGGTTCCCTCCGTTCATCCCTAATAAAATGAGGGCTTCAGGGTATGAATTCCTTATACAGACCTTGAGAAAAAATATGCAGCATGCCGGTGCACTAAGGATCGACCATGCCCTGGGAATGTTCCGATTATTCTGGATACCAAACGGCTCAACTGCAGAAGACGGGGCTTATGTTATGTATCCATCAGAAGACATAATGCGAATTGTAGCCCTGGAGAGCGTACGCAACAAGACTATTATAATTGCTGAAGATCTCGGCACTGTTGGAGAAGATGTCAGAGAAAAGCTCTTTAGATTTAGAATGTTGAGCTATAAGCTCCTTTACTTCGAACGAAACTATCCTGGTGCATCCTTCAAATTGCCGGACAGATATACAGACTTGGCACTGTGCGCTGTGACAACTCATGATCTGCCCACTTTATATGGATATTGGAGCGGGCGGGATATTGAGGAAAGAACATGGTTATCCCTCTACCCGGATGAGCGCTTGCGGCAACAGCAAATAGAAGAGAGAGAGAGAGATAAGACACTGCTTATAACTGCTCTAAAATCACTTGATTTGCTCCCGCAGGATTTCCCCTCTGACCACGCCTCCATGCATATGATGATTCCTTCTTTATGCATGACCATTTATGAGTATCTGTCTTTGACTCCATGCAAGCTCCTGGCAGTAAGTGTCGAAGACATTGTCGGCATATTCGAGCAGCAGAACTTGCCGGGGACAGTGGACTCTTATCCAAACTGGCTTCGCAAGATGCCTTTGACATTGGAAAAAATTATGGACATACGGTCGCTCGCCACCCTGGCAAGAATATTCGAGAGAAATTACCGTTGAGATTTTTCGTCCCTATGTATTCATAAGACTTAACAGCTTGTCATGAAATGTCTATCGGCGGCACATTCTGGAGTTCAAACAATCAAAATGACATCTGATGCAATTTATTAGTACGCATTCACAATTTCAGCGACAGTCGCGTCTTACGCTCGTTTATACAATTAGATAGTGCTATCTTATGTTGCATCACAATCTAACATATTAATTTAATTATTTTTTTAATGCTTTCATATAATCAATAATATTAAGCATTCTGCAGCATTATTATGCGTTGCTTATCTCTATCTTCAGTTGCTATAACAGAAAGTTATAATGACTTAAATATTTTTTCTTTGACTCCGCGCTATAAGAACTGGTACTAAAGAAGCTCATTTTTTAATCCAGGAGGAAGCGTATAGTGTCGAAAATCGGTGTTTATGTGTGTCACTGTGGTGAAAACATCGCCGGAGCGGTCGACTGTAAGGCCGTCAGAGAGTATTCTGAATCGCTCCCCGGTGTGACTGTCGCGCGCGAGTACCTATTCATGTGCTCGGACCCCGGCCAGGATATCATCAAGCAGGATATCAAGGCTGGCCTCGTCGACAGAGTAGTTGTTGCCGCCTGTACCCCCCGCACTCATGAGGCTATTTTTAGAAAAGCCTGTGAGGAAGGTGGCATCAACAAGTACCTTTGTGAAATGGCTAACGTCCGTGACCAGGATAGCTGGGCGCACTGGCACGATAAGGACGGAGCGACGCTCAAGGCTAGAAGGTTGATACGCAGTGCTGTTGCTAAAGCTAATCACCTAGAACCCCTGATGGAAAGCTCAGGCGATGCAATAAAGTCGGTGGTGATAGTTGGGGGCGGAGTCGCCGGAATGTTTTCTGCTCTCGACCTCGCAGAAATGGGTATCAAGGTCTACCTGGTAGAAAAAGAACCCTCGATAGGTGGCCATATGATCAAGCTCGACAAGACATTCCCTACGATGGACTGTTCGGCTTGTATCTTGACACCCAAAATGGTCGAAGTGGCACAGCATCCCAATATTGAACTTTTAAGCTACAGCGAAGTGGAATCGGTTGCAGGCCATGTCGGCGATTTTAAAGTCACTGTGAAGAAGAAAGCCCGCTATGTGGATTTTAATACATGCACAGGCTGCGGCGTCTGCACAGAAGTTTGCCCTGCAAAAGTAAAGAATGATTACAACTATAATATGGACACAAGAAAGGCCGCGTATATTCAATTTCCGCAGGCCGTACCGAAAAAGGCCCAGATTGATTCAGCAAATTGCTTATACTTCAAATCTATGGCGAAAACCGGCAAGCCGGCATGCCAGATCTGCCAGAAGGGAATTCCTGCAAAGAATATTGCCGGCTGTCCTGCCAACGCTATCAATTTCGGTCAAAAAGATGAATTCATCGATCTAAATGTTGGTGCGATTCTTCTTGCAACCGGATTTAAGCCGATGCCGAAAGATCCGTTTAAAGAGTATTCTCCTCAATCTCCGAACGTCGTAACAGCCATGGAGTTTGAGAGAATAATATCTGCGACAGGTCCGACCGAAGGTGAGCTAAAGCGTCCCTCCGATGGCAATAAGCCCAAGTCGTTTGCCTTTGTATCATGCGTCGGCAGCAGAGACAAGAAACATCACACATACTGCTCAAAGGTCTGCTGCATGTATATGTTTAAGGAAGCAAGGATCGTGAAGGAGAAGTATCCCGACAGCGAAATATACCTTTTCTTCATCGATGTCAGAACCCCGGGCAAGGACTTCGATGAGTTCCATACATACTGCCGCGAGATGGGCATGCATGTCATCAAGGGCAGCCGTGTATCAGCCATAGACGAGTTGCCGAACGGTAATCTCAGAGTCCGTGGATTTGACTCGGATCTCGGTCAGGCAGTTGAAGTTGAAGTCGACATGGCCATCCTGGCTACAGCGATCGAGCCAGCTGCAGGCACCGAAGAGTTTGCCCGTAAATTCAGCCTCTGCCAGGGTGCTGAAGGATTTCTCAAGGAAGTCCACACGAAACTCTATCCGGTCGAAACTTCGACCAAGGGCGTTTTCCTGGCCGGCTGCATCCAGGGACCAAAGGATATTCCGGAATCGATTTCTCAATCGCGAGCGGCTGCATCTGCAGCAGCAGCATTGCTAATACCAGGCAAGATTACTTTCGATCCTCTTATATCCGAAGTGAATGCCGACAAATGCAGCGGCTGCGGCGTTTGCACACCGCTTTGTCCTTATGGGGCAATCTCCATGGTCGGGACGAACGGCGACACACGCGCCCAGATCGAAAGCGTGCTTTGCACGGGATGCGGCGTATGCGCGGCGACATGTCCGTCCAGGGCAATTACGCTTCACGGATTTTCAACTGAAGCGGTTGAAGCGCAAATCGTTACATTAGCGAGAAGATATCGTTAATTTGTAGATTTTTACTCACACCGGACCAACAATATACGGAGGGATAAAAACTATATGGCTATCATTTTGTCTGAAATGGACAAGGCGTTTATCAGTGAAATAAAAGAGCGCGGCGGCTTTGACATTCATGCTTGCGTACAGTGCGGCAAATGCGCGGCGACGTGTCCCCTTTCACTTGCCGGATTTCCGTTCTACATTAAGAAACTCATTCATGCTATCGAGTGCGGCATGAGAGAGGAAATCATGGAAGACTCCTCTATGTGGGCCTGTCAATCCTGCAACAGATGCGTGGAAGTATGCCCGCAGGATGTCAAACCTTACGAAGTGCTTTTGGCTCTCAGGAGAGCTGCAGTCAGAGAGCTTTCCGTGCCCGGCAATACAATAGAGGGACTTAGAAACCTTTACAAGACAGGCCATGCTGTGTATCCGAAAGGCTATCAGGCAAGGAGAAAAGCGGTCGGGCTTTCCGAAGAGCCGCCGTCAACCCTTTCTTTCCCGGAGATGCTTGAACAGTTTCAGGAGTTCCTGCGCAATTCCGAACTTAATGAAGTGGGACTTTTCCCGATGAAAAAGGAGGAGAAGAAATGAAGAAAGTCGGTTTTTTCGTCGGCTGCAATACCGCGTTCAACCGCCCGGATAACGAAGCGGCTGTCAGATATGCACTACCTAAGCTTGGCGTTGAGATAGACAACCTTGACGGTCAGACATGCTGTCCGGCGTTTGGCACCATGCCTTCCATCGATGATGCAGCATGGGCAGCATCATCAGCGTGGAACCTAATCATAGCGGAAGAAAGAGGCGTGGACATAGTCACAACATGCGGCAGCTGCTATGGTTCACTGTCAGAGTCATATCACAATCTTCACGCCAAACCGGCACTGAAGGAAAAAGTCAATGAGCAACTTGCCAAGATCGGCAAGCAGTACAAGGGAACCAGTCAGGTGCGTTTACTGGTAAACTATCTGCATAACGAAATTGGACTCGACGCCATAAAACAGGCTAGCGTTATCAACCTTAATGGATTGAAGATTGCTGTACAACCGGGATGTCATACTATCTGGCCAAGCAAAGCGTACTTCGAAGGTGAAAGCGATGCATTTCATCCGGCAAGATTGAGGGCCTTAGTGGAGGCTCTCGGAGGCATCGCACCGTCATATAGCCGTCTTACAGACTGCTGTGGAATGGGCGCTATGCGTTCAGCATCTCCCGAACGCTCAATGCTTCTGTTCAAGAAAAAACTTGAGACAATCAATACGGAACTTGCTCCCGATCTCATAGTTACCGGGTGCAACTCATGCCTGATGCAGTTCGACATGTCGCAGGATCAACTGCAGAAGAAGGGCGAAATCGAAAATGTGATCCCTGCCATGCATATAATGCAACTGCTTGCCATTTGTCTTGGTGCGGATCCTAAACAGATCACTGCCATGTCGGTGCAAAACATGGATGAAATCCTTAATAAAATATGCGGGGTGAAGATATGAGCAAATGGGAACCCAGAATAATACTTATTGCCTGTAACTGGTGTACCTATCAGGGCGCTGATCTTGCAGGAAGTCTAAGATATGCTTATCCTTCGACAGTCAATATTGTCAGGGTACCTTGCAGTGGACGCTTCGAGCCGGAATTCATTGCTACAGCATTGAAAGAGGGCGCTGATGGAGTTTTCGTAGGAGGCTGCCACTTCGGCGACTGCCATTATAAAGAAGGTAATTACAAGGCCATCAAACGTTTCGGCCTGCTTAGACGCGTGCTTGATGAGCTTGGAGTTGAGAAGCAGCGGGTTCAGCTGGAATGGATAGCCGGATCAGAAGGCAAACGTTTTTCCGAAGCTATGAACGAATTCGACGCTGCGATTCGGGCTATCGGACCGAGCCCGTACGGCGACAATGGCAAAGGAGGAGCAACATGTCAAAACCAAAAGTAGCTTTTCTGCTTTCCGGAGGGTGCGGCGGCTGCGATATGTCGATCGTCGATCTTTCGGATGCGCTTGTTGATGTGATACCGCAGCTGGACATCGTCTTCTGGGCACCTACAGTGGCCGATGTGAAATATAAAGATCTGGAAGCGATGCCTGATAAATCTATAGATGTAGGGCTTCATTCGGGCTGTATCAGACTCGATGAAAACGAGCATACCGCGAAGGTAATGCGCGCAAAGTGTAAGGTGCTTATCGCATACGGCGTGTGCGCATCACTCGGCGGGATTCAGGGCATGGCCAATATGCACCTGAAGGAGTCTCTTCTTGAGACTGCTTATAAATACGGTCCCAGCACGGATAATCCCGATGGCATTCTTCCGCAAACCAAATGCCTGGTTGACGGAAAATACGAGTTGGAACTGCCTGAGTTCATACCGCATATCAAGACCCTGGATCAGGTCGTAGATGTTGATTATTATCTTGGCGGATGTCCTCCTCATTACACACATGTGGCGGCTGCAGTTACTGCTATCCTGACCGGCAAACTTCCCGCGCCCGGTTCATGGATAACAAATGGCAAAGCCGTCTGCGATGTATGCAAAAGGAATCCGACCTCAAACGGAAAAGAGAGGAAGCTGATCTCATCGGTGAAGCGGACCACTAACGGGTCACCTTCTTCAGACGGTTGTCTTCTTGAAGAAGGCTATCTCTGTCTCGGCCCCATATCACAGGGCGACTGTGGAGGAAGCTGTCCGAAGGTGAACATTCCGTGTCGCGGCTGCGGCGGCCCAATCCCGGGTGTTAAAGACTATGGTATGCGAGCCATTAGTGCGGTAGCTGCCCTGTTTGAGAAAGAAGAACTGGTTGACCAGGTGCCGAGCCCCACAAAACTCTTTAACAGATATTCTCTGCCCGGCTCAATTCTTGGTAGGAAAATAGGAGGTTTCAGAACATGCAAAAAATTGAAATAAGCCCAATGACGCGTCTGGAGGGCCATGGCAAGATATCGCTTTTCCTAGATGACAATGGCAACGTAGACAACGCATTTGTTCAGACCGTCGAGTTCAGAGGATATGAAAGATTTCTCACTGGCCTGCCAATTGAGGAAGTCCCGAGGACTGTATCGACTGTTTGCGGGGTTTGCCGCGGAGTGCATTTTACAGCAGCGGCAAAAGCAACAGATGGAGTTTACGGAGTCGAGCCCACACCGACCGCGAAGAAAATAAGAGAGCTGTTTCTGAACGCCCATTATGTTGAAGATCATTGCGCGATTCTCTATGCGCTAGGATTCCCTGATTTTGTCATGGGGCCAACGTCAGATCCGGCTGGAAGAAACCTCATTGGACTCATATCTGCAGTCGGGGCTGAAACAGGCAAACTCGTTCTTAAGAAACGTTTCAGTGCAGTTAAAATAATCGAAATGATCGGCGGAAAGCCACTTCACTCGGTAGCAGCATTACCGGGAGGTTGGTCCAAGAGCATTTCTGAAGAAGAGCGTCTTCAGATGCTTGAGCTTTCTAAAGACCTGGTGGAGCTTGGCCAGATCACGCTCAAGGTTTTTGAGGATGTGGTTCTTAAAAATGAGAAATACATGGAACTCGTTGTCGGCGATTCATATAAAGCCATCGTTAACTACATGGCAACGGTGGACGATAATGGTAAATGCACCTATTATGATGGCACTCAGAAAGTGATTGACCTCAACGGCAAAGAAATATTGCGCTTTAAGGGCAAAGAATACCTCAATGTCATCGCTGAAAGAACACTCCCGTGGTCCTATTTGAAAATGCCATACCTAAAGTCAATAGGCTGGAAGGGCGTCGTCGATGGAGAAGGCACGGGACTTTATGCAGTTGGACCTCTGGCTCGATTCAATGTATGCAATGGGTTTACCACGCCTCAGGCGCAGGAGCACTATGAGAAGATGCTTGCCGCATTTGGCGGAAAGAAGCCAGTTCATAATATTCTGGCGTATCACTGGGCGCGCGCAATAGAACTTCTCAACGCTGCGGAGAAAGTACAGGAACTCCTCTCTGACAAAAGCATTACTGATCCTGATGTGCGTGCTCAACTCACGAATAAGCCTAATGAAGGTGTAGGCATAATTGAGGCTGTTCGCGGCACGCTGATTCACCACTACAAAACCGATGAAAACGGCATAGTTACCGAGGCCAATCTCATCGTAGCAACCACAAACAACAAAGGACCTATCAATGTAGCTGTGCGAAGGGCCGCCAAGAGCTTCATCAAGAACGGCATTATCAACGAGGGCCTCATCAATATGGTTGAAATGGCCTACAGGCCTTATGATATTTGCTTTGCGTGTGCCACTCATGCATTACCCGGCCGCATGCCGCTTGAAATTGATGTGTACGAAAAGAACGGCACGCACGTTAAAAACTTGAGAAACTTTTAGTTTAGTGACGCAAATGAAGACTGTCGTCCTCGGCATAGGCAATCCATTCATGGCAGACGACAGCGTTGGCATCAAGGTAGCAGAGGCACTTGAAGGGGTTGTAGATATTAAGATACTTACAACCACGGATTTCAATATCATCGATGCAGTGCTCGGCTATGACCGTGCCGTCATAGTGGACGGCGTCAAGACCGGTCATGAGCCGGGCACCATCATCGAGATGAATATCGACCAGATTTACAGCAACTACAGGTTTTCCGGCACCCACAACCTCTCACTGGCCACTTCGCTTAAGATCGGGTATGATCTGTTCGGCGATGAGATGCCGCGAGATATCCGCATCATAGGTATCGAGGTCGAAGACATCGAAAACTTCGGTAAGGGCTGCACACCTAAAGTCGAAGCCTCAATCACTCCGGCTGTTGAAATGGTGAAAAAGTACCTTCTGTAGCTGTCAATGGCGTACCTGTAAATGTTATAATTTCTGATGAAAAAGATTCTGATGCGCGGCAATGAAGCCATTGCCGAGGCTGCAATCCGTGCAGAATGCCGCTTCTATGCAGGTTATCCGATAACACCACAGAATGAAATACCTGAATATATGGCCAGTCACATGCCGCAAGTCGGCGGTACGTTTATTCAGGCGGAAAGCGAGATAGCTGCGATAAACATGGTCTATGGAGCCTCTGCCTGCGGCGCTCGTGCAATGACCTCATCCAGTAGCCCCGGCATAAGCCTCAAGCAGGAAGGTATTTCTTTTCTGGCAACGGCTGAACTCCCATCAGTGATTGTCAACATGCAACGCGGCGGACCCGGCTTGGGCAATATCTCAGCCAGTCAGGCTGACTATTTTCAGGCCGTGAAGGGAGGAGGTCATGGGGATTACAGGAACATCGTATATGCTCCATACAATCTTCAGGAATGCTGGGATCTCACGATGCTCTCATTCGATAAGGCCGACGAATACAGAACTCCTGTCATAATTCTCGGCGATGCAGTTCTTGGCCAAATGATGGAGCCTTTTATTCAGACAGAATATGTCAGGCCAGACCTGCCTCCCAAGACTTGGGCTCTCGGAGGCTGCAAAGGAAGAAAGCCCAATGTTGTAAAATCCCTTTTCATGGGTGAAGGCGAACTTGAACAGGTAAATTACAAACTCGCTGCGAAGTATGAGCAAATAAAAGCGGCGGAGGTCATGTTTCAGGAGTTCATGGTGGATGATGCAGAGCTGATAGTTGTCGCTTTCGGCGTATCGGCCAGGATTGCCCTTTCTGCTGTCAAACGTCTTCGTGATGAGCACCGCAAGGTCGGCATGTTCCGTCCGATTTCTCTTTTCCCATTTCCTGAAGTCAGAATCAGCGATCTCGCAGGATTACACAAGCGCTTCCTCGTTGTTGAGCTGAATATGGGCCAGATGATCGAGGACGTGCGTCTGGCTGTAAACGGCAAATCAGAAGTTCTTTTCTACGGTAGACCCGGCGGCAGCGTTATCACTCCTGAAGAGCTTCAAGAAAAGATCTCAGCGCTTTTGTAATGTCTTGATTTTTTCAAACAACAAATCCTTGGCAGACGCAATGTCCGCCCTGATTCTGCAGCCGGCAGCGTTCTTATGCCCTCCACCCTCAAACATCTCGGCAACCCGAGCAACATTAATATTGCCCTTCGATCTCAGGCTGACTTTGTATTCATTCTTGCCGATTTCGCGCAACATGACCGAAACTGCCACCCTCTTCACAATGCGAGGGAATGAAACAAAATTCTCTGTGTCTTCAGAAACGGCACCTGTCTCCTCGAACATCTTCTTGGTAACAACACCAAACACCACATCATCTCTGACATCCAGCGATTCTATCATTTTTAGGTATAGCCTGAAACGGCTGTCGGACCAGGATTCATAGAGTTCCTGATATATCTGGCTTGGACGTGCTCCCAAGTCAATAAGTCGAGCTGCGACTTTAAAGACCTCTGCCGTTGCATTTTCATACCGGAAATTGCCCGTATCAATAACAATTGCAGCATAAAGATTGATCGCCATCTCCTCGCTGATTTCAATGCCAAGTGCATTAATAAGATGAAATGCCATGAATCCTGTGGCTGCTGCAGCAGGTTCGATCCATTTAACCATGCCGAAACCTTTTTCAGTCTCGTGGTGATCGATCACCAATGCATTCATTCCAGCGGCAAGCTTTTCTTTTAGCCCATCTGCAAATGAGTGCTGAGGCTTATTTTCAAGGCCGATTCGCTCGGGATCATTGCAATCCAGCAGAACCAGCACTTGAAAATCTTCGGCTTTATAGCCGGCATGAGCAAGCGTTTCATAAGTATGGAATTTATCCTGACCCGGAAGAAAACGGTATTGCTCAGGGACACGGTGCTTATCCAGCAGCACGACCTTCTTGCCCATTTTTTCAAGGGCAGCGCCGAAGGCTATAGCAGTACCAAGCGCATCTCCATCAGGATTTATATGCGCAGCAACAAGAAAGTTGTCACTGCTTCGGATTGAGTCTAACAATTCCTTAGGTGGTATCAGGTCATGGTTTCTCTTGATAATCATTGTTCGTCTTCTTCCCTGATTTCTTTTTCCTTAATTTCTTTAAGCAGCTTATCGATCTTGAATCCCTGCTCAATGGATTCGTCAATGCGGAACTCAAGCGAAGGGATGAATTTGGTCCTGACTCTCTTTGCAACTTCTGAACGTATAGTCCCTTTAGCTCCATTTAAAATTTCTATTGCGATAGCCCGTTCCTCGCTGTTTAAAACGCTTATATAGACCCGGGCCATTTTCAGATCGTCTGAAAGGCTGACATCAGTAACTGTGACAAAGCCAAGGCGGGGGTCTTTTACCCGTCTCATAATGATGTTGGCTATTTCCTCCCTTAAGAGGATATTCAACCTTTGTGAGCGTTTATATGGCTGCATAGCTTAGATAAGGGTGCGGCGCAGAAGAACTACAATTTGGCCGCTATCTTTTCGATAACAAAATTTTCCAGGATGTCGCCAGTCTTTAGATCGTTGAAATTCTCAATCATGATTCCGCATTCATAGCCTGTCGCCACTTCCTTAGCATCATCCTTGAACCTTTTGAGAGAGGCTATTTTCCCCTGGTATACGACTATGTTGTCACGGATGACTCTTACCCCGTCGCTTGCTCTCATCATTATGCCGTCCACCACGTAGCATCCCGCAATAGTGCCGAGACGAGACACAGAATAGGTCTGCCTGACTTCGGCTCTGCCCATGACTTTTTCTTTGATGGTAGGTTCCAGCATCCCTTCAAGCGCTTTCTTTACGTTCTCAATCGCCTCATAGATGATATTATAGAGCCTGATATCGACTCCTTCTTTCTCAGCTAAATGAGAGGCTTTTGTTTCAGGTCTCACATTAAACCCGATTATGATTGCATTGGAGGCTGCCGCAAGCATTACGTCAGACTCATTTATGCCGCCCACTGAGGTATGAATAACATTTACTTTCACTTCCGGATGCGTAATGCCCTCGAATGCGCTCTTAATCGCTTCAACAGACCCCTGCACATCACCTTTCAATACAATGTTAAGATCTCTTATCTGACCTTCCTTGATTTTTGCATAAAGTTCGTCAAGTGTAAGCTTAGGGTGCTTGACAACGTCAGTGCCTTTCTGTTTCTGATTTCTGATTAAAGCAATCTGCCTTGCTTTTCTCTCGTCCTCGACTGCCGTAAAGATATCACCTGACGTAGGCACTTCTGCAAAACCAATTACCTCGACAGGAGTTGAAGGGCCTGCGTTCTGTATCTTCTTGCCCGTATCGTCTATGAGAGCACGAACTTTTCCGGATGTGCCGCCGGCCACAAATGCATCCCCAACTTTCAGTGTCCCGGATTGAATGAGGACTGTGGCAATCGGTCCTCTTCCTCGGTCAAGCTTGGCTTCGATGATCGTACCCCTAGCCGGTTTGTCGGGGTTGGCCTTAAGTTCCATGACTTCGGCCTGGAGCAGTATCATTTCGAGAAGATTCTGAATACCGATGCGTTTTTTTGCGGAGACCTCAACGAAGATATTCTGGCCGCCCCATGCTTCCGAAACCACGCCATGTTCAGCAAGCTCCTGTCTCACTCTTTCTGGATTTGCTTCAGGCTTATCTATCTTGTTCATCGCCACTACAATGGGGACAATAGCCGCTTTTGCATGGTCAATAGCTTCTATGGTCTGTGGCATGACACCATCATCAGCTGCAACAACCAGAACCACGATATCAGTGACTTTTGCCCCTCTTGCCCTCAAGGCAGTAAAAGCTTCGTGGCCAGGCGTATCGAGAAATGCAATATCCCTGCCCTGAAGAGATACCTTGTAAGCTCCGATATGCTGAGTAATGCCGCCCGCCTCAGTCTCAGTTACTTTAGTCTCGCGAATCGCATCAAGCAATGATGTCTTGCCATGGTCAACATGGCCCATGATAGTTACGACGGGCGGCCTCTGAATCAATTTTTCCTGCTCTTCAACTACCTCGTCCAATATATCTAACTGCTCTCCGGAAGCGAATTCTATCTTCACGCCAAAATGTTCAGCGATAAGCATTGCCGCATCAGTATCAACCGGTTGGTTGATAGTCGGCATATATCCCATTTCCATAAACTTCTTTATCACTTCAGGAATTTTATGACCGATGGCCTCTGCAAACTCTTTTACTGTCGTGCTTTCATTAAGCTTTATTGATTTCTTTCTAGGAGCTGTAATTGGCGGCGGCGTTACAACCTCAGGCTTTTTGAATTTAGAAGGTTTCTTGCCGGACTTAAGATCTACCCATTTCTTCTGCTCGATCTTGCGAACCGTCTGAAATGCTTTCTGCATTGTAGGCTTGACCTTGATCTTTTCAACCTTGTCAACCTCCACCTCTTTGCGGAAACGATCCGGTATGGCTAGATCTTCGTCCTCTTTCGCAATAGCCGGCAAGTCTTGTTTCTGAATATCAGCTTCAGCTGCCGGCTGAGCTTCTGCAGTTGTCATATCGTCAGCAAGTTGTGTCTTACCCGACTCTTCTTTATCAGGTTCAGATTTCTTGTGAACAACAGGCTTGGCCTCAATTACCGCCTCTTTGCCAGGCTTTATTTCTTTCTGCGGAGCAACCTCCTTTTTGGCTTCCCGCTTGACAACTTGCTTGACCGTTTCTTTCTTAACCTCTTCGGCCTGCCGTTTAACTGCTGCAACTTTATCTTTTTCGGATGGTTTGGGAACAACTATATTTCGAACTTGAGCAGCCTCATCATCGCTAAGCTTAATATTTGTTGTACCCTTCTTATATTCAGTGCCTCGCAGCCGCGCCACCGCAGTCACGATATCAGTCGCTTTAACACCCAGCTCCCGCGCTAGATCAGTGCTTTTTATACCGTCAGCGGACATTATTGCGCGCTCCTTCCATCTTCCTTATTGGTCTCAATAGCTAAAGTATCTTGTAACAGCATAGCTAAAATGTTATCATAAAAGACTTTATATATGCAATGAATTGAGGAGGTTGATATGGCTGTTTGTACTGTCTGCGGAAAGAGAAAGACTACTGGGAACAATGTGAGCCACGCCAACAACAAGACTAAGAAGATTGTCCGGCCAAATATACAGCGGATCAAGATCGTTACGGATAGTGGTGCAAAAAAAACTTATGTCTGTACCAGATGCCTTCGCTCTAACAAGGTCGTTAAAGCGGTTTAGATCTAACCAGTCGATCGGGCGGGAAGCATGCAGGCTTCCTGCCTGATTGAATCTCGCAATGCATAAGCGCAACTTACAACCTGTAAATGTGCTTCTGAATACTCTCTTTCAAGGCCTCGGCATTTCGGACAAGATCATACTAGCGTCACTGAGACGAAAATGGCGATCGATATTCTCAGAGCCGCTTTCCATGCACACTTCGCCGGTGGAACTCAAGGGAAGCAAGCTCGTGATATCAGTTGACTCCCCGGCGTGGCTTCAGCATCTCAAGTTCCTTCAGAAAGAAATCGTCGAGAAGATGACGGCGCACGGGATTACCCAGGTTCAGTTCAGGCTTGGCAAAATACGCCTCGACAAGGAACATAAAGTAAGCGATAAGATGGCACCACCTGAAGCCTTCATAGAGCTGACTGAAGAGGAAATTTGCCGTATAGCTCAAATAGCGGACGATATCGAAGACTCCGACCTAAGAGAAGTAGTCAGGCAAACAATGGAAAAAGCGGCCAGACGAAAGCTGCAGTAATATATCACCCGGACAATCGTTATAATTATGTTTCATATCAGTTACTACGTGAATAGATACGACCTTCTTTAATATTTGGAAACATAGGGATTCATTTCATCAATCCAGTGGTGATGATCATCACCACATCTGAAGATTGCTAAATTTCATCCAGTTTAGAACGATTTTTTTATGGCTTTCCCACTTATAATTTATAAGTGGTCATAACGTCGTATTGCATCGGATTTGGTGCAGCCGGCATGTTGAACAGTGCATTCAAAAAGATATCATGTTCTGACCATAGAAAATCGTTTGCAAAAGGCATCCTCATATGCCGTTTGACTTAATAAATCATACGAATAAACAAGGGGATAATTCATCGTATGACCCGGCAACAAATATTAGCTTTCAAGTTTTGTCTTTCCTGTCTAAGATATTCAAGCCAACCCCCAAAAATGCCGATAACATAATTGCTTAACTATAAGCAATTTAAGCGTATTAAAAAGAAAATTCAACGCGATTCACGGAGGAACTGTGAGAAAAGAATTTATAACAATGATTTGTTCACTTATTTTGTCTTTCCCGAGCCTTGCGGCATCAGTTGAGATATCAACCGCAACCCAGGAACATGGCGTCCAACAGGAGACTAAAGAGCCGATTCTTAATAATTTAAGCCTGCAAGACTGCATAGAAATAGCCTTAAAAAACAATCATACCCGCCCGGCTTCTCAATTCGCTGTAGAAATAGCTGATGCCCAGCTTGGACAAGCGCTTTCTTCTTATTGGCCTGAAATTGGGCTAAGGTCGACATATACTCACATGAATCATGAGCCCAACTTTGTTTTTCCTGCATCGACAATGAGTATACCGTCAACGACCATTGTGGCCAGCACACCAATGGGACCGTTGCCCGTCAACGTCCCGGCGCAGTCATTCAACGTGCCTGAGCAGAATGTGAAGCTGATGAACCGCAATACACTTTCAACTTCACTCAATGTCATGTACCCGCTCTTCACCGGAGGGCAACGGCCGGCCATAGTAAAACAGGCAAGAAGCGGGCTTGAAGCAGCCAAGCAGGAAGCCCGCAGAACTGACATGCAGGTCATATATGACGTGAAACGCATGTACTACGGCGCTGTTCTCGCTTCAGAACTCTACGGCATCGGTAATGATGCTCTCCAGCGGATGGAAGTTACTCTTGAGCTTACGGAAAAGCTATACAAGATCGGCTCCGGAAGAGTAAAAAAGACCGACTACCTGCGAAACAAGTCTATTGTTGAGGAGCTTAGAAGCGGTGTTGCCGCGCTCAAAGCCAATAAAGATCTTGCATTAGCTGCCCTGACAAACACTATGGGACTGGAATGGAGCAGATCTATCAGCATTTCTGAAGCCAAAATCCCATTTAACAGATACCAGGCTGACCTTAGTCAGCTCGTGAGCAATGCCTATATGTTCAATCCTGACTGGGCACGCATGCAGGAGGGTTTGAAAGCGGCCGAGGCACACATAGATGAAGCCCAGAGCGGTCACATGCCCAAGGTGGCACTTATTGGAAGCCTTGTGAACATGCAGAATGCTTATGATAAAGGAATTGCTACCTCTAACAATAAGAACAACTGGAATGTCGGCGCTGCTCTTGAATTGCCGATCTTCAGCGGGTTTCGCACAAAAGAAGAAGTCAGGGAGGCTACAGCCCGCCTGGGTAAACTCTCCGAAGAAAAAGTACAGCTCAGGGAAGGGATTGCCCTGCAGGTCAAGCATATCTTTACTATGATGATAAGCGCACAGGATCAGCAACAGTCATCTAACGAAGCAGCAAAGGCTGCGGAGGAAAACAGGGATCTTAACGAAAGAGCCTATCAAGATGAGCTTGTCGAAACCAAGGATGTAATAGAAGCACAGTTAATCGAATCTTTCATGAAGGCTCAATACCAAAAGACGCTTTATGATCATATAGAAACACAAGCGCATCTAGACTACATAGTCGGCAAGGAAGTACACGAACTAATGTACGGGCGTTAGGCGCAAAGCATTCTGCGAGCAATGTTATACGCAATTTGCCGCCTGCGTGCAAACATTTCGATCATATTACAGAATGCCGAGTTATAATGCGGCAAAGTTTTTTTAGCGGAAGGGACGCGTGGACAGTTATATTCTTATATTTAAAGTGTTCAGAAGAACAATGTTGCTCCTTTTGATAACGCTTCCGTTTCTTGGAGCCGCGAGTCACGCTGAAGACCGCTTGCAAATCGGCAGCAAGACTCAGGGCAATATTACTGTCGGGTATTCGGCCATGACGTTCGTGAATATCGACATGAACGATGCGCAGGCGGCAGCTAAGCTTTGGACCGAAACAATCGCTAAAAAGGCTCATTTGACAGCGCAAAGCTCGGTTTATGCTGATCTGCCTATGATGGAACAGGAATTGAAATCAAGGAAAATAGACATTGCGATACTGGTATCCAATGAGTATCTTGACCTAAGTCAGAGGGTGGCACTAGAACCGCTCGCAGAAGCTGCAGACGACCGGGGGACTTCCGAAGAAGTATTACTGATCGTCAGAAAGGACAGTCCATTTAGAAAAATCAGCGATTTAAAGCAGCGACAACTGATCATGGTCAAGGGACAGCATTCGGTTATTCAGCTGGCATGGCTAGAGACAAAGCTCATGCGGGGCGGCGTATCAAAAGTGCATAATTACTTTAGCTCGATCAAGGAAACCAATAAAACATCACAGGCCTGCCTTCCGGTTTTCTTCAAAAAGGCTGATGCCTGCATCGTACGACGTTCGGGCTTTGACACTATGGTCGAATTGAATCCACAACTGGGGCGGGAATTCCTTGTGCTTGCAACTTCCGAGAAAATCCTGGGGGGGATAATTGCAGCCCGCAGAGAGTTGAGTGAGGATAAGAAGCGCGCTGTCCGTGATCTGCTGATGTCGCTGCATGCAGACCCTGACGGTCGGCAATTGCTGACTCTTTTCGGGATGAACAGGCTCGTGCCGTTTGAGCCGGCATATCTTGATCATCTCGCAAACCTTATACAAGAGTACAGGCAACTGAAGAGGCGATATGCAAAGACGCAATAGCATGATGCTGGAAAGGCTTATTGTTGCTGTTTTAGTGGCAGCAGTTACCTTTCTCTGCTTTGAGCCTCGATGCATTGGCGCCGAGTCGCCAGAGGCAAAGTTTGACCTGTTGAGAGTCGGATTCCTGGGGAAGTTTCTGAACGATGTAAGTTATGCGGATGCACAGGCCGCACTCGAAATCTGGATCAGGGAGTTCACCAAAAGCCGGTCTCTCGATGTACGCTCAAAACCATATATTTTAGACGATGTCGACGCCATGTTCAACGCGCTGAAGAACAAGCAGATTGATGTTGTAGGTATAACCCCAATGGATTTTATCGCGCTGAGGGACAGATTTCCATTGGAGCCTGCGCTCGTCGCATTGAGGCGTGGTGCCCTCTATGGCGAGCAGCTGGAGATCGTTGTTCGCCGCGACCAGAATATAACCGGCCTCAGCCAGCTTAGAGGCAAAAGGCTGCTGATTCACGCAGGATATATGTATGATGCTGAAATCCTATGGCTCAGTGAACAACTCTATCGCAAGCATTTACCTGACAAGGATAGATTCTTCAGTTCCGTTAAGGAGGCCAAGAAAGTATCCCAGACCGTGCTGCCGGTTTTTTTCAAGCAGGCTGATGCTGCGCTGGTCAGCAAGGGAGCGTTTGAGACAATGGTGGACCTCAATCCACAGATCGGCAAAGAGCTGGTCACATTAGACGTTTCTGACAGACTGCTTTACGGGCTGTTCTGTTTTAACAAAACCCTGAGCGCAGATGTGAAATCTATGGTGATTCGCAACGCTCTAAATATGCACTTGACTCCTGCCGGCAAGCAGATACTTTCACTCTTTCAGATCGACAAGGTGATTGAGTACAACCCGCGCATGCTGGATACCAGTTTGACGCTTGTATCCAGCGCTAACAGGCACTCTGGAAAAGAGACTGCTCACAAAAGGGCAACCCAATGATCACTGGACGGAAGAAATGAGATTTTTCTCAGGCATTAAGCAGAAAATCGGCAAGAACCGGATATTGGTTAGAACCGCCATTGTCGCGTGGCTGCTGACAGTTATTACGCTTATTATATACGTCTCTGCAAATCTGCCGTACCAGAAGAAAGCTCTGATGGAGGGAATGGAATCAGAGGCTAAAAACATTGTTACGTCGATTGAACAGGTCGTGGCAAGTGCTGTGATATCGGAAGATTATGGAGCTGTTGTCGAACACTGTATGAAAGTGGTCAAGGACAGCTCTTCAATCCTCTATGTTGTGATAACTCGTAATGATGGATTTTCCCTTGTACAGACTACAGATGGATGGAGTCAGCAGCAACTTGACGGGATTTGGAATCCTGCTTCCACCAGAATAGCGCAAGGTAAATTTTTAAAAAACGATATTGTGAAGCAGGAAGTGTTTCATTACAGCTATCCTTTCACTTATTCTGGCATAGAATGGGGATGGATACACATCGGCCTTTCCCTGAAAAAATATAATCAAGACGTCAGTGATATGTACTTCAGGACATTCATCATGATGCTTATCTGCAGTTTGCTGGCTATGGCAGCGGCATATATATTTGCCAGGCAGCTGAGCAGCCCCATCAGTGCACTCGACAAGATGACTCACCGTGTTGCCGACGGAGATCTTACCTCACGAGCCGATATTACGACGGGAGATGAGCTGGAGAGCCTTGGCCATTCTTTCAATAGAATGACCGAAGCCCTGCAGAAGTCCCAGCAGGAGCTCATAACTTCGCGTGAATATATGGACAATATTATAGCTTCCATGAACGATGCACTCATAGTCACCGATACCATGGGTATCATCAACAAGGTCAACAGAGCCACACTCGATATGCTCGGCTACTCGGAAGCTGAACTCATTGGAAAACATATCGGCGAGGTTATTGAACATGAAGGTCCCGACTCCGGCGATTATCCTTTCAAATATAGCATCACAGACATTACTGCCCAAGGGTCGCTGATGAATCTGGGTATATGCTATCGGGCTAAAAGCGGGCGAAAATTTCCGGTTCTGTTCTCTGCCGCCGCCCTGCGAAGCACAGAAGGCGCTCTTCAGGGCGTGGTGTGTGTAGCGTTGGATATTACCGAGCGAAAGGCTGCTGAAGAAGCTTTAAGAAAAGCAAAAGAAGACGCCGTTAATGCAAATATGGCGAAATCCCAGTTTCTGGCCAATATGAGCCATGAGATACGCACTCCGATGAACGGCGTGCTTGGAATGACGGAGCTGCTCCTGGAGAGTAAGCTGACTAACGAGCAGCGCCGATTTGCTGAAATAGTCCGTAGTTCCGGCGAATCCCTTCTGAGCATCATTAACAGCATCCTTGATTTATCAAAAATAGAGGCTGGACGGGTTGAGCTGGCCAATGTTAATTTCGAGCTTCACAGGGTTGTAGAAGAATCAGTTCATCTGCTGGCCGAGCGTGCACATCGCAAGAATCTGGATCTAGTATACCGGATTAGAGACAATGTTACCGACGCACTGTGTGGTGATCCGGAACGTCTCCGCCAGATTCTTATCAATCTGATCGGAAATGCTG
This sequence comes from Dissulfurispiraceae bacterium, assembly GCA_035319125.1. Classification (GTDB taxonomy): domain Bacteria; phylum Nitrospirota; class Thermodesulfovibrionia; order Thermodesulfovibrionales; family Dissulfurispiraceae; genus Fen-1308. Next base: position 22,662 of record DATHDG010000036.1, on the reverse strand, counting down.
TTAAGTTTACTGAACATGGCCAGATAACTCTTGATGTACTGTCAGAAGAAGAGACACTCGACAGCTGCACTATTTTGTTTCAGATAAGCGACACGGGCATAGGAATTAAGGAAGGCATGCAGAACTGGCTTTTCCAACCGTTTACGCAGCTCGACGCCTCTACCACACGTAAATATGGCGGCACTGGACTGGGGCTTGCTATATCAAAACAGCTTTGCATTCTTATGGGCGGTGATCTGTCTTTTACAAGCAAGTACGGGGAAGGTTCAACTTTCAGATTCACTGCCAGCCTTAACAAACAGCACCTGATCAAGCAAGCTGACGAAGCTGCGAAGCTGGGTCCCAAAATCCCTAAAGTACTCATTGCTGTCGCCAACGACATTACCAGACTATTCCTTGCGGAGCAGATGGCACATTGGGATATCAGCAATGACGGCGTATCGGACAGTCGGGATGCGCTGAGGCTGTTGCATGAAGCAAAGCGTGGCGGAAGTCCATATGATATTGTTTTGATAGGAACCAGGGTTGCCGATGTTGATGGAGAAGGTCTGGTGAGCTTGATAAAAGCCGACCCTGAAATCAGCAATACGCCGCTTATAGTTCTTACGCCTGTAGGGCGGCCAATCAGCAGCAAACAGATGGAGTCAATCGGAATAGATGCATGCCTTAGCAAACCAATTATGAGATCCCAGCTTTTTAATTGCCTGGTCTCTATTATTAATAATGCAACCGGTTCATCGCTACCCATTCTTGAATCAGAAACTTCGAATTATAGGGCAGCAATGTTAAATGGAAGGGTTCTGCTGGCCGAAGATAATGAGACTAATCAGGCCGTGACAAAGGGGATGCTGGAGGGATATGGGCTGATCGTCGACATCGTCAATAATGGTGAGGATGCAATTCGCGCATTGTCCGAGAATCATTATGATCTTGTTTTTATGGATTGTCAGATGCCCGGAATGGATGGTTATGAGGCAACCCGGCTTATCAGGGCGAAGGAACAAGAGCAGCTGCTCGGCAACGGGACAGCTCCGCATGTACCGATAATAGCCCTGACAGCCCATGCAATGCAGGGAGACAGGGAATTATGCATTGCAGCAGGCATGGATGATTATCTTACAAAACCTTTCAAGAAAGTTGAATTGCACTTAATGATCGGCAGATGGATGCGGACTGTTAGCGCGTTGCAAGATATACCGCATGAGGGTTCAGATGCAGCCGAGCTGTCATTCGGCGATTGCCATTTGAGCAGTTATTCGTCTGCGAGTAAATACAAGCATTCATCTGCAGTAATTGACAGTTCGACACTTGATGAATTAGCCGGTTCGATAAAAAATGACGGCAATGCCTTACTGGCGAAGGTCATAGGGTTGTATATGAAAAATACGCCAAAGTATATAGAAGCCTTGCAAGCAGCCGTAGCAACCGGTGACCACCATGCAATCGAGATAAATGCTCACACTGTCAAATCCAGCAGTGCGGCTGTTGGAGCAAATCATATGGCAGGGCTTCTGCAGGACCTGGAGCATATGGGCAGAGCTGAAACTTCAGATTCAGTGACCGTCTTGTTCCAGGAAGTAGAGCGTGAATGCAAGAAAGTCATGGCTGCATTGGAGCGCGAACTTCAGGTGCGCGGGATATCATAGCGGGAAACCAAATGATTATCAATAGAAACATGTCGACATGGCATTGACTATAATTGCGGCATGAGAGGAGAGTATTATGAAACCGAAACCACAGCGTGAGGTACCGCTAATAATGCTCGTCGACGATGACGAGACAATGCGTTTTTTGGCTGCCGAACTCTTAGCAGAGGCAGGCTTTAAAGCTGAGGAGATCGCTGACGGCATTACGGCGGTCGAATCCTTCGAAAAAATACAACCGGATCTCGTCCTTCTGGATGTTCAGATGCCGGGACTTGACGGCTTTACTGTTTGTGAAAGGTTGAGAAAACTTCCATCAGGAGAATTTGTCCCAATTCTTATGATGACCGGGCTTGGCGACTCTGACTCTATTAATAGAGCGTATCAGGTCGGTGCGACGGATTTTATAACTAAACCGTTTAAGTATGCGATATTAGGGCATCACGTGCGATACATTTTGCGCTCAAGCAAGACTGCGCAGGAATTGAGAATCAGCCAAGAGCGCTATGCCCTGGCTGCTCGGGGCACAAATGACGGCATGTGGGATTGGGACATAGATTCCGCATCGGTGTACTATTCGCCGAGATGGAAATCAATGTTTGGATATGCCGAAGATGAAATCGGCAATAGTTTGGATGAGTGGTTCGGCAGAATACATCCAGACGACATAGAGCAAGTCAAAATGCTTGTCAGCGCACATCTGTCCGGAGCGAGCGACCATTTTGAGGCTGAGTTTAGGGTGCGACATAATGATACCGCTGACCGCTGGATGCTATGCAGGGGGCTTGCAGTCAGGGATTCTAATGGAAAAGCGTATCGCATGGCAGGGTCAATTTCAGATATAACATCACGCAAGCGTGCTGAGGAACAACTGCTGCGCGATGCGTTCCATGACTCCCTAACAGGATTGGCTAATCGCGCGCTGCTGATTGACAGGCTGCAACATGCGTTCATAAGATCGATACGCAACAGCGAGCATACATTTGCGGTCATTTTTCTGGACCTTGACAGATTTAAGGTTATTAATGACAGCATGGGACACAACATCGGTGACCAGCTTCTGGTGGAGGTGTCAAAAAGGCTTAAAGAGTGTGTCAGAAGCGGAGACACCGTTGCCAGACTTGGGGGCGATGAGTTTGTCATACTTGTCGAAGATCTGGATGAAGCAGATCAGGCCAAACAGACAGCTGAAAGGATACAAGATGTTCTGAAAGAGCCTTTTGTTATAGGCGGGACTGAGATGTTCGTTTCATGCAGCATCGGCATTGCGTTCAGCTCCCCAGAATATTTGAAGGCTGAAGACATGCTGCGTGATGCAGATACAGCTATGTATCATGCGAAAGAAAAAGGCAAGGCAAGACACGTAATTTTTGATAAATCCATGCACACTCAGGCTGTCACAATATTGCAGTTGGAAGGTGAACTCAGACGAGCTCTGGACAATAATGAATTCCGCCTGCACTATCAACCGATCGTATCATTACGCACCGGACAGGTAGTCGCTGTCGAGGCTTTGATAAGGTGGGCGCATCCGCAACGCGGGATGATTATGCCCCTGGATTTCATACCGTTTGCTGAAGAAAACGGATTGATCGTACCCATAGGAGAGTGGGTACTACGTGAAGCCTGCAGGCAGATTAAGAGATGGAATGATTTGTGTACAACAGAGATATCGGTTGCAGTCAATGTCTCTCCAAAACAACTAAGACAAAAAGATTTCGTTCAGACAGTATTGAGCATTCTAAATGAGACCGCCCTGAACGCCTCACTGCTGGAAATTGAAATAACAGAAAGTGTGATAATGGAAGATTCAACCGACACGGTTAATGTGCTGATCCAATTGAGAGAGTTGGGAGTGCATTTATCGATCGATGACTTCGGCACCGGATACTCATCCTTGAGCTATCTGCCGAGATTCCCGGTTAACAGCGTTAAGATAGATAGAAGCTTTGTCAGCAAGATGTTGATCGATCCACACAATCTGGAGATCATAAAGACCGTCGTGCTGCTTTCCAACTCGATGGGACTGGAATCAACGGCTGAAGGCGTTGAGACTATCGACCAGCTAGAGAGGCTGAAGGAATTGGGTTGCAGCCAGAGCCAGGGATATCTCTTTTCAAGACCGGCCGGGCTCCACGAGATTGAGCGCTTACTAAAATCTGCCATCAAAGTCTCCATGCCGCTCAACAAAGATATAGTCCTGAGTGATTTGCTTGCGGGATTATCAAAATCAGGAGTGCAGCACTGATTGTGATTGGAATATTCAAACTCATGTGCACTTCGAATGAAGGTTTTAAGAGAAGACTTATGAAAAGGCTCATGATAAGCGCATCAGGTCTTGTTTGTTTATTTTGCCTTGCCGGCATATGCTGGGCAGAAGGGAATGAATATACACCTCAATTACTCAGGGTCGGCTACTCGACTAAATTTCTCGGCGATGTAAGCCTGGCTGATGCAAAGGTTGCCATTGAGTTATGGACAAAAGAAATGTCTAAAAGTTCGCTAATGAAAATGCAGCCAAAGACCTTTATATTCGACGACCTGCAAACGATGGTTACTGCCTTGAAGAATCGCGACATAGACATGGTAACTCTGACAGCGATGGACTATATAAAGATAAAGGATAGAGTTGCCATCGACCCAACTCTTGTTGCCAGCAAGCGTGGTGCCGTGGGAGGGGACGAATTATGTCTTATAGTACGACGGGACCAGGGGATGACGGACGTAAAGCATCTGAGGGGTAAACGGCTGATCATGCACGCGTATATGCTGGACAGCGCTTATCTATGGCTAAACACAATTATATATCGAGACAAAAGGTCGCAAAAAGAAAAGTTCTTCAGCTCTATTCAAGAAGTAAGTAAGGCAACACAGGCAGTATTGCCCGTGTTCTTCAAGCAGGCAGACGCTGTTGTCGTAAGCAAGAGTACGTTTGAAACAATGGCAGAGCTGAATCCGCAGCTGGCAAAGGAAATGATGATTATTCACTCTTCAGAAAAACTTATGTATGGCATGATATGCATAAATAGAAGTTTGAACTCAGCGATCAAAAAAGATGTACTGTACGGTGCAACTAATATGCAAAGATCTTCGGCCGGCAAACAAATCCTAACTCTTTTTCAAATAGAACATATAACAACCTATAAACCTGCCATGCTGCAAAACACGTTGATCCTGCTGAATGGGCATGCTGTCGCAAATAAAACGGGCCTGTAATATTTATTTCGCATTCTATTCGTTTGCCGGGCGTATTCAGCAATAGCCGCAAGTGCAGGTAAATTAGGCTGATTCGGCCTTCTTGTGATAGACTACCAATGGCCTCTCCCTTTTCTGAATCGATTCCTCATTAATAACGCACTCGGCAACTTCCTTTTTTGAAGGTATCTCATACATTATATCGAGCATTACGTCTTCAAGGATCGCCCTAAGCCCTCTGGCTCCTGCCTTTCGTTCAATTGCTTTTTTTGCAACTGCCGCGAGCGCGCCATCGGTAAACTTCAATTTAACGCTATCAAGAGAAAATAGCTTTTGGTACTGTTTGACCAAGGCATTCTTGGGTTCGATCAATATTTTCACAAGGGCAGCTTCATCAAGATCGGTTAGAGATGCTACTACCGGAAGCCTACCGATAAATTCCGGGATCAGCCCATACTTCATTAGATCTTCCGGCTCCACAGTTTCAAGCAGGTTCATCTCTTTCTTTTCAGCCTTCTTAAAAGGTTCAGATCCGAAGCCGATCCTCTTTTTACCAATCCTCTCCTCTACAATCTTATCCAAACCGACGAATGCCCCTCCGCATATAAATAGAATATTAGTAGTGTCTAACTGGATATATTCCTGCTGCGGATGCTTTCTTCCGCCCTGTGGCGGAATGTTGGCAACGGTACCCTCTATGATCTTCAGAAGAGCCTGTTGAACGCCTTCGCCAGAAACATCTCTAGTAATCGATGGGCTATCGCTTTTACGGCTGATCTTGTCGATTTCATCGATATATATAATACCTATCTGCGCTCGACCGACATCGTAGTTGGCGGCCTGCAGCAATTTAAGCAGTACGTTTTCAACATCCTCTCCAACGTAACCAGCCTCTGTTAAAGAGGTGGCATCGGCTATCGTAAAAGGCACATCCAGCAGCCGTGCAAGCGTCTGGGCAAAAAGCGTCTTACCGGTGCCGGTGGGCCCTATCAGAAGTATGTTGCTCTTCTGCAATTCAACATCTGATTTAGAGCCTTTATAGATTCTTTTGTAATGGTTGTGAACCGCCACCGAGAGTATTTTTTTAGCCCTCTCCTGCCCTATTACGTAGTCATTGAGAAATTTATGTATGTCCGACGGCGTAGGCAGCTTTCTGGCACTCCCATGCTCAGCGCTACTCGACTCCTCTTCTATTATTTCATTGCATAGACTTACGCATTCATTGCAAATATATACCATAGGGCCTGCAATCAGCTTCTTTACTTCATTCTGCGCTTTCCCGCAGAATGAGCATCGCAGAACCGTCTCATTATTCTTCTTTGCCATTGTAATCCTCCCAGATCAGTACAACAGATGCAGTCTATCTACTGCAGGCCGGCTATTTCTTTACTTCCTTGAGAGAAAATATGACCTCATCTACAAGGCCGTATTGCTTGGCGTCTACACCAGACATAAAGTAGTCTCTTTCAGTATCTATCTTTATTTTCTCAATATCCTGTCCGGTATGTTTAGCCAGTATGTTGTTCAGCACTTCCTTCATCTTCAATATTTCTCGAGCATGAATTTCAACATCAGTGGCCTGACCGTAAAAACCACCCATAGGCTGATGAATCATAATGCGCGAGTTAGGCAGGGCAAATCTCTTTCCAGCTGCCCCCGCGCAAAGAAGGAGTGAGCCCATGCTCGCAGCCTGTCCGATACAATACGTACAGATGCTGGGCTTGACATACTGCATTGTGTCGTATATTGCCAACCCTGCAGACACAGATCCGCCAGGCGAGTTCACATAGACATGTATATCCTTTTCCGGATCCTCTGTCTGAAGAAAAAGAAGCTGGGCGATAACCACATTGGCTATATTGTCATCGATGGGGGTGCCTATGAATATAATTCTGTCCTTGAGAAGCCTCGAGTAGATATCATAAGCGCGTTCAGTCCTTCCAGTCTGCTCGATTACTATTGGCACTATGCTCATATATTACTCCTTCTCTATCTTGGCTTTTGCAAGAAGGGCCTTCATGGCCTTCTTTTCATAAATTGCATTCTTGATGCCGTCAAGAGAGCCATCTCTTGCTATGTAGTACTTGACTACGTTTTCCGGAGTGACATAATACCTTTTTGAGAAATTCATGATTTCTTCCTTTAATTCATCCTCCGAAACGGAAATACCCTCTCTTTCTCCTATTATATCCAGAAGTATCGAAATTCTTGCACTCTTCACAGCCTTGGGCTGGTATTCAGCTTCCAGTTCCTCATTGGTTCCGCCTTGCTTGCCGGCTGCCCTTACTTCTCCAAGCATTCTTTCCAGCTCAAACTTTACCATTCCTTCTGGAGCGTCGAACTGATATGATGAGAGCAATTTTTCGATTATCTCGATTTGTTTCTTCCTGTCAGCTTCCGTAGTCTTTGACTCATGCAGATCCTCCCTGATCCTATCTCTAAGGCTTTGCAGGTTTTCCATGCCCATATCTTTTGCAAGTTCATCATCAATAGTCGGGATGTTCTTTCTCTTGATATCTTTTATCATCATTACAAACTTAAGTGTCTTACCGGCGAACTGCGTAGACGAATCATTTGGGAATGATACAACTGCCGAGAACTCCTCGTCCTTTCTCTTCCCCTCGATCGCATCGAAGAACTCCGGAGGATACGGGCCACTACCCACCTTTATAACGGTATCCTTGCTTTCATCACCATTTTCAGTTGTGTAGTCCAGAGTTACAAGATCGCCCCTGGTCGCAGCATCGTCTATCGCCTCAAATGTCCCTTTTTCTTCAGATACGCTTTTAAGGATAGTATCTATCTCTTCCTCTTTTATCTCGATCGGGATATCCTTGACTGCAATATTTTCATAACTCAGGCCGTCGATACTTGGCCTGACTTCGACAGTAAAAGTCATCACTACCGGAGCATTGCGCTTAAAATCAATCCCCTCTTCCATTTCAGGCTTTGCCACCGGCTTTATTTCAGCCTCTTTGACTGCATTCATATAATATTCCGGCACCAGCTTTTCAAGCACTTCCGACTCCACGCCCTTTCCATAGCGTTTTTCAACAATGGACATAGGGGCTTTGCCCGATCTGAAGCCAGGCAGGTTAGCCCGGCGCTGTGCTTCTTGAAGACCCTTCCGGATCTCGCTTTCTAAGGCGTCGGCAGGAATTTCTATAGTAAGACGCTTTTTTGTCGATGATACTTCTTCACAGGATTTAAGCAAGACACCCTCCTAACAAGATAATTATGATTTATTTTCAAATGTTTAGTTTAATTTCCAAGACATTATTTTGTCAATTTTGAAATGATGCAGCGCTATGCTACAGCATTAATCGTGCCGCACCAAAAAAATAAGGGATTCCCTAGAACCCCTTATTTGGACTACATATAAAAAAGCTGCTAATTTGCAGCCGCATCCTCCTGTGTTCGTTTATGCCTTTACTTTCTTAGCAGATTTTGCAGGTTTTACAGATTTCTGTTCTGACTTCTTTTCAGACTCTTTGCCTTTCTTATCACTCGAGTCCTTCATGACAACATCTTCATAATCTATGAACTCTATTATCGCCATCGGTGCACGGTCATTAACTCTCTGGCGTGTCTGCACTATCCTCAGATAGCCACCGTTGCGGTCTGCAAAGCGCGGTGCAATATCCGCAAACAGCTTCGACATTACAGTTCTGTTCGGGATATATGACATGACCATCCTTTTCGCATGCAGGTCACCCCTTTTCCCGAAGGTAACAAGTTTCTCGGCTATGCCCTTGATTGCCTTTGCTTTCGCGACTGTAGTCTCTATTCTCTGATGCTCGAAAAGAGAGGATACCAGTCCCCTCAGAAGTGCCTTTCTCTGGTTGGCCGTTCTGCTAAACAGCCTTCCCGCTACTTTATGACGCATTGCTGTCACTACCTCCTTTTGGGGCTGATTCAAATCTCATTCCAAGGTGCAGACCCATAGAGCTCAATATGTCTTTTATTTCATTTAGTGACCTGCGGCCGAAGTTCTTTGTCCTGAGCATCTCGTTTTCGGTCTTCTGCACAAGGTCTGCAATAGTTTTTATATTAGCATTCTTCAGGCAGTTATACGCCCGCACAGATAGTTCCAGTTCGTCTATATTCTTTAGCAGATTATCGTTGAGCATGGCGCCGGATACAGCCTTGCCAGAAGCGCCTGCCGGTTCTTCTGCCGAATCGCTCTCCTCGACAAATATGAAAAGATCAAGATGCTCCATCAGAATCGATGCTGCTTCACTGATTGCTTTTTCAGGAGTTATGCCACCGTCGGTCCAGACTTCCATGATAAGCCTGTCGTAGTCAGTAGATCTGCCTACTCTCGCCTTTTCAACCCAGAAGTTCACCTTCCTTACAGGGCTGAACGCTGAATCAACTGCAATGATGTCAACTGGAAGCCCGTCTTCCTTGTTCTGTTCTGCAGCAACATATCCCTTGCCTTTTCTGACAAACATTTCCATCTCCATAGTTGTACCTGTATCAACTGTGGCGATGTAATGATCCTTGTTCAGTATTTCGACGCCTTGGTCAGTTATAACATCCGCACCCGTCAGTACTTTGGGCCCCTTTACATCAACCGTTACAGTTCTCTTGCTATCGCCATGGAGCCTAAGTCTGAGCTTTTTTATGTTAAGAATTACGTCTACCACATCTTCTTTGACGCCTTTGATTGCAGAGAATTCATGCAGCACTCCGGCTATTCTAACGCCAGTCACTGCCGCACCCTCTATTGACGAAAGAAGGACCCTGCGCAGTGAATTACCTAAGGTAGTGCCAAAGCCGCGCTCTAACGGTTCAACAACAAGTTTCCCGTACGAATCGGTCCGCGTTTCCACGTCAAAATTAATCTTCTTGGGCAACTGAAAGCCCCTCTTCACAAGGTCCATTTAAGGCCTCCCTATGCCTTTAATCTATTATTTATACTTTAATTCTATTTTAAACAGCTGCCCGCTGGGCCAGCATCTTAAAGCCGGATTACTTAGAATAAAGTTCAACTATAAGCTGTTCCTGAACTGGCAGCTGTATTTCATCACGCGTAGGAACGCGAACAAAGGTACCTTTAAGAGCTGCCGCATCAAACTGTATCCAGTCAGGAATGCCTCTGTGCTCTGCGACAGAAAGACTCTCAGCAATGGTTGCATTCTCCCGGCTGGATTCCTTGACCGCTACAGCATCACCAGGGCGTAACAGATGCGACGGAATATCAGAGCTACGGCCGTTCACCAGGAAATGACCGTGTTTTACAAGCTGACGAGCTTCTCTGCGGTTAGCTGCAAAACCCATTCTAAACACTGCAGCGTCAAGCCTTCTTTCAAGAAGTTGCAGCAGAACTTCACCTGTAACGCCCTTCATTCTGGAGGCCTTTTCAAAATACAACCTGAACTGGCGCTCCATAATTCCATAAATTCTTCTGACCTTCTGTTTTTCCCTAAGCTGCAAACCGTAGTCTGAAAGCTTCCCACGGCTTTGTCCGTGTTGACCTGGCGCATATTTCCTTCTCTCTACGCCGCATTTTTCGGTGTGACACCGGGTGCCCTTGAGAAATAGTTTTTCTCCTTCTCTCCTGCACAGCCTGCACAATGGACCGGTATAGCGTGCCATTATACTCTCCTCCTCTTAGGCGGCCTGCAACCGTTGTGCGGCACCGGGGTTACGTCCTTGATCAATGTAATGTCGAGTCCCGCAGCCTGAAGTGCTCTGATAGCGGTTTCCCTGCCGGCGCCGGGGCCCTTTACAAAAACATCGACATGCTTCAAGCCCATTTCCATGGCTTTCTTGGCAGCCGATTCAGATGCCATTTGCGCAGCAAACGGAGTGCCTTTCCTGGATCCTTTAAAACCAAGACTACCGGCGCTAGACCACGCTATTACATTTCCATTCGGGTCGGTGATAGTGACTATTGTATTGTTAAATGTCGTCTGTATGTGCGCCGCGCCGCTTGGGATATTCTTCTTAACTTTCTTTCCGCTGCGTTTTTTCTGAGCCATTAAAGTGCACTCCTCCTTTACTTTTTCTTCACGATAAGCTTCCGGGGCCCCTTGCGGGTCCTGGCATTTGTTCTGGTCCTCTGTCCTCTTGCCGGCAGATGGGCCTTATGCCTCAATCCACGATACGATCCGATATCTATCAGCCTTTTTATATTCATGGCCAATTCGCGCCTCAGATCACCCTCAACCTTCTGATCCTTTTCGATAGCTGCCCTTATCTTTACAATATCCTCATCGGTAAGGTTCTTAACTCTGGTATCCGGATCAACGCCCGTCTCACTGAGAATCTTAACAGAGAGGGATCTGCCTATGCCAAATATGCGCGTCAGACCTATCTCAATGCGCTCGTTCTTGGGAAGATCAACCCCGGCTATTCTCGCCATACAAAACTCCTTTATCCATGTGATATAAAATTATTAAAGACACAATGCCCTGGATACTGCACAAGCTCAGCAGATAATTAGCCCTGGCGCTGCTTATGCCTGGGGTTTTCACAGAGAACTCGTAAAACGCCTTTTCTCTTCACTATCTTGCATTTGGAGCAAATAGCTTTTACCGACGGTCTCACCTTCACTGTCTTTCCTCCTCACTGAAAAGAAAACAAAACTCTTGCCACTACAGCCTTAATTGAATTATTTAAACCGGTAGGTAATGCGGCCCTTTGTCAAGTCATATGGCGACAATTCCACCGTGACTTTGTCTCCCGGCAATATCTTGATAAAATGCATTCTCATCTTGCCTGAGACATATGCAAGAATGACCTGCCCATTCTCCAACTCCACTCTAAACATCGCATTCGGCAATGGTTCCAGTATTGTCCCTTGTACTTCTATATTCTCATCTTTGGCCATAGTCGTAATCAGACAGTATACCTTTTCATCATATTTTAGTCAATATTTTAGGCCCTTCCTTAGTAATAGCTATCGTATGCTCAAAGTGAGCAGACCATGAGCCATCGGACGTTACAGCCGTCCAGCCATCATTGAGAATCCGTATGTCGGAGCTGCCTGCATTAACCATTGGCTCTATCGCTAGTGTCATACCTTCTCTTAATCGCGGTCCCTGACCCGCCCTTCCATAGTTTGGCACTTGGGGCTCCTCATGAAGAGACCGACCTATCCCGTGTCCTACAAATGCCCGCACCACCGAATAGCCATGTTTTTCCACATGCCCCTGAATCGCGGCAGATATATCCCCAACCCGATTGCCTGCAACCGCCTTTGCAATGCCAAGCATCAGAGCTTCTTCAGTCACCTTGAGCAGCCTGGCATTTTCGGTCTTAACATCCCCAACAGGGATAGTGACTGCCGCATCACCGTAAAATCCATCCCAAAAAGTACCTATATCAACCCCCACAATATCGCCCGATTTAAGTCTCACAGACCTACATGGTATACCATGGATTACTTGCTCATTTACCGATATGCAAGCGCTAGAAGGATATCCTCTATATCCACGAAAAGCAGCCTTAGCACCGCGCTTACTTATCCCCTGGTCAACAAAACTCTCGATGTCGGCAGTTGACATCCCTTCGATTATATAGCCTTTAAGCCCTTCAAGCACTTCAGCCACTATGTGGCAGGCATGCGCAATTTTCTGAATTTCTGTCGCTGATTTAACGATTATCACGCCGTGAGATAAAGTTTATCCCCTTCTTCCTTTGAGTCTGCCCTTTTTCAAAAAGCCCTCATAGGATCTTGTTATCAGATGGGATTCAATTTGAGAAACAGTATCCAGTGCTACTCCTACCGCAATCAGAAGAGACGTACCACCAAAGTAAAAGGGCACATTGAATCTAGTAATCAAAAGTTCCGGCAGAATGCAAACTGTTGAGAGATATACTGCTCCAATGAAAGTAAGTCTGGTAAGAACCCTGTATATATATTCCGAAGTTTTCTGGCCGGGACGCACACCTGGAATAAAGCCTCCGTGCTTTTGCAGATTTTCAGCGATGTCGACCGGATTAAAAATAACGGCTGTGTAAAAGTAAGCAAAAAAGAATATAAGCCCAACATAGAGAATCGAATGGAATACAGACCCAAATGAGAGCTGTTTAGCGACTGACTGAACCCACGGTATAGCAATAAAACCCGCTATCGTAGCGGGAAACATAATAATGGACGACGCAAAAATCGGCGGGATTACGCCAGCTGTATTGATCTTCAGAGGAAGATGGGAGCTTTGCCCACCAAACATCTTCTTACCTATAATCCTTTTTGCATATTGCACCGGTATCTTGCGTTGGCCGCGTTCAATAAATATTATCCCTCCGACAACCAATACCATTACGGCTACCAAAAGTATCACAAAAAAGATCGAAAGCTCGCCTGCTCCAACCAACTGAAAGGTTTTCACAATAGCGTTTGGGAATCTTGCCACAATTCCTGCAAAGATAATCAGAGATATACCGTTGCCGATTCCGCGTTCAGTAATCTGTTCACCGAGCCACATAATGAACGCCGTGCCTGATGTAAGAGTAATCATTGTTAGTATCCTGAATCCCCAGCCCGGATTGGCAATAAACTGTCCGCCGCCCATTCCTTCCAGGCCGATAGCAATTCCGAGCGATTGGATAGCAGCTATAACAACAGTTGCATATCTAGTATATCTGACGATCTTCTTCCTTCCTGCCTCACCCTCCTTGGCCAGTTTACCCAAAGCAGGAATTACAACCGTCAAGAGCTGAAAAATAATAGACGCACTGATATATGGCATTATACCGAGGGCAAAAATTGTCATCTGGGACAGTGCGCCTCCGGAGAACATATCGAAAAAGCCCATCATAGCACCGCCCTTGGCCGTAAGAAACTTACTCAACTCAATACCATTAATGCCGGGGGTCGGAATATGCGCGCCGATCCTGTATACTGCTAGGAGCACTAGCGTGAATAAGACGCGGTTCTTCAGTTCAGGTATTTTGAATATGTTGCGAATGCTGGTGATGATGCTCAAGGTTAAATGACCTCTGCCTTGCCGCCTGCGGCTTTGATCTTTTCAATTGCAGATGCGCTGAATGCGTGGGCCTTAACAGTTATTGCTTTAGCCAGCGCTCCACCACCAAGTATTTTTATGCCTGACTTCGAATCTTTCACGATACCTTTTTCCAGAAGCACTTCAGGGGTTATTAGTGATATATCCACTAATTTGTCAAGATCATCCAGGTTGAGAATTGCAAACTCCCTTTTAAATGGATAGTTCTTAAAACCTCTTTTAGGAAGCCTTCTCTGCAGGGGCGTCTGACCCCCTTCAAAGGAAGGACCTTTAGTTCCGCCAGACCTCGCCTTTTGTCCCTTATGTCCTTTAGTGGCCGTTCTGCCATGTCCTGACCCCATACCACGCCCTATGCGCTTGTTCTTTTTAGTGCTTCCTTCAGCCGGGGTGAGATCCTGTATTTTCATAACTACCTTATTCCTCCCATAAAATTTAAACCGCTACCATATGACCGGGAATATCATTAAGCATAGAAGACTGCTCTCTGAGGCCTGCAACCACAATCTACTGGCCTGCTTCTTCTACTGCTATTTCTTCTTCGGCCTTTCCCCTGATTTTTAGCACTGCATCAGGATCCTTCAAGTTCGAAAGTCCATGAAGGGTAGCCTTTACTGTATTGAATGGATTATGTCCACCAAGAGATTTGGCAACAACATCCTGGATCCCCGCAACCTCGAATACAGCCCTAACCGCACCACCGGCAATAAGACCTGTCCCCTTAGGCGCAGGATTCATTACTACAGAGTTGGAGCCGTATCTGCCGATTATCCGGTGGGTAAGAGTACCTTCGCGCAATGGGAAGCGGATCAGCCTTTTCTTCGCCTGTTCAACGGCCTTTCTGATAGCCTCGGGCACTTCGGAGGCTTTCCCTTTGCCGACGCCAACTATGCCGCTCTCATTACCAACGACAACCAGCGCGCTGAAGGAAAATCGTCTGCCTCCTTTGACAACCTTTGCAACCCTGTTTATATAGACAACCTTATCTTTAAGTGTAAGCCCCTCAGCCTCAATTCGCTCCGTCTTCATTAAAATTCCAGTCCTCCCTCTCTCGACCCTTCGGCCAGGGCCTTGATGGAGCCGTGGTAGCGATACCCGCTCCGGTCAAATACTACTTTCTTAACGCCGGCCGCCAAAGCCTTCTTTGCTAAAAGCTGCCCTACTTTCTTTGCAGCCTCAACATTGCCTTTGTGGCCATCCGTTCCCTTTATTTCTTTATCAAGCGTCGAAGCAGCAGCAAGTGTTGCACCCTTCGTGTCGTCTATTATCTGCGCATATACATTGTTTAAGCTTCGGTAGACACTTAGTCTCGGCCTTTTGGGGTTACCAGAAACATGTTTTCTTATTCTCTCGTGTCTTCTCTGTTTACCAATCTTCTTTGCAATCACTGGTGCACCCTCCTGTTACTTCTTACCGGTCTTGCCGGCCTTCATCTTAAGCCTCTCGCCGACAAACCTTACGCCCTTGCCCTTGTAGACATCAGGCGCCCTCAGCTTTCTGAGGTTTGCTGCAACCTGCCCGAGCATTTGCTTTTCAATGCCGCTCAGTGTAATTATCGTCATCTTTTCGTCAGTGGTCGCTGTTACTCCAGTTGGAAGTTCAAATTCAATGGGATGAGAGTATCCTAAAGTAAAAGTAATCTTGTTCCCCTTTGCCTGTGCCCTGTATCCTACTCCCTTGACTTCAAGTTGCTTCTTGAAGCCCTGTGACACACCGTTCACCATGTTTGCTACAAGGCTGCGAACAAGGCCATGCAAAGCCCTATCTTTCTGAAGATCAGTGCTTCTTTCAATAACTACCTTGCCGCTATCTACAGCTGCCTTTATGCTCGCTGGAGATGTATAGCTCAATTCGCCCAAAGGACCCTTAACTTTAATGAGATCTCCTTTAATATCAACATTGACCTTTTGAGGTATATCTATTGGTTTCTTGCCAATCCTTGACATTTCTGTCTCCTTACCAAATATAGCATAGGACTTCTCCGCCTACGCCCTCGCGGCGGCATGCCTTGTCAGTCAAAATACCCCTGGGAGTTGTTACTACAGCAATCCCCATTCCGCCGACAACACTGGGCACTTCGTCCTTTCCGACATACACCCTTCGGCCTGGCTTGCTAATCCGCTTAAGGCCCTCAACAATAGGGCGGTTGTCCTGCGAGTATTTGAGCGTTATCCTAAGGATGCCCTGCTTCTTGTCTTTGATAATCTTATATGATTTAATAAACCCTTCCTCTTTCATAATCTTGGCTATCTCAACCTTCAGCCTGGATGCCGGGATATCCACTTTCTCCGCTTTGATAAGCACGGAGTTTCTTATGCGCGTCAGCATATCTGCTATGGGATCAGTCATCATTGTCCAAACACCTCTACCAGCTCGATTTTGTTATGCCAGGAATCTGACCCTTCAGTGAAAGGGTTCTGAAGCATATCCTGCATATACCGAATTTCCGTATGTACGCTCTCGGTCTTCCGCACACGTTGCATCTGTTATGCACGCGCACTGCAAACTTTGGCGCCCTCTTGGATTTTTCGATCATACATGTCTTAGCCATACCCCCTCCTTATCTCCTGAAAGGCACGCCGAATTCTTTCAGCAAAGCCCTGCTTTCTTCATCGGTTTTGGCCGACGTGCAGATATTTATATCCAGCCCGTGCACCATCTCGACCTTGTCGTAATCTATCTCAGGAAAGATATATTGTTCCTTAAGACCGAACGAATAGTTCCCCCTGCCATCAAAAGACTTCGTGGATAGGCCCCTAAAGTCGCGGATTCTTGGCAGAGCCACGCTTATAAGCCGGTCAAGAAATTCATACATTCTGTCGCCGCGAAGCGTAACTTTGCAACCAAGTGGAATATTCTGTTTCAGTTTAAAGCCGGCAATGGCTTTCTTCGATTTCGTAGTCAAGGGTTTTTGACCCGTTACAGCTGCAAGCTCCTTTTCCGCCGCATCAAGAAGTTTCACATTCTGTGTTGCCTCACCCAGTGTTACATGAACTATGATTTTCTGCAGTTTCGGAACCTGCATCACGTTCTTATATCCGAACGCCTTCGTCATCGAAGACATGATGTCCTTGAAATATTTGTCTCTGAGTCGCGCTGCCATACTCAGTCTATGACCTCCTTGCATTTCCTGCATGTCCTCTGTTTGCGACCGTCGCTCAGTAGGGTCACTCCTATGCGCGTAGGCTTATTGCATTTGGGACATACGAGCATGGTATTCGATATATGTAAAGGGCCTTCCTTCTCTATAATACCGCCCTGAGTATATTGCTTGTTAGGCTTCTGGTGCTTCTTTATCTTGTTTACTCCCTCGACAATAAGCCTCTGCTCCTCAGGTAGCACAACCAGCACGCGCCCCCTGGCACCCTTATTCTTTCCAGTGATGACCACTGCCGTGTCTCCCTTTTTTATCCGTAAACCCACATTATCCTCCCGCTAAATCACTTCCGGTGCAAGGGATATGATCTTCATGAATTCTTTCCATCTGAGTTCCCTTGCCACAGGACCGAAGATTCTTGTTCCAATAGGCTCCATCTGAGCATTGATAAGCACCACCGCGTTCTGATCAAATCTTATATATGATCCATCGGGCCTCCGAGTCTCCCTCTTGGTCCTGACAACAACGCCTTTCTGAACTGTGCCTTTTTTGACTGTGCCGTCGGGAATTGCCTCTTTAACAGCAACCACTATAATATCTCCAAGTCTGGCATATCGTCTTTTCGAACCGCCAAGAACCCGTATGCACTGTACTCTTTTGGCCCCAGAATTATCCGCGACCTCAAGAATGGTCTGAGTCTGTATCATGGCTCTCTATCCCTCGCTTTCCATGATTTTGATCACAGCCCACCTTTTATCCTTGCTTAAAGGTCTGCTTTCTATGATCTGAACCATGTCGCCCATCTTGCATTTGTTCTCTTCGTCGTGTGCCTTAAATTTCGTAATCTTCTTGACTGTCTTCTTATAAAGCGGATGCTGGAACGTCCTAGTCACCGCCACTACCACGGTCTTGTCCATCTTGTCGCTTATGACCTTACCAGAATATACCTTCTTAGGCATTTCCCGCACCCCTCTTCGCAGCCCCGCCAGCAGCCGCCTTCTCTTTTTCAGAAATGATCGTCAGGATCCTCGCAATATCCTTGCGGACCGCCTTAACCCTCATGTTATTTTCAAGTTCACCTTTTGAAAGCTGGAATCTCAGGTTAAACAGCTCTTTTCTGAAGTCCTTTTCTTTCTGCTTCAATTCATCGACTGAGAGCGCCTTTATATCAGAGGTCTTCATAATGCCACCTCCTCGCGTTTCACAAACCTGGTAGAAAGAGGCAGTTTCTTCGAGGCCAGATTAAAGGCCTCCTTCGCAATCTGCTCGCTTATACCTGAAACTTCATAAATTACTCGGCCCGGCTTTACAACTGCAACCCAGAACTCAGGATTGCCCTTGCCTTTCCCCATTCTGGTCTCAGCCGGCTTGCGCGTAATCGGCTTGTCCGGGAAGATGCGTATCCAAAGCTTACACCCCTTCTTTGCATGCCTTGTAATCGCCACTCTGGCAGCCTCTATTTGACGACTGGTGATCCAGCCGGGTTCCATTGCCTTTAGTCCGTATTCACCAAAGGAAACGTCGGAGCCTCTATAAGCCTTCCCCCGCATGTTACCCTTCATCGTTTTTCTAAATTTAACTTTCTTTGGCGCTAACATATCACTCTCCTACCGATGATGTAACGGTCCGCTCGGGGAGTATATCTCCATGGTATATCCAGACCTTGATGCCGATTTTACCGTATGTTGTTCTCGCCTCTGCAAAACCATAATCAACATCGGCTCTGAATGTGCTTAGCGGCACTCTACCTTCTCTATACCATTCGGTCCGGGCTATTTCCGCTCCTGCAAGCCGACCTGCACATTGCACCTTAATGCCAAGGGCGCCGAATCTCATTCCGGAAGATACAGCCCTTTTAAGTGCGCGCCTGAACGCCACCCTTTTTTCCAGTTGCAACGCAATGTTTTCAGCCACAAGCTGAGAATCCAACTCAGGCTTCCTCACCTCTTTTATATCTATTGCTACCTGCTTTCCAGTAAACGCCTCAATTTCTTTCTTAAGTTTCTCGACCTCAGCACCCTTTTTCCCGATGATTATGCCGGGACGTGCCGTATGTATGATAACTTTCACCTTTTGACCAGGCCTCTCCAGCTCAATCTTAGAGACGCCTGCGTGAAAGAGTTTCTCCTTTATCAATTTACGGACGTTCAGATCCTCTAAAAGCTGGCCTGCATAACCTTTCTTCAGGAACCAGCGAGAATCCCATGTGCGCGTGACGCCTATCCTGTTACCTATCGGAATCGTCTTCTGACCCAAATCAACACCCCCGTCCGTATAATGTCAAAAAATCCTGACTTAGAATTGCCTTCATGCTATTCCTCCGAAACCACGATGGTCAAGTGGCTCGTCTTCTTCCTAATCGTATTGCCTCTGCCCATGGCCCTGGGTTCCATACGCTTCATAACCGGTCCCTGATCAGCAAATGCTGCTTTAATCGTCAATTTATCAATATCCAGATGCGTACCCTTTTGCTCAGCGTTAGCCATAGCCGATTTCAGAACCTTTTCAATCAAGCGGGCGCCCCTGTAAGGCATGTATCTAAGATTGACCATAGCCGCGGAGGCATTCTTGCCCCTTATGAGGTCCATTACCCTTCTAGCCTTCCTCGGAGTTATACGTGCATATTTCAGTATTGCCTTGGCTTCCATATTACTTACCCTTTCGCAGCCGACTTCTCGGATCCTGAATGGCCCTTGAAGGTTCTTGTAGGCGAAAACTCGCCCAATTTATGTCCTACCATGTTTTCAGTAACATATACCGGAACGAACTTCTTTCCGTTATGAACGGCAAAAGTAAACCCGATAAACTCAGGCACAATTGTTGACCGCCGCGACCATGTCTTGATCATCTTCTTATCGCCTGTCTGAAGCATCGCTTCGACTTTCTTCATTAATTTCGGCTCGAAATAAGGGCCTTTCTTTAAGGATCTTGGCACGTACTCCTCCTATTTACTACGCCTTTTTACGATAAATTTATCGGTTCTCTTATTCTGCCTGGTCTTAATTCCCTCAGGCACGCCCCATGGAGTGCAGGCTGGACGTCCTCCAGAAGCTTTCCCCTCACCACCACCCAGAGGATGGTCAATCGGGTTCATCGCAACGCCTCTGACATGAGGTCTTTTCCCAAGATATCTCTTCCTTCCAGCTTTACCGTACGAGATATTTTCATGCTGCACATTACTGACCTGGCCTATGGTAGCCATACAGGTCGTCCTTATAAGCCTGACTTCGCCGGATGGCATCTTGACCTGCGCGTAATCACCTTCCCGGGCCACTATTTGGGCTGCCCCGCCAGCGCTTCGGATAAGTTTAGCTCCAGCGCCCGGATTAATTTCAATATTGTGTATCATTGCTCCGAGAGGTATTTCTCTTATCGGCAGCGCATTGCCTGGCTTGATTTCAGCAGATGGACCGGACATTACAACGTCTCCAACACTCAAGCCTTCCGGAGCTATAATATAGCGGTACTCTCCATCCTTATAATTTATCAGGGCAATCCTTGCAGAACGATTTGGATCGTACTCGATTGATTTAACGGTTGCCGGTACGCCGATCTTATCTCTTTTAAAATCGACAACGCGGAGCATACGCTTGTTGCCGCCGCCCTTCTGCCACGAGGTTACACGGCCGAAACTGTTTCTGCCTCCGGTTTTCTTGACCGGTTTCATCAGCCCTTTCCGCGGTTCATCTGAAGTAATATCCTTGTAATCAGATGCCGTTTGGAATCTTCGCCCCGGTGATGTAGGATTAAATTTTCTTATGCCCATTTAAACACCCTCTATGAAATCGAGTTTTTCGCCCTGTTTTAATGTAACCACTGCCTTCTTTTTATCGGACCTTCTACCTATATATTTGCCGTATCTTTTCTTTTTGCCACTGATACTAATAGTGGCTACCTTCTCGACTTTAACCTTAAAGATCTCTTCCATAGCTTGCTTGATCTCATGCTTATTGGCCGCAGGATCCACTTGTATCAGAATCTTGTTTTCGCGCTCTTTTATATCCATTCCCTTCTCAGTGAAAAGAGGCTTTTTTATGACATCGTATATGATTTTCATCAGGCACTGACCTCCCCAGATACAAGCTTCTTTATGGCTTCTGCCGTAAAAACGAGCTTGCCGTATGCTGCCACCTGATAAGCATTAAGATCAGTAACTCTAGCTACTCCTACTGCAGGGATATTTCTGGCTGAAAGAAATATATTTTCATCTCTCTCCGGGACTATCAGAAGCACAGACTGTCCTACAAGACCCAGTGCGGCAAGCATCTTAGTCATATCCTTTGTCCTTGGCTTATCAATGCGCATTTCATCAAGCACCAGAATTTCGCCATCAGCAAGCTTCATGCTTAATGCCTTGCCAAGAGCCGCCCTCTTAGCAGCTTTCGGCAGCTTTATCCCATAATCCCTCGGCATAGGGCCAAAGATAGTTCCGCCACCCCTAATTAATGGAGAACGCGTGCTGCCTTGTCTGGCGCGTCCTGTGCCTTTCTGCTTATATGGCTTTTTGCCACCGCCGCTTACCATCCCCTTGCTCTTCGTAGCATGAGTACCCTGACGCTGGTTTGCAAGATACCCCACAACTGACGAGTGCACAAGAGCAGCAGATACCTCAGAGCTGAAAACCTTGCCCTCGAGGCTCATCTTGCCTTTAACTTTATTGTTAATATCCCTGATTTCTATATCAATCATGGTCTTAATCCTTCCAGATTTCGATTATGGTATTAGGAGCCCCAGGGACTGCACCCTTCAGCAACAGAAGGTTCTGGTCGGGCATCACGTCGATTACAGTAAGATTCTGGACAGTCACCTTTTCGCTTCCCATATGACCAGCCATCCTCATGCCACGCCATACCCTTGAGGGATAAGAGCTTGCGCCGATCGAACCGGGCGCCCTATTGAACATCGAACCATGACCGCTTGGACCGCCCTTGAAGTTGTGCCTTTTCATGACGCCCTGGAAACCTTTGCCCTTCGACACCCCAGATACAGAAACAATGTCGCCTTTACTGAATGTATCAGCTTTTATAGTATCTCCAACCTTCATCCCGGCAATACGAAACTCTTTGAGATTTTTGTAAGCAGGGGTACCTGCCTTTTTGAAGAGCCCGGCAGCAGGCTTCGTAATATTCTTGGCTTTGCGCACTTCTATAAAACCAACTCTAACAGCTTCGTAGCCGTCTTTTTCAGGTGTCTTGACCTGGACTACAGTGCAGGGCCCAGCCTCAACAACCGTTACTGGCACAAGCCTACCGTCTTCGAGATAGACCTGCGTCATGCCGATTTTCTTACCTAATATGCCTGTCATAATTTTATCTCC
Organism: Dissulfurispiraceae bacterium; assembly: GCA_035319125.1. Classification (GTDB taxonomy): domain Bacteria; phylum Nitrospirota; class Thermodesulfovibrionia; order Thermodesulfovibrionales; family Dissulfurispiraceae; genus Fen-1308. The sequence goes on along the minus strand of DATHDG010000036.1, from coordinate 435 downwards.
ACATCAACTCCGGAGGCGAGTTCCAGCTTCATAAGAGCATCGACAGTGTCCGGCGTCGGGTCGAATATGTCGATAAGTCTCTTGTGAGTCCTTATCTCAAATTGCTCTCTCGACTTCTTGTCAACATGCGGCGACCTCAATACAGTAAACTTGCTGATCTTAGTGGGCAGAGGGACGGGGCCGGCTATCCTTGCACCGGTGCGCGAGGCAGTATCAACTATTTCCCTCACAGACTGATCAAGCAATCTATGGTCATATGCCTTAAGTTTTATTCTTATTTTTTGATTCACCGTGTTACTCCAGGACCTCGGTGACAACACCTGCGCCTACAGTCCTTCCGCCTTCCCTGATCGCGAATCTCAACTCCTTCTCCATCGCTATCGGCGCTATCAGTTCCACCGTTATCGTTACATTATCACCAGGCATCACCATCTC
>DATHDG010000035.1:0-17908 GCA_035319125.1 Dissulfurispiraceae bacterium | reverse complement strand
AGAATACTAATGCTCCAGCTCTTCTTATGAATATCCATGCCGACATAAATCTGTTGACCCTTAAAATCAAGTCTGCTAATCTTACTCATGGCAAGTCCTCCTTATGGTTTGTTGAATCTGTCCCGATACAACATACACAATTGGGGGACTTGTCTTCTACCTTTTAATCATAAGGTCTGTGAGAAATCAAAACGTGACCATCTGCCATGTCGAATGCGGTTAGCTTTATGGAGTCGGCACCAGATCTGATGCTGTTTGATAAGTAAAATACAGGCTCTTAGAATTCGTGCAAGGGAGTTTCAGCTCCCTTGCACGAATCAATTATAATTCAACCTTCGAAGATAACATGCTCCTGCCACATGTACCAGTTGCTTGAATCAGTAAGCAAAGCACATGTGTTCTGAAATATCTGATAATGCTCTCCCTCGTCCTTAGCAAGGCATTCAAAAAGCGCCTTTTCTTCTTTAGTTGCAGCTTCGGATGCAGCCTTCTTATAAAATTCAGCCCCTTCCTTCTCCATGTTCATGGCTATATTGAGGGCATCAATATCATCAGTCGTTGCATCAATCTTCTGCATCATGATATCCCTATTCTGCTCGTAAATGCTCTTCATGTCCTGCTTGGGTGTCGTCTTGGATGGTGAAAATCCAAGGCCCTTCATAACATTGATCGCACACGCAATATGATGCTGCTCATCTTCTGCAATGCTTAAAAACATTTTTTTGCCGACAGGGCTCTTCGTCTTTTCAGCGCATTGCTTATAAAAAGCAACTGCGTCCTTCTCCATCTTTATCGTCATTTCAACAGATGTCATTGCATCTTCTCCTATACCTTTTCAAATGAATCCTTTCCAGCTCCGCATACAGGACAGACCCAATCTGCAGGCACTTTATCAAATGAAGTACCCGCAGGCACGCCGTTATCAGGATCTCCATATTCGGGATCGTATACATAACCACAAATTGAACACTTCCACTTTTCCATCAAATCCTCCTTGATATAATATTTTTAAAATATAGCAGCGATAGCGATAAATTACAAGACTCCAGATGCCACTATGTACAACGCTTTTGTTAAGCCATTCTTGAGCGAGCCGGCCAAAATATTAATTTAACCATCAACACAAAATCGGCAATATCAATCAATTAAGTCAGGTGCAAATATTCTTTCACCGTCCATAAAGGACTACGGCAATAAATCTTCCTCGGCCTGTTTTTCTATCACTTCAAGTTTAACCTTAGCAATACGCTGCCCCACCATCTGGACAACTCTCAGGCGCTTGTTATCGATTTCTACCAGATCTCCGGTTTGCGGTATTCTCTGGAGTGATGTGACTATAAATCCTCCAAGAGTTTCATATTCCGGAGCTTCCGGGATATCTAACGCATAACCTTCGTTTAAATCTCGAAGGCTTATCGATGCGTCAATAACCATGGATCCATCTGCAAGTTTAATTACAGGACTCTCCACGTCGTACTCGTCCCTTATCTCTCCAACAATCTCTTCAATGAGGTCCTCAAGCGTTACAAGCCCCGAAACCGCACCATATTCATCAATGGCCACAGCCATATGGATTCTCTTTTTTTGCATCTCCCTCAGCAGTATGCTTATCTTCATGGTTTCCGGCACAAATATGGGTGGTTTCACTATCTTTCTTATGTCTACGTTGCCAACCGTTGCCAGAACGTGATAAAAATCCTTTGCGTATAAAATGCCTCTTATGTCGTTCAGGTCTTTGCCGATGACAGGATATCGCGAAAACTTTTCTTCGGAAATTATGCTTTTTACCTGATCACAGGACATTCGTATCTGCACTGTAATCATACGCGGCGCAGGAACCATGACTTCCCTTACGAATGTATCAGTGAATTCAAATACACTATGGATAAGTTCTTTTTCTTCAGGCTCAAAAACTCCCTGCTCACCGCCTTCTTCGATAAGAATCTTGACTTCTTCTTCAGACACATACGCTCTCTTGTTGAAAGCTCTTTTACCGAAAGGCTTAAGGATGAAATTGCTTGAAGCAGTAAGTACGCTTACCAATAATGTCGCAAATACAGTGAATCGACGTATCAATGGAGCAACATGAAGTGCGATACCTTCCGGATTTGTCAGAGCAACGGATTTCGGTATAAGCTCACCGAAGACCATCGAGAAAAATGTGATGACCACTACCACCAATCCTATAGCAATTGCTTCGCTCGAAGCAGCGATAAAGGCAATCGGCACATCGCTTATTACCGGCTTCACGACTTTTACGGCGGCAGCGCCTCCTATAGCCGACGCGAGGGCGCCGGAGAGAGTCATGCCTATTTGTATTGTTGCGAGAAAACGATCCGGTTCTTCGCGCAAGTTCATGAGAACCTTGGCATTCTTCCTTTCCTCGTCTACCATCTGTTTGATGCGGGTCCTTCTTGAAGTGACTACCGCAATTTCAGATGCTGCAAAGAAACCGTTTATTATGATGAAAATAGATATTAGAACTATTTCAAGCATTGCAAGCTAATGAACACTCTGGTTCAGACATTTGTCAGCAAGTACAAAAGATGATTGTTACTCTCATAAGGCTATTATAGCATCATCTCGCAGATTCAATTAGCAATCTCACTAAAGGCATCGCAAATCGCACTCAAAATTTTAGTCACTTAAGTCCTTCCGGAACTACCATGAGGATCTTTCTTACGATCTCTGGATACGTGGCGATTAGTTTAAGTTCGTCATCGGTCAATGGTTTCTGAGAATGGAGATTAGCATACTGCACAAGCTCGAAGATATTCCTGGCTTCCCTGTCATCATGAAAATCAATCCCAAGGTTACCGTAAACGTGTCTAAAACCCTTAATGCCACCATATTCTCCAGTGGTTATTACACGGCCGGTTTCATGTTTTTCAGGCTCGCCTCTGCCGACATCTTCAGGATCGTATAACTCATATGTGCGTTTATCCTTCAGAGCGCCATCTGCATGGATCCCTGATTCGTGAGCAAATGCATTTGCACCTACGCCAGGCTGATTGATTGGAATCGGAATATTGAAGGCATAAGACGCGTATCTGGCGAGCTTCCATGCCTTTTTCAAATCAACATGTGCATCAAGCTTCATTTTGTTTCTGAAGCCTTCAGCATGTTTCAAAGCCAGCACCGTTGATACAAGGTCACAATTCCCCGCTCTTTCACCGTAACCATTAACGGTCGTGTCTATGAAGCAGTCAACTCCTGCATCAATTGCTCCCTGTGCGCCGGCAAGAGAAACTGCTTCAGCCATTCCAAGGTCATTGTGACAATGCATTTCTACAGGATATTTCAAGGCCATCGCCAGGTTTCTGATCTTTTCATATATTGATAATGAATCATCAGTGCCTATCGTATCGGAATATCTGAATCTGTCGGCTCCCGCCTGCTTCGCAGCGAGAGCGTATTCCACAAGCCTGCCCATCTCGGTACGTGAGGCGTCTTCAGCATTTACGCCAATCGATTTGGCTCCAAACTCCCTGGCAAGCCTTATCGCATCCGTCACGCTCCGAATGATGAGATGCCATGACTTTTTCCCCTTGAATTTAGTCCTGAGCATGAGATCCGATGTCGACATGGACAGGTTAATATGTTTAAGTCCCGGACAATTCCGGAATGCAAGTTCAACGTCCTCAGGAATCGCCCTGCACCAACCTTCCAGTTTGAGCTTTTTTATCACACCAGTTCTCGCGAGTTCGAGATTGGCATTTATGTAATTGATTTCATGCCGCAGTGTAGGAAAACCTATCTCGCTTTGATAAATGCCCATTTCATCCAGGTAGATGTTAAGCATCGTCTTGGCTAGCTTTGGCAATAGGATTCTTGATGTCTGCACGCCATCACGGTTCGTGACATCAACGATATATAAAGTGTTCATTTATGTTTATTTCACGAATACAAGCTCTTAGATTCAGCAAAAGAAAGGATCTATTTAACCTTTTTGGGAATTTCCCTGGCCATTGCAACCTTACCCGTTCTCACAAACTCCTTGATGCCCATCGGCCTCATCATCTCAATAAAAGCTTCAATTTTCTTTTCATTGCCGGTAACTTCTATCGTATACGTATCCTGACTTGAATCCACAACACGCCCTCTGAATATCTCGGCCGTCCTTAAAACCTCTATCCTGTTTTCTTTTCTGGGAGCGACCTTCAACAATATCATCTCCCGTTCAACATGATCCAGTTCTGTCAGGTCAACAAGTTTTATGACATCGATTAATTTGTTCAGTTGTTTTGTTATCTGCTCGATTACCCAGTCATCTCCTGATGTAACAATAGTCATCACAGCGCTCTGAGCATCTATCGTGGGACCTACAGATATGCTTTCAATATTATATCCACGTCCGCTGAAAAGGCCTGCAACCCGAGACAGGACACCGAATTTGTTTTCAACCAAGACTGATATCGTATGTCTCATCTTCCCTCCCTTTACTTGACAGCCTTCAGCCTTCTTTCCGGCTTCTTTTCTTTCTCCTCAAAAAGCATAATATCGAGCGTCGCACCTGCTGGAACCATGGGATAAACCTTTTCCTTCCAGTCTATTACAAAGTCCATGAAGACGGTCTTTTTTATCTTGAATGCCTCTTTAAGAAGTGGTTCAACTTCACTGGGACGAGTTGCCCTTAGGCCTACTGCGCCATATGCCTGAGCAAGAACAACGAAATCCGGCACCACATCCAGATTGCTGTATGAATATCTTTCATTGAAGAATAGCTCCTGCCACTGCCGCACCATTCCAAGATATCGGTTGTTCAGGATAGCTACCTTAACCGGAAGCTTATATATAACAGCAGTTGCAAGTTCCTGAATATTCATCTGGATGCTGCCATCTCCGGCTATATCAACTACTATCTTGTCAGGATGCGCAAGCTGAGCCCCTATTGCAGCAGGGAAACCATACCCCATTGTGCCCAGTCCGCCAGATGTCAGCAAATGCCGAGGCTTATTGAATTTATAAAATTGCGCTGCCCACATCTGATTCTGGCCGACTTCAGTGCAAATGATTGCATCGCCTTTTGTTAGTTCATCGATTTTCTCTACAACAAACTGGGGCTTGATTGTCTCATCACTTGCGCTGTAAGTCATGGGATGTTCTTTCTTCCAGGCATTGATCTGCCTGAGCCATGCCTTTCTAACTTCTGCCCATGAATCCTTTGTTTCAAGTTTAAGCGCTTTATTTAGTTGAGCGAGAACTCTCTTCACATCTCCAACAACCGGGATATCCACCCTGACATTCTTTCTGATAGAAGTGGGGTCAATATCGATATGGATAATTCTGGCATTAGGAGCGAACCCGTCGACCTTGCCGGTAACACGGTCGTCGAATCTCATCCCTATTGCTATAAGAAGATCGGAATCCTGCACGGCCTTGTTTGCATAATAAGTGCCATGCATGCCCAACATGCCCAGCGATAGAGAGTTAGTGGCAGGAAAACTGCCAAGCCCCATTAAAGTCATCGTAACCGGCACCTGATTACTCTCGGCAAGTTCCAGCAGCTCTTCAGATGAATCAGAAATTGTGCAACCGCCGCCTGCGATTATTAAAGGCTTCTTAGCCTTCGCTATTTCACTGGATGCACGATCAATCATCCATTTGTTACCCTCGTATGTTGGATTGTAGCTCCGGATAGAGACCTTGTCGGGCCATACAAAATCTGCTTTGCCTGCCGTTACATCTTTCGGAAGGTCTATCAAGACTGGTCCCGGTCGGCCTGTCTTTGCAATATGAAAAGCCTCTCTTATAACCTTAGCCAGATCATCTACATCCTTGGCAAGAAAGTTATATTTAGTGCACGATCTTGTAATGCCGACAATGTCAGCTTCCTGAAAGGCATCATTTCCAATAAGAACTGTTGGCACCTGACCCGTAAGCACAACTACCGGCACTGAATCCATTGATGCCGTAGCAAGCCCAGTGACTGTATTTGTGGCCCCAGGCCCTGATGTAACCAGCGCCACGCCAGGTTTGCCCGAACAGCGAGCATATCCGTCTGCTGCGTGGACAGCGCCTTGCTCATGTCGCGTGAGAATTAGCTTCAGGTCCTTATCATCGTAGAGAAGGTCAAAAATATTAAGAACTACCCCGCCTGGATAGCCAAAAATATATTTAACCCCTTCCCTCTTGAGGCATTCGATGATAATCTCAGCTCCGGTGATCTTCATTTCAGACACCCCTCGTATGCGGCTTGGATAATAATTTTATGAAGTTATACATTATCATAAATTATCGTAACTTTTCCAAACAGATTGCACATATTAGCCACAATCTTTTTCGTCAGGATATTGAGTGCAAAATCCCGGTATCAAGCCCTCTTAATCCCCTGCGTCTTTTCGTGCAATATGAATATTGCAAAGAGAAACGTCGAAACTGAGGCTGTAAGACATCCATAATAAAATGTAGCTGACGGAGATATTCTGTCCCAGAGCATTCCGCCGATCAGACTGGCAGGAAATGTTGCAAGCCCGATTGCAGTATTGTATAAACCAAAGGCAGTTGCTTTATAATCCGCAGAAATTATCGATGCAAGATACGCTTTCTGCACGCCTTCCGATATGCCCATAAAAATTCCGTAAAAAGCAAATAGACCCCAGATGGCCTTCGGTCCATCAGCAATAGCAAAGCCATAATAAATAAACGCAAACATAATAAATCCTATAAGGATTATCTTTTTCCTGCCAAATCTGTCTGCTGCAACACCGGCAGGAACCGAGGTTAACGCATATATAACATTGAACGTCAGATAAACAACAGGGATAGTCGCTGAACTTATACCTTCCTGTTGCGCTCTGAGAATCAAAAAAACATCGCTTGAATTGCCGGCAGCAAAAATAGCAGCAATAATTATGAAAGCCTTAAACTTGAGGTTAAAATAGCTGAGTGAAAGCTTTGGTATAGAACTCTGGTTCGCAACAGGCCTCCTGCCTTCTCTTATAAAAAATATAATCAAAAAGACCGCTATCGCAGCGGGCACCATAGAAAGCCAAAATACTACCCTGTATCCCTCAGAAAAGATGCCCATGAGCAAAAAAGCAATAGCTGGGCCAATAGCTGCTCCCACAGTATCCATTGCCCTCTGAAATCCGAACGCCCGGCCAAGATATTCCTTCACGGTTGATTCTGCTACTATGGCATCACGAGGGGCTGTCCTGATCCCTTTCCCAAACCTGTCGATGAAACGAAATCCCATAACGTGGTGCCATCCGGCGGCAAGCGCAAGCAATGGTCTGCTGAGAGTAGATATCCCGTAGCCAGCTACCATCAGCCACTTGCGGTTTCCTATCCGGTCAGAAAACCAGCCGGAAAATACCCTTAACATGCCGGCTGTGGATTCAGCAATACCCTCTATAAGACCGATGACAGATTTATTGACTCCGAGAACATTTGCTAAGAAAAGTGGCACAAGCGGATATATCATCTCTGAGCTAATATCCATAAAAAGACTAACAAATCCTGAAACAGTCACATTTCTATCAAAGATAAAGAATCCTTTGCGTTCGCTCACTTTTGGTTCAATCCCTGTTAATCAATATGAAGTATCACGGCAAAAGAATTAAACAAGGCCCAGACATGATCACCCGGTTTCAATTTCAGCCGCTTGGCACTTTCCGTAGTAATTACCGAGCATATCCTGGTCCCCTGAGAAATGCTTACTACATATTCCGTACTGACTTTGCCGGAAATTATCCTCTCGACTGTTCCACTGAATCTGTTTTCCGCACTCGATGCAGGCTCGTCGTCCATTTTTTGTACAATTATATATGGAGCTTTGACTTCGGCTGTAATCATCTTTCCATATATCAATCCCAGCCGATTCAAGCTGTCATTAGTTATAACAGCTGTAATCCGGTGGTTTTCAATCGTAGACAGTTGCAAAAGAGTCTGAATGTCTCCTCGGTTAATTGAGGTGATTTTCCCCAAAAAAATATTCCGCGCACTGGTTTTTCTGGCTGACTCGCATTCAATGTAATGCTTGGTGACTTGTCTTATTTCCTCTTCAGAAAATGAAATATAGGATGTGGTAAGGTTCGGCGTTGAATGCCCAAGCAATTTCTGGACGGCTGGTAGCGGCATATTATTATCGATCAGCTCAACAGCTCTCGATTTCCTTAACATCTCGGGTCCTCCGAGTTTCTTATCAAATCCGCATGCCTGTGCGCGTTCATAGAATTTTCTGCGTACAAAGGCAGGATCTACATCAAACAAGCTCTTTGCCGTCCCGATAAAATCTGAATTGTTTAGCATACTTTGAAGTTCGTTTGATAGTGTTTCAGAAATTATTACTTCTCTGTAAGACTGGTCTTTATTGTCAGCATTCCTGATATATACCGCTTGACGTTTGCAGTCAATATCCCGCAGTGGTACAAGTGCAAGAACTTCATTCAATTTTGCACCTGTATAGCGGATCAGCAGAAATATGATTAAAATCCGTCTGCGCGATTTTCGCACATCGGTTCGACCACTCTTTTCTATCCATTCCCGGAATGATTTTTCTAATTTAGAAAGTTCATCTGAGTCCAGATATCGTGGACGTTTCCGCATTGTCACGATTGTTTTATGTTGACCACTGTAAGCCTTCAAATTCCCAACTTATCACCTTCACGATTGAATATTTTAATTATCTATCAGACAATCGTTAATTATACAATTGCAAATCTTTTTCAACAAGATTCTCGCGCTTTAATGGTCTCTTGACTTGTCACGATAAGTAGGCTATATTAACACTATTATTAATAATTTCGTGTTAGTATCTTTGTGGCCTGACAATATCTGATCGCATCTGATAAGGAGGCTCGATGGATTTTCTAAATGTAACCTTCCCCATTTCTGGAGTGCACACAAATATAGTCATACCGCCGCTTGTAGCAATGGTAGTTTCATTCTTCACTTCGATGGGAGGAGTTTCCGGTGCATTCCTTCTACTACCTTTTCAGATGAGTTTTCTCAATTACGTCAGTCCATCTGTTAGCGGTACAAATTTTATTTTCAACATAGTTGCGATTCCAAGCGGCGTATATCGCTACATCAAAGAAGGCAGAATGGCCTGGCCATTAACCTGGGTCGTTATCCTCGGTACACTTCCTGGAGTTTTTCTCGGCTATTATATTCGTGTCCTATACCTGCCGGATCCTGCAACTTTCAAGCTATTTGTTGGTTCAGTTCTGCTATATATAGGTGTCAGACTGCTATATGAATTCACGGGCAAAGCCAGAGCGCAGAATTCAGCTTCAAAGGCCCTGGAAAATAAATTCAAGGAACGGTCTGCGCAGATCAGAAAAGATCAGAGTTCCAGAATGGCGGCAGGATTGCCGCCAGAGGCCATAGTAAAAACCATTTCCATATCTTTCAATAGAGTTGAATATGAGTTCTGGGGAGAGCGCTTTTCTTATAGTACATTTGGGATGTTCCTGCTTGCTTTTATTGTCGGCATTATCGGAGGCACATACGGAATCGGCGGAGGGGCTATTATTGCACCTTTTTGCGTTGCGGTTTTCCGTCTTCCGGTCTACACCATTGCCGGTGCATCATTGATGGGCACCCTCATCACTTCTTTGGCAGGAGTCACGTTCTACAGCTTTATCCCCGCATCAGGAGGGATATCGACGTCACCGGATTGGGCACTCGGATTTCTGTTCGGCTTAGGCGGATTCATAGGGATTTATGCCGGAGCGCGGTTCCAAAAATTCGTTCCTCAGAGATACATCAAGCTTATATTGGGATTACTAATTAATTTTTTGGCGCTAAGATATATCGCACAATATTTTATTAAATGATGCGACTTAAGCTACAAAGCATTTTGCATACACTGTACACTGCTTTTTAAGATTTTCTGGAGCAGCATTTAACAACGTATGTATCCAGTACTTCAATAAGTCCTTTTTCGACTATATCCAGAACATGGGGTAGAATTTGTTCTATCTTGTCAGCAGAATCGGTTGCTTCAAGCTTAACAGGCAGTGATGTCGAAAGCTCCAATAATTTCGAAGTATGGAATATTCCGTCGCTACCATAGCCGGCTATACCTCTAAATACACTGACACCGGCAATCTCCTTTTTATAAAATATATCCATCAATACTTCATATACCGGCTTACCACCCATTTTGTCGGCCTCATCAACATATATACAAAGTTTCTTTGCAGGTCCCATTTTAACCATGATCAATCTCCTATATCATCTTGGCAATCAGCTCGCCAATTTTAAGTCCGGCATAGCCCACAATAACGCTCAATAAAACATTAAGAGCGGCAAACAACCATTCAGAATCCTCGATTAGCTTGCCGGTCTCATACTCAAAAGTTGAAAATGTCGTATAAGCCCCAAGAAAACCCACAACAAAGAGAAGACGCAGGGCCGGATCAACCGCATACCGCTCAGTAAACAGAGTCATTAGCAAACCTATCAAAAAGCTGCCGCTGACATTGATTACAAATGTCCCAAGAGGAAATGAACGTCCCCAGGCCTGACCGATCCACACAGCGATCAGATATCGAGCAATCGCACCTAAAAAACCTCCAACGCCCACAATAAACATATTACGAATCATCGCCTAGTTCTCCAGAGCCTGATACATTATATCCTTCTGAAAACAAGAAGTATACTGAAGATTATACTCTTTTACGTCGAGCTTGATTTTCTGTATTTCGCTGATGGCATAATCCGATAGCAAGAACGTAAACACGCTGTTGTTGGTTAATATAGGATCCAGATCGTCATTTATTATTCCAGCAGCGATAAGTTCATCCCAACTGCGAGTACCCCTTATGGGGGAGAATTCTGTAAGGCATATGCGCGCCCCTATCTGTTTCACGAATTCAATGCTTTCCCTTACTTCTCTAATGTCTTGCTTCGGAAGCCCTATCATAACGTAGACGCCAACCTGTCTATTTCGAAATCCGGTATCCATCAGAGCATCTATCGCCCTCACCAAATCACTGTTGCGAACCTTGCCGCCTGATGCTGTCTGGCGCCCCGTATTCACCGTTTCAAGACTGAGGCGTAGTGTCTGAAAACCGGACTTTTTCATCAGAGCAGCAATCTCATGATCGATTAGAGCCGCATGGAGACCATTAGGCGTGTGAAAACGAATATCGAGGCCAGCGTCGATCACCCCGCGGAGAATCGGTTTAATATGATTGTCTGCATCAATCAGCAATGCGTCATCATAAAAAGCCATATCTTCAACGCCCCGGCTGTGCAAAGAAATAATTTCTGAAAATACAGCATCAGGACTTCTCTGTTTAAAGTCTGAAAGTAATTGTGATGCACAATAACTGCATCTAAACGGACAACCGCTTGAGGTCAGCAATGGCGAGTATTGGCTATTCATATCACGGAATATATCGTAATATGAATGCATCGGCCCCTTCATTTTTAATTTAAATCCAAAAGTAGATATTGCGAATTTCAGCGCCTGGCTTACCTCGCCACGATAAACAAAGTCAGCGCCTGAATTTCTTGATGCATGATCATGATACAAAGTAGCGTAAATACCGCCCAGAATTATCGGAATATCGCCCATCTCCTCGCGTATAATGCTGATGCAACGTTGCACCCCTGGATACCAGTATGCCATTACGGATGTCATGATCACTATATCAGCAGGACCCGATTTCCAGAGTTTCAGGCGAAAGTCTGCTACAGACATTCCATACCGCTTGAATTTACCTTTGAACCCCTCCAAAATGGCAGGTTTCGGCACTGCCTCAAAGCGATATTTACCAGTGCAGAAAATTTTAGAATCTGAACACTCCATGCAGTCTATCAGTGATAATTCGACGTCGAAAGAGCTGAGATATTCTGCCACCTTATAGAGACCGAGCGGTCTGGCCCACAAATTATAGGCAGAAAAATCATAAATCCATGGATTGATGAGCAGTACCCTTAGCTTCATTTGTCAGTAACCATGTTCAGCAGTTATAGTAAAGAATACCAGATTGCGATGATATATCAGAAATGGGTTACTATGAATTCACAATAAATTCTTCTGACGATTCCAAGGATGCCATATTGAGTCTGACCAGCGATTATGGTGGCCTTGGGGCCTTTGAAAATCAAAAGGGGCTTGTCATTTATTTCCCTGATCATGTCGGCATAGAAAAACTGCACCTCGACATTGAACGCTGCAGGAACGTTTTGGAGGACTCCGGCCTGCCATCTGATTTCAAGTTCAGCTATACGTATATATCAGAACGGGACTGGAACGAGACATGGAAAAAGAAGTTTCAGCCCATCGACATTGGTGAATCACTATCCATTATTCCACCATGGGATAAACCAAGAAACAGTCGCATCAATCTGATCATTGATCCCGGCATGGCATTCGGCACTGGTCATCACGGCACCACGCGTACTTGTCTTGAACACATAGAGCAAATATGCCGATCAGGACTAAAGAACAACTTTCTGGATGTCGGTACCGGTACCGGTATCCTCTCTATTGGAGCGGCCAAACTCGGATTTGATGAAGTATTAGGGGTAGACAATGACCCCCTTGCTGTGGACGCTGCGATCAGAAATGTTGAACTAAACAAACTTGCAAACATAACAATAATAGAAGGCACTATTTCTGCAACTCAAGGTCTTTACGATGTGATAGCAGCCAATCTTCTATCGGATATACTAATAGCCATTGCACCGGATATTGCAGCTCGACTAAAGAAAGGCGGCATGGCTCTGCTCTCGGGAATGATTATAGGCCAGGAAAATGAGGTGATAGCTGCTATGGAACAAGAAGGTCTCAAGTTCAAAGAAAGACATGATGACGGCGTCAGATGGGTAACGGTGCTGGTTACACATTAAATCTGAAATTAATTATATCTCCATCTTTCACTTCATATGTCTTGCCCTCCAGCCTTAAATGCCCTTTATCTCTAGCGCCCGACATTCCCCCGTCTGCAACGAAGTCATCGTAGCTAACCAATTCCGCGCGTATGAATCCGCGCTCGATGTCTGAATGAATCTTGCCAGCTGCCTGCTGTGCAGCTGTACCTTTCTTTATGGTCCATGCGCGAACCTCATCCTCGCCGGCAGTGAGAAATGATATCAGGCCAAGTAATTCATACGATTCTCTAATAAGCTTGTTAAGAGCCGGCTCTTCGATTCCGAGATCGTCTAGAAATGCCCCAGCCTCATCCGCAGAAAGTTGAGCAATCTCCATTTCTATTTTTCCACAAAGAGAGACTGACCTGGTTGTTTTTGAAAGACCCTTTGTTTTTAGAAATTCTTCAGTGCGTGATAAAAGATCTCTGGCCTTTTCAGATGCAAGGTCAGTTTCGCCGACGTTCAGCACAATAATTTCAGGTTTGGTCGAGATAAATTGAAGCGGCCTCATCAGTTTCTGCTCTTCTTCGTCGAATTCGATATTTCTGAGCGGCGTTTCTGCCTCCAGGGCCTTTTTGCACTTGATCATCAATTTTCTTTCTATCTCGTTTGGCTTCTTGCCTCTTTTTGCGCCCTCTTCCATTCTTGCAAGTCTTTTTTCAATAAACTCCAGATCTCCAAAAATAAATTCCAGCTCGACAGCTTCAATATCCCTTAGAGGATCTATGTTGTTCAGCGGATGGGTAACAGAATCATTTTCGAAGGCCCGTACTACATGGACAATGGCATCAACGTCCTTTATCAGATCAAAAACCTTGCCATTTTGCGCCATGTCTCCTTTAGTCAACCCGATATAATCAATATATTCTACGGTTGCATATGTTACTTTCTTGGGATTGTATATTTCAGCCAGCTTTTTGACACGCTCGTCAGGCACCTTTACAACGCCAAAATGGGGCTCACCCGTTATAGTTGCATATATCGTAGTTTCAATATTCTGACCGGTTAAAGCATTAAAAACGGTTGTCTTTCCCGAATTGGACAAGCCTATAATAGCTAGCTTCACATCAACTCCTTATTTATCAATATCCATCAATTCGCATCAACCAAGATTTATGCGGCGCTCGCGCGCAAAATTCTTTATAAGACTGATAGCGTTATAAACCCTTTGAAGCCTTATATTCCTATTCCTGATCAGCTCAACCTGGCCATATGGAAACGGTTCTGCGCGCATTTCATTTTGTTTGCGCTGAAGGGTTTCATAAAATATCTTGAGCTGCTCTGCATCAAATGGTTTCAGAAAAATGGGGTTAATCACTACAAACCCGCCTACAATATCAGATACAAGACTCTTAATATTCCTACCCGTTGCCATCTGTTTTCTCCCTGGCAAAGAAAACCGAAAGCTGAATGCCCACTTCGTAAAGAAGTATTATGGGTACGGCCATGAGAGTCTGGTTGAACGCATCCGGCGTAGGAGTAAGCAAAGCCCCAGCCACAAATGCCAGAACAATTGCCATGCGTCTGTTGCGCTTAAGGGCTTCAGGTGTAACAATTCCGATCTTGGTAAGAAAGATCAGTACAATTGGCAATTCAAAGATAGCTCCAAAAGCAAGAACGAACTTCAAACAGAAATCTACATACTGACCAACCGAAAGCATAGGCATCAGGAAATCCCCGATCTTATAATTCAGCAGGAATCCCAAAGCAAAAGGCAGCACAATTATAAAGCAGAATGAGGCGCCTATAAGAAATAGACCTGTAGCTGAAAATACAAATGGCAGAACATACTTCTTTTCTTTTTCATGCAGCCCGGGGGAAATAAATCGCCATAGCTGATGAAAAATGGCTGGCAGAGCCGCTATCAAAGCAGCCACAAGAGAAACCTTCATATTCATCCAGAAGGCTTCTGTTGGAGCAAGGAAGACGAGTTTTGTAGCATGAAGCTTATCAACCGGAACAAAACGGACATACATTTTGGTAATTGAGAAATCGAGTGAGTTCCTTAATGGAAATAACAGCAGGCTGAGTATTTCTTCCGAATAGTTGAATGTAATGACAAAGGCTACAAGTACAAATGAAAGCGATATGATAATTCTTTTTCTTAAGTCCTCAAGATGAGCAGTAAGCGACATCTTTCCATCGGCCATCTTTCCTAGCCCTTCTTCTCCTGATGCTCAGAAAGATGATCGGGTTTTGCATCAGCTTTTGTGGTGCTGTCAGCGGGCTTTTCCAAGTTAGAGGTCTCAGTCTTCTGTAACGTCTCTTTTTGAGGTATGTCATTGACCTTGAAAAGATCTTCGCTCTTGAACAGTTCGTTTTTCAAGGAAATTGGATCAAGATTTTTAAGTTCTTTAAGATCTTTTACTTCATGAAATTCTGCATCTATCTGATCCTTCACCCCGCTCATAGCCCTTTTGACCTCGGCGATTCCCTTGCCAAGCGCCCGAGCTATTTCAGGCAACCTTTTGGGGCCGACAACAATTAACGCAACTACAAATATCAGGACTAATTCCTGGAAGCCTAGATCAAACATAGAAACAGATTATATCATAAATTCAATCTTCATAAACCTTTTGAATTTTAGGTTTTTGGAAGGGCAATATAACGCTGACTGAAAACATGAGCCTTAGGTCAGGAGTCCGGTTCTTGAAATTCCAGCCTGCGCCTATCGTAGTAAAAATGTTGTCGGCTGTTGCTACCCTGTATCCAAGACGCCATTCAAGCAGATTCAGTTTGCCCTTTTCGAAATCTTTCCTGCCTATCAGCTCAGCCAGAATTTTAGAACTATGAGTAACCGCCAGTTCAGTACCAAGATTCAGGTCGTATTCGTTGTGAAGCTCAGATCGACCCGGTACAATATATAAAAGATTCATGTGACCCTTGAACGGTCCTATCTTCTTAGTAAGGAGCAAGCCACCACCCACCCTTCCGTCGGTCGAAATCTTGTCATTGTCAGATGGAATCGATACGGTAAGCAAATAAGCAAATGCTGGGAAGTAGTCCGATTCATCCAATAAGCGATGCTTGACTCCCAAGCTCACATCTTCAATGCCATCCCCAGTATCTTTGTTCGCGAATATATATGGCAGGGTGAACAAAATTTCAAACTTGTCGTGAAGGCCATAAGCACCTTTTAACGATGCGCGGTAAAAATCTGGATCAATAGATCTCTCCATCTCTATGCCCGCACCGATCTGATTTTGCTTCAACGACTCAGCACTAAAGGTCGAAAAAACACCATATGGTGGAACCGGTTGCAGTCCCTTAATATCAAAGGCCTGAACGGTGTTTGCTAGAAGGGCTGATAGACTGAGAATAAAGAAACAGAGGCCTTTCTTCATCCAAATCAGAATAACAGAAAAAAGCCTTTTAGTCAATCCGTTACTTGATTAACAGGTATGACGGGAAAGTTACGAACAAAGCGATCATCCACAAATTCGTCGATTCCATTTTCGATTGATGCATACCTCCGTAAAAAAGCCTTGGCTTCAGCTGTCAGGTTCGCGCCACCTCCGTTCTTTCCGCCCGCTCTGCAGTCCACCAGCTTTATGCCAAGACGCTCTTCCATGATTTTTATATGACTCCATGCCTTCTTATAAGACATACTCACTGCCTTTGCTGCCATATTGATAGAGCCATGAGTGTCCACAGCTTCTAGGAGAAGTCGCCGCCCTCTTCCGAACACCGGCTCGCCGTCTATCTCCAACCACACCTTAGATCTTATTGTCATAGCGTTATGACTATTGCGCATAGCGATGGGCAATAAAAATTTCTTTTGCTCAACATTGCTAACCGCTTTATAATATCCGCCTTCTGCGCAAGGCCTGCACAAGAAATGACCATCCATTTTCACCTCTCTCATATCAAGCACATTCTCTCCGCATAACTCACACTGAACTCTCCCGAGAGGTCTGCCGGGCATATCCTGCGGATCTATTGTTACCTGGACCCATTGCCAATTGAACAGTTCTTGGTCGGACATAGCCTTGTATGCAGCTATCTGAGCCTCATACTTATTTCCGCTTCCGGCGAAATATTGTTTAGCCTTAGCACGGGCATCTTCACGCGCAGATACCCTAATGGCTTTGCCACTTATAAGATTTACGAATGTTGCAGCCATCTTTCCATAATCTAAAAATTTCATTGTACGATGTCCTAAACTGCAACCTGTGACTGACTGTATGGCATCGGTAGCGCATCTGTCCATTTCGACGAAAATTATAATTTTTTTTCTATCTATACCCCTAGGTTCTGTCACACCAATTTTATCTAGTCCCAAAAGAGACATTCTTACACCAAGCACTTGCCCTGGACAGAGATGGCCGTGGACCCGCGTTGATTCCTTCAGTAACGCTTCAAAATCTGATAGCATGTTCATATTTTACAATATTATCATCTGATTTAATAATACACGGCGTAATGTCAATGATAATCGCTGAAAGAGGGCTGATTAGGACTTACAATATTGAGTATTTCGTCAATCGTTGGTGAAATTCTGACGAACATAATGAACCCTCTCACCCGGGCTAAAGCCCGGGGGTTCAGGTCTCTGGCATAACCTGCCATGACCTTTACCGTTGCTGTTCCTTGATATATTTCCGGATGACTTCTTCGTCAACCTTGCCTACGGTTTCGGCAAAATAGCCATCTGCCCACAAGCTATCTCCCCATAGAAACTCTTCAAGTTCCGGAAACTCTAGTCTGATCGTTTTACTTGTGCCGCCCTTTAATGTTTTTACCACTCCAGCAACGCTTACTTGTGGACTTATTTGTATCAGTAAATGAACATGGTCTTCATGCACACTCATTTCTGACAGCACCCAGCGGTTTACATTGCACGCCTGATGCAGTAATTGTTTCACTCGTGCAGCTATTTTGCCTATCAGTACCCTTTTTCGGTATTTGGGTATCCACACCAGGTGATAGCATAGTCGATGTTTTGTATGGGCGCCCGTCCAATATCTGGCCATGCCAGATTATGCCAAAAGACGCCTCCGCTACGCTACTGCTCCGCTCCAGGCGACCATTCATCCCCTGGTTTGAAAACCTGGGGTTTTCTGGCCGTGTCTATAAA
>DATHDG010000034.1:0-80008 GCA_035319125.1 Dissulfurispiraceae bacterium | reverse complement strand
TTGTGAAGAGAAGCCGACAGCCAAGAACAAGAACTCTGAGTGCATGAAGTCCAACAGACGTGTTCACTTTGAGGTTGTTGTAAAATAAGTTGTAATATGATGATGTGGAAGGGGCGGGATTCCTCCCGCCCCTTATTTTTTTGTCGTCTTTGTTCAGCCTGAGATCAGTTATTTCCTGTTATATCATGTATTGCATCACTTATTATTTCACGCGCAAAAATATTATCGTCATTGCGCACTTTTAGCAAATAAGGAAGGGCAGCCTCATGACGAATAATGCCCAGCAGATATGCCGCATCGCCGCGTCGCGTTGGGTTTGCATCATCAAGCAAGCCGGCGATCGAAGGGATGAGCCTGACGAGAGGCCCTCTGTTTGTTTTAACAAGCTCTTCTACAAGGGCTGCTGCGCCAAGCCTTACCCGCACCCTATCATCAGATATCATATCGATGACCAAGGGATATAGTGCCTCGTCATGCTTGAACATATCTATGATGTTTTCCAGGTAGCCATCGTCCATATAGTTGAGGACCATTATCTTTAAATCTTCGGGATTCATTTTTCAGTGCCAATCCGCCTTGGTCTTTTTTCTTCCGAAAATATATTTCTCTGCAGACAGTGCTGCAAGACAGCCGTGAGCAGCTGCTATGACAACCTGCCTGGCTTCTGTGCAGGTAACATCACCCGCAGAAAAGACGCCAGGCAAATTCGTCTCCATTAACCGGTTTGTCAGTATACAACCTTCTTCTGACATTTCGACTGCTCCCTGCAGAAAATCCACAATAGGCTTGCTGCCCATAAGGTAAACGAATACACCATCTACAGCTAATTCACTGTCACCCCCGCCATCTTTTATTCTAATGCGCTCCACCGTATCTCCACCCTCAATTGCGACAACGACTTTACTTAGTAGCACTTTTACATTTGGAAGCTTGAGGGCAGGGTAGTCATCTTCAACTTTGAGCTTGCCGGAAGGAGAAATTAGATAGACGGTTTCCGCAAAACGAGACAAAAGCCCGGCTTCTTTTACAGCTTCTTCTGAATCGCCCAATACGCAGACTGTCTTGCCTTTGAAAAATGCGGCATCGCAGATGGCACAGTAACTGACACCTCTGCCGAGAAATTCGGCTTCGCCCTTGATGGAAGCTTTTCTACCCATAGAGCCGGTTGCAATTATTACTGTTTTGCATTGATAGGATGCCTCCATTGTGAAGACCTCCTTGATTTCTTCGCCTATAGACACGCCTATAACTTGGGCCTCCTTATATTCTGCGCCAAAGTTTTGAGCCTGTTTCCTGAAGATATCGAGGAGCTCGCCACCGGTCATAGGCTGTTCGAGTCCTGGATAATTTTCGATCAGACTGGCAAATGCGAGTGATCCAGCTGTTTTGGACTTATCAATCACTAACGTTTTCAGCTTTGCGCGCGACGAATAAAGCGCCGCGCTCAACCCTCCGGGACCTCCGCCGATGATAATTACATCATAAAGGGAATCTGTCATAAAAACCTCCCTAGAATATTTTGATTAAATTATAATAGGTATCTCTCTGTGCCGCTATAAAGCCTGTAGCCTTTATTGCATTAATTATATCTTCCTTGGATACTCTATAGCTGACTCCTGCTGCACGAACTACATTTTCCTCGATCATTGTGGAGCCAAAATCATTAGCACCGAACCTGAGAGCTACCTGGGCCAGTTTGAGTCCTTGTGTTACCCATGATGCTTGGACGTTTTTGACATTGTCCAGATACATTCTTGAAATACTCAGGACTCGCAGATAATCTACGGCAGTTGCAGTATGAGATCCGGTATCTTTATTTAAGTCAGTATTGCCCGGCTGGAAGGACCATGGGATAAAGGCAGTAAATCCGCCGGTTCTATCCTGAAGCGAGCGGATTGCATCAAGGTGCTCGATAATGTCTTCAGGCGTTTCGATGCTGCCGAACATCATCGTGGCAGTTGTCCGCATACCGAGTCCATGGGCTTCTTCCATAACTCGCAGCCAATCGCCCGATTTTATCTTTTTGGGGCTCAGGACTTCCCGTATGCGGTCGGACAGAATTTCAGCTCCTCCGCCAGGGATTGAATCCAAGCCGGCGTCCTTCAGGGTCCGGATTGTATCGTTTATAGTCAGATTGTGTTTTTTTGCAAGATAGCATACCTCTGGCGGAGAAAAACCATGCACATTGATTTCAAAGCGTGACTTTATAGATTTCAAAAGAGAGGTATAGTAATCAAGTCCCAGATCGGGATGCAGTCCGCCCTGAATAAGTATCTGTGTTCCACCGAGTTCTATAGTCTCCTCTATTTTCTTGAAGAGCTCCCCTTCGGATAGTATGTAAGCCTCGGGGCTTTCTGCACTCCTATAAAAAGCGCAGAACCTGCATTGATTGATACATACATTAGTGTAGTTGATGTTCCGGTCTACAACAAATGTGACCATGCCTTCAGGATGGAGCGACTTCCTCATTCTATCTACATAATCGCCAAGATCCAGGAGATCAGCATTCTTGAAGAGGTCTAAAGCCTTTTGTCTGCTTATTCTTTCCATATCTTGTTGTATAGCCCGTCACGCTCGACCGGGGTTTTCCCAGCCTTTTTTATCAGATAAATCAGGTCGTCCCTAGTCATGCCTTCACCCGTCATCGCGCCTGCCATATGCGTGATTTTTTCTTCGATAATCGTGCCGTCCAGGTCGTCGGCACCAAACAGAAGGGCAGTCTGTGACACTTTCTCCCCCAGCATTATCCAGTAAGCTTTGATATGGTCAAAGTTGTCTAGCACTAACCTGCTTATAGCGATTGTCTTCAGGTCGTCAAGGCCGGACGAATAGAAGCCGCCTATCTCTGTATTCTTTGGATGATAAGCCAAAGGAATGAAGGCTTGAAAGCCGCCTGTCCTGTCCTGAAGTTCGCGCAGCTTAAGGAGATGGTCAATTCTGTCCTCAAGGGTCTCGAGATGTCCATACAGCATCGTCGCATTAGTCTTAATGCCAACTCGGTGCGCTACCTCCATGACTTCACGCCAGCGCTCACCCGATATCTTTTCCGGACAGAGCTCGTTTCTGATGCCCTCGGCAAAGATCTCAGCGCCGCCGCCAGGCATGATCTGAAGCCCGCTGTCTTTAAGCTTATTCAGAACCTGTTCAAGCCCTAGTCCGCTTATTCTGGAAAAATAATCTATCTCAACGGCAGTAAAGGCTTTGATGTTGATGGTTGGAAATTTTTGTCTGATAGCAGAGATCATAGCAACATAATGTTCAAAAGGCCAATCCGGATGCAGCCCGCCGACTATGTGGACTTCTGAAAATCCGCCTGATGAGGACAGTCGCTCCAGAATCTGGTCGATCGTCAGTTCGAAAGAGCCTACTTCTCCTTTTGAACGGCTAAACGCGCAGAATTTGCAACGATTTACGCAAATATTCGTAGGGTTAATATGGCGGTTGACTATGAAATATGCGTTACTGCCATTCTTTAATTGGGCTATCTTTGAGGCGAGCCTGCCTATTTCGAATATGTCGTCGCTTCGAAATAACTCAAGGGTATCGTGAAAGGATAGCCTGATGCCGCTTTCAATTCTGCTAAGTATGTCTGATTGCATCCTGAATTATAAAACAAAGAAATCAAAATGTTAAAATATCAGGATGTCGGCAAGGGAATTGATCATCGAAGGGGCGCGGCAGAATAACCTTAAGAATCTGAACTTAAGGTTGCCGCACAATAATATTATTGCTATAACAGGCGTATCCGGTTCTGGTAAGTCCTCGCTTGCCTTCGACACGATATTTGCTGAAGGCCAGTGGCGCTTTATAGAATCGCTTTCTACTTATGCCCGCCTTTTTCTGGAAAAGCTTGACCGTCCGGATGTGGACAGCATTCTCAATATCAGGCCCGCAATAGCGCTTGAGCAGAAGAATCCTGTCAAGGGGTCGCGCTCAACAGTCGGGACTTTGACGGAACTTTTTGACCTGTTCAGGGTGCTTTATTCAAAGGTTGCCGTGCCATATTGCCCCAATTGCGGCAGAGAAGTGCGCAAATGGGACACTTCGCAGATAGTCGCTGAATTACTGGAAAGCTGTCTCGATGAACGAGCTCTGATAACATTTGAGACATCGGAGGGATTCGATTCTCTCGTCAGTCGCGGCTTCCGCAGACTGCTGCTTGACGGTGAAATTAAAGACATTGAAACGATTGCGCTCGAGTCTGCTACGGAAGCTGTCGGCAATTCATACACGGTAGTTCTTGACCGATTGGTCATCAGAGATGAACCACGGCTATCCGATTCAATCGAAAGCGCATGGCGTGAAGGCCATGGGCATATGTCAGTGGTAATAGTCCGAAGCACGGACGAAGGCATGATAAGTTTGACCCCCCTTCGTTTTTCATCGGCAAACATGTGCGATGAATGTGGCAACACGGTGCCGGAGGCATCGCCCATGCTCTTTTCATTTAACCATCCGCTTTGCGCGTGCCCTGAATGCAAGGGCTTCGGTAATATCCTTAAATACGACGAGGACCTGATCGTCGCCAATAAGCATCTGTCGATTTCAGAAGGGGCCATTGATCTATGGGAAAAACCTGGATATCGCTGGTGGAAAGACCAGCTCTTAAAGGGAGCGAAAAAGGCAGGCATTGATGTCACGATACCATACAGCCAGCTGTCCGATGAAGCCAGAAAGACTGTGTTTAACGGCAATGGCAAGTTTTATGGTATTAATGCATTTTTTGAGGAGCTTGAAAATAAGAGATATAAACTACACGTAAGAGTGTTGTTAAGCCGCTATAGAAGCCCGGTTATTTGCCCGAAATGCGGCGGAAAGAGGCTTTGCGATGACGCTCTGGCATATAAGATCGAAGGGTTCGACATAGCCGATCTTTCTCGTAAGCCTGTAGGACAGTTAGCCGTATGGTTTTCGGGGTTGCAATTATCACCAATGAAGCGTGACATAGCG
This sequence comes from Dissulfurispiraceae bacterium, assembly GCA_035319125.1. Taxonomy (GTDB): domain Bacteria; phylum Nitrospirota; class Thermodesulfovibrionia; order Thermodesulfovibrionales; family Dissulfurispiraceae; genus Fen-1308. The sequence continues at coordinate 75,058 of DATHDG010000034.1, read as the reverse complement.
AAAGAAGTGATCAAGCAAATAATCATGAAGCTCGACTTTCTTATAAAGGTAGGATTGGATTATCTAACGCCGGCACGTCAGGCAAAGACTCTGTCAGGCGGCGAATATCAGAGGGTGAATCTTTCCAACCAACTTGCATCAGCCTTAACCGGAACTCTATACGTACTTGACGAGCCTACGATCGGCCTCCATCCGCGCGATACCAGGCGTATTGCCGACATCATGAGTCAGCTGGCATCGCTTGGCAACACCATCATTGTGGTAGAACACGACAAGGATATGATTGCTTCCAGCGATTGGGTTGTGGAGCTTGGTCCTGGTGGCGGGCATATGGGAGGTGACATAGTATTTTCAGGGCCTATAAGAACTTTTATGGAATCTGACACTCGTACTGCAAGATATTTACGTGGGGTGAAAGCTACAGATGCTGCAACTAAACGAACTAATGGAAAGCACTCTGAGCCGTCGGGCCGATTTATAACCCTTTCAGGCGCATCAGGTAACAATCTTGCTAATGTGGAAGTGAAAATCCCGCTTGAAGCCCTTACAGTCGTCTCAGGCGTTTCCGGCTCCGGCAAGAGCAGTCTTATTGTTGAGACGCTTTACAACGCCGTTGCGCGCCATTTCAGACTGGAATCCGAACCGCCGCTGCCTTATTTGAATATAGAGGGACTGAATAAACTCAATAGCGTGAGACTGATCGATCAGAGCCCCGTTGGCAGGACCCCCAGATCAAACCCTCTTACATATCTGAAGATATTCGAACCCATACGCAAGCTGTTTTCGCAGCAATCTGAAGCAAAGGCACATGGATATACTCCGGGATTTTTTTCATTCAACATGCCTGGTGGAAGGTGCGAAACCTGCAAAGGTGAAGGCTATCAGAAATTGGAGATGTATTTTTTCGAGGACATTTATGTGAAATGTGAGGACTGCAAGGGCCGAAGATACAGGGAAGAGACATTGCGTGTAACATATAGCGGCAAAAATATCAGCGATATACTCGGAATGACAGTGGATGAGGCATATTCTTTCTTCGAAGGTGTGCCGGAGATCTGTTCACGCATGGAGATGCTTAAGAGTATCGGGCTTGGATACCTTGTACTTGGACAGCCTGCGACAACCCTGTCGGGAGGGGAAGCCCAGCGGCTGAAGATATGCTCGGAACTGTCCAAGGCATCAGCCCGGGGAGTGCTTTATATACTTGACGAACCAACAGTCGGGCTGCATCACGACGATGTGATCATGCTCGTTAGAATCATCCGCAGGCTGGTCGATTCCGGCAATACAGTTGTAATCATTGAGCATAATCTTGATATCATAGGAAGAGCAGACTGGATCATCGATCTCGGCCCGGAAGGTGGAGAGAAGGGAGGCTCGGTTGTTTTTCAGGGCCCGCCCGACGGGTTACGAGGAGCTCTGTTATCTCATACCGCCCGCTACCTGGAGGAATATTCAATATGATGCTTACTAAAATAACTCCGACCCTGACGGTTGAAGACATCAAAGCAACCATTGCTTTTTATCAGGATCTGCTTGGGTTTGAACTGGTGCTTGCCGTACCTTCATTGAACCAGATTGATTGGGCCCTGATGAAATGCGGTGAGGTTGAGATAATGTTCCAGACAAAGGTTGGACATGCTGCTAAGATGAACCAGGGCCTGACGGGCATCATGACATTTCATCTTGAGGGAGAGGGTGTCAAGGAACTGTATGATTCGGTGAAAAACAGGGTTAAGATCATGAGACATCTCTACCCAACTTTCTATGGTATGAACGAGTTCTCAATGATGGACTGTAACGGCATAATACTTGTTTTTTCTGAGAAGATAAAGAAAACAGAAGAAGATGATTAATAGCAGTAAATCTAAGGACTGCTGGATACCATCTGGAAGAGATTGTCATAAAATTCCTGATTTATATTGAAGCTGATTACTATGGAAAGCATATTTATCGGCAAATTGGGCAATTCCAGTATTTTAACCATATCTTTTTCGGTCGTCAGTAAAAACTCTGCGCCTAGTTTTCTGGCCCTTGCCTCCAAATCTCTAATATCTTTTTCGCGATAGCGATGATGATCACGAAATTGTCTGATTTCAGCAATCTCACAACCTAACGCAGATATTATTTTTTGGAACGATTCAGGGTTTGCGATGCCGCAAAATGCCATTACCCTCCAGCCTTTCAGAACGGCAGGGTCAACTGCTGTTCCGTTGGATTGGACTACACCAGCAATCTCATGAGTGGCAAAGAATATCGGAGCATCCTTGTTGAATTTACGAATTTCGTTTGTCAGCAGATCATTCCTTGTTCGTGAAATAACGATAATATCTGCATCTTTCAATTCTGAGAGAGGGCTGCGTAGGGGTCCACAAGGAAGTAATCTTTTGTTGCCAAAGCCCTTCTGACCATCAATCAAAACTACATCTACGTCTCTTTGCAACCGCCAATGCTGAAAACCATCATCCAGTATAAACAGCAGTTGGTCAGAGCTGTCTCCGAAATGCTGAAATGCAAGAAGTCCGCCTTGATAACGATCTGCAGATTTGACAACAGGAACATTTTTTAAACTTCGGGCCATGACCAGAGGTTCATCACCGGCATGTTCAGTGTCAAGCATGATGCTGGTACCATCGCTGACCAGGCTTGCTCCGCGGGCTTTTCCCATATACCCGCGAGTCAGAATGATGGGTTTATATCCCCTTCTTTTCGCTTCCTCCGAGACTGCAATCGTAGCTGGCGTTTTACCCGTGCCACCAACCGTTAGATTCCCTATGCTGATAACCTTGGCAGACAGTCTTTGCCTACGGGCTATGGCGAACTTCTTCTTCGCTGCATAGCCTATGTAGTACATAAGCTCAACTACTGTCATGAGTAAGCTTCAAAGAGGTAGTCGGATATATTCAAATTGTATTTGTTAGCGTCCAGAGTCTTCTTTATAGTCCTGCGATATCGGCCATCTAGGCCGCGTTCAGCGAGGTCTACATACATACCGTCGACCTTTCTTCCTTTGCTGTCTGCGATAATGATCAGCATCGGCCTGTGAGGCTCCTCTGAGTTGCCGCGGTATACTACTCCCAGTTCCATCGTGTCCAGCGCTACGAGGGTTCCTATAGGGAATACTCCGATTACCCTCGCAAAAAGTCTAACCAGCACAGGATCTACCTCGCGGCCTGCGCCTTCAAGAAGTATGCGGAGTGCTTCTTCTGGGGGTCTCGGGACCCGCGAATACACTCGAGCAGACGTCATTGCGTCGAACCTGTCAGCAATTGTAACTATGTTCGAATAAAGATCCAGGTAGAGATCGACAGGCAGTAAGGGATATCCTGATCCGTCATAATTGCGGTGATGATCATACGCTACTATGGCACTTCTAATGGTAAATGACTCCATCTTCGTGTTACTGAGTATTATAAGCAGTCCCTGATTCGGATGGGTTTTCATAATAGCCCATTCCCTATCATCAAATTTAGAAGGCTTGTTGAGAATTTCATCCGGAATGGTTACCTTGCCGATGTCGTGGAGAAATGCCGCCATGCCTAGCTCTGACAGCTTCTTTCTGTTAAGGCCAAGCTTCATACCTACCGCGAGAGAGAGTATGCTTACATTGACGGAATGATAATATGTGTATTCATCGTAGTCCTTAATGGCCGCCATACTCAACATCATTTGTTCTTCGTGCATTACGAGATCGATAATAGAATTTACGACTAAACGGGCTCGTCTCAGATCTACTTTTTCGCCAGGTCTTACTCTGGCTTTAGAGGATCTTAATTGTGAAACTGCATTGAAATATGTCCTTCTTAGAGTCTGGCGTCTGTCGAGCACGTTGTCCTCTTTCACATGCTTAAGAGGCCCGATATCCACAGTTTCAATAGCGTCTGTAATTCCCTTCAGTGTTATGTAAGGCGCATCAGTCGTAAGGCACGACATAAACGCTTTAATGAAGTCCTGCAAATCACGGCGATTGATATCTCCGCTTAAGGTGATGCTTCCCATGTTGCGCTTGCGGAATTCTGCTATAAGAAAATCGAAATTGACATAATATTGTACCGAATATCTTACCCTTGCATCATTGAAATGAAAGTACTCCCCCAGGAGCTCAATCTTTACGATATTCTCTGAATTGATCACTGGCCTGACTGCCTCAATGAATGCATCAACGGACCTAACTACGGCCTCATTATTGACATCAAAGTGCTGGCTGATCTTGAACATGATTGCAAGCCTGTTGATAATGTCTTTTGCTTCCTTTATTGCCTGGGGGCGTGGTTTATTCATCCTTCAACCTCTGTAGAGCAGCTATAGCATGTTCTTTAAGCAATTGGTCTGAAGACCTGCTCAGTTTTTGGAGAAGAGGACTTGCTGCTTTCGACCCTGCCAGGCCCAGGTAATGTGCAGCGCAGGCTTTGGATTCAGACAGTTTTTTCCCTCCAAAAAGGCTTTTTTTCTTTAATGTCTCCATCATGAAAGCATCGGCGTCTTTATCATGGAACATGGCCAGAGTTTCATAGAACAACTTCTTCTCTCTGAAGTCGCGTTCTTCAAACCTCTTCTCCCTGATCTTTGCAATCAAAACGTCCCGCGCATACAGTCGTGCACCTGAATTGTCTTTTGCCATGTTGCCGATAACAGCAATAGCAGACAACCGTACTGTTGCATCGATGTCATCAAAATAATCTTTAAGCGCCTCCAATGCCCTGACGCTCTTGAAGTCGTTCAGAGCTTTTACAACCTCCAACCGTACCCTTGGATGTTCGTGCCTTGCAACTGACAAAATATCCTCCAGAAGCGCGCTGTTGCCAATATTGCGCAGAACATACACCATATTTCTCACTACATACCATGTGGGGTCTTTGAGTCTATCGCTAAGGGCCTTAAGGTTCTCCTTGCCGAGCATTATCAGAATATTGTTGACTATTCGCCGCGCATGGATGCTCTGGAGGTGTTCGAGGAGGGCTATAAAGGCATCAGCAGACTCTCCTCCGAGGCAGTTCGCAAATTCCTGCACATGCTCCTCATTAATATCTCTTGACGTATCGAGCATGCGCCCGAGAATTTCCATTACCTTGGATGACCGACAGAAAGACAGCATGTGATCAAGCTGTTCTCGGATCTCGGCCCTGTCCTGCCGATCCAGTTTAGTCTGTTGAATCCAGCGTAATATAATAAGCGCCGGACTGAGTTGATTCCTCTTTAAAGAGAAGAGGATAACTTCCTCTATAGATTTTGCAATTTTTTCTGCTTCGGCCGAGCCGTGCGATTCTAATAGCAACGTAAGAAGAATAGTAATAATTTGGTCGCTTTTCTCGGCGGGATCTCTGTCCATTTCAGCAATAATAAGACTTCTTTCTTCAGAAGTCAGCTCACCAACCGATGGCATGACGATCTCATCACTTACAAGTGCGTCATTATATGCCCTAGTCACATCACCGTCTTGACGGGCACCAGGCGCCGTCCCTTCTCCGGCGATTCCTCCTTCGGTCATTAGGTTGCCATCATCTTGCATTCCAGACAGGAATAGCGTGCCTGATTCTCCATAGTTTCCTTCCATCGAAGAGGAATGAAGCGATGATACACCTCCTCCAGGCGATCCGTCACCAGCGCCGCCCATCGAAGAGGGATGAAGCGATGATACACCTCCTCCAGGCAATCCATAGCCAGCGCCAGCACCATCTTCGGAAAAGACAAGTTCATCAATCGTAAACTTTATATGCTCAAACCCCAACTCCCAAACTGCTGAAAGAAAGTCGCCAACAGTATCGTCCTTTTCGTAGTCCATGCCCAATAACCGTAGCAGTTCTTCGAATTCATTCTTGGTCAAGCCTTCAATCAATGTAAGATCGCTGATTCCCTCCTTGAAGAAGAACAACGCCAGGTTGTCGGTTTTTCCGCTGCTCTGGTATACAGGTTCTGATTCAAACTGTATCTCAGAAGGTCTCACACGGCAGGTAAGGTTTCCGTATCTTTCCAGATATTCGGCAGCAATTGTATAGGCTTCATTCAATGCTGATAAATAAATGACGTTATTTGAAGGATAGATCTGGAGCATTTTTTTTGCTTTCAGAACTGCCTTGAAGAAGTTTTGTACTTTATTTATCTGATCGTCTTCCATGATATAGCTATAAATAATCCAAGAGGCCTTATCTCCCCCTTCCGTGCAGGCAACACCTTACTAAATTTTACATGAACTTTGAACGTGTTGCAATGTGAATCAGTGTCTGATAGATAAGTGTCTGACGGGTAATGACGTCTTAAGAGAACCTTTTGATGATATCCAATGCGCGGCTGGTAGCCCCTGCATTTTTGTCATAGAGGTTCCTGGCTCTTTCTCCCATACTGGCCAGCATGTCAGCTGACAAGAGGAGTTTTCTGACTTTCGCGAAAAGAGTCTTCCTGTCTGCTGAAATCGCAGCATTTTTAAGATAGAATTCAGCGATAAACGGGAAGTTTTCCATATGTGGACCGCATACGATTGGCTTGCCCCAAAATGCAGGTTCAAGAGGATTCTGGCCTCCATGCTCAATGAAACTTCCACCCATAATGGCAATATCCGCAGCGCCATATACAGATGAAAGCTCGCCCATAACGTCAAGAATAACTATAATGTGTCCAGGAGGCTTATCAGCAGAAGACTCTGCATTTGACTGCCGGGCAATAGTTGGAATCTCCGATCTCTTGATATACCTCAACCCTCTTTTTTTTACGAGTTCCTCAACCTCGCCGAAACGCTCCGGATGCCTTGGCGCCACTATAACGGAAAGGCCTGGGAATTCCAGTGCAAGTTGTTCAAACAAGTCCAGAATAATTTCTTCTTCGGGATTGTGTGTGCTACCGGCAACTAAAACGGGTCTGGAGAGATTGCGGGTCCATGCGGGTGCCGGCCCTGGCGGTTTTGTGTCGAACTTGAAGCTGCCGATTGCAGCTACGTTTTCATCTTTGGCTCCAAGACAGCGCATCCTTTCAGCATATAAATCGTCTTGCATGCAAAAGAATGCAATGTCACTTAATACGCGCCTGAAAAAGAAGGCGAGCTTTTTATATCCCTTTACAGATTTCTCCGAAAGTCTTCCGTTCATCAGTAACACAGGGACGCCGCGTGAGTTCAGAAAATGGATAATTACTGGCCAGAGTTCGGTCTCCATAATTATGAAAAGAGACGGCCTCACGCGGGCAAAAGTATTGGCAACAGTGAAAGTCATGTCAAAAGGGATATAAATGATCTTTGCAATGCTTCCAAGCCTTTCATTGGCAACTTTCTGCCCGGTATCGGTGACGGTGGAAATAACTATCGATTTATCGGGATACCTTTCCTTTAAGCCTTTTATCAGCGGCACCGAGGCAATTACTTCACCCACAGATACGGCATGCACCCATATTGTTCTATCTGACTCAGACAATACTTGAGGGAAGCCGAGTCTTTCTTTGAGCCATCTGCGCCTGAGCAGGGGCGGTCTTTTGAAATATTCTCGCGGCAGTATAACTATCAGCGCCAGGGCGTACAGAATGTTATAAAGAATGTACATTGCAAAGCTCTTGCACCATCTCCGCCACCCGCGCAGATGCTCTTTTCCCTTCATATAATTCTTTGATGGATGCAAGCTGCGAGATCATTTCTGCGCGATGCGCGTTATTATTAGTTATATTGGTAAGTTCAGCAACAATATTTTCGGTCGATACCTTGTCTTGAAGTAATTCTGTTATCCTCAAGCCTGAATCATTGCAGGCTGATTTTTCCAGCAGTAGGTTAACTAAGCTAATGAATTTAACCTTGACTATAAGCCTGCCGACAAAAAAAGTAAGCGGCGAGAGCCTATAGACAACTACCATGGGCGTCTGGATAAGGGCAGCCTGAAGAGTTGACGTTCCTGATGCTATTATCGCTGCGTCAGAAGCAGCAAGGGCATCGATAGCACAGTCTCTTAGAAGGCGGCAGGTTGCCGGAATAACTGCACTGTCGAAAAGACAGTCCTCAACATTAGGCGCTACGGGAATCACCAACTGATGACCCGGATATTTTCCGCTAATTTTGTGTATGGCTGAAGATAAAACAGGCATAAGTCTTAATATTTCATGACGCCTGCTGCCAGGCATGACAGTTATTAGCGGTTTTCCCGGATCAAGACCTAGCTTCTGCTTGAAATGCCTTTTCAGTTCTGCAGAGCCTAAATCAGAAGTAGTGAAGCCTTCCTGTCCGACAACATCTCTGATTTCATCCATCACCGGATGTCCGACGAACTCGCAGCTCAGGCCTGTTTTAAGGTATAGATTTTCTTCAAAAGGCAGGATAACAGCCATCTTATCCACGAGCTTGCTGATTTTATTTATGCGACCTTTTCGCCAAGCCCAAATCTGAGGGCTCACATAATAAAGAATCTTGATTAATCTTTTTCTCGCTTCCTCTGCAAGCCTCAGATTGAAATCCGGATAGTCGATAAGCACAAGAACCTGTGGTTTGAATGATGAAAGTTCTGCAACGGCTTTTCTGAATGTCTGTTTCAGTTCACGATAGGTCCTTGCTGCTTCTATCAGTCCGAAAGAGCTTGATATTCTTGACAGCAGTTCCACGCCTGCTGCAGCCATCCTGTCTCCGCCAACACCCAAAATACGCGCCTCAGGGGAGATATGTTTGATTGCACGCGCAAGATAAGCTCCATAAAGCTCGCCGGAGCTCTCGCCGGCTATTATCATCACTCTTTCTGCAGTTAAGCCAGACATTTAAGGATAGCATCTGATATCAGGCTTACATCTGCATCGTCCAGCTCCGGATAAATCGGAAGAGATAACACTTCGCGCGAAACCGACTCCGTTACCGGAAAATCACCCTCTTTATGCCCGAGAAACTTCATGGCATTCTGCATGTGCAGCGGGATCGGATAATAAACAACAGATGGTATTCCCCTATCCCGCAGGGATGTCTGTATGTCATCCCTCCTGCTGCATCTGATCGTATACTGATGATAGACATGCACGGCACCTTCTTTTTCTACAGGACATGCTATAGCGCCTGACAGCAATTTAGTGTACAGTCCGGCCTTGGCCCTCCGCTTTGCATTATATTCGTCTATCCTTTTAATTTTTGTCAGGAGTATGGCCGCCTGCAGTTCATCGAGCCTGCTGTTATAGCCAAGGCATTCATGACGATAGCCGCCTTTTGAGCCATGGTTTCTCAATTTCCTCACGATCTCGGCTGTCTCTTGGTCATTAAGTATCAGCATTCCGCCATCTCCGTATGCACCAAGGTTCTTGCTAGGGTAAAAGCTAAAGCAAGCTGCATCTCCAAAACTTCCGGTCTTCCTGCCGTTAATTGAGGAACCGAAAGACTGAGCGCAATCCTCCACGACCTTCAGTCCATGCGCTCTTGCCAAATCCATTATGCGATGCATGTCGGCTGGATGTCCGAAAATATGCACCGGCAGAATCGCCTTTGTTTTTTTTGTGATAAGCTTTTCTACAGATACGGGATCGATGTTCATCGTGTCAGGCTCGATGTCCGCAAAAATGGGCTTTGCGCCAACGTACAATATTGCTTCGGCAGTGGCGAAAAATGTGAACGGCGTAGTAATTACTTCATCTCCGGGTCCGATTCCCAGTGCTCTGATTGCTAGATGAAGAGCATCCGTACCAGAAGCAACGCCGATCGCCTCATTCACACCGTAATATGACCTGATCTTCTCCTCAAGCGCAGCCCCCTTCTTTCCTAACACGTACTGAGAGCTTTCGAGCACCTCGTTTATAGCAAAAAGAATTTCGTCTTTAATGTCCAAATACTGCTTCTTAAGATCGAGCATTGGTATCATTGAAATCGTACCCTTAAGAGCCTCACTAACTTGTATCGGCTATTGTCCTTTCCTAGTTTTCACTTCAGGCATAATTTGACCTATTTTCATGGCTATCTTTAGTGCATTTCTTCCGTCGGACGCCGAGACAAGAGGCCTGCGCTTATCGACTATGCAACTGATGAAATCCTGAAGCTCTTCCTTGAGCGGTTCACGCTTTTCCACAGGGATTATCTGAGAGCTTATTCTACCATTGTCGTTATAAAAACGCTTGATCTCCATGCTCTGATAATCTACAACCAGAAACGCATTGTCCTGAAAGATCTTAAGCTTCCGGGACTTCTCGAATGAAAGCCTGCTGGCAGTCAGACGGGCTTGCGCACCATTTTCAAATTCAAACCATGCGTTAGCTTCATCGATATTTGTTGTAAGCACTTTTGCTGCTGAAGCTTTAATGTCTTTGACATCGGGTGCCAGCCCACCATGGGCAAGTATCGCGAGAATAATGTCGATGTCATGTATCATGAGATCCAGCGTTATATCCACGTCTGTTCCTCTGCCGAGAAATGGAGACAATCTTTCAGCTTCAAAAAAAACTGGGTGTGTGATCAGCGAGAATAAAGATTGCACGGCCGGATTGAACCTTTCGAGATGGCCAATTTGTACGATAGTGCCGACCCTGTCGGCTTCAGCAATTATATCGTCTGCTTCTTCTATGGTTGCAGCTATCGGCTTTTCAATCAGTAGATGCTTGCCTTTTTTCAGACAATCGAGTGCAATTTTATGATGGAGCGTAGTGGGGGCTGCAATACTGAAAGCGTCAACTATGTCCATGGCATCGCGATGATTTGCAAAAGCCTTGCCGCCATATTTGGCAGATATCTCTTCAGCTCTTTTCATGTCTGAGTCTATAATGGCTGTAAGCTTTACGCCTTTTAACTCGGAATAAATCCGCGCGTGATGCTGCCCAAGATAACCTACTCCAATTACACCGACGCTGATCACTTTAATCCCTCTATACGCGACAACTCTTGCATGACTTCTTTTTTTGCCGCATTGAATCCCCGCTTGCGTACTAAATCCAATAGTCTTGGTGATCCGGCAATCTTGAAAAAGCCCTCTCTTATCTTAGTATCCTGGACGGTTTCAAAAAGCTTTCTCCTCATCTTACCGATATAGCTTAAATATTGCCCAATATTTTTATCGAAAAGCAGCTCAAGCTCACGCCTTATCGATGCTGCCATAGCTGGACTTGATCCACCGGTCGAAACAGCTATCTGAAGTGGACCGGTTTGCACTAAAGCTGGTGTAATAAAGTTGGCCAATTCTGGAGCATCTATCACGTTGACGAGAAAAGGCGCATCTTCAGACACCGCTATGTTTACTTCTTGTTCAGAAGTCGCAGCAATCGTCAACCATGCATTCTTTAAGTCGCCTTTTCTGTATATCCTGGACGAATATCGAATACATCTCTTGGTCTTAAGCAGCCTGAGCGATCCGGTAATTTCCGGACTTATTACATGTACGGATGCACCGGCTCTCAAGAGCATTTTCACCTTTCTTTCAGCGATCTTGCCTCCTCCAACCACTACACATTTTTTGCCCTTTAGGTCAAGATAGGCCGGATAATAGTTCGATTGCAAGCCTTGAGATCCTTTTGTGTTCGGTCCTGGATTAATGTGAAACCAGCTTTGCTGCCTCTTTTGCAGCATCACTTGAAGGATACTTTTGTATGAGACGGTCAAAGGTTTCTTTGGCTTTGTCTCTCATTTTTAGGGCTGTGTATGACTTGCCGATTAAAAGCATAGTTGTATCAGCTTTCTTATAATTAGGATATTTCACGAGCAAACCCTCAAGCCTGCCGAGCGCTGCAGTATAGGATTCCTTATTGAAATAGAATTCTCCAATCATGAAGTCACCGTCGGCAATAACGTTCTGCGCCTTTTCTATTCGCAGTTCGACAATGTCACGGTACGGATTTCTAGGATACAGCTGTTTGAGGCGGTTAAATTCAATGAGTGCGCTTTGAGCAGCACCGGTGCCCCTGTCAGGAGATTCAATCTGAGAATAGTAGGCCATAGCGATTTGATACTGAGCATATGAAGCAAACTGATTGTCCGGATAATTTTCTATGAATTTGCGGTATTCAGCTATAGCGAGATCCGGTTCACCCTCTTTATTGTAGCTGTCAGCTATCTTCAATTGAGCCAGCGCACCGTATTTTTTTTGAGAGTCTCTGTTCTTTACCTCAAGCAGTTCTTTGCGTGCCTCGTCGTATTTCTTTTCACTGACTAAAACATCTGCATTTGTAAGGTACTTTTCAGGGTCATAGGCACCTTCAGGTTTAACATCCTTCTTGCTGCAGCCCGTTACAACGGCAGCGACGAGAAGCGAGCATACCAATATGAAAACCAAGGATATTTTTCTCATGAAATTTATTTAAACCATAAAGGCCGGGATTAGTCAAGCATTTTGACTTATATTTAGCCCATATTTTAAACTGTTACTTGCATTTTCCAGATTAATCGGGGGTGTTTGACATCCATGATAAGAAAAGTGATTTCACTAGTTCTGTTGATATTTTCAGTCTCGATTTTGGCGCCAATGGCTGGCAATGCGGCCCAAAAGGGAGAGCTGTCCTCTGCGGCACTCGGCTCATCGCTAAATGCGCTGAAGGAAGATATCCTCTCCTATTTCATTCCGCTATCGGGCAGTGTCTCTTCGATCGCCGGGAAGTCAGTTGTCATCGACAAAGGCAAGTCAGCATCAGTTAAGGAAGGGATGAGGATAACCGCGTTCAAGGAAGGGGCGCCTTTTGTTCATCCCGTTACCAAGGAACAAATGGGCAATGTGCAAATGCCTGTCGGGATTTTTGAAGTCCATTCGGCAGAGACTTCTGCCGCGAAGGGTGTGATTTTATCCGGCAAGCCTGAGGATTTTGCCGGTGCCAGGATTAAGATCCCGGCAAGAAAGATTAGGCTGCTGTTTTATCAGGGCAATATAGACTGGTATCTTGGAGATGCCTATTATCACTCTCTTCTCGATTCCGGGCGCTTTGAAATCATAGATACTGCCCTGCAGAATGCCTCAGCTGCCGAGGTAATTACAGAGGCAAAGGCAAAGGGTGCTGAGGTTGCTTTAATCCTCAGCGCAGAAGAGTCGAAAAACGCGGTAGATATGACTCAGAAACTCTACTGGGTTAGCGACGGCAAACAGTTTTCAGAAGCTAAGACTTCAGTTCATGTGGCTGCTGTCAAGCAACTAAAATTCTCTGCGGGCGCATTTGCCCCTCGCGAAGGCGAGGCATTACTGACATACAAAATGCCTTTCTCTGCCAAACGGCTAACCGTTGGCGATTTTGACGGAGATGGGAGTCCGGACATAGTCTTGGCATCTGGTGACCATGTCGGAATCTACAGGCCTGATCTAGATCTTAAACTTCAATGGGAGTTCGATCCGCCAGGCACAGGTGAAGTATTATGGGCTGATTCTGTCGATGCAAAAAAGAACGGCCGTGATGTCCTCCTTATTACAACAATGTCCGACGGCCGACCTGTCACTGCTCCAACCGGCGACTCGATGCTTGCCAAACGCCAAATAGGGTCGCGCACCCGCGTGCGTTCTTATATCTATGCGCTTGAAGCAGGCGCTTTCAAGCTTATATGGCAGGCCGACGACATTTTCCTTCGTAAGGTCGAAAATGTCATTGCTGCACAGAGCTTTTCCGAAGGCGAGGGATTTGAAGGCAAGATGTATGCTTTGGATTATGATAACGGCACTTTTAAGAAAGGTGCATATATAAAGCTGCCTCAAGGTATCAATATTTATGACTTTCAGTACGTTTATGCTCCTGATGGACGCCGCGCACTTTTTGCATGGGATGAGAACGGGTTTCTTAATTTCTATAACGACAAAGGCGTCAGGACATGGGTGAGTAATGAAGACTTTGGCGGCTTTGCAGACGCATACAAAAAGGAATCCGGAAATCTGATGATAGAAAAGGGCAACTGGACCTTGAAGGATCGTCTCGTATCATACAATGCGGAGGTTATTGCCCCTAAACGTAAATCGATGATCAATTTTGCCAGAAGCATAGGATATTCCTCGTCAGAACTCAGGAGTTTCTGGTGGAACGGCATTTCGGTGGAAGAGGCAAGCTTCCTGGAAGAGATCAGTGGTAACATTCTTGACTATACGGTAGTTAATGACAGACTTATAGTGCTTGTTAAACCCTATCTGCTTAGCAATGCCAAGGATCTTCTGAAAGGAAAGAATCCCATGGGCATCAAGCTCTATGTTTTTTCTACAAAGGGCAGATAGTCTTCGTCTCTGAGGTGATCTGGTGATGGAAAGAGCGATCCCGAATCATGTTGGAATCATTATGGACGGCAACGGCCGCTGGGCTGAAATGCGCGGACTGCCTCGTTCAGAAGGACATAAGAGGGGTGTTGAGAGGGCCTCTGAAATTGTGCGCGCCGCTGGCGGAATAGGCATCAAAAACCTTTCCATGTATGCTTTTTCTCTGGAAAACTGGAAGAGACCGGCATCGGAAATATCGGTGATAATGACGCTTTTAGAGACATTTCTTATCAATGATCTTGACAATTTCATGAAGGAAAACGTTCGATTCAAAGTCATAGGCAACAGGGAGAAACTTTCTTCACATATCAGGAATCTGATTGAGCATGTTGAAAAGACAACGGCTGAGAATTCGAGGATGGTGGTTTATTGCGCCCTGAGTTACGGAGGGAGGGATGAAATCATCAGGGCTGTGAGAAAACTGTTTATTTCCTCAAAAGACGTTGATGAGATAACTGAGAAAGCTCTTGGCAGTCTAATGGACACTGAAGATGCTCCCGATCCGGATCTTATAATCCGGACGAGCGGAGAGCAGCGATTGAGCAATTTTCTGTTGTGGCAGTCGGCATACTCTGAGTTTTTTTTCACGAGTACCCTTTGGCCCGATTTCTCCCGCGAAGAATTTCTTGAGGCAATCTATCAATATCAGATGAGGGACAGGCGTTTCGGTAAGGTCAAAGGTGGAAATATTCAATGCATCTGAAAAGAGTAGTGGTAGCACTGATTGCCGTTCCGCTTCTTTACCTTTATGTCGTTAAATTGTCGCCCGCATACTTCCTTATCCTGCTGGCTGTGATATCTGCACTAGCTCAGCATGAATTTCATGCGATGTACCGGACGCCGAGATCAATGTCTATTGTCGGCATAATAGGCGGTGCTTTGCTGATTGGCGCCGCTTTTTTTGTCCCTGCTTCAGCCCCTGAAAAGGCCATGACAATGGCCTTTGTTGTCATATTCATGCTGATTGCATCGGCGAGGCTTTTCTTGAGGAAAAATCCGGTTTTCGCACTCAGGGATATTTCACCCGCGGTGGTTAGCATCATTTATATCCCTGTCTTGCTTCTGCCTTTGTGGTATCTGAGGCTTGACGGCTGTGAATGGATATTTCTGCTTTGCCTCAGCGTGTGGAGCGCTGACACCTTCGCTTACTATATTGGAAGCAGCATAGGCAAGCGAAAATTGTACAAAGAGGTCAGCCCCAATAAAACGGTGGAAGGAGCTGTTGGATCCATAGGGGGTGGGATCTTTGCAGCAATTGTCTTCGGCCATTATCTGGTAAGGGGAATTGGGATGTCAAAGCTTGCCTGGATTGGCGCAATTATAGGTGCTGTAACAATAGTTGGAGACCTGGTGGAATCCATGTTTAAGCGTGATGCCGGCATTAAGGATTCAGGTAGCCTTATCCCTGGACATGGCGGAGTCCTTGACAGGATCGACAGCATTCTCTTCGCGGGGCCGACTCTTTATTTCTTGAAATCGCTTATATGAAAAATATCGTTATACTTGGATCTACTGGATCCATCGGCAGGAATGCGCTGAACGTGATTGCCAGATTTCCTGATCGCTTCAGGGTAGTAGGCCTCGCTGCAGGGAAGGGCATCGAACTTTTAAAGAAACAAATTCAGGAATTCAGACCGCAGCTGGTTGCGGTTGCAGATATTAAGAATTGTGCCGAATTGAAAGCTGAAATCACAGGTCAAGGGTTGGCAGTCGATATCATTTGCGGAATGGATGGTGTCAGCACAGTTGCAGCAATGAAAAATGCGGACACGGTAATATCCGCTATTGTCGGTTCCGCTGGGTTGGTTCCAACACTTACGGCGGTAAGAGCGGGAAAAGACATTGCTCTTGCAAATAAGGAGACGCTGGTTATCGCAGGGGATATTATAAACTCCGAACTCAAGAAGTCTGGCTCCAAGTTGCTGCCCGTGGACAGTGAACATAGCGCTCTTTTCCAATGCATGAACGGCAGCAGCAAGGATTCAATTAGGCGATTGATTCTCACGGCGTCTGGAGGCCCTTTTTTCGGCAAAAAGGCTGATGAACTCTTGAACATATCGCCCGCGGACGCCCTGCGGCACCCGAACTGGCAGATGGGCAGAAAGATAACAATCGATTCAGCGACTCTAATGAATAAAGGCCTTGAGGTCATTGAAGCTCGAGCGCTTTTTGGAATACCGCTGGACAGAATTGACGTGCTTATCCATCCTCAAAGCATTGTACATTCGATTGTTGAATTTGCGGATGGAAGCTGCATGGCGCAGCTCTCAAATCCTGACATGAAAGGGCCTATCGCATATGCGTTATCATTCCCGGAACGACTTCATGAAATCATGACACCTCTCCGGTGGGAAGAGCTGCGGGGACTTACTTTCCATAAACCGGACATCGATGTGTTTCCATGTCTGGATCTTGCATATTCAGCAGCAGGAATTGGCGGGACAATGCCGGCAGTTCTGAACGCCGCTAATGAGATTGCCGTGCATGCTTTTTTAGATGGATTGATAGGCTTTATGGATATACCTGCTATAATAAAACGGGTCATGAAGGACCATGATATAAAAGAGGCGATGCAGCTGAATGTAGTGCTTGAAGCAGACAGATGGGCCAGGGCAAAAGCTTCGGAGGTTATAAATAAGTGAGTTTTTTATTTGCCACAGTGCTTTTTGGCGTTCTTATTTTTGTCCATGAACTGGGTCATTTTGTTTTTGCCAAACTCAGTGGTGTAAAGGTGTTGAAATTCTCTTTGGGATTTGGCCCGCGCGTAGTAGGAAAAAAGTTCGGCGAGACGGAATATCTGATTTCATTGTTGCCGCTTGGCGGATACGTTAAAATGTACGGCGAAGACGTGGGCGATGAAGTTAGTCCTGAAGACGCAGGGCGGTCGTTCAAGGCTCAGGAGCTGTGGAAAAAGGCTATGATAGTACTTGCCGGTCCAATGTTCAACATACTCCTTACATTTGTGCTTTACACTTCCCTTCTTGCTATCGGCATCGAGGTTCCAGTGCCTGATCTAAAGAACCTTATGCCAATCGTGGATGAAGTGGAGCCCGGCTATCCGGCGGCAACTGCGGGTATTCAGAAGGGTGATAAGATCGTAAGGATCGGAGATACAGAAATAAATACTTGGATAGATATTGTTAATGCTGTTGGTCTTAATCCCGGCAAACCCCTGGACTTTAATGTGCAGCGGGGACAGGAACAGCTCAAGCTCACTATTACTCCAGTGGCTGTCAGCCAGACGATCAAATCAGGCAAAACTATAAGTGTGGGCCGCATAGGGATCAAGAAAACCGGGCAGGGGCTTTATACTATTGTTGAAAGCAGATCATTGCCGGATGCTCCATTGAAGGGCTTTTATGCTACTTACAAGATGGGCACGGTTATATTTGACTCTCTATGGATGACACTTAGTGGCGAAATATCTTTTAAGAACCTCGGAGGCCCGATCAGTATATTTTCAGAATCAAGCAAAGCGGCGTCAGCAGGTGCAATAACCTATTTTCTCTTTATGGCACTTGTAAGCGTCAACCTTGGAGTGCTTAATCTTTTGCCTATTCCTGTCCTTGATGGTGGACATCTGTTATTCATGGCGGTGGAGGCTGCCAGAGGCAAGCCTGTCAGCGAAAAAGCCATTGCTATTTCGCAGCGCATCGGCATCGCGCTATTGTTGGCACTCATGGCGCTCGTAATGTATAACGATATGTTCAGATTGCTTGCCAACAAGGTCGTGCCGTGATAAAACCTGCTGCCCTCAAGTATCTGTATTCTGCCGGAGGGGTTATATATAGAAAACTGGGCAATCAGTTTGATGTCGCGCTTATTGCAACAAAGAAAGGTACGGTATGGACACTCCCTAAGGGCATTATAGATAAGGATGAAAGCCCAGAGATGGCTGCTGTTAGAGAAATACAGGAGGAGACCGGACTTACTGGCTCCATAATTGACCAGCTCGGACAGAAATCTTACTGGTTTTATCTAAAGGGTGAAAATGCAAAGTGCAAGAAAACAGTGACATATTTCCTCCTCGGCTATATTTCGGGCGAACCGAACAACTTAAGCTGGGAAGTCGATGACGCTAAATGGGTCCCTTTGGAGGAAGCGCTCGAATTGCTTCATTATAAAAGTGATAAGGAAATCCTGGCAAGAGCGAAAGAGAAGTTAAATCGGTTCGGGTGATGGGATACGTTATTGCGCGCGAAGCATTGATAAGCAGGCTTGCTGAGCATAAAGGCAGCCGAATTGTCTTTACAAACGGCTGCTTCGACATCTTACATGTTGGCCATGTCCGTTATCTGAAAGAAGCCAAGGCATTAGGGGACATCCTCATCGTGGGCCTTAACTCGGATGAGTCAGTGGCGAGATTAAAACCCGGACGCCCTGTGAATAACCAAGACCAGAGGGCTGAAATTCTCGCAGCTCTTGAAATGGTGGATTATGTTACTATATTTTATGAGAACACGCCATATGAATTGATAAAACTGCTGAAACCAGATGTTCTCGTTAAGGGAGGGGACTGGAAAATAGCAGATATTATTGGCGCCGACCTTGTGGCTGAAGTTCATAGCCTTCCATTTACACCTGGCATATCTACTACTGGAATTATCCAAAAGATCCGGCAACTGAAAGACTGAATTCCCTTGCTTTGCAGTTGCATATGTGATTGCAAAAAATTTCTTCTAGGCGTAAGATTATATTAAGCAGTTATTAATGGAGGTGTCTATGGATGCCCTTATGGCCAGAAAGCCCGATTCAGAACCACCTGCCGGCTCCCCGGCATTGATAAATGAAATACTGCAACTTGTCACCTTCAGGCTTGGAAACGAAGATTATGCGGTAAATATCCTAAAGGTGCAGGAAATTAACCGGATGAAAGAAATTACAAGGGTACCCAATACACCTGAATATCTAGAGGGAGTAATCAATCTCAGGGGTAAAGTGATCCCGGTCGTCAACTTGCGTTCTAAATTCGGTCTTAGCGACAAAGATAGCGATACACAGTCAAGGATTATGATAATGGATATTCAGGGCATCACTATGGGACTTATTGTGGACGCAGTCTCTGAGGTCTTGAGAATACCTGCCGAAATTGTCGAACCGACGCCTCCTATGGCTTCGAACATAAACGCCGAGTATATTAAAGGCATAGCAAAGCTTGATGACAGGCTTATTATATTGCTTGATATGGATGCACTGGTAGGAAAAGCAGGTGAAGCTGCTATGATCGAGGCAGTGAAAAGCATAGAATAAGAATCAGGAATTCTGCTGTGTCAGCAGGCAGACTGCATGTGCTGAAATGCCTTCCCCCCTTCCTTCGAACCCCATTTTTTCATTCGTCTTTGCTTTGATATTAATGACCTCGTAGGAAATGCCTGTTTCGGCTAAGGCATGCTTCATAGCTTCGATATGATCGGCAAGTCTAGGCTTTTCTGTGATTACAATTGTATCGAGCCATGCTATCTTGAATCCTTCCTGCATAGTACAGTCAACGATCTGCTTCAAGATAATGAGGCTTGACGCATCCTTCCATTTCTCATCTGTCTCAGGAAAATGTCTTCCAATATCTCCTTTACCCAGTGCGCCTATAAGCGAATCTGCGATGGCGTGACATAGCACGTCGCCGTCTGAATGCGCGAGCAAGCCTTTGGTGAATGGTATTTCGACACCGCCCAATATAAGTTTTCGTCCTTCAACCAGGCGGTGAGAATCATATCCTATTCCTATACGCACTTTATAGTCCGGACCCCTGCTTTCGTATTCGAAGGAGGGCTTCAGCAATTACAATATCCTCCGGTGTGGTTATCTTGAGGTTCGAATATGAACCCTTCACTATCTTAATTGTTCCGCCGTAACGCTCCACCAGCGAGGCGTCGTCCGTACCGTAAAACCGTTCTCGGCGCGCTTTAGCGTGGGCTTCTTTTATGACATTAACCGGGAAGACCTGCGGGGTTTGGACCGCATACAATACTTCACGCCTGAGGGTACGGTAAACTGTCGTTACTGCAAAATTATCAGAGTCGGTTGAAGGAATTATTTCCTTGATTGTATCTTTGACCGGTACGCCTGCAACGACGCCATCGCTCCCCTTTGCTTCATGAATAGCCTCTCTGAATATTCTGGTTTCAGCAAGGGGCCGTCCGCCGTCGTGTATAACAATAATAGATCTTTTGCCTGTAACCGCTTGCAATCCATTGTAAACCGAATCCTGACGCTCTTTTCCACCAGCCATAATCCGTTTTACTTTCCTGATCCCGTACTCCCCAATCAAATCAGCTGCGGCCAATATGTCATCCTCCCTGACGACAGGGATGATTTCATCTATTTCATCTACTGATTGCAAAAGCTCAAGAGACCAAATGATGATCGGCTTGCCTGCAAGTACGAAAAAGGGCTTGTTTTTTTCTGCTCCAAACCTCTTGCCTAAGCCGGCTGCCGGCATAATGGCGCATATTGTTTGATCAGTGCTGCTCATCTTCCCTGACTTTAGCGAATATCATTCTGCCTGCCGTTGTCTGCAATACGCTTGTAACAGTAAGATCGATTGTTTTACCTATAAGCTTGCGACCGTTTTCAACCACTACCATTGTGCCGTCATCAAGATAGGCAACGCCCTGATTGTGTTCCTTGCCCTCTTTGGCAATGAACAGGCTCAGTGATTCTCCAGGCAGAACGACCGGTTTCAGTATATTTGCGAGCTCGTTAATATTCAGGACTGCGACTCCCTGCACTTGCGCCACTTTACTCAGGTTGAAATCGTTTGTAACGACTTTGGCATTGTATAATCTTGCAAGCGCGATTAACTTGGCATCCACTTCTTTGATCTTTGGGAAGTCCTGCTCGACGATCTTAACTCGTATATTGGCTAGCTTCTGGATCCTGTGGAGTATGTCCAGCCCGCGCCGCCCCTTGGTCCTACGTATTGGATCTGGAGAGTCGGCAATATACTGAAGTTCCTGCAAAATGAACTGTGGAAGCATAAACGTGCCCTCTACGAAACCGACCTCGATAACATCGGCAATTCTTCCATCAATAATCACGCTTGTATCAAATACTTTCAGATCCTCTTCAGGTTCCTGCCCTTTAAATAAACGCATAATGGCAGGTATGGACATATTCTTCCCTCTGTTTAGCCCTATAATAAGGCCGCTGTATCCGAGTACAGCACTTAGTATAAAAAACGCCGGTATCCTGCTTTCATCGGCAATAACATAGGTAAGAGGAAAGAGGAGCAGGTGTGCTGCCAGTATGCCGATGCCTAGACCAACGAGTCCACCCAGTACCGATCCGAAAGAGACTTTGTCGAGCCTCGACTCGATTCCAAGAAAAATACCGCCAAGCAATAGCCCTGTAACAGCTCCCTGCCAGGGAACCGAAGTCTTGAGTCCATAAAGATAGCCGGCCAGAGTAAAAATTACGATAAACAATGAACGAACGAACATGATCACTTTTCTCACCTCTTAAGAATGTAATTAGGAAAAAAATAATGTAATAAAAATTCAGGTCCGTCTGTGCAAGTGAAAGATAAATCGTCACAGTAATAGCAGAAGCAAATAATAGTATTTCTAAGATAGTAATAAAGCAAAGTGTCATAGTTCTATTATAGCAGCATTATGAGGCGAGTAAACGCGGAGCTCCAACTAAAAATATTAGAAGACTGCTATCTTGAAGGAATGCCCGTTAACAGCTAAATCTAAGAGTTTAATCCGGGTTCGACTATTGGGTATCAACGGCAATATAAAATTTTCTGCCGCCGCGGTTCACAAAAAGAAGGACGTTGTCGCCCGGTTTAATTTTGGCGACTATTTTGTTGAAGTCATTGAGGTTAGTTATGCGCTGTCTGTTTATTTCGTTTATTACGTCGCCACGTCTTAAATTCGCCTCTTCGCATGGGGCTCCAGACTCGACGCTAACTATTACTACGCCTTTTTCATCGGTTTCAATGCCCAGCTGTTTAGCTACCGCAGCAGTCAGGTCCATAACTCGCATACCTGCAAGTGCGCTTTCGTATGCATCCCTCCCCTGCTGAGGCCCAATCTTGGCTTCAATGCCTTCTGCCGGCAACTCTGCAACTGATGCAGTTACAGTGATCTCTTTGTCTTTTCTTAGAATCTTTAAAGTCGCTTGGGAGCCAACTTTGCTCTGAGCCACCAGGTTTCGCAACTGTCCAACGTCCTGGATTTTGCGGCCATTGTATTCTATGATTATGTCTCCCCTCATGATACTGGCTTTTTGTGCAGGTCCTCCCCGGGTTACATCACTCACAAGCACTCCTGACAGCTCGCTCTCTTGATATTTAAGCCCGAACTGCTGCGCAAGTTCCGGGGTGAGCTCCTGAATTGTTATGCCAATCCACCCTCGAGTGACCCTGCCTGAATTGATTAGCTGTTCCATGACGGCTTTCACCATGTTGCTGGGAACCGCAAAGCCGATGCCCTGATAACCTCCGGTTTTTGAGAAAATAGCCGTATTAATGCCGACAAGCTCACCTTTGATATTCACAAGAGGGCCGCCTGAGTTGCCGGGATTTATGGCGGCATCAGTCTGGATGAAATCCTCGTAATCAGCAATGCCAACATCAGCCCTGCCCACAGCACTGACTATACCCATTGTTACGGTATTGCTCAATAGAAACGGATTGCCAATAGCAAGTACGAACTCACCGACTTGCAGTTTTTCGGCATCGCCCCAGGGAATTAACGGCAGGTCCTTGGCATCGATCTTGATTATCGCTATATCGGTTTTCAGGTCAGATCCGATCGTCCTGGCCCTGAAGCTACGCTTATCGTAAAGTGTGACTCTGATTTCACTTGATTGTTCTATTACATGACTGTTTGTAACGATATATCCGTCATGAGACACGATCACTCCTGAACCAAGGCTCTGCTCTTTGAACTTTCGTGACTTCGAGTCCGGTGAAGGTGTAAAGTAATCAAAAAAATCTTCATAGGGCGCCTGCTGCTTCTTTACCAACTTTGTGCTTGATATGTTAACCACTGCCGGAGATACAGCTTTGACGATTTCGGAAAAGGCCTTGCTGGTCTCTTCGATATGGGCAGGAACCCTTGGGGAAAATGGACGATGTGAAATGTTGCCTGCAATGCTTATAAGATAATACGTCATCCCTCCGAATAAAAATCCTGTCAGAAGGAGAGCCGGCACCCACAGCAACTTATTCTTCATTGGTTATTTTAACATGAACTTTCTGATATCCCCAATCCTAAGTGTGATTTTGTTAGAATCGAGATATTCGAGAAAGGGTAAAGCAAACTTGCGCGTGGTCCCCAGTAAATCCCTGAATTCAGCTACCGTCATTTCCGGCTTTCTTAAATAGAAAGCTCTTAGCAGGCTGATCATCTTGTCATATTGCTCTGAGGATACAAAGACGGAGTCATTAATACGCACTAAAGCGCCTTCCTGGGAAAGCAGCTTCAATAGATCACCTGCTTCACTTTCACTGACTGCAAGCGCTTTGGCTAACTCTGGTTTTGATGGAGGTTGAAATCCATCCTTGTTGAGCATTGATGTAATTTTTTCCCTCAAGTTATTGTCTGCAGTAGTAAGCGCCACTTTGAACTTTTTAAGTCGAACAATTTCCTTGTCCAAGACTACGTCTTCGATTTTAGCTAAAAGCTCGAAAATATCATCTCCAGCTCCTGTCTCTGATCTAAGCTTTGCCTTAAGCTCTTCTTTGGGCATGCCTCCCTTGAGCGGGTTTTCAACATGGAATTTTGCGAGTGCTGATTTTAAAACGCTTGCAAAATTATGAAAGCTTTGACGGTGGAAAAGAACGCCATGGGTCTTAAGCAG
This sequence comes from Dissulfurispiraceae bacterium, assembly GCA_035319125.1. GTDB lineage: Bacteria > Nitrospirota > Thermodesulfovibrionia > Thermodesulfovibrionales > Dissulfurispiraceae > Fen-1308. The sequence goes on along the minus strand of DATHDG010000034.1, from coordinate 51,113 downwards.
AAGACCCTTGCTGATTAATTTGTCAATGGTCGATGTTATCTCAGGAAGATTGACATGAAACCAGCCTTCGATTTGAGCAACTTTGCAGCCTTGCGCACCGAATCTTGCCGCTAGAGTTTCGATTTTTTCCTGAAGTGTGCCGGTCTCAAACAATCTCAGATCACCTGTCCCCATTTTCTTTTTGCGGCGGACAGGGTGCGGATCTAGGATAGATCCGCCACCGATAGTTTCCAGAGGCGAAAAACGTCTGATGATGTAGCGGTCTCCAGATAGCGTAACTACAGGCTCTTCCAGCCTAAACTGGCAATAGCACGATTCGCCGGCCTTTACTTCTTCATTGCCGTATATGATAATCCTGGCAACGGTCTCAGACGTACCGGTATAGAAATGCACCCTGCTCCTGCTCTTGACAGTCGGTGCGTCATTAAGCATTTCGAGTTTTGCGTCGATAGCCAGTGTAGGTACAAACCTTTCAGGCATGACTACAACATCGCCTCTGCGGAGAAGTTCTCGATCGACTCCCTGCAGGTTCAACCCTGTCCTCTGGCCTGCATAAGCTTTATCTACTGCTCTGCCGTGCGTCTGCAGCCCTCGTACCTTGCTTTTGATGCCTGATGGAAGTATTTCAACCTGGCTGTCCAATGAGATTGTTCCAGACAAAGCAGTTCCTGTGACTACAGTGCCGAAGCCTTTGAGGGTGAATACTCTGTCAATAGGCAGCCTGAATATTCCGTCGACAAGCTTGGGGCTTACTTGGGCGGCTAACGTCCTTATCTTTTGTATAAGAATGTCCAGATTCAAACCGGTTTTGGCGGAAACTGCAATAATGTCTGCGTTTGCGAGGAAGGTTCCACTAACAAATTTCCTAACGTCCTCGGACACCAGTTGAATCCAGTCCTCATCCACAAGATCTGCTTTTGTGATGACAGCGATTCCGGCCTTGATTTTTAGCAGTTCGCATATTGCTAAATGCTCTCGGCTTTGCGGCATGACGCCTTCATCGGCTGCGATGACGAGGAGGACTATGTCGATGCCGCCCGCACCGGCAAGCATGTTCTTGATCAGGCGCTCATGACCGGGGACATCCACAATTCCAACTGACAAATTGTCTTCAGGAAAGGATAAGTTAGCAAATCCTAGATCTATCGTGATCCCGCGTTCCTTCTCTTCTTTAAGCCTGTCGGGATCTACGCCTGTAAGTGCCTTGACCAGCGAACTTTTTCCGTGATCAATATGGCCTGCTGTGCCGAGGATTACGCTCTTGAACGCTCTGTCCTGTGGTATCGGCCCGGTTTTTCCCGTTGCCATTACCGGTTTCCCGCTACGAAGGTGTTAAACCCCTTTAAGATTCTTAACCCCGTATCCTGGCTCTTTTCCGGATGGAACTGGGTTGCAAAGACATTGTCTTTCCATACCATGGAACAAAAATCTCCTCCATAATCGGTAGTTGCGGCAACAATACCTTTATCGCTCGGAACAACATAGAACGAATGAACAAAATAGAAATAAGAATTGTCTGGTATATCTTGCAAAATAGGCGGTCGCTTCTCTATCTTGGCTGTATTCCAGCCCATGTGCGGAATCTTCAAGTGCCTTTTGTCCGGATCGAGTTGTCCGAAATCGAAACGAATGACCTTGCCAGAGAATAGATTGAATCCTTTGCAAACACCAAACTCTTCAGACTCTGTGAAAAGAAGTTGAAGCCCCAGACAGATGCCAAGAAAGGGTTTACCTTTCCTGATTTCTTCGAGTATGAGATCGATAAGGTTTAGCTTGTCGAGGTTTGCCATGCAATCCCTGAAAGCCCCCACTCCCGGAAGTACAATGCCTCTTGCATCAGCAATTTTTTTTGGATCTGACGTAATCCTCACATCCGCGCCGACCTTCCTGAAGCCTTTTTCTACGCTTCTGATATTGCCCATTCCATAATCTACTATAGCTATCATGAGTCCATTTTAACATAGCAAATGCAGATTTACGAAGGCTTCTGCGCGCTCGCGAATAACTCTTTTATTTTAATCCTGTCAGGCGAACCATCCGGCTTTAGCGGAAACTCAGACACAAATTGAACATATTGCGGCTTTTTGTAGCCGGCTATCTTCGACCCTACAAACTTGATTAATACTTCAGCCGTCAGGGTTGCCCCTTGTTTGAGCAGGCATACAGCTTTAATCCCTTCTTTCCATTTCGGATCCGGCACTCCGAACACTACGCATTTTTCAACCGCGGGATGCTGCAGAATTGCATTTTCAACTTCCGCCGGATACACATTTTCCCCGCCGGGCTTAATCAGTTCTTTTTCAGGTTTGCGACCGGCATACCATAAATAACCATCCTCATCAAAGCGTCCAAGGTCTCCAGTATGGTGCCATCCGTTTCTGAAGGTATATGAGTTGTCATCCTGCAATCCCCAGTAACCCTTAAAAACCATCGGCCCTCTCATGGCTATTTCTCCAGTGTCTCCAATGGCCACAGGGCTGTCTTTGTCATCCAGAAGCTGGACATTGCCCAGCATGACAGGTTTGCCTGCTGCACCAGGACGCTCATTGTACCGGCCTATGGTTGCTAAACATGATGTTTCAGTTTGTCCGTAAAAAGTGTAAAAAGTGCCGCCTGAAAGCTGCTGATACTTTTCTATCGTATCCGGTACGTCCAAGCCAATAACCGCCCGAAGTGAACGGATGTTCTTACCGGTCTTTGCCTGTTGATCAAGTATATTGGAGAGAATAGGCGTAAAGTCGAAAAAGAAAGAGATTTGTTTTTCATCTATCAGGTTGACAGCCTTGACTGCATCAAATCTGCTCATGTTCAGGTTCAGTGCACCCGCATGAAAAGCGCTTGTCAGCATTGCAAGCCCTGCTATATGAAACACCGGCAGAAGATTCAAGTGCACGTCATCAGGCGTAATCTTGAGGCTCTCAATAAAATGCAAATTGGAACACAGAAGGTTATTATGGCTCAATAAAGCGCCTCTCGGCCTGCCGGCGACTGCGGCGGTATGGATTATAACAAAACCGTCATTTGATGCAACATCAGAAGGGACAAAATTCCCATCGTTATCCAGCAGAGAATCGAGGCCCTGGAATTCTTTTGAGGCATCCCTGATACTGAACAGCAACGGATTGCCGGAAAGTTTCTTTCTGTCTGATTCTATTTGCGGCTGATATTCCGGGTCGGAAAATATTATGCTTGGTTCACCGTCATTAAGGTTGAAAAACATTTCCCCGAGTGAAAGCCTCCAGTTGACAGGAAGCATGACAGCTCCGAGTGCGGCAGCAGCTCCATATAAAAGAAAGAATTCCCTACTGTTCTTTCCAATAGCGCCGATACGATCACCCTTTCTAATGCCGGCTCCCTGGAGGCCGCAGGCAAGTCGATCAACCATATCTTTGAAGTTTTCAAAGGTAAGCGCGCTGCCATCGTCTGCTTCCATAAAGGCAATCCTGTTTCTATAACAGATTGCATTGCGACAGATCAGATCGTAAAAGGTTAGATCGTAAAGTCCCATTTTTGACCTCCTTAGAGTACGTCTGTATTTAAGCGTTATGGCAACGATCAGAAAATAGCGGGCGTTCCTGCATAATTATAACGCACCAAGACGGCATTATGGGGGGAGAGGTCTTAATATACCAATTCAGGCTAAGGTTAAAGCTATGACAGCAATTACTTATAATAGCCGACGGCGCAGACCTGGTCCCCGACTTTAGTGTAATAAGCAACTTTCTGCACTGGTGCGGTTTCGTTTGGCCGTGGCCACATGTATGATATTTCTGCAATGGCGCCTTCCTTTGCCTTTGCGTATATTTCTTCGCCGATTGGTTTGCCGTTTTTATCCTTCAGTTCCTTTAAGCTCTTTCCAACCAAGCTTGGATGAGCTGTAAAATTACCGTCCGGGCCGCCGCAATATGGATAAAGATCACGATCTTTGAATCCGCCTTCCCCCTTGCTGAACATTGCCAGGGCTTTAGTCTTGTCTTTCTGTACCTCGGCTATGGCTCTTTCGAGCATTTTCTTGGCTTCATCTGCGGTGCCATATTCGGCAGCCCATGCTGCGCACACCATTGAAATGATTACTAGAGTCATAAGGCCAAATAGCTTTCTTGTCATGCACACCTCCTTACAATGTTTGTGGGTTTATAAAATTTAATATCTACATGTGGCAGTTGCAGATAATCAGGCAAAAAGCCTCTCCCCCTTTTGGAAAAGCCTCACCTGTATTGGATTCTGCGACCAGTATTGACAGAAAGCAGACAAAAACTGCTGATATTCAGAATTGAATCACTCGTAATATAAAACCATAGTCTATGGTCTGAGTCAATTGTGGAAAATACCTATTTTAGGTTGCTGAAATATTTACTCACCGGTTAAGTTATTAAATATGTTCCATATTTACAGCCCTACCATATTTCAAATAGCCGCCGGATATTCATCATCTCGGCATCCTATGAATATGCCTCCAGCATTCTGAAATTTCGAGCTGTGGATATCTTGATAACGCCATTGATAGACCATGCGATCCCCACTGCTCCATCCCTGTCCGTTCTGTATAGAGCGCTATTTGAATAAGCTGATAGCGTCTCAGCGTGAGGGTGAGAGAATATATTATTCTTGCCGGCACTTACGATTGCCACTGCAGGCGAGACAGAGTGCAGAAAGTGTACATTCAAAGAGCTCCGGCTTCCATGATGTGGTATCTTGAGAATTGTGCTCTTTATACGTTTCTCAAGATGAGAGATGTCCGCCTCCGCTTCCTCAGAGATGTCTCCTGTAAATAGAAATGAGTGTAACTTATCTTCTATCTTTAACACTGCCGAATAATCGTTATCCACCTGGTTTTCAGGAAGTGTCGAATAGAAACCTTCGTACGGATGCAGCACAGTAATCGAATATCCTTCGCCCTGGACAGTATCACCCCTTTTCAGCGCCGTATGAGTTGCACGCCTAGCTGCCTTATCCTGACAAGGCCATAGTCCGTTGTCCCAGATTTCCATAATATTAAATTGCGTTTGAAGATAAGATAGCCCACCGCAGTGGTCTGGATGTCCATGGGTCAGTACGAGGAAATCGACTCTACGGAAGCCGCGATATTTTAAGAATGACGCAGTCTGAAAACCAGTTCTGCCTGTGTCTATAACCATAACCCGTCCGTCAGGAAGCTCTACCACTGAACTGTCGCCTTGGCCTACATCCAGAACAGTTGTTCTTAGTCTCTTATAGTCGATAAACTGAGATGAAGCGTAGACGATAAAAGGGACTATTGCAGTAGTGATAACTAGTATGAGCAGCGTGGTATTCTGAAATAGTGGTTTGCGGACAGTTTTTGTTGAATATACTGCCAGAATAAATATTGCAAAATAAAATGAGATAAGCAATATGAGCGGGAATGCTGCAATGGGCAAGTCTGCATGATCCCAGTGCCCGACATATTTGATTGCATCCAGACAAGTATTGGTTGCTGAGTTGATCATATAGCTGAAGGGGAAAAATCCGCTAAAGAGAAATATGAACGATGACATAAGTGATATGGGCAGAATGATAAAACCGATAAATGGTGTAAAAATCAGGTTGCTTAAAGGCGAGATGATCGAGAAGTAATTGAATACATAGGCGACAAGAGGTGCCGTGCCAACAGTAGCTGCCAGAGAAAGCATTAAAGATGAAAATATGTAACGTCGCACGGCTGAAAATACTTTTATATATGCTGCTGAAAAGCCAGATGGTTTTTGGTTAAAGGCCTCTTTGCCGTTGGTTGTTGTACTGCAGGAAGCAACTTGATCGCGCATATTTTTGCGCATATAACTTTTTTCAAAATCTGTATACAGCCCGAGACATAATACCGCTAGAAATGAGAGTTGAAAAGACAGCTCCGTCAAGGAATCCGGCTGTATCATGACTATGGAAGCTGCGGCTAAAAGAAGGGTGTTCAGTCATAACCCCTTTCTATGGATAAGCAGACCGAATAGAAAAAGAGAGATCATGATAAACGATCTTACGGCTGGAAACTCCATGGTTGATATTCCTAAATAGGCTGTTATTACGGGAAAGCAGAGCACAGCCGCCAGCTGCGATGGTGATGCGTAAATAGATAGCCGCAGAAGAGCCGAAGCCGGCAAGAGTCGTATGATCATCCTAAATCCTTTGAACAGGATAAATAGCAGCAATCCGAAATGTGCGCCCGATATGCTTAGGATATGTGCCAGCCCAGTCGTATTAAAAGCTTTTTTTAAGTCGCTGCTCATAGAGCCGCGATCCCCTGTAATGATTGACATCAAGAAAGAACCCGCATCTCTATCAAAGTTCTTCATGAAGTATGCATTCAACTGTCTGCGCGCATGTTCCAGAAAGTTTTGTCTACCAATACCTGCTTCATGTCTTTCAGCAACCTTTCCAGTCGGAAAGGTTGCTATGTTGTATATGGAAGAGGGATTTATGAACACAGTATCGCCAGGCAGTTTTACACTGAGATCATAAACTACTCATTCTCTAAGTGGGAGGTCGGAATAAACATGCATATGTGATATCGGAATTGGTCTGCTGCGCAGCAAGAACCCTAGTATTTCTACTTCCTGGATATAGCTTCTGCCTGACTGCACGGGTGTTGCTTCAGATATAGCAACGGCTTTGACTTTGATCGTCTCGCCCGACAGCAGTTCCAGGTCAAGTGGTGTTATGTATGAAGAAGAGGCCCGGTAATATCCTGCTGCAAGCATAAAAACGACAACAAGCACTGCTGACGCTGAATGAAACGCGGCATATCTTTGGGATGATACTTCGTGCGCTCTGAATGTGAAAAGTGCAAATGCCGCTAACAGCACAAAGACAATACATCCGGACGTATACGGGAAAAAACGATGCAGATAAAATAGAACAGCGCCGGCTATGAAAGAGACTAGAATTGTCATCTTTCAGCAGCAGCGTACAGATCAGGGCTTAATGCCAATATGTTTCTGTATTACATTTGAGATCTCGTCGGCAATCATTTGTGTCAGTCCGAGATCTTCACTCTCTACCATTACCCTGATCTTCGGTTCTGTTCCGGATGGCCGGACCAGAACTCTGCCTTTTTCTCCGAGCTTAGCAGTGCAGCCGTCAATGACTTTTGCTATGTCGGCTATGTCCTTTAAGCTTTTACCTTTTGCGACTGTGATATTGGTTAGTACCTGAGGATACAATATAATATTGCTTGTCAGTTCCGAAAGGAGTCGATTCTTCTTGCGCATCAGATAAAGCACTTGAAGTGCCGTGATAGGCCCATCTCCCGTAGTGTTGTAGTCAAAGAAGATCATGTGTCCGGATTGCTCACCGCCGATGTTGTATCCGCCCTTGAGCATTTCTTCAACGACATAGCGGTCACCGACTTTTGTCCTTAAAAGCTTGACTCCTCTACTATTTAGATATTTTTCAAGCCCCAGATTGCTCATAACCGTTGCAACTACGGTGTTCCCCTTAAGCTTTCCTTCACGGTTCATTTCAGCTGCGCACATGCCCATTACCTGATCGCCGTCTACTATATCTCCTTTTTCATTAACAAAAAGTGTCCTGTCTGCATCGCCATCATGCGCAATCCCGATATGCGCCCCCGTCTCTTTTACTCGTCTGGACAGTTCTTCAAGATGCAGAGATCCGCAGTTCAGATTGATATTAACCCCGTCAGGCTCATCGTTGATCGAAATTACCTCAGCCCCAAGTTCACCCAGCAACTTGGGGGTAATCTTGTATGCTGCGCCATTTGCGCTGTCTATGACGATCTTGAGCCCTTCCAGATCAATGCCTCTAGGGATGGATGATTTGACATATTCAATATATCTGCCTGCCGCATCTTCAAGCCGGTAAGCTTTGCCAATTCCTTCTCCCGTCGGCTTTCTAGGCGGGAAGCTCTCGTCCTGAACCAGCCTCTCTATTTCTTTTTCCAACTCATCTGACAGCTTGAAGCCTGATGACGAGAAGATCTTTATACCGTTGTCCTCGAACGGATTGTGCGAGGCTGAAATGGCAACGCCAGCATCAAGCCTCAGCGCCCTGGTTAAAAAAGCTATGCCCGGAGTCGGAATTGGCCCGACGAGGGTCACATCCATTCCCATAGAGCAAATGCCAGAGGTAAGCGCGCTTTCGATCAGATAACCCGATATTCTCGTATCTTTGCCTATAAGGATCTGGCGCCGACCGAATTCGTCTTTAAGAACGGATGCTGTGGCCATCCCAACTCGCAGCACGTTCTCAGCCGTCATAGGCGACCTGTTGACTTTGCCGCGTATACCGTCAGTACCGAAGAGTTTCATCTATTTATTTCTCCTTATTATGACTTTTACCATTACATCAGGTGTCTTGATGCGCAGATTGCGTCCGTTAGGATCGATTCGCATGTTTTGCGAGATGTCGGCGTCAAGCCCGGTTATATCGAGCGGGTCCGTACGCAGAATAGAAAGCCGCGACATCTCTGTCTTCGGCCCTTCAACTCTCACAATCTGCGGATGTGTGATTATCCGGGTTATCTCATAGCCTTTTGCCGGTTCCCCTACAACATAAGGCTTGACATCAACATCTCTGGCTGTGGATTCGTCAAGCGTAATCCTTACATATGTTGGTTCTATGCGCAATATCTTAACATTTGCCGGAATTCTCACATCATTTGTATCGAAATAGTAGCTGGCCTCGCCGAGCTTGCCGTTTGACATATCAACCAGAACACGGGCACCGGCGGTCTTAAGCGAGCTGAGGACGCTTTCATGGCCGCTGACATTAATCGAAACCTTCTTTATATTCTGTTTGAGTATTTCAAATCCTTCAGGAACATTTTTGAACTCCACCTGAGCCTCTATGGTTGTTTCAGATTGCCCCTTGTAAGTAATGAAAAACCAGAGAGATAAGGCAATGGTAACGGATAATATCTTTAGCCCGAGATTGCCGAAGATTATCTCTTTTGTCTTCATTCATGAACCCCGATATTTTTCTGATGGCTTTTTGCTTTTTTCAGCGAGGCTTTGGTTTTCTTATGTTCAGTGAAGAGTTCCGTAAGCACATCACGCAGTGTCCCCATATCAAAGGGCGAGTTCAGCTTACCGTCTATAGCCATTGACACAAAGCCTGTTTCTTCCGATACAATGATCGCTACTGCATCCGTTTCTTCCGTTATAGCTATACCTGCTCTATGTCTTGTGCCAAAGGATTTGCTGACGCCGGTCCCCAGCCTGATCGGCAGAAAACAGCCGGCGGCAACAACGCGGTTTCCCTTGATCACTATAGCACCGTCATGGATTGGAGAGGTAGGATGAAATATACTAAGCAGAAGGTCTTTGGTTACCTTCGCATCCAGCTGTGTGCCGATTTCAACATACTCTTTGAGGCTGACCTCACGCTCGATTACTATCAGCGCACCGATCTTCCTGTTGGCCAATGCTATGGCCGCTTTAACTATCTCATCAAGTGATTTCAGTTCCTCTGCTGACGTGAAACTCTGAAGCAGAGGAGACTCTCCCATCTGAGCAAGCGTTCTTCTGATTTCAGGCTGAAATAGGATGATCACAACTATTACCACCTGCGACCAGAAACTTTGAATCAGCCAGTCAATCGTATAGAACTGCAGGTATTTTGCAAGAAATAGTGCTACCAGCAGGAAACCAAGTCCAACAATCATTTTTGCGGCAATTGTGCCTTTTATGATTAGCAGGACCCGGTAAATAATTATTGAGACAAGTATGATGTCAATTATGTCCTGCCATCTTATCTGCCTCAATAAATCGATCAAATTCCCTCTCCGTTATGAGATAGCTTCCTGGTTTATCTTGATGTTCATCTGCCTCTTGATGGCATCAACGTACGAATGGATAGCGGCATTGCGTTTGTTATAAAGGACCATCTGCTTTATCATTGCAGCCTTTGCCGGGTCGTCCGGCGTGTCTGCCAGGTCAGCAGGAGTGACATCAACGCTCGACGCTATCATCCGCTTCAGCTTATCTACCGCAATCTGGTCGCGCAATAAGGATTCATATAATTCCGTAGTCATCCTGTTAAGAGCGAGAGTTTTTACATAAATTTCCTTATGGAACACCCCTTCCCGTCTGAACCGGGGGTCGTTAACTATAATCTGCTGGAGTTCATCATCCGATGCTGCAAGGCCGAGATCTCTGGCCGATGACAATAGCACCCTCTCTTCTATCATTCCATCAAGCACCATCTTCTTGAGGTTAAGTTTCTTGTCGATTTCATCAAGGCTTTGCCCCTTGTATAATTCGCGATAGGCATCACGTGTCCTTTCATAGGTTCTCCAAAATTCCTCGACACTTATCTTCTCTTTGCCGATTTCAGCCACGCTGACGCTTGTTGACTTGTCGACATTTCCCACGCCCCAGAATATGAACGTGATAATAACTATAATGAACAGCACATAGAAATAGCGCGCATGCTTGCGCATGGACTGCAGCATTTTCAGTACCTCCCACTGAAGTAATCTTCGAGAATTGTCCGATGGTCAAATGCAATTTGCGCCGGCAGACTTTCTCGGGTAAAAACAGCAGCATCAGCCGCATCATCGGCAGCCGCAAGCACACCATTGCCCTTGGCAATGAATACTATGCTAATCGTATGAAACCTGGTGTCTCTGTCAGGCGCCGAGTATGCATGGAATTGCCTCATAATGTTTATTTCAAGGCCGGTCTCTTCTTTTGCCTCTCTCGCCGCTGCTTCTTCCAGCGATTCACCGTATTCCACAAACCCACCTGCAATAGCCCAGCCATAAGGAGGGTTTATCCTCTTTATGAGTATGATTCCTTCGCCATGCTCGATTATGATATCGACAGTGACGAAAGGGGTCCTCGGTGCAGCCATATCTTTTATTTGTCGCCGCTTTCGGATTTGAAGTCTAAATTCTTTTCGGGGACTATAGTGGAAATAGCATGCTTATAAATCAGCTGCTCGTTTGCATCTTTGAGGAGCACGACAAAATTATCGAAGCCTTTGATAAGCCCCTTCAATCTTACGCCGTTGGTAAGAAATACGACAACAGGTATCCTGTCCTTGCGCAGCTGATTGAGAAATAAGTCCTGAAGATTGTGGTTCTTACTCTCCGGCATAGATATAAGCTCCTCCTTTCCCTAAGGTGATGCCACTAGTCACTCCCAGCCATTTAAAAATTATATTTACAACTGTCTATAACATAAATGATTTGATTCAATAATTCAAGCTCAAATAAGCCATATGTTATAATTATAAAAAATATGCTGTGGAACATTTGGATGTTATAAAAGCACGTTTCCAAAGGATTTTATAAGCAGCATTTTCGGAGATCGCGATGCCAATTTTTGAATATAGATGCTCAGCTTGCAATCTTGAATTCGAGAAACTCGTGTTCGGCTCATCGGCTGTATCCTGTCCAAACTGTACTTCTGATAAGGTTGTAAAGAAATTTTCAACGTTCGGAATGAGCGGTGTCGAGAAGCAAACCTCTTCAGGCTGTGCCGGGTGCAGTTCAGGATCATGCAGTTCGTGCAAATAGTATGGATTGATTGCTGCCTATTTACATTATGAGTGATGGAACAAAATTAGGCGAAGATATCCGGGTAAGGAGCAGGCACGAAACAAGGGAGCCCTCATTATACAGGGTCATCCTTCTGAACGATGATTACACGACCATGGAATTTGTTATACATGTCCTGGAAACGATATTCAGCAAGCCGGCAGCAGAAGCGGTGCAAATCATGTTAAGCGTTCACAAGAAGGGCTCTGGCATATGTGGAGTCTATACACGCGAAATCGCAGAAACCAAACTTTCAGCAGTCCACGGCACAGCGAGAAAAAACGGTTACCCGCTTAAATGCATTATGGAGAAAGAATGATAAATAAAGAGCTGGGCATAACACTTGATGCAATTATTAAAGACGCTAAGGGTAAGCGGCATGAATATTTGACAGCCGAGCATCTGCTTTTTGCAGTCATTCACGACGAAACCGGCATTGATATCATAACCGGCTGCGGAGGCAACGTGTTGAGGCTTAAAGCAGCTCTGGAGAATTTTTTCGATCAGCATGTGCCTCTCCTGCCTGATAATAGCAATGCTAATCCGTTGCCGACGATATCCTTTCAGCGAGTGATACAAAGGGCGCTTAATCATATTGAGTCCGCTGAAAAAAATGAGGTCGATGCAGGTGATATATTAGCTGCGCTATTTTTGGAAGATGACTCTCATGGCGCGTATTTCCTGGAAAAGGAAGGTATTTCTCGCTTGTCAGTACTGGAGTTTGTTTCTCACGGGATGCCCGGCGCGTTTAGTGATGAGAAAGAAGCTTCTAATGAAAAGCCTGAAGAACATATCTGTCCGCATGAATCAGAAATTCCAAAATCTGAACATAAAAAACAGCACACCAGAGATCCTCTCAAGCAATTCACAGTCAATCTTGTTGAGCGGGCGGCGGAAGGCGGCATCGACCCGCTTGTTGGGCGTCTGCCTGAAATCAAACGGACGATCCAAGTGCTCTGCAGGCGTCGGAAGAACAATATTGTTATGGTAGGAGAGCCGGGCGTCGGCAAGACTGCTATAGTGGAAGGGCTTGCCCTGAAAATACATATGGGAGAGGTTCCAGCAGCACTGAAGAAATCCGGCATATTCTCTCTTGATATGGGAGCGCTACTGGCCGGCACCAAGTACCGTGGCGATTTTGAGGCTAGACTTAAATCAACAATAAAGGAACTGGAGAATATCGCAGGTGCGATACTCTTCATCGACGAGATTCATACCATTGTTGGCGCTGGAGCTACAAGCGGCGGTTCAATGGATGCATCCAATATTCTGAAGCCGGTGCTTAATTCCGGGAGATTGCGTTGTATCGGAGCCAGCACATATGAGGAATATAAGAATCATTTCGAAAAGGACAGGGCTCTTTCGAGGCGTTTTCAGAAGATAGAAATCAATGAACCTACCATTGATGAGACGATAGAAATTCTGAAAGGTCTGAGTCCCTATTACGAAGGGTTTCATGGTGTATCGTATTCGGACGGTGCGATAAGGGCGGCAGCAGAACTTTCAGCAAAACACATAAGCGACAAGTATTTACCCGACAAGGCTATAGATGTGATTGATGAAGCCGGGGCGACACTTAAACTGGCGGAGCGTGAAAAGGTCCGTACAGTTATTAGCGTACGCGACATTGAGGGCATAGTAGCTGGTATTGCCAAGGTGCCCACAAGGAATATTTCGGCTTCGGATACTGAAAAGTTGAGACACTTGGAAAACGAGCTCAAACTGGCAGTATTTGGTCAAGATAACGCTATTCATTCGCTGGTGGCTGCTATTAAGCGATCACGTGCCGGCCTGGGAGCACCTGAAAGACCTATAGGTTCATTTCTCTTCACTGGCCCGACAGGAGTTGGAAAGACAGAAGTCTGCAAGCAGGTGGCCGCAGTCCTTGGGATTGCTTTCAATCGCTTTGACATGAGCGAGTACATGGAGAAGCATGCTGTTGCAAGGCTGATCGGTGCACCTCCAGGTTACGTTGGATTCGACCAGGGTGGCTTATTAACTGACGCCATACGGAAACATCCTTATTCAGTGCTGCTTATGGATGAGATCGAGAAGGCGCATCCGGATATTTTTAGCATACTTTTACAGGTGATGGACTATGCCACTCTTACGGACAATAACGGCAAGAAGGCGGATTTTCGCAACGTTATCCTGATCATGACTTCCAACGCAGGCGCCAAGGAGATGGACAAGGGATCAATTGGATTCGGGGACAGGAGCCGTGATGTAAATGCCAAGAGTGGAGAGGCGATCACTAAACTCTTCAACCCTGAATTCAGGAACAGGCTGGACGCGATCATCGCCTTCAATTCGCTTGACGCGTTAATTATGAAAAGAGTTGTCGACAAATTCATTGGTGAGCTTGACCGTCAGCTCACGCAGAAGAGGATAAAAATCGTTCTTTCCGATGAGGCCAGAGATTGGTTGGCCGATAAAGGATATGATGCCCGCTATGGCGCCAGGCCGCTCTCAAGGCTGATGCAGACAGAGATAAAAGATGTTTTGTCCGAAGAACTTCTGTTCGGCAGACTCAAGAAGGGTGGAACTGTCAGCATCGGTCTTAAAGAAGGGCGTCTGGACTTTACTTACTCATAGTGCCTGTTTTCCATCTTACTGATGACCTTATATTCCCACCGCCGGATTTTGCCGAAAGTGACGGCCTTCTTGCGGTAGGCGGAGATTTGAGAGTTGAAAGGCTGCTACTTGCGTATTCGATGGGCATATTCCCATGGTACTCTGATGACTATCCTATTCTCTGGTGGTCTCCTGATCCGCGACTTGTCTTATTCCCAAATGAACTTAAGATCAGCCGCAGCCTAAAACAAACAATCAAAAGAGGCATATTTGCAATTACTATGAATCAGGCGTTCGAGCAGGTAATACATGGCTGTGCCCGCAAGCGCCGCAATAATGAGGATGGCACGTGGATTACTGATGAAATGAAATCAGCATACATTGAGCTTCATGCGGCTGGATATGCTCACTCTGTTGAAGCATGGCTGAATAATGAATTAGCGGGAGGCCTTTACGGCATAGCGCTAGGCAGAGCCTTTTTTGGAGAGTCTATGTTTTCTCTGCGAGATAATGCATCAAAAGTTGCATTTGTGCATTTGGTAGAAAATCTTATGCAAGACGGATTTCAGCTTATAGACTGCCAAGTTACAACTCATCATCTAATGAGCTTTGGAGCTCGCGAAATCCCGCGCGTGGAATTTCTGAAGTTGCTGAAAACAGCGCTTACGTAAGAGAGCAAGCTGTGCATGCCTTTCAGCGATGCTATTCCGGCCTGCTGAATGGATTTTCTCGCAATATTTCATCCAGTCTCAGCGGCTTTTCTTTCATGACGAAATCAGCGAGGCCTCTGTCTTCAAAAATAGTGCGACCTTTTTTCCATGTGCCGTTCCACGAGATGTAGAGATGGACTGTGTCGCCATATATTTCGACCAGCATTGGGGTAAAATTGAGTTCTGCTGAGTCGAAATTTTTTCTCGCATTCGAAATACTGATATACCCATCCCTGGTCACATATCTCTCCATCGTCGTCGCGTCATTTTTCAGATATGCATCTTTTATCTTGTCTGCCACTTCGAAAGCTTCGGTTGTCAGTCTTGAATCTGATGAAACTTTCTTGACCTCTTTCTTTCCGCAAGCCGTTGCGAAGACCAATAATATCAAACTCAGGGCAAGCAAGCGTTTCATATAGGTCACCTCCAAATGAATAATGGGATGATTATATACGATACAGGCCGATTAAATGAAGGGACGATCTAACTCGCTGTGCTATAATGATTGATGAAGCTGGTCTGTCAGAACAGGAAGGCCTACCACGATTATTCCATAGAAGAGGTTTTAGAAGCTGGCATGTCACTTGTCGGTACGGAAGTTAAGTCCCTTAGAGAGGGCAAGGCCAATCTGAAAGACAGTTATGCACTGATCAAGGATTCAGAAGCATTCCTTCTTAACTGCCACATCAGTCCATATAGCCATGGCAATATTATGAATCACGACCCTCTGAGAACAAGAAAGCTTCTGCTCCATAAGAAAGAGATTGTGCGGCTTCAAGGCAAGATTATGCAGAAAGGATACACATTGGTTCCGCTGAAGATATACTTTAAAGATGGAAATGCCAAAGTCGAAGTTGGTTTAGCCAAAGGCAAGAGAGAGTTTGAAAAGCGGGAATCTATAAAGGAGCGCGAAGCAAACCGCGAAATCGAAAAGGCGATGAAGGGCCGGAAGCAATAATGAAAGCTGTGAATGTAATAATTGTCTCACTAGTAATTGCATTGGCGTACTCCACGTATATGCTTGTGACTAAAATTCTGCCAAAAGGTGAAAATGCCGTACCGACGGTTGCAACCTCTAAAGAGCCTAAGAAGATTCCAGTGAATCCTTATCCGCCTGATGCTCAGCAGGCTGACAGGCAAGTTACTATGCCTGCTCCTCCGCCTCCGCAGCCCGCTAAGCCGGCAACACAAGGCGAACCATCAAATACAAGACAGCTTGCTGCCGAACCACATCCTCCGGTAAAGGAGGAGCCAAAGCTCCGCTCAATTAAAGATATAAAGGTTGTAATGTACATGACTGACTGGTGACCCTATTGCACCAAGGCGCGGTCGCACCTTCAATCTATGGGAGTGGATCTTACAGAGTTCAATATTGAGCGCGACGCCTCAGCACGATCTGAAATGCTCTCAAAAAGCGGTGGCCGCAGCGGGGTGCCGCTCATAGATGTTGAGGGTATCATACTCAGAGGATTCAGTCCGGAAGCTATTGATGATGCAGTAAGAGCAAGACAGCGCACATAACATTATGAGATATGAACCCTTCCAGTGCTGCCGATACTTTTTTTGCAGACCTACTATTCTGTCACGTAGCCGACAAACTCAGTTTGTGCTGGTTGAGAACTGGCGATTTTTTCATCTGTCAGCGAAACTCACGGTTTGTCTTCATCGGTCATAAGAAGCAATGCTAAATCTGTAATCTTTTTCCCTACACAAAAATCAGCAAAACAAGTATTTCGTTATCATTGATTGGCGCTATATGATATGAAGTATATATGTATAGCGATTGACCGCGCAGGATGTCCATAGTGCTTTTGGGTGCAAATAAGAGCGTTGTCAATTTCAGGGGTCAATATGCGTTATCACTGGCGCACTATGAATTGAAGTAGTTTGTGTGAGGAGGCATGTATGATGGACAACAGGCGTGAGATTGAGCAGATAGCTTATGAGATTTACCTGAAAAGTGGGTGTGTTCCAGGTAGAGAACTCGATAACTGGTTGGAAGCGGAAAGAATTGTTTGTACCAGACTTGCTGCAGATCAGCCTTCAGTCGCAAAAAAAGCAAAGGCTCGCACAGCGGTGAGGAGAAAAGCTGTTGTCAGAGAATCGAAAACGGACTCTCGTGATAAGACGGCAGACAAAATCACTACTAAAGCCAAATCGTCAAAGTCTGATTCAGCGCGCAAGGAGGCGTCGTTCTAGCTATAGCCTCTTTGTCTCAATTTTTCCTATGACATAAGCCATGCTCTTGTCGCTTATTCCAGGCCCTGATATCATTTAGACATAGACCAAGAGGGGCATTTATGAAAGAGGCTATGTTTTATGACAAGATTGGCGACGGCAAAGTTAAGTGCCATCTCTGCTGTCAATACTGCACGATACCGGAAGGCAAGCGTGGTATCTGCGCTGTCAGGGAAAACAATAACGGGGTCTTAAACACCCTGGTATATGGACGGGTCGTAGCGCGTCACGTTGATCCGATTGAGAAGAAACCGCTTTTTCATTTCTATCCCGGTTCGAAGTCCTATTCTATTGCAACTGTAGGATGTAATTTCAGATGCCTTCATTGTCAGAACTATGATATTTCGGATTATCCGAAACTGCATCCCGGCATACCAGGCAACAACATGACGCCGGAACAGGTAGTGACGGAAGCCGAATTATCCGGCTGTCTGAGCATTTCATATACATATACAGAGCCTACTATATTCATGGAGTTCGCCTACGATTGCGCGCGGCTGGCGCACAAGAGGGGCATTAGGAACGTCTTTGTCAGCAACGGGTACACTTCGCCAATTGCAACACGGGTTGTCGCTCCTTATCTGGATGCCAACAATATTGATCTGAAGGGAGATGATAATTTCTATAAAAAGGTCGCGGGGGCGCGCCTTCAGCCGGTGCTCGACACCATAAAACTGATGAAAGACCTTGGCGTCTGGGTCGAGATTACAACCCTTATCATTCCAACCCTCAATGATTCGGATGAATTCCTTCAGTGGGTGGCAGAGTTTATAGGGTCGGTTGATCCTGCCATCCCGTGGCATGTGACTCAATTCCACCCTACCCACAATTTGCTTGACCGGCCACGAACGCCTGTTAGCACCTTGAAGCGTGCGCGTGAGATAGGCCTCGCGGCGGGACTCAAATACGTTTACGAAGGCAATGTGCCGGGTGAGGGTGGAGAAAACACATACTGCCATTCTTGCGGAAAACTGCTTGTCGAAAGGCTTGGGTTCTTTCTGAAGACGGTTGCAGTTGAAGATTCGAAGTGTCCCCATTGCAGCGCAGTTATTGAAGGAAGAGGACTGCCATAGACCATCGGTCTCGGTAGTTTTTGTGTATAATTCAGGTATGCTTGCAGAAGCACGCCATGCATACAAGCCTAAACGAACTCACATCTATCTTGCAATCGTTTTGTTCGCCGCATCTGTTGCAACTTTGGTCAGCACAATCATTATCTACCGCAACTCAGTGGCTGCTGCCGATGAATCCCTCAGGCTGCAGGCGCTGGGAATCGCGTCCAGCCTTGAGCCTTCGCTGACAGAGCTGAAACCGAAGGAGAACATATTCAGGGACATAATAACCGAAGCGTCCTTTGACGGGATTGCCTTCATGGCCCTTTTGGACCGGAGCGGCTTGATACTTCTCCACTCCAACGAGAACCTGATGGGGCGGAGAGTTGACTCTGCCGGCATAGCGGTTGCGGCTGACGGGAACAAACCGGTGTTTGCGTATATGACGCTCAAGACAGGCGAAGATGTCTTTGTGCTGAACTACCCGATACACGCGCGTGATGCCGTTAAGGTCTTGATGCTGGCCCTTCATCCATATCCTGCAGAGAACATCATCCGGCAGGCAAGGCTTCAGGCTATGAGCATCGGCGCTGCAGTGGTTGCGATCTGGATAATGGGGGTCTTTTTCATCAGGGCGGTGAAGCGCTCCGAGGCCCTTTCAGCTCAGATGGCCGAGCGGGAAAGGCTCGCAGTGATCGGAGAAATGGCGGCTGTTCTTGCACATGAGATCAGAAATCCGCTTGGAAGCATAAAGGGCTTTGCGCAATATCTTTCCGAGAAGGGCGGCAGCGGGAATGCAGAACTGGGCATAATAGTAGGCGAAGCCCGTCGCCTCGAACGCCTGACCGAGGACCTCCTGCTGTACGCGAGACCTTCGGAAATAAGGATGGATGAGTTCAGTGTGGCCGATTTGGTTGATGAGGTGGAAAGACAGCTGCAGGAGTCGGAGCCTGCGAAGATGGCGTCCATAAGCATTCAAAAAAATATCCGTCAGAACCTGGTAATGCTCTCCGACAGGGAGAAAATAAAGCAGATTCTCGCTAACATTCTCAGAAATTCGGTCGAGGCGATCAGCGGTGCAGGACTTATCGAAGTGAGCGTTGAAAGGTCCGGTACAGAAATAATTATAATAGTTAGTGACAATGGAGTAGGCATGGACGAAGAAACTGTATCCCGCGCCTTCGAATCTTTTTTTACGACAAAGACGACCGGCACGGGGCTTGGATTGGCCATAGTTGAAAGGCTGTCCGATGCCCTTGGAGGAAAAATATCAATAAACAGTGCCCCCTCGCGCGGGACCGTTTTCAGGATGACGTTCCCCGGTGGGCCTGACGGTGCGAACCATGAGTAGCCGAGAGAACTTCCGTATTATCGTCGTTGACGACGAGCGCTCGTTTCTTCTTCTGATGACCAGGATCCTTGAGGATGCGGGTTATTCGGTCAGGGGCTATGCCGACCCGGAGGAGGCGCTCAAGGCGATCAATTCCATGTCGCCGAACCTTGTAATATCAGATCTAAAGATGCCCAAAATGGATGGTATCCGTTTTATGGAGGAGGCCCGGAAGATCAGCGATACCGATTTTATAGTTATCACCGCCTTCGCCACGGTCGAGACCGCGGTGGCGGCCATGAAAAAAGGAGCCGCCGACTATATAACAAAACCTCTTAAAGACCCTGACCAGCTTCGGATTGCTGTTGCAAAGATATTCGACCGGCAATGCCTGCTCGGCGAAAATGCGCTGCTCAGGTCATCTGTCTTTGGAGATATCCCGTCGCTGGACATTGTGTTTGCGGGGATGGAGGGCGTGCTGAAGACGGTCAGGGATGTTGCGCCGACTGATGCAACTGTGATGCTGTACGGTGAAACCGGGACCGGCAAAACACTTGTAGCAAAGGTGCTTCATCGCTTGAGCGGAAGGGCGGGCCCATTCGTAGAGATCAATTGTGCTGCTATTCCCGAAAATCTGCTCGAATCGGAACTTTTTGGACATGAGAGAGGTGCGTTTACCGGGGCATTACAGCAGAAAAAGGGAAAATTCGAATTTGCAAGCGGCGGCTCCATAATGCTCGATGAAGTGTCCGAGATGAGTATTGCGCTGCAAGCCAAGCTGCTTAAGGTTTTGCAGGACAAGACGTTTGAGCGGCTCGGATCGCTTAACACGCTTAAGACCGACGCGCGCGTCATAGCGGCTACAAACAGGGATCTGAAACAGATGGTAAGCGACGGCAAGTTTAGGGAAGACCTCTATTACCGCCTGAATGTATTTCCGGTGGCGATCCCGCCATTGAGGGAGCGCAAATCGCATATGAAAGAAATTGTGCGCTATCTTGCCGTTTCGATAGCTGGGCGCCTGGGTAAGGAAGAAAGGACTGTGTCTGAAACGGCAATGGAAAGCCTGATGAAATACCCGTGGCCGGGAAACATCCGCGAGCTCGAAAATGTTATCGAGCGTGCCATAATCATTTCCAGGGGAACCGAGCTGCAAATCCCGGATATTGACGACTTGTGCGGGTTGCGACCGAAAAAAAACGGCGACGACCTGAAGAGTCTTGAAAAAGAGGCGATCAGAAAAGCTCTTTCAAAGACGGCCGGAAACCGAAGAAAAGCGGCTGAGATGCTCGGCATATCCTTGAGGTCGCTCCAGTACAAGATTAAGGAATATGGGTCGAACTGATCCTTTTTGTGCAATTAATGCATTGATACAGACGCAAGATTTGCACAAGTTAAGTGGTGATGCTTAGTAATATTCATATATATCAGTCTGTTATTTTTGGCACGTCGGTTGCTTTCCCATGGTTGGAATTAATTGACCATGAGAGGAGGTGAGCAGAATGAAGAGAGGTGTTATAGCAAGCCTGGCAGCAGTATTGGTTGTGGTCGGAGTGACTGCAGCTCTTGCGATTGGACCGGGCTACGGCATGGGAATGGGTGCGGGCTACGGGAATTGTCCGGTGGCCGGCGCGGCAGTCACGCCTGAGCAAGCGCAGAATTTTGCCAAGTTTCAGAATGACATACTGCCATTGAAGCAGAAGATGCTACAGTTGAGGACTGAATTGATGACCCTGCGATCCCAGACCCCTACTGATTGGAATGCGGTATCGGCAAAGCAGAAGGAAATGGTCGACGTCAGGACCGAAATACAAAAGCGAGCTACGGCCAGTGGATTGGCTGGAGTCGGGTGCGGTATGTGCGGTCGCATGGGAACGGGCGGCATGGGCAGAATGGGCGGATGGTAAGAACGGATACCAGCTATACAAGAATCGGGGATGGGCCTGGAAGCCCCTATCCCCGATTCTTTTGAGTAGATAAAATGCTGAATCTTTACGACATGAAGGCCTGCTCAAAGTTGTTCCTTCTGGCGGTCTTTTTTCTTTTTTTCTCATTTCCCCAAGCCTTTGCCGATAATGAGGGCAATGAGAGCTGGGAAGGTTATGACGAAAACACGGAGATTACTATCAGCGGAACTCTTGCGGACTTTGGCCGCGAGATGAGAGGTCCGGTTATTGTGATGCTGCGAGCAGGCGCAAAAGATTACCGGGTTATCACAGGGCCGCCGTGGTTTATCTCGGAGCAGGGCTTCGAATTCCAGCGCGGAAGGTTATACGAAATTACCGGCTCAAAATTCTTTTCCCGCGATGGCCAGCTTTTATTGGTGGCAAGCCGCATGAAAGATTTGTCTACTGGAAAGGTCATCCGATTCAGGGATTCCGACTGCATGCCCGTCTGGAAGGGAAGACGCATGATGAGGGGCATGCACTAGCCTCTTAGATTGCTGTTGCTAAAGGGGGCTGATTCTGATATTCTTGTAATGAAATTCATTACTCGTGGAGCATGACTCGAGGTCTATGTGCTGAAACTCAGAGAAGGGATTGTCGAATTATACAAGAAAGTCGCTTCATCCATCCCCAGCGATGTTGAAGAGGCGCTGAAGCGGGCGTATGGGGCTGAAACTGATCCGGGCGTCAGGGAATCGATGAATCAGACACTGAAACATATTTCTGCCTCTCGCGCTGCTTTGCGGCCGCTTTGCCTTGATACGGGCATACCATTTTTCTTTGTTTGGGTACCGCGTGGGCTCAGCCAGCTGCAGGTGCGCGAGGATATTATCGAGGCGACAAGGATTGCAACAAAAAAGATTCCGCTCAGCCCGAATGCTGTTGATATGATATCCGGCCTGAACACTGGTGACAATATAGGCCTTTATTTTCCGCTTATTCATATCGAAGAGACTGAAAAGAATTCCCTCACTATTGATTTAATGCTGCAGGGTTCTGAATGTGAAAACCTTGGCAGTCAATATAAGCTGCCGGCTGCTTTCCCGGACAGCGGAGCTGATAAAAGCGGAAAATCAGTTGCTGCACGTGATTTTGATGGTATTAAACGCTGTGTGCTTGATGCTGTTGCAAAGGCAAAGGGAATGGGCTGTCCGCCATATATGCTTGGAGTAGCTGTGGGAGGCGCCCGTGACCAAGTGGCCTATCTTTCTCGGCGTCAACTATGTGGCAGGATCAATACTGCAAATCCTGACGAGCGTCTTGCCGCTCTTGAAACTGAAATCATAAAAGAAGTGAATGAGTTTGGGCGTACGGCTGAAGGACTTATGAGAAACGTTACTCTATTTGGTGCTCGCGTTGCTGTTGCACACCGTCATCCCCAGACCTGTTTTGTGGACGTTGCTTTTTCGTGCTGGGCTAATCGTAAAGCACGATTGATCTGGTAATTCAATCTTTGCTATAGCTCACTTGACCACAAGTACAGGACATTTGGAATAGTCTACGACTTTGCCTGATACACTACCAAGAAGGAATTTCTTAGTTCCATGTCTGCCGTGAGATCCTGTAACAATCAGGTCCACCTTCATCTTCTGCGCCGTCTCGAGTATCTTCTCAGCCGGGTCTCCTTGCCTAATGACGGTCTTAACATCAATTGACTTGCCTGACAGCGACTTTCTGATTTTTTCCATTGCATCTGTGGTTTCGCGCGTAAGCGAATCAGAGATCCGGTTGCGGTCCACATCGGCCAGTTCTGTCAGATAAAGTTCAGGAACGACGGCGAGGATTGTAAGCGAAGCATTGAAGCTTGTAGTGAGCTCAATAGCTTTCTTCAGTGCTTTGTCGGACGATTTTGAGCCGTCGTGAGCAACCAGAATTTTTTGCATTATATTCCTCCTTAGAGAAGAAGCTGCCTGTCTTGAGCCCGTACAAACAGTCCATAAATGCCCACAAGGGCAACGTCAAAAGCGCAGACACACCGGCACGTTATTTTACCACATTCCGCCGCGCCTTGACAAAAATGCGAATCGGCGTTCCCTTAAAAGAATAGCGAGTTCTCAATGCTTTTTCAATATAGCCAATCTGTGAAGCTTTAATGCCTGAAGGATAATTTACAAAAATCCTGAAAGTAGGCGGCTCGATGCCGGTTTGAGTTATATAGTAAAATTTCAGCTCCTTCCCGCGGTATAGGGGAAATGGCTTCCTCGCAAGGATTTTTAAAAGTAGCTCATTGAGTTCGTGTGTCTTGATCTTTCGGCGGCGTTCAGCCATGATTTCCCTGATAAGAGGAAATACGTTGGTGATTCGTGTCTTTTTCAGGCCTGATGCTGTTATCCACGGAACGTATTCCATGAACCAGAGTTTTAGCTTGATCTCCTCTGCCAGTCGTTTGTATGCGGTTTCAGGGTCTTTGACCAGATCCCATTTGTTAAAAAAAAGGATAAGGCCTTTTCCCAATTCCTGGGCCAGGCCTGCAATCTTCTGTTCCTGATCGCCAATTTCCTGTGATGCGTCCACAACGACTATAACGATATCGGCCCTTTCTATGCTCTTCATTGTCCGCATGACAGAGAGACCTTCCACAGAGTATTGTCGCGGTTTTTTCCTAATGCCTGCGGTGTCTATAAAAAGAAACTTTTCGCCATAATACGTGCATAAAGAATCTATCGCATCCCGTGTTGTACCAGGCACTGAACTTACAATGAGGCGTTTTTTGCCAAGAAAGGCGTTGATCAGGGTGGATTTGCCGACGTTGGGCTTTCCGATTACTGCAACTTTCGGCAGGTTTTGAAGCGCAGGATCGAGGATTGACCCGGAGGCAGGCAATTCGGCCACAATTCGCTCCATCAGCTCTTCAAATCCGAGGCCGCTAGCTGCTGAAACCGGATAGATGTCTTTCCCGCCAATCGCATAAAAATCGATAATATTGTTTTCTCTTGACGGGACATCAATCTTGTTTACAACCCAGAAGACTTTTTTCCCCGACGCCCGCAACAAACCAGCCATTTCACGGTCTGACGGAATCAGTCCTTCTTTGCCGTCCAGCAGATGGACTATAATATCAGCCTCCTCTATAGCAAACAAAGCCTGTTCACGCACCTGATCTGCGATCTCCTGTTCTTCATGCGGGAGACCTTCAGGGTAAAATCCACCAGTATCGATCACTGTGAATTTCCTGCCTTCCCAGTCGACGAATCCATAATTTCTGTCACGAGTTACGCCAGGAGTCTCTTCGGTAATTGCTGCTGGTTTGCGATGGCCGCTTTTTTTAATCATGCGGTTGAAAAGGGATGATTTGCCGACGTTCGGCCTGCCGATGATGGCAACGACAGCGCTCATTGCTTTATCCTGTTTTCGCTGATGCCATATGTTTTAATCTTCTTATGCAAATTGCTGCGTTCAACGGCTATTGAGTCTGCTGTCTTTGACACATTCCAATCATTGTCCTGGAGCTTTCTCAAAATAAACTCCTTTTCAAAGGCGTCACGAGCCTCTTTTAATGTGGTAAAGGAAGTGAAATCATTTCTGATTGACTGAGTTGATCCGAGCATTCCAAGTGCTGATATGTCGGAAGCACTTATATTAGAAGATGGAGCCATGATAAGCAGGCGTTCAATGGCATTTCTCAGTTCTCTGATATTGCCTGGCCAGTTATAAGAGTGGAACAGGCGTATTGCATCCGGCCCGAGCTCTTTTGGCTTTGTTCCGTTTTCAGTTGAGAATATGTCAATAAAATGTTCAGCCAGCTGCTGAATATCTTCTTTTCTCTCACGCAATGGTGGAACGCTGAGAGGGATGACATTTAGCCGGAAAAAGAGGTCTTCTCTGAAATTACCTTTCTTTACTTCTTCGGCAAGATCTTTATTTGTAGCAGCAATTATTCTGACATCAACCTTGATATTCTTTGCTCCGCCCACCCGCTGAAAGACTTGGGTCTCTATCACTCGCAACACTTTTGCCTGAGTCTGAAGAGCCATGTCGCCTATCTCGTCCAGGAACAGAGATCCCTCATTAGCGAGCTCAAACTTTCCTATCTTTCGTTCAGAAGCCCCCGTGAAAGAGCCCTTTTCATGGCCGAAGAGTTCGCTCTCGATCAGTTCCTGAGGTATTGCAGCGCAATTCACTTCAACAAACGGGCTATTTGACCGCGGCCCATTTTCGTGCAGCTGCCTTGCTACAAGCTCTTTGCCTGTTCCGCTTTCACCAAGAATAAGCACTCTAGAACTGCTTTGCGCTGCCATCTCGATCTGCTTTCTGAGGGCACGCATTTTTCCCGATTCTCCTATGAGCTTCCACCTCTTGCCGAGGTCGGCTCTGAGTGTTCTGTTCTCGACCTCAAGTTTGCGGCGTTCTAAAGCTCTCTGTGCTACGAGCAATACTTTTTCGAGAGAAAGCGGCTTTTCCAGGAAATCATACGCGCCTAGCCGCGTCGCTTTAATTGCAAGCTCTATATTGCCATGTCCCGATATGATTACAACCGGGAGATTATTATCGATCTCACATATTTTTGTCAGCGCTTCAATGCCGTCCATCTCAGGCAGCCATACATCCAGAAAAACTATGTCCGGCGATTTCTCTTTAAGCAGAGAGAGTGCATCTTCAGCCGTAGGTGCTGTTAATGTTTCATATCCCTCGTCTTCGAAGATGCCGGTGAGGCTTTCCCTTATTCCAGCTTCGTCGTCGACTATCAGAACTGTTTTTTTTGCCATGCGAGGTCTCCTTGCTATGAACCGATAGGAATTTCGATGGTAAAAATGCTGCCTTGCGGCTGGTTATCGCGCACTATTATTCGTCCGCCGTGGTCTGCGGCTATCTTGCCCGATATGGCCAGCCCTAGCCCTGTGCCACCCTTACGTTTTGAAAAATACGGGAGGAAGAGCTTTTCCTTTTCATCATCCGGTATGCCCGGGCCTGTATCAGCTATATCTACAAATACCAGATGGTCTGCCTTTCTGACTAAGACGTTTATATTGCCGGTCTGTTTCATCGCGTCTATAGCATTATCTAAAATGTTTATTATCGCACGTCTAATCTGCTCAGCGTCGATATTTACCTTCGGGATGTCAGGCTGCGATTCAACATGCAGT
This sequence comes from Dissulfurispiraceae bacterium, assembly GCA_035319125.1. Classification (GTDB taxonomy): domain Bacteria; phylum Nitrospirota; class Thermodesulfovibrionia; order Thermodesulfovibrionales; family Dissulfurispiraceae; genus Fen-1308. The sequence continues at coordinate 24,667 of DATHDG010000034.1, read as the reverse complement.
ATGATGTCCTTGTATCCCTTGTAAAGTGCAGCGATAGAATCTGCCAGTTCGCTCAAGTCCGTGGGAGATTTGTTTATCTCCGGCATCTTTCCATATTTTGAGAAAATGTCCACGAGCCTTTTGAGATCTTCAACCTCAGCGATGATAGTTTTAGTCGATTTTTCCAATACAGCTCCGAAATCCTCATCTTTATTCTGCCATTTTTTGATCAACCTTTCTGTTGAGAGCTTTATAGGAGTAAGGGGGTTTTTGATTTCATGGGTTATTCTGCGGGCTACTTCCTGCCATGCTTCTGCCTTTTGTGCTTTGATGACGTCGGTGAGGTCTTCAAATACTACGAGCATCCCCAATGCTGAGGATGAAAAGGACTCGCGTATCCCGGAGATTGTAACCCTTACAATAAGAGGCCTGCCGGCAGGATTTACCCTGACTTCTCTTGTAATCTCCCGGACCTCTTTGCCTTCAATGTCTCTGATCATTCTGAGCAGGTCATCTGAGTGGAGTTCTGCAATGAGGTTTCTATAATCCATTCCAACAACCCGCTCTGCGACGAGTCCCAGTATTGCGCAGGCGGATTTATTTATGGTCAGTATGTAACCGCTGTTATCAAGAAAGATTACACCGGAGGTTATGTTTTGAAGAATGTTTTCCAGATACAGCCTGCGCCTATCTGATATCTGATAGGCCTCCTCGAGGGAGGATTTATTGTCTTTCAATTGCGCAACCATCTGGTTAAAAGAGCTGACCAGCAGACCAATCTCATCCTTACTTGTAACTTGTAACTGTACATTGAGATCGCCTGATGCGACCTTTGATGTTGCCATCGCAAGACCCTGAATCGGAGTAGTGATATCTCGAGATATTTTAAGAGATACCCATAAGCTGCTGAAGACCATTATCAAAGTTAGAAATCCGAGAGTAAGCATATATGTTAGTTTAAGTGGTTTCTGCAGCTCACCAAGCTTTAAATATTCTTCATGTATAAACCTTAACTTCTCGGACTTAGCTGATATTGCTGCCGGAACATCAATATCAGCAAGCACTATGCCGCTGGAACTCGGGACTGCAGCCCGTATTACATCGCCGTTTGTCATAGATATTACTTCAGTACCTTCTTTTCCACTGAAGGCTTCCCTGACCACATCGCTCGCATCTCTGGGTAAGGCGCTAAGCTTTTTTATCGTAAGCCCCGGAGCAGTCACAACAGTGCCATGTGCTGCTTCCCGGCCTGCTGTCAGCGCTCGTTGCCTTTCCAGATCATAGAAGGAGCGTGCCAGTTCGACAGACCTTTCTATGGGTTCCCGCAGCTGTGGAGAAAACAGGCGGTTAAAATAGTCTGTCGCAAGGCCGCTTGCTGCTAGAAACAGAAAAATCGATGGAATCAATATCAAAGTCATAAAAATAGCTACAAGCTTGGTTCTGAATTTATATCCCGGCACTTTCAGATGCATGTCTACGAAGAGGCGATACAGATTTTTTCCAACAAAGAATATCAGTGTTAACAGTGCCGCGATGTTGACGGTAAGCAGCCCTGTGAGCACAATGCGTGTCGTGACATCAAGACTCGGCAGTTTGATGAAATGAATCTGGATGACTGTAATCATGACCACAGCCAGGATGAGCAGCATTGTAATAATTAGAGGTCGAAGAATGTTCATCTGGCCTCTCTGTCGTGTCCGGAGATTCTGAAGAGGTTTGAGTTCTTTGATAGACTGAACTCCTTGGTAGGAGTAAAGAATAGCAGATACCCAATGACAGGCGGCAATTTTTTCAGATTGGATTCCACCGTCACTTTGATATAGTAATCGTCCGCTTCAAGTGCTTTAACATTTGTCAATTTAAAATCGAAAACGTTCATGGCCCATGCAACCATGGAGCCTAGATCTTTGAAGCGTTTTATTGTTCTTACATTCCCTTCAGTACTCGTGCCGATGTATTCCCGTTTTATCGGATCACTCTGGAGCACACGCACTATTCTTTTACCCAACACAAACTCATCTGGCCATATGTGCCAATGTCTAAATAGGTCTACATAAAAAACAAGCTCCTTTGAGAGACCGCTGTCGAGATCATCAATGAGCTTTTGGTCTGGCTGAAGTGCGGTTGTTATAATTACCTCGTTGTTGACTTGCTCTACTACAATGGGCGCGATTTCTGAGGCTGCTGCGGTGCCCGTCAAGGGAATGATTGCTACTGTAATAAATACAACCCACAGCAAGGTTAGTTCCCATAGTAGCGTGCGAACTCTGCCTAACTCGCGGCATCGTGCTATTAAAAATAAAAATTTCATATTTAGGGCATTACCCTTTGACTTATAAAGAATAAATTAATCTCCATTATAACATAGCGCAAAGTGAGGAAATTCCGCTGGAAAACGGTTATTATGTAGGAATATTAAGAATAAACGGAGGAATATTATGGATATTAAAGCCGTCAGGATAGACATTCCGGAGGGTTGCAATGTGATCTTGGGACAAACACACTTCATAAAGACAGCGGAGGACTTGTATGAGATAATGGTTACTTCCGTTCCTCAGGCCAGGTTTGGGGTTGCGTTCACGGAGGCATCCGGGCCGTGTTTGATCAGGAGTGAAGGTAATGATGATGCTCTTGCAGCCGCTTGTATCAGTAATCTTCAAGCAGTTGGAGCTGGACATGTGTTTTGCCTGCTTATCAGGGATGCTTTTCCAATCAATGTGCTTAATCGAATCAAGGAATGTCCGGAAGTATGTAATATATATTGCGCTACAGCAAATCCGCTTGAGGTTATCGTTGCTTGTACGGAGCAAGGAAATGGTATCATAGGGGTTGTTGACGGTTATCCACCTAAAGGTGTTGAGCAGGCTATGGATAAAACTGAGAGGAAGGAATTCCTTAGAAAGATAGGATATAAGCTTTAATTTGGCCGCAGATACCGCAGGTCAGGATAAAGAAAAACATAGTTTTCTCTCTGATAGCGGCTTCTGTATTCCGCATTTTCAATATAAAAGGAGGATGTATGCTGCCCAAATTGAAGTATGACGAGAAGGGACTGATCCCGGCCATCATTCAGGATTCAGAAAACGGAGATGTCCTGATGATGGCATACATGAACGAAACCTCTTTGAAGCAGACACTGGAGAGCGGTTTTACTCACTTTTGGTCTAGATCGCGCCAAAAGTACTGGAAAAAAGGTGAGACATCCGGAGCTGTTCAGGAAGTTAAGGAGGTTTTTTTTGACTGCGATGCAGATACTTTATTGATCAAGGTTAAACAACATGGAGTAGGCGCTTGCCATACTGGAAACCGTACATGCTTCTATACCAGAATTCAAATGTAGTTTCGCAATAAACGACGCCCTTCAGAAGAATTATAGACGGAGAGATGTCATATGCAAAATTGCGTTTTCTGCAGGATAGTGCAGAGACAGAGACCGGCAAGGGTTGTCTATGAAGACGATGCTATTGTGGCATTTGAAGACATTAACCCGCAGGCGCCGGTGCATACGCTCATAATTCCAAAGAAACATATACCGTCTCTTCTTGATATTACAGACGAGGATGCCTCGGTTTTAGGCCGCATGCTGCAAATCGCCAATAAGATAGCTGTTGATAAAGGCATTGCGGACAAAGGTTTCAGGATAGTAAACAACTGCAATCCTGACGGCGGTCAGACTATTTATCATATCCATTTGCATCTGTTAGGAGGTCGACAGATGCGCTGGCCCCCCGGATAGGCTAGTTACAATCATTATTTGAAAGGTGCTTTAGTGAGTATATGGCTGAACGAAAGTCGTTTAATATCGTAAATAAGAAGACAGCTTGGGAAGGAAACTTCATTAGGGTCGTCCTGCTTGAATACTGTGATGATAGCGGCAACATGCGGCGTTGGGAGGCTGTTGAAAGGGTCAGTTGCGACGGGATTGTAGCGGTAATTCCTGTTACAGAAAAGGGCGAATTATTGATGATTCGTCAATTCAGGCCGGCACTGAACAAATATGTCATCGAATTCCCGGCAGGATTGAACGACAAGGGCGAGAGTCTTGTTGAGGCAGCTCGGCGTGAGCTGATCGAAGAGACAGGATATGTAAGCGATGAGTTCAAACTTCTGGCGGAAGGGCCTGTTTCATCCGGGCTCTCTACTGAAGTCCTGACCGTATATCTTGCGAAAAAAGCAGTACTTGCATCGGCGGCCCTGAGGGAAAGATTTCCTATTGAAGAGACTGAAGATATTGAAGTGATTAAAAGTCCAATAATGTCTGCCTATGAAACAATCAGCCAATACCTGATAAAAGGTGATGTGGTTGACCTGAAAATTTATGGCTTTATAGAACTTGCCCAGAAGAGGATTGACAATTTGTAAGAAAGACTCAGGACGGCTGAGAACAGCCGCCCTGGTATTTTAACCCCTTATTCCAGCTTTATTGCTTCAACAGGACATACGTTCATAGCTTCTTCGCAATCACAAGTGTCACATTTACCCGGGCCAATAACCCACGCTTTATCGTCACGCAATTCAAAGACCTCCGGGCATAGCTCCACGCACGATCCGCAGCCAATGCAAAGATCAAAATCAACTACCGGTGTCGACATAAACCCCTCCATCCTATCATAATAAATACAATATAACAAATACGCACTTCTTGTTCAACCTGGGGCTATTGCTATAATATATGCTATAAGTGTTGCTTTTACGTACGGTTTAGGCTAAGTTATAAAAGCATCAAGTTTTGGTATGCGAGGGATGTATGGACATTAAGGCTTACGTGACTCAAAAAGCAATCGAAGCCAAGGCAGGTACTAGATGCCTGGGTAAGGCTTCTTCAGAACTTAAGAACAGGGTGCTAATAAGGATTGCTGAGTCACTGAGGGATCAGTCAGGCGAGCTGATCATTGAAAATAGTAAAGATATTGAATTTGCAAAGAAAAAAGGCCTATCGCCTGCTCTAATTGACCGTCTTGCTATCACTGAAAAAAGAGTATTAGAAATGTCACAGGGGCTGGAAGAGGTGGCGCAGTTACAGGATCCGGTAGGTGAAATTGTCAGGATGGTTAGAAGACCTAATGGCATGGAAGTAGGAAGAATGAAGGTCCCAATCGGCGTGATAGCCATTATTTATGAATCACGGCCGAATGTTACAGCTGACGCGACTGGATTATGTCTTAAGTCAGGGAATGCAGTTGTCCTGCGTGGCGGTTCTGAGGCAATTAATTCTAACAGGGCTATAGTCAGGATAATGAGGGAGGTTGTCAAGGCTAAGGGCCTTCACGAAGGAGCTATTAGCTTCATAGACATACCAGACCGTGATGCAATCATTGAGATGCTTAAACTTGAAGGCATAATAGATGTTGTTATCCCGCGGGGTGGCGAGGGACTCATAAGAACTGTTACCGAGAATTCCAGAATCCCGGTGCTGAAACATTACAAGGGAGTCTGTCATGTCTTTGTCGACCGTGATGCAGACCTCGAAATGGCTTCCAATATTTGCTTCAATGCAAAAGTCCAAAGACCTGGAACTTGCAATGCCATGGAGACAATGCTTGTAGACAAGGCTATAGCCAATAAATTTATTCCCGGAATGACAGACCGCTTTCGGAAAGCCGGAGTGGTACTTTACGGGTGTAGTGAGACTAAGGCTATTTCGGCTGACGTCAAGGAAGTTTCAGAAGATGACTTTATGAAGGAATACCTTGATCTTATCCTTAATATCAAGATCGTCAGAGATATGGAAGAGGCTATTGACCATATTGCTAAATATGGCTCCGCACATTCTGATGCTATCGTGACGAACGATTACGAAAAAGCTACACGGTTTTTGCGAGAGGTCGATTCAGCGGCTGTATTCGTCAACGCTTCCACGCGCCTGAATGATGGATACCAGTTCGGTTTGGGTGCCGAGATAGGCATATCTACCGACAAAATACATGCCCGGGGGCCCATGGGGCTTGAAGAACTGACATGCAACAAGTTTGTCGTGTTCGGTCATGGGCAGCTCAGGGAATAACTGATGGGACAAAAAAAGGAGGAATAGGGCCATGCCTGAAAAGCTTAGTTACGAAGAGTTTATCAAGAAAGCTATTGTGAGTCTCAGGAAAGAGGGATTTAAGGGTATACATACAGTCTATTCCGGATTCAATGAAGCCTTTAAGAAATATTATGATGGTGAAGACCCGATAAAGGTCACAAATCAGCTTGCTTCAGAAAGCAAGATTGTCATCAGACCTGTCAAAGGCGGCGTTATGCTTTATCTGCCGGAGGATGCTCCAGCGGCTAAAAGCCGTGGTGAGGATGCCTTGGGAAAAATGGGACTATAGTCCACATTAAAAAGATCAGCGCGAGTGGCTTGCTGTAACGCACAAGCTGTATTCATGAAGCGCTGCGGCTTAAGCGATAGTGTTAGTCATAGTCTTTAGCATGAACCGGCGATGAGGTTTGGAATATTCGGCGGAACCTTCAATCCGATTCATTATGGGCATTTGCGCGCAGTTGAGGAAGTGCGGCAATTCCTGGGCTTTGATAAAGTGATATTTATTCCGTCAGGCAACCCACCCTTTAAAGCATCAGACCTTGCTGATGCGTCTCATAGGTACACAATGACCCAGCTTGCCACGACTTCCAATAGTGACTTTATGGTTTCAGACATTGAAATGAGGAATGATGAAAAATCTTATACCATCAGCACAATCGACAGATTGCGCTGTTTATATCCTGATGATAAACTTTTTTTAATTTTAGGCATTGATGCATTTATGGATCTGCCTCACTGGAAGGAGCCCAGCCGTCTAGTCTCACAAGTTAGTTTTGTCGTTGTTACCAGACCTGGAAGCAATGTATCTGAGCTGGCTGCGTCACCATATGTTGAAGCCATACGACCTTCTGACAATACGAGTATAGATTTGCTTATCCTTCGCGGCGGATTGCAGTCTTATGTGGCCAGGGTCAGCGGCGTCGACATATCCTCTACGGCTATCAGGCAACTTGTTCAAAAAAGGATGAGCATCAAATATCTTCTGCCTGAATCTGTCGAACAGTTTATTTATTCTCATAATTTATACTGCTGATAATATGGTATCACTTGAAGGATTGATAAATAATCTGGACGAAGCTGTCTGCCTGTTTGATACCAAGGGGAGGCTTGTCTTTATCAATAAGGCCGGAGAGGAGTTTTTTGGCAGGGGACTCAGAGAAATAAGAAATTTGCCGCTAGGGCATTTATTTAGCGGCAACGATGAGATTGAGATGCTTTTTCAAAAAACTTTGGTTGAGGGCAGGCTTTATAACTGTAAGGAAATGGAATTAGATATAGGAAGGGTCGTCAACGTCGATCTTCACATAGCACCTTTTTATTCATCCAACAGTCTGGAAGGTGTAATTTTTTCTATCAGGGAGAATGTTTCCCTGACTGAAAAAGAAGACTACCAGTTCGACCACCTGCTTTATCTGCTAGGCTCGCTTGCCCATGAAATAAAGAACCCGCTTAGCGGAATTAAAGGGGCTGCACAGATTTTGAAGTCTTCTCCAGGCGATGCCGAAGGGGAGTGTGTCAACCTCATTCTGAAGGAAGCTGACCGTCTGAACGCAGTTCTTCAAGGATATCTGACAATGACCAGGTTGCCCCGCTTTCATCAGTTAAATATTCATGAGGTAATAGAACATGCCCTTAAAGTAATGGATCCAGCTCTAAAGGAGCGGGCTATTTGTGTTGAAAAATCTTATGATCCCAGCCTGCCGTATATTCCGGGTGATGAAGGAAAGCTCATGCAGGTGTTCATCAATCTGATCAAGAACGCAGTTGAGGCGACAGAAACAGTGAAGCATGACAGAAGCCTCAGTATTTCCACGAGACCGTCGAACGAATATGTGTTAATATATGACGACTCAGTGCCAGGCAGCAGAAAGCGAACCAGGAAGCGACGGTGGGTTGTGATCAATTTTCAGGATTCAGGGATAGGCCTCAGCAGGGATGAAATAGGCAGGATTTTTCTACCTCTCTATACGAAAAAGGAAAAAGGCAGCGGCCTTGGGCTTGCCCTCTCAAAAAAGATCATAAAAGACCATGGCGGGATCATTAAGGTGAAAAGTTCAGTCGGAGACGGTTCTGTATTCAGCGTGTATCTACCACTACCGCCCACCAGTACTCAAGAATTATAGTACACATATAATACGAGAATATGGACAAGAAGATACTCGTTATCGATGACGAAGAGAGCGTTGCCTGGGTCATTAGGAAAACACTGGAACCGCTCGGCTATGACGTTGTTGTCAAGACAACCATCAAGACAGGTCTGAAGACTCTCGACAAATTTAATCTTATATTGCTCGATCTTATGCTGCCTGATGGCAACGGTATAGAAGCCCTTCAGGAGATACGTATTTTTAATCCCAACGCTCTCGTTATTATTGTCACAGCCCATGGCAGGATGGAAAGCGCAGTAGAGGCAATGAAAGAAGGTGCATATGACTATCTGGAAAAGCCTTTCGATATAGATGAATTGAAGATTGTAGTAGAAAAGGCGTTTCGGGACATCTCAATGCGTGAGGAACTGCTCAAGCTGAGACAGACCAAAGAGGAAACAAAGAGCTCTGAGATCGTCGGCAAAAGCAAGGGCATGATGAAGCTGTTCAAAGAGATAGGCCGTGTTGCTACAAAAGACGTTACTGTCCTGATATCTGGCGAGAGCGGCACAGGCAAGGAGCTTGTTGCCCGGGCAATCCACAACAACAGCAGACGCAAATTTGGGCCATTTGTAGCTATAAACTCCGCCTCTATTCCAGGGGAGCTGCTTGAAGCCGAACTTTTCGGCTGGGAAAAAGGCGCTTTCACGGGAGCCTCTGAAAAGACCACAGGCAAGATACAGGCTGCCGATGTAGGCACACTGTTTCTTGATGAAATATCCGAGCTGAACATTGATCTTCAGGCAAAACTGCTGAGATTTCTGCAGGAGAAGGAATACAGCCCTCTGGGCAGCAGCAAGATTGTCAAAGCAGACGTTCGCATCATAGGCGCCACTAACAAGGATCTGCTGGCACGTATAAGGGGCGGACAGTTCAGAGAGGATTTATACTACAGGTTTAATGTAATAGAGATAAGAGTACCTCCGCTAAGGGATCGCAGGGATGATATTGTGCCGCTGGCCCGTCACTTCTTGAAAGAGTCGGTAAGGACGTTCGAGCTTCCTCCGAAAGACTTTTCGAAGGATGCCGAGAAGGCGCTTGCGCAGTACGATTGGCCGGGAAATGTCAGGGAACTCGAAAATACTGTCAAACGAACTTCCATATTGTCCAGAGACAGCGTTATTGAAAGAAGAGACCTTTTCAGCAACGATTACAATTCATGCTCTGTCAAGGAATTTCTCGAGGAAAAACTGAACGGGTTTCTTGCCGAGATGAAAAAACTTGACAAGTCTAACCTTTATGAAACAGTGGTTTCTGAGGTGGAGAAGGCACTTTTCAGTATTGTGCTTAATGAAACCGAGGGCAACCAGGTTGCCGCTGCAAGAATATTAGGTATTAACCGCAATACGTTGAGCAAGAAGATGAAGGAATATAAAATTATTTGATTTGGAACTCAATAGTATGGTATAAAAACAAGTTGATTGCCGCTGTTTGTTAGCGGTTCTCCATGCCCTTTCCTTTGAGAAGGGGCTTTATATCCATGTGGAGGCAGTTGATGAATTTCTATGAAACCGTTGTAATTCTCTCCCCCTCACTCAGCGACGAGGAAGCCAAAGCCGTGGTGGACAAGGTCGCCGACATTATCAAGACCTCAAATGGCGAAGTGTTTAAGGTAGATATTTGGGGCAAAAGGCGTCTCTCGTACGAAATGAACAAGCAGAAAATGGGCAATTATGTTTTTCTGCTCTATAAGGCGTCTGCGGACACGATTAAAAAGCTTGAAGAACATTTCAAAGTCCTTGACACCATCCTTAAATTCATGGTTGTCAAGCTCGGCAAGAAACAGATTGCTGCGTTGCCCAAGGAAATCAGCGGGCTGCCTTCCGCGCCTGAAGAGGCTCCTGCCGGCGCAGGTAAAGAGGGCGTATAATGTTTAACCGCGTCATCCTCATAGGCAATCTTACCAAAGATCCAGAGGTCAGATATACGCCCGGAGGAACGCCGGTCGCCACTCTCTCCATAGCCGTTAATTCCAAATTCAAATCCGGCGACGACTGGAAGGAGGAAACCCTCTTTATAGACTCCGTAATATTCGGCAAACAGGCCGAGGCCTGCGGGCAATATCTCAGTAAGGGCCGGAGCGTGCTTGTGGAAGGCCGTCTGCGTGAACGGAGATGGGAGTATGAAGGCCAAAAGAAGAGCAAGATGGAGATCATAGCCAACACTGTCAGATTCCTTTCCAAGAAAGATTCATCGCAGGGTGGACCGACGTCTGCAGATGTCGGCATGCCGGACGAGATCTCAGATGTTGAACCATTTTAAATCAATAAACCCAGAGGAGATTACATAATGCAGCCCAAGAGATTTCAAAGAAGGAAGTTTTGCAGATTCTGCGCCGACAAGATAGCGTTTATCGATTACAAGGATACAAAGGTCCTTCGCGGTTATATGACTGAGCGCGGCAAGATACTTTCCAGGAAAGTGACCGGCACCTGCTCTGTTCACCAGAGAGAGTTGACCACAGCGGTCAAAAGGGCGAGAAACATCGCGCTAATCCCATTCATGGAAAGGTAAGATGAGAATTCCGAAGAGCTGGGTTCCGACCATGGCAAGGAGGATAGCCGAGAACCTTGTGAAAAAGGAACTGGTTGAATCTGCCGTGCCGCTGGAGACCCTGATCTTGGAAACTGAAAGGCTTCTGCTCGAAGAGTTGATGGTGGAAGACAGGTTAAATGATGAAGTTCGCCAGATACTCAAGAAGTTTGAGCCAGAGATTGAAAAGGGCAGGCTCGATTATAGAAGGCTTTTTGATATGACTAAGCAGAAGATCGTGAAGGAAAGAAACATCATCTTATGATGCTCTCCGACGATAAGATAACCCACACTACCCATATGCTGCTCAAGGGTTTGCTCGACAACAGGCTGGTCACGCTCAAGGCCGATGACAGCGAAGTTCGGCGTGAAATAAAAAAGACAATAGCCAATGAGCTTAAGATCGGAGAAGACATAGACGAAGCCGTGACCAAGAAACTCCTCTCTTTTTCAAGAAAGCTGGTGGAGGGTAGTACGGAGTGGGAGGTTCTCTACAAGAAATTTTATGAGGAGGAGGAAGTAAGAAAAGGCCGGAAGTGATGTCATTCGTTTCAGAAGTTTCAGACGAAGAAGCCAAACGGGAGCGCAATGCGGCGCGTATTCTCCGGGCAAGTGCCTGGTGGAAGAAAAAATGCTCCCGGGGAAGATGTTACTACTGCAACGCCTCAATCCCTCCGAAAGAGCTTACCATGGACCATATCGTGCCGATTATCAGGGGCGGCAAATCGGTCAAGAGCAACATTGTCACAGCCTGCAAGGAATGCAACAATAAAAAGAAGCACCTGCTGCCCATAGAATGGGAAGAATACATGTCCAATCTTTGATCCTAAAATATGTCGAATTTTAGCCAAAAGTCCGGCTTTCGCGCGCTGAATTAACCCTTGTGCAGCAAAAGGTAGTTTGATCGCGAAATGATCATTTTCTTCCAGTTGAGGAATTGCCTTGCCTGCTCGCGCGGCCGTGAGAACCCAGACAGCGCGTTTCTATCCGAACTTTTTGGCCGAACTTTTTGGCTAAAATAGTTATAAGCAAACAAATGCCTTATCAGGGATGGCGGAGTGGTTTGGTTTGAAGAAACTTAAAGTATAATTTCTATAAGTTCTCTGTACGATCGGGAGGAACCATGAAACGAATTGCATTGATAGGTCTTGGAACGATGGGAACCGGGATAGCTGGAAATCTGCTCAAGGGCGGCTTCGAGTTGCATGTATATAATCGCACAAAGGAGAAGGCCGCGGTTCTGGTTTCGCAAGGGGCAAAATGGGCGGAATCGCCTGCTGCTGCCGCTTCGAGCGCAGAAGTTGTAATAGTCGTTGTTGGAGATGACGCTGCATCCAAGGCAGTATGGTTGGGGCCGGATGGAGCAGTTGCCGGCGCAAAGCCGGGAACTTATGTTGTCGAATGCAGCACGCTCTCACTAGCATGGGTGCGCGAGCTTTATGTGGCTGCTCGAGATAAAAACCTAAGATTCGCTGACTGCCCGATGGCCGGCAGTAAGCCAGCCGCAGCCGCCGGGACTATTCAGCTATATGTGGGCGCTGAATCTGGAGACTTTGCGGCCATACAACCTGTGCTTCAGAGCTTTAGCCGCAGCCAGATTCACTTCGGGGCTCCTTCGTCCGGCGCGACCTTCAAATTGATAAACAATATGATGGCCGCAGCCCAGATCGCTGCTCTGGGAGAAGGAATGGCGCTTGCTGAAAAATCCGGCCTTAATATGGACAAGGTTTTACAGGCTGTCAATGAAGGCGTTCTGGCAAGCATGGTAGTAAAGATGAAAGCGCCAAACATAATAGAGCGCAGGCATGACGACGCATTGTTCGCTCTTCGCTGGATGCATAAGGACATGACATACGCACTGCGCATTGGAGATGAAGTTGGCGTGCCTCTGCCTGTGTCCGCTGAAGTGCGCGAGATGTTTCGAATGGCAATGCAAATGGGGTTTAGCCATCTTGACTGGTCTGCAATCGGAGAGGTTGTGCGCGGGTAGGATTTAAGCTCAGTAACGCGCCAATGCTGCATTTTGCCCTGTTTTCATTGACAAGCTCCGGTATTTTTTGAGATAATATCAAGCTTCCTGGGTAGCTCAGCTGGCAGAGCGGGTGGCTGTTAACCACTTGGTCGGGGGTTCGAGTCCCTCCCCAGGAGCCAATTTCTTGCCAAAAAAGCCATTCTAATGCGCCAAAAAAAGTCTCTTGACAAACCTTTCAGATTTGCTTAATCTAAATCAGGATAAAAATAGTCCTGATTATGGAAATAACTCGAGAAACAGATTATGCAATAAGATGTCTTCTCTATTTATCGAAGAAGAAGCATTTGCCGACCGTTGTTGATGAGATAGCGCAGGAAATGGCAATCCCTAAGAGTTTTCTTTCTAAAATCGTGCAAAAGCTGAATCGTGCCGGATTGCTTGAATCTTTTAGGGGTGTTAAGGGGGGATTCAAATTAACAAGGGAGCCTGAAGCCATAAGTTTATTGGATGTTATTTCAGTCATGCAGGGTCCAGTTGCTTCGAATAGGTGTGCTGTGGACAAAAGGGCATGTAATTTCAGTTGTACTTGCGTGGTGCATCCTGTTTGGTTAGATTTAAGAAAAATGACTGAAGATTATTTAAGCAAAATAAATTTTGAGGATATGAGTGGGCAGTGTCGTTAGTATGAATATTCAATCAGGATCCCTTTGGGATCCTACAGCAATTCTTTAGTGGAGGCGGAATATGGCTGATTATCAATATGATAATCAAACGGTGAAGGGCTTTATCGTCTCCTCGATTTTCTGGGGTGTGGTGGGCATCGTGATAGGTCTTTGGATATCAATCCAGATGTGGAACCCGTCATGGAACATCCCGCCGTATTTCACATTCGGAAGATTGAGGGTAGTGCACACAAACGGGCTCGCTTTCGGGCTCGGCATCGGTTCAATATTCGGACTGGCTTACTATATTGTGATGAGATTGACCAAGCGACCCTTATTATTGCCTAGACTTGCACGCTATCATCTTTACCTGTTCAACATTGCAATTACATTGGCAGCGCTAAGTCTATTCTTAGGTATGAACCAGTCTAATGAATATGCGGAACTCGAGTGGCCTTTTGATATTGTGGTAGTCATTTTATGGGTCATGTTTGCAATTAACATTTTCGGCACAATATTGAAGCGGAAAGAAGAGCAGATGTATATTTCCCTTTGGTATTTAATTGCAACAGTAATTGCTGTCGCTGTATTGTACATTGTTAACAATCTTTCAATTCCGGCCGGTCTTTTTAAATCTTATCATCTATTCGCAGGCGTAAACAGCGCAAATGTGGAATGGTGGTACGGCCATAATGCTGTAGGTTTCATATTCACAACGCCTATATTGGCAATGTTTTATTATTTCCTGCCGAAATCCACCGGCATCCCGATTTACAGTCACAGATTATCAATAATTGCATTCTGGTCTTTAGTGTTCGCCTATTTGTGGACTGGGGCGCATCATCTCGTATACACTCCGCTTCCCGACTGGATTCAGACTCTGGGCATCGCTTTCACTATGTTTCTGATTGCCCCATCCTGGGGCTCGGTGGTCAATGGCTATTATACGGTCGGCGAAGACTGGACGAAGATGAGAACTAATTACCTTACAAAATTCTTCATACTGGGTATTACGTTTTATGGGCTTCAGACGATTCAGGGGCCGACGCAGGGACTAAGAGTTGTCAGCCAGTTGATCCATTATACTGACTGGGTACCTGGACATGTGCATATGGGTACCATGGGATGGGTCACAATGACAGTTGCAGCTTCTGTTTACTACGTGATTCCGAAAATATATAACACTGAAATCTACAGCATAAAGATCGCCAATACTCATTTTTGGTTCGTGCTTATCGGGCAGCTAATGTTTTCGATTACAATGTGGATTACCGGTATCCAGCAGGGTGCGCTCTGGAAAGCTGTAAACCCGGACGGCAGCCTCAAATACACATTTATGGAAACACTGGTCAGGAATTATCCCTACTGGCAGATGAGGACTGTTGCGGGACTTATCTTCACCGTTGGGATGCTCTTTTTCATCTATAACATTTATATGACGATCCGCAAGGGTAAGTCCCTTGCACCGGCTCGGACATAAGGAGGACGACATGGCTAGCGAATTCCACAAAAAACTCCATAATAGTCCGATTCTTTTTGCTCTTCTGGCGACAGTTGCAATTCTGGTTGGGACGATAGTTACTATGTTCTATCCTATGATGACTGAACAGATGCATCCGAAGCTTGAGAATCTTAAGCCTTATACTGCACTTCAGCTCGCCGGCAGGGATGTTTACCAGCGGGAGGGCTGTAACAACTGTCATACGCAAACAGTCAGACCGCTGAAGACAGAGGTTATGAGATACGGTGAGTATTCAAAGGCGGGAGAGTTTGCTTATGATCATCCTTTCCTATGGGGATCGAAGAGAACAGGGCCTGATCTGGCGAGGATAGGCGGGAAGTATCCGGACATGTGGCATTACAGGCATTTCGAAAACCCGCAGGCGTTTTTCGCACAATCCAATATGCCGAAATATGGCTGGATTAAAGACAACAAACTCGATCCGTCCGATGTCGAGGCGCATATGAAAGCACTCGATTTTCCTTACACTCCACAGGAAATCGCAGATCTGAATAATAAGACCGAAATGGATGCTCTTGTTGCTTACATGCAAGTAATCGGAGCTGCCGTTACGAAAAAGCCTATTACTGGCGAAAGCGCAGCTGCTGTAACCCCCGAACCAGTGAAAGTCCTTTTCGCGGTTGGGAAATATGATATGCCTGAAGAAGCAAAGAAAGGGCTTGCGGGGCTTGCTGAATATATGAAGCAGGCTGCAGGCGCAGGCGTTGTCATTTCAGGTTATACGGATAAAACTGGAAGCGCAGCTGCAAATGAAGAGCTTGCGAAGAATCGGGCTAAGTCCGTTCGTGAAGTCTTTCGTAGCGCCGGTATTTCTGACGACAGGATTGTAATGAAGAAACCCGAAGTCATTACCGGCAGTGGTACCGATGTTGACGCACGTCGCGTTGAAGCTAGAATAGAAATGAAGTCGCCGGCAGCAGCAACCAGCATCAATTTGTCTGATGCTAAAGTTATTGCCGACGGCAGGGTCCTTTATAAGGATAATTGCGCTTCATGCCATGGTGCTGAAGGAAAGGGCGATATCGGGCCGAGCCTTGTCGATCGTGAGTTCCTCTATAACAAGAGCGATGTTCCGGATGATGTCTATTTCAGCGTTATAGACAAAGGCACTTCAGAAGGTGCTGTCTTTGCAGGAAGAAAGGCCAAAGGCGGAATGCCGGGATATAATGGTCAGCTGGACAAGAATAAAATTTGGTCTATTGTAGCGTACATTAGATCGATTCAGTCAAAATGAGGAGGCTGAAATGGCGGAAGATATCGATAATTTAAAGGAGTTTCAGGTCGAAGAGGAAATAGATGCTGCTAGAAAAATTCCCAGAGGCTGGCTTATTTTGCTATGGGGTCTGATTATTTGGGGAATTTATTATGTAGCTGCCTATTCGCCATCCTTTACCGGATGGACACAGGCTAAGGCTTATGAGGAGTCGATAAAGAAATAGATCAAGGATAGCACCCCCGGCTTCTGCGTTTGCATTGGGCAGACCGGGGGCTGTCTTTTAACTCAAATTAAAAGTGCCCTAATACGGTCCGGCACAAAGCATAATAAGGGGTTTTAAATACAATGAGCACACAGGCTTTCGCTTATTTTTTATTTGGTCTGATTCTTGTAATCCTGTTTGTGATAATTATTGGATATTATTATTCAAAAAATAAGAAGCGCTATAAGAAAGTTGAAGAAGCCAAATACAAAATGATGGATAATGATGACTGAGTGCATACAACCCTGGAGGAAGTTCGCTGCAATACTTCAAGCTGTTTTAATATTAGGCATTCCATTTCTGCAGATTCGCGGTCAAAGTGCCTTGAGATTCGACGTGCCTTCATTGCAACTTCACTTTTTCGGTACGACAATATGGATGGAAGAATTCTTCATTGTGCTGGTCGGAATTATATTCCTTACATTTCTTATAGTGTTGCTGACAATCCTTTTTGGACGTATCTGGTGCGGCTGGCTGTGTCCCCAAACCGTTATTGTAGACCTTAGCAGATTTGTTGACAGGCTTGAAAACAAGGGCGTTATATACAAAGCTTCAGCATATTTGGCGATGTTTGCGATTACGGCGATCATTGCTGCAAATTTAATCTGGTATTTTGTATCTCCATATGAATTTATTGAGAGACTCTTTGCGGGTGATCTAAGTGGATTGATATGGGGATTCTGGATAGTGATGACTGCTATTTTATTCCTGAACTTTATGTTTCTCAGGCGCAGATTTTGTGCTACAGTCTGCCCTTATTCGAAAGTGCAAAGCGTGCTATATGACAACAGGACTCTCGTCATAGCCTTTGATGAGAAGCGTAAAGAAGAGTGCATGAATTGTGCAGCATGCGTCAAGATATGCCCGACGAATATAGATATAAGGCAAGGGTTGAGCGCTGCTTGTATCAACTGCGCAGAGTGCATCGACAAATGCTCGGCTATGATGGGCAAGAGGCAGAAGAAAAGCCTGATCGGTTATTCATTCGGATTATCAGGAGAGTCTGGTAAACTGCTCAGGCAGAATGTTTTGTTGATCGGAGTAATTGTTCTAGTAGCATTAGTTTTTCTTTTGTACCTTTCAGCATATCGGACTGTTTTAGACGTGACCATTTTGCCGAATCCTGCGTTCGCACCAAGGACAGCTGCAGACGGCACTGTCATCAACTCATACGTCTTGGCTGTAGAAAACAGAGGGGATAAGAATGCTGATCTGAATATAAGCGCTACTGGCAGTCACGGTACTTTCAAAATAACTCCTGACCATATGCAGATTGCCAATGGTGAAAACAGAAAGATAACTGTCTTTGTCGCAGCAAGAAATCAGGTGCTCGATGGAAAGGTGCAGCAAATTGATATTGAGATCATGTCAACTGAAAGCAATAATGCGAGAACGCGGAAGGCAATAAGTTTTATTATGCCAAGCGACGATAAATGAGATATTTTATTATTTTGATTGTATTAACGGGACTTGTGGCCACAGCCGGTTCTATAATTGTGGGCAGTCAATATTTCGACGGCCTTGTTATCGATAAACCATATGAAACTGGCTTAATGTGGGATCAGAAGAGACATGAGAATGAAGGCACAGGATGGAAAGCCGACATAATCAACTCTGGATTTGTAACCGGAAGAAATAAGCTTGTTTTATCGGTTAAGGATAGATCGGGAAATACATTGACAGACGCTGATGTTTCGATAAAGATCAGCAGGCCTTCTACCAGGCAATATGACGGCATTTCCAAGGCAACAAGGTCGGCTGGATTTTATAAAGCGATGGTTATGTTCCCGCTTTATGGATATTGGGATCTGAAAGTTGTTATCCTTAAAGACAGGAAACAGTATGACTTCGAGCAGAGAATATTTGCTGAAAAGGAGGCACAATAATGAAGAAGACAGTAATAATATCATTTATGATCTTTCTTATCTTTATATTTGCCGGCATTGCGTTGTCTGAAGATGCGCAAAAGAAAAATCCTTACGCAGGCAACGCGAAGATTGCTACTGAGGGTTCGGAGATATTCAAGATTAACTGCCAGACTTGCCATGGCGTCGGTGGCAAGGGTGATATATGTCCGAATCTTACAACTAAAAGTAAAAAATACGGAGATAGCGATCAAGACCTCTTTCTAACGATATCAAAGGGGAGGCCGGGCGGAATGCCGAACTGGGATAACGCACTCGGAGCCGACCGTATTTGGAAGGTAATTACTTACATCAGAAGCATTGAGAAATAATGAGAATGTTCATCAAGATAATATATCGCTATGGAATCTGTATTCTGGTTACTGCACTAATGTGCTGTCTTGGACTCACTCATGGGATTGGGATTCTGTCAGCAGAGGAAAAATGTGATTTGTCCAAAGGGGCCTGCATGAAGACAGTGGGCGACAGTGAAGTGACTCTGGACATATCTCCGAAACCAGTGAAAGCTATGGAGAGCCTCATATTTTCTGTTCATGTTAAAGGAGTCAACACTGGGGATAATCTTGTTCTTGAACTCGCAATGCCGGGCATGTATATGGGGGATAATCATGTGCTCCTAAAAAAGGCCGGCGAAAGCAGATATTCAGGCGAAGGCGTCATACCGCGTTGTCATAGCGGCAAAACCCTCTGGTCTGCAACCGTCGATCTTCCAGGCAAGGGTCAAGTTGAGTTCCCTTTCGATGTCCTCTATTGATTCGGTTTATGTGCTAATGTTCATGACAGGTTTAATGGGCGGCTTCGGCCATTGCATTGGCATGTGCGGCCCTGCTGTTGCGGCCTATTCTATCAGTGTGGGCGAACGCAGAACTATCGCATATATTCTGTACAGCCTTGGGCGTATCACAACTTACAGTATCCTTGGCGGAATAATAGGACTGACAGGATCATTTCTCGGCATAACAAAATCGATCGAAAAATTGCAAAGCGCGGCGATTGCGCTCATAGGCAGTACGATGATATTCATGGGAATCGGCATTCTGGGGTGGAGAGCTTATTTTTCTAGGCCAGGTAAAGCGGCAAGCAAGAGTTATCTCACTTCTTTAATTATCAAGAGCATGAGGACCATTTCAGAAACTGGCGGCCTGGGGGTGTATTTCCCGATGGGTTTAGTTCTTGGATTCATTCCCTGTGGGCTTTTGTATACATCGCTGATTGCCGCAGCCGGTGCGGGAGCAGCAGCCGGCAGCCGTGTCGAAGGATTATTAAGAGGGGCGGCAATGCTCATGCTCTTTGGTTTGGGAACTACACCAGCGCTCTTCTTGGTGGGCCGATTGTCCTCCATTATGTCAGTTAAGTTCAGAGGGAGGCTTTATCGGCTGGCCGGCGGATTGATGATAATTACCGGTGCCATCTATATTAGCAGGCTGTTTTAGTGATCCATGAAGTGCGATCACTGTCTGTTAGAATTCCCTGATCGTGAAGCGGTTTATGGTGAAATAGCAACTGTTAGGAAAGTCTTTTGCTGCCATGGATGCCTTGGCATAGCCAAATTGATACATGAAGAGGGTCTGGACAAATTCTATGAAAAGAGAACATGGAAGGACGCAGGCATATCGCAGGAAGTTTTCACTGCGCACATAGATTCCAGGCCATTCGATGCACATGTCAGGGATACGAATGGTGCGAAAGAAATCGATATATATATTGACGGCATCCGCTGTGCATCATGTGTATGGCTCAATGAGCGTGTCCTTGCAAAAACAAAAGGCATAGCGTATGTGAGGGTCAACTATGCCACTAATATGGCGCGGATTCGCTGGGACCCTTCTGTCCTGGGAGTGGAAACCATTCTTGAAAGAATTCGTGCTGTTGGATATAGTCCTAAACCTTTTACTGAGTCCGAAGGCTTCAAGGCCAGAAAGTCAGAGACGAAAGACCTGTTGCTGAGATTCGGCACAGCTGCCTTTCTTTCGTCGCAACTCATGATATATAGTATTGCGCTTTACGCGGGCTATTTCCAGGGGATCGATCAGCAGACAAAATTAATTTTAGAAATCATAGCGCTATGCCTGACTTTGCCTGTAATTTTATATTCGGGTATGCCTTTAATAATAAGCACAATCAACGGTATCAGAAGATTTCGTTTTAATATGGATTCGCTTATAGTGCTGGGATCAGGGTCAGCATTTATATACAGTATCTGGCAGATATTGCAGAATGGAGAGGTCTATTTTGATACTGCGGCTATGATAATAACGCTTATACTACTAGGTAGATATATAGAGGCTGCAGCTAAAGGAAAGGCTTCTGAGTCCATAGAGAAACTCAGAGAGTTGAGTCCAAGGGAAGCGCGTGTCCTTATGCAATCAGAAAACCGGCAGGTTCTTGATCGATGCAACGTACCATTGAATGCTGTTAATAAAGGTGATTTGGTTGAAGTTGTTCCCGGAGAGCGGATACCACTTGACGGAGAAGTTATAGACGGGCGCTCAGAAGTTGACGAATCGTTGATTACAGGCGAGTCGAAGCCGGTCGGGAAAAAAGCGGGGGACGAAGTTATAGGCGGCAGTGTGAACCTTCACGGCAGTCTGATCTTCAGAGTGAAACGAACCGGCAGTGAAACTTTATTATCCGGCATAATAAGGGCTGTTGAGGAAGCACAGGCTGGGAAACCCAGGATACAGGGCATCGCTGACACTGTTGTCGGCTATTTTGTGCCTTTTATAATTATCATAGCCACTGGTACGATACTTTATTATCTGATGAGCGGCAATTCATTACAGGTCGCTTTGATGACCGGCATATCAGTTTTGGTAATTGCATGTCCGTGCAGCCTCGGTCTCGCAACTCCCCTTGCGGTCCTATTGTGTACGACTGCTGCATCTGCAAAAGGCTTGCTCATGCGTAGCGGTGAGGTTATAGAAAATATGTCTAAAGTCAACCATATCGTATTTGACAAGACCGGCACGATAACTAGAGGCAAGCCTGAACTTAAAGAGATTATTTTGTTGGATAATTCTTGTGATAAAGACAATGTTCTTGCACTTGCTGCAGCTATTGAAAACAAGTCAGAGCATAGTCTTTCGAGTGCAATAGTTAAGGCTGCAAACGTCTTGCCAAATTATTATGATCAGATTCATGTAGAAGAATTTAAGGCAATTCCCGGAGAAGGTGTCGAGGCTTTTGCTGATGGAAGGAAAGTAGTAATAGGCAATTGGAATCTGATGCATAAAGCAGGCATGATTTTGTCACCCGGTACTGCAGAAAATTCGGACATTAAGTGTTTTGAAAGTTCCGGCGATACGGTTATATATATGGGATGGTCCGGTTTTGTGCGAGCTGCTTTGATTGTTTCTGATATGCCTAGAGAAGAGGCAAGTGGTGTAGTTTCCAGGCTGCAGAGCGCCGGATATTCTGTTTCCATAGCAAGCGGAGATAACAAATTCACGACTGAAGCAGTTGCCTCAGTTGTTGGTATCAGCCATATTGTGTCAGAGGCATCACCTCTGTACAAGAAGGAAATAATTGCGAAAATGCAAGCTTCCGGAAACAGCATAATGCTGATTGGAGATGGCATAAATGATGCTCCTGCCCTTACAGAAGCGCTCGTAGGGGTTGCAATGGGCAAGGGTACCGATATCGCAATGGAAAGCGCCGATGCCGTACTTGTGAGGAATGATCTGAAAATTATTCCTTCCTGTCTTCAACTTTCTAAAAAGTCTTTCTTTATTATAAGGCAGAATATATTTTGGGCCTTTTTTTATAACATTTGCGCAATACCACTTGCTATAGCAGGATTATTGCACCCTATTATGGCAGCAGCAGCAATGGCCGCAAGTTCTCTGTTTGTAGTGAGTAATTCGCTCAGAATTCGGAAAGGTTGAGGCAAATTATTCTGTGTGGACGATCGGCTTTCTTATTTTTTTATCGATTATATTGGGCATCGGCGCTTGGCTCTTCTTTGTTTGGTCGATTAAGAGCGGTCAGTATGATGATCCAGAGGGCCCTAAGCACAGGATGCTAGAAGACGATGATGAAGAACAAAAGCCGGACAAGTAGTGGATTTTACCCTTCACATTTGCATATCATGTACGTATATGAAACCGACGGAGATCAGATATATAATAAATTATTGGCTGCCGGTGGTCGTCATAATGGCCTTCATATCTTGGATGTCAAGCGGAACATTCTCGGCTGACAATACATCAAGATTTATCGTGCCTATACTTCGTTTCTTTTTTCCTGATATTACGCCTGTGCGTATAAATCTGATCCATGTCTTAATAAGAAAAAGTGCTCATTTTTCAGAATACTTTATCTTAAGCGTCTTGCTGTTTAGGGCATTTCGAGGCAACTTGAGCAGGCGATGGTCTTTGCGTTGGACTATTTTAGCGCTTATTATATCGGCTCTGTTTGCTATGCTCGACGAATTCCATCAGTCATTCATAGCCTATAGGACTTCTTCTCTGTTTGATGTGATCATCGATATTCTGGGCAGTTTTACTGCTCAACTGATGATCGCCGGACGCGGCCTCATAGTTCGCACCGGCAGGGAATTCAGTCGGTAAGTCCTGGCTGAGTGCTTGCCTATTAGTCTGTCATGGTATAATTGCCGATGCCTTTTATAGCGGATCTGCATATCCATTCTAAATATTCCAGGGCCACGAGCGGTGACATGACACCGGAGAATATCTGGAAATGGGCTCAGTTAAAGGGAATATCTGTTGTGGGTACTGGTGACTTCACGCATCCGAACTGGTTTAAGGAGCTCAATGATAAGCTTGAGCCATTAGGGAATGGCCTTCTAAGACTGAGAGGAGCATATCAAAATAACGATATCCCTGATGCATGCAGAAATGAAGTTTCGTTTTTGCTGACCGCAGAGATAAGTTGCATTTACAGCAAGCGGAAAAAAACGCGAAAAGTGCATTGCCTCGTATTTGCTCCTGATTTTGCAAGCGCGGTGAAATTGAATGTAGCTCTTGCTAAGATTGGCAACGTAAATTCAGACGGCAGGCCGATACTTGGGCTAGATGCGAAAGACCTTTTAAAGCTCGTTCTGGATACCTCGCCAGGTGCAATGCTTATACCTGCTCATGCGTGGACACCGCATTTTTCAGTGTTTGGAGCGGTATCGGGGTTCGATTCTCTTGAGGAGTGCTTCGAGGAACTTACGCCGCATATTCATGCCATTGAAACTGGATTGTCGTCCGATCCAGCCATGAACCGGCGACTTTCAGCTCTGGATAAAATAACTCTTATTTCCAACTCCGACGCCCATTCTCCCGCTAAAATGGGTCGCGAAGCAAACATTTTTGAGACTGACATGTCTTATGATCATATGATGAAAGCCATTAGGACAGGAAATGGTTTCGCCGGCACGATAGAGTTTTTTCCGGAGGAAGGCAAATACCATTATGATGGGCATAGAAATTGCAAAATTAGTCTTACGCCTGAGGAGACAAGAAGGTATGATCAATTGTGCCCGGTGTGCGGTAAGAAGGTTACTATTGGGGTTATGCATCGTGTTCACGAGCTCGCAGACAGAGCTGAAGGAGCTAAACCAGAAAGCGCAAAACCTTTCAGGTCGATCATACCATTGCAAGAGATCATTGCTGAAATATTGCACATTGGCGTCAACAGTAAGACAGTCAATGAGTGCTATGAGAGGATGCTTGTCAGTCTCGGCAACGAATTCGGAATAATGATAGACGCTCCGTTGAGTGACATAAAGAATGCGACTTCGGAGCAAATGGCGGACGCAATTGCCAGGATGAGATGTGGCAAAGTATATATAGAGCCTGGCTATGACGGCGAATATGGAAAGGTACGGATTTTTGAGCAGGTTACGAGAAAGACAATTAAAGGGCAAGAACTTCTTTTCTGACCAGAGGGTTGACTTGGCTCGAAATTATGTTGTTATAACAGTCAGTTATAAAATATGTTGACACAACTACGGAAACCTGCTATCCTAAAACTGTCAGCAGTTGATCTTTGAAGTTTGACATTCTCTGCAGTACCGAAGGCTTTTGTCGCTGAGGTGAACACAAGAGAAAGGGCTCAATTGGAAGGTTTGATGAGCGACCCCCACAAGCTATAACAGACGGGTTGCCGAAATCTAGCCAGAGCTGCTTGGATAAATCCTCATTAACAGAAGCGGATGGTGCTGGAGGGACTTTTGTTCTTTGAAAACTAGAGGCAGGTTCTATTTATTCGCGTTTATTGAAGTATAGCCAGAGAAAACATTTGAGAGTTTGATCCTGGCTCAGAACGAACGCTGTCGGCGTGCCTAACACATGCAAGTCGGACGGGTCTGTGCGGAGCACAAAGGGCAAAAGGAAGCAGGATAGGTCTAATAAGTCTTATAAGACCTATGTTTTTGTTTCTTTTTTTTGTTTTTTGTGCTTCGCACAGATTAGTGG